>NZ_CP050137.1:2963695-3702390 GCF_013344685.1 Sphingomonas sp. CL5.1
GCCTTGGCGCACAGGCGATGCTCGGCGGCAGCTTCCACGCATCCGACTTCACCGTGGCATGGCCGACCGGCGAGTTCGGCGGCATGGGGCTGGAGGGCTATGTCCGGCTCGGCTTCCGCAAGGAGATGGAGGCGATCGCCGATCCTGCCGCGCGCGAGCAGTTCTTCCGCGACAAGCTCGACCAGCTCTATGCCAACGGCAAGGCGGTGTCGGTCGCCTCGGTGCTGGAGATCGACGAGGTGATCGACCCGGCCGAGACGCGCGACTGGATCGTCGCCGGGCTGCGCGCCGTCGCCCCGCGTCAGCCGCGCGCGCGGCGCAAGCGGCCGTGCGTGGAGAGCTGGTGAGGCTTATCCCCGCCGCGCGCCGGGCCGCTCGGGCGACATCGCCGCCGGGGTGATGCCCCAATCGGTCAGTTCGGCGGGCCAGGGCGTGCCGGCGATCAGCGATTCTGTGATGACGCTCATCGCCGGGGAGGTCTGCAAGCCATAGCCGCCCTGTCCGGCGAGCCAGAAGAACCCGTCCGCATCGGCGGCGAATCCCGCCACGGGCACGCGGTCCTCGGTGAAGGTGCGCAGCCCCGCCCAGCTATGGTTGATGCGCCGGATCGGGATCGAGGTGTAATGCTCCACCTTCGACGCGGCGAGCGCGATGTCATATTCCTCCGGCTGAGCATCACCCGGCTCGTCCGGCACCTCGTCGACCGGGCAGGCGAGCAGGCGGCCGGATTCGGGCAGCATGTAGAAATCGTCGACCGCCGTCTTGGTGAACGGCCAGTCGCGGACCTCGCAGCCCTCCGGCGGGTCGAACACGATGATTGTGCGACGCAGCGGCCGCAGCCCGAGCGGCGCGACCCCGGCGAGACGGGCGATCCCGTCCGCCCATGCGCCGGCCGCGTTGACGAGGACCGGCGCGGCGAACTTCTCCCCGGCGGCGGTGGTGACCGTCCAGCCGCCGCCCTCGCGCGCGATCGCGGCGACGCGGGCGTCGGCGATCGCCTCGCCGCCCTGCTTCTTGAGCGCGGCGCGGTAATCCTGTTGCAGCGCCTCGCTGTCCAGCCGCCGCGCGGCGCGGTCGATCACACCGGCGACGATCCCCTCGCCGCCGCAGTTCAGCGCCGGCACGATCGCGCGGACCCCGGCGACGTCGAGCCGTTCGAGCCGGTCGCTATAGGGCGCCATCTCCTGCTCCAGCGCATCGAGCACGCCCAGCATTTCGGGCGTGGCGATGAACAGCGCGGGGGAGGGGCGCGACAGGTCGAGGCCGTTCGCGGCCGGGCTTTCGAAATGGGCGCGGCTGAAGGCGGTCATGCCCCGCACCACCGACTTGCCGATGCCGAAATGGTAGAAGGTCGCGCTGCGGCCGCTGGAGTGATAGCCAAAGGCGCTTTCGGCCTCGAGCAGGATGGTCCGGCCATGCGGGGCGAGCCGTGACGCGGCCGAGACGCCGGCGATGCCGCCCCCCACGATCAGAAAATCGGCTGTCTTCAACTCTGGCTCCCTCGTGTCAGGCGGCGGCGTGGTCGCGGCCGGCGGCGAGGGCGCTTCTGCGAAGTCCGCGGCGGCAAATCAACACCGGAACCGGGAAAGCGCGCGCCCGCGCGACCGGCGGCGGGACGCCCGGCGATGGAACCGGCCGATCCGTCGCGCCGCGATCGTCCGGCTATTCCCGGCGGAAGCCGGCCGTGCTTTGATCCCGTGGCGCGCCGCCGCCTTGCAATGCCACGCGATGTCGGGATGATCGGCGCGTCCCACGGACGGGGCGAGGAGGAAAGGCAGTCATGGCGATCGAGCGGATCATCGACCGGCGCACGCACGATCTGGGCGGCGGCTTCGTGGTCGGGCGGGTGCTGCCGTTCCATGCGCGGCGGATGGTCGGGCCGTTCATCTTCTTCGACCATCTCGGGCCGCTGGAACTGGCGCCGGGCATCCCGCGCGATCTGGACGTGCGGCCGCATCCGCATATCGGCCTCGCGACCGTCACCTACCTCTATTCGGGGCGGATCACGCATCGCGACAGCCTGGGCTACGCGCAGGAGATCCGGCCCGGCGAGGTCAACTGGATGGTCGCCGGCAGCGGCATCACGCATAGCGAGCGGCTGGAATATGCCCGCGCGCACGGCGCCGACATGCACGGCATCCAGGCGTGGGTCGCGCTGCCGGTGGCGGACGAGGAGAGCGATCCCACCTTCGGCCATCACGAGGGCGCGGACCTGCCCGAATGGCACGAGGACGGGGTGCGCGGGCGGCTGATCGCCGGTGCGATCGACGGCATGAGGGCGGCGGTGCGGACCCATTCGCCGCTCGCCTATCAGCATTGGGACATGGCGGCGGGCGCGCGGCGGTCGGTGACGACCGCCTATCCCGAGCGCGCGGTCTATTGCGCCAGCGGCGAGGTGGAGGTCGGCGGCACAACGCTGGCGACGGGGCGGATGGCGGTGCTGGAAAGCGGCGAGGCGGTCGACGTGATCGCGCGCGGGCCGGCGACGGTGATGGCGCTGGCCGGCGAGCCGATCGGCGAGCGTTTTCTGCTGTGGAATTTCGTCTCCTCCTCGAAGGACCGGCTGGAGCAGGCGGCGGAGGACTGGCGGCAGCAGCGGATGAAGCTGCCGGTCGGCGACGACCGCGAGTTCATCCCGATGCCGGCGCGCTGATCGTGGCCGGGATCGCGATCACGAAGGAGGATGGCGAGCGCCACGGCCGCTACGTCGCCCGCGTCGCCGGGATCGATGCGGAGGCGGAGCTGACCTATACGCATCGTGGCCCCGGCTTGATCAGCGCCGACCATACCGGCGCGCCGGAGGCGTTGCGCGGCACGGGGGCGGCCACCGCGCTGGTCGACCGGCTGATCGCCGATGCGCGCGCGACCGGCTTTCGCATCATCCCGCTCTGCCCCTATGTTCGCGCGCGATACGAAAAGCATCCCGACTGGCGCGACGTGATGACGGTCGGGCCGGGCGAGATGCCGCGCATCGCGGCGGGCGGCGCGGCATGATCCGGCTGCTCGGCATCTCGGGTAGTCTGCGGCGCGGCTCGTACAACACCGCGCTGCTGCGCGCGGCGGCGGAGCTGGCGCCGGACGACGTGACGCTGGAGACGCACACGCTGCACGGCATCCCGCTCTATGACGGAGACGCGGAGGCGGAAGGCGTCCCGGAGCCAGTGGCCGCGCTCAAGGAGGCGATCGCCGCCGCCGATGGCGTGCTGCTGGCGACGCCCGAGTATAACAACGGCATTCCCGGCGTGTTCAAGAACGCGATCGACTGGGCGTCGCGGCCGCCGGCGGACAGCGCGCGGGTGTTCGGCTGCCGCCCGTTCGCGCTCATTGGCGCTTCGCCGGGCGGGTTCGGCACGCTGCTCGCGCAGAACCACTGGCTGCCGGTGCTGCGCACGCTCGGGGCGAACCTGTGGACCGAGGGCCGGCTGATGGTGTCGCGCGCCGGCACGGTGTTCGACGGCGAGGGCGCGATCACCGACCAGAAGGTGCGCGAGCAGTTGCAGGCGTTCGTGGCCGGCTTCGCCGCGATGATCGCGCGGACGAAGGGATAGGCGATGGCGGAACGGACCGTGGCGAAGGTCCACGATGCGCAGGGCAGCCCGCTGGCCGTGGCGATCGAGGTTTCCGGCCATCACCTGTTCGGCGACGAGCCGGTTGCGCGGGGCGGCGCCAATCTCGGCCCGACGCCCTATGACCTGCTCACCGCCGCGCTCGCGCAATGCACGGCGATGACGGTGCGCTGGTATGCCGGGCAGCGCGGCTGGCCGCTGGAGCACGTCGCGGTCGAGGTGGAGCACGGCAAGAGGATCGAGGCCGGCGGCATCGAGGCGGTGGACGCGTTCCGCAAGACGGTGACCATCACCGGACCGGCGCTGACCGGGGAGCAGAGGGCGAAGCTGATCGAGATCGCCGGCCGCTGCCCGGTTCACAAGACGCTCACCGGGACGATCAGGATCGAGACCCTTGCTGGTTGAGGGCCTAGCCCTTCGCTTTTCCGTTCGCGGCGACGGCCGCCCGCACCAGCGCCTTTAGCGCCGCCGCGTCGATCCTGTCGCCCTCGTGGAAGTCGATCGCGCGGCGCACGTTGCCGTCGAGGCTGGCGTTGAACAGCCCGGCCGGATCGTCGAGCGACGCGCCTTTGGCGAAGGTCATCTTCACCGCACTCTTGTAGCTCTCGCCGGTGCAGATCATCCCGTCGCGATACCAGGTCGGTACGCCGCGCCACTTCCATTCCTCGATCACATCGGGGACCGCCTCGTGGATCAGCGCGCGGATGCGGGCGAGCGTCTCGCCGCGCCAGTCGCCAAGCCCGGCGATACGCCGGTCGATCAGCTCGGCGGGGGAGGCCTCCCCGCCGCTCACTCGTGCCCGCCGCCGTTCACCGTGCCACTCACCGTGGTCGAGGCGGCGCCGACGCGCCCGTCAACCGCGATCGCGGTCTGCTGCATGATCGGCGTCCTGATCCGCACCGCGCTAGGGCCGGGCATTCCGGGGAAGCGCGGCCACAGGCCCTGCGCCAGCGCCGCGCGGCTCGGCGAGGCGGCGCGGCCGGTCTGCGCCTCGTACATCCAGTAATTGCGCAGCACGATCGTCACATAGCCGCGCGTCTCCCAATAAGGGATGCTTTCGATGTAGAGCAGCGGATCGCCGCCGTCGTGGACGAGGGCGTTCCAGTCCTGCACCGGCTTCGGCCCAGCGTTATAGGCGGCGATCACCTTGGGCAGCAGGCCCTGCGTCATCGCCATGTCGCGCAGCTTTTCGAGATGCCGCTGGCCGATGTCCATGTTGGTGGAGGGGCGGGTGAGCGCGGCACGGTCCACGGTGACGCCGCGCTCGCGCATGTAATCGCTCGCCGCCGCCGGCATGATCTGCATCAGGCCATAGGCGCCGGCCGGGCTGACCACCTTGTTGCGGAAGCCCGATTCCTGAAGCGTGTGCGCCCACACCAGCGCCTTGTCGACGCGCCAGCCGGTGTCCGGCGTCCAGTTCGGCGTGGGATAGCGCGCCTCGGCGGTGGCGGTGACGCCCTGCGGGCAATTGTGCGCCAGCCACACCACGCTGGCCGGCAGGTCCATCTGCTCGGTGAGGCGGATCAGCGCGGCGAATTCGTTCGGCGCGCCGATCCGCGCCTGCTGCCGGATCACCTGATCGGCGGCGTCGTTCTCGCCGATCTCGACCAGCGCGGCGGCGACGCGGACGTTGGGGCGGCGCTCCAGCAGCGCCCAGTCGGCGGTGACGTGCTGAGGCTGGATGATATGCTTGGAGATGCCCAGCGCCTGTCGCGCGAGCTGGCCGTAGAAGGCCTCGCCATATTGCGCGGCGTTCTTCAGTCGCCCCTCGACGCGATCGGGGCGGCCGCAGCGCATGTCCGCGCGGGCGGCCCAATAGAGGCCGGCGGCGCGCATGTCGGTGTCGCCGGCGCGGGTGGAGACGCCCTCGAACCCGCGCTCGGCCGCCGCGCAATCGTTCGACCGCCACGCCGCCAGCGCCGATGTCCAGCGCGCCTGCACCGCCCAGTCGCCGACCCCGTTCGCGCCGATATCGCCCAGCCGGCGCGCGTCGGCGTCGAGGCCCTGGAGGAAATAGATCCACGCCACCCGCGCGGTCCATTCGGTCTGCGCCTCGGGCGAAAGGCCGCTGGTGGATTCGAGTAGCGCCTCCGCCTCGCTGCCCATGTCGCCCTTCACATAGGGCTGCATCCTCGCCGCGAGATCGGCCGCGACCATGTCGCTGCGCGTCGCCTTGACGCGGATACGGTTGGGGGCGCCGTCCTGCCAGATCAGCCGCTGCGCCTCGGGCAGCGGCGGCAGGTCGGTCGCGCCGCGCGCCCGCGCGAGCCGCGCCAGCGCCTCCGCCTGCGGCAGCTCGGGCGCCTCGGTCAGGAGCTTGACGAGCGGCTCCTGCTCGACGCGCGGCGAGCCCTTGGCGGTGTAAAGCTCGGCGAGCGCATAGGAATGGAGCGGGCCGGGCGCCATCGCGGTCAGCCCGATCTGCGCATCCTGCCAGCGCTGCTCGCGGATCGCGGCGAACACCGCGCGATAGGCGGCGCGCTGCTCCGGCGTGAGCTGCGCGGGGACGGAAGCCCTGGTGGAAGCGGCGATCGTGCCGACCGACGCGGCGCTCGCCGCCGGCGGCAACGGATCGGCATGTACGACCCCCGCCGCCAGCGCGGTCAACCCCGCCGCCGCCACGAACCTCGCGATCACGCCCTTATACCCCCCACCAGCAACTGAAGATCCCTCCACGCCTCGGCCTTGGCGGTGGGCCGCTCGCGCAACAGGCGCGGGTGATAGCTCGCCACGACCTCGGTTGATCTGCCACCCTTATGTTCAACAACATGCAAACGCCCACGGGCTTCGGCGACATCCATCGAAAGGAGCGCACGACTCGCCGCATTTCCTAGCGTCAGCAGCCGTTTGGGGCCGACCAGCGCGACATGATGGTGCGTGATCGCGAACAGCGCGTCCGCCTGCTCGGGCGGAAGCCGGCCGGCGATCGGGCGGGCGGCGGCGACGGCGGCGAGATGCACGTCGGCACGGCTCCGGCCGATCGCGGCGAGCATCCGGCCGAACAATCGCGCGGTGGCGCCGGTGAGCAGCCCCTCGGCATCGTCGCGGTCCGGGCAGTCGATCAGGATCATCAGGTCGGCGGTGCCCGGCCCGGTCGCGGGCAACAGCGCGCCGCCCCAGGCGGCCTCCGGCGCGTCCGCCCCGGTGCGCCATGCGAGGAAGGCCTCCAGCGTCGGCGGCAGGACGAGCGGCTGCGTTGCCGCGGGGGCGGGCGCGGCGCGGCCCTCGCGATCGGCCGCGCGACGGTCGGCGGGACGCGTGGGCGCTTCCGGCTCGGGCGCGGCGAGCCAGTCGAACGGATCGTCGCCGGCCAGCACGTCGACGCCCGCCGCCGCCCACCATTCCAGCGTGCTCGCCGAGGCTCTTGCCCAATCGAAAATCCGTGCGTCCCCCATCGCGCGTATAAGGATTGGCGTTGACGCGCCGGTCAATTCCCTTGAGAGCCGTCCACGGACAGGACGTTGCCGGATCGCGCCCGGATGCGGATGGCACGGGAGAGAAGAATGACCGAACGCGAATCGATGCCTTATGACGTGGTGATCGTCGGCGCGGGGCCAGCGGGCCTCAGCGCGGCGATCCGTCTGAAGCAGCTCGCCGCCGAGAAGGAGGCGGAAATCTCGGTCTGCGTGCTCGAAAAAGGCTCCGAGGTCGGCGCGCATATCCTTTCGGGCGCGGTGATCGACCCGCGCAGCCTCGACGAGCTGCTGCCCGACTGGCGCGACGAGGGCTGCCCGCTGGCCGAGGTGCCGGTGCGCGAGAACCTGCACTGGGTGCTGACGCGCGGCCACAAGTTCAACATGCCGCACTTCGTCACGCCGCCGTTCATGCACAACAAGGGCACCTATACCGGCTCGCTCGGCAATTTGTGCCGCTGGCTGGCGGAGAAGGCGGGCGAGCTTGGCGTGGAGATCTTCCCCGGCTTCGCGGCGGCCGAGATCCTCTATGACGAGCAGGGCCGGGTGAAGGGCGTCGCGACCGGAGACATGGGCGTCGCGCGCGACGGCGAGCATAAGCCGGACTATCAGCCGGGGCTGGAGCTGCACGCGAAATACACTTTCTTTTCCGAAGGTTGCCGTGGACATCTCACAAAGCAGCTCATCCGCCAGTTCGGGCTGGACGCGGACAGCGACCCGCAGGTCTATGGCATCGGCATCAAGGAATTGTGGGATATCGATCCCGAGCTGCACGTCCCCGGCACGGTGATCCACACGCAGGGCTGGCCGCTCAGCGAGACGGACGGGTCGAACGGCGGCGGCTGGATCTATCACCAGGCGAACGGCCAGCTCAGCATCGGCTTCGTCACCTGGCTCAACTATACCAACCCGCATCTCTCGCCGTTCCAGGAGATGCAGCGCTGGAAGACCCACCCGGCGATCGCCGCGCTGCTGAAGGGCGGCAAGCGCGTCAGCTATGGCGCGCGCGCGATCAGCGACGGCGGCCTCCAGTCGATCCCGAAGCTGGTGTTCCCCGGCGGCGCGCTGATCGGCGACACGGCGGGCTTCCTCAACGTGCCGCGCATCAAGGGCACGCATACCGCGATGAAATCCGGCATGATGGCGGCCGAGGCGGCGGTGGACGCGATCCTGTCGCAGCGCGAGCTGGACGAGCTGACCGCCTATCCGGCCGCGTTCGAGCAAAGCTGGGTGAGGAAGGAGCTATCGGTCGTCCGCAACGTCGTGCCGCTGGTCAAGAAGTTCGGGGACTTCCTCGGCTCCGGCCTCGCCGGCGTCACCATGTGGCTGGAGCATCTCGGCATCAAGGTGCCGTTCACCATGCACCACCACCCGGACAACGAGACGCTGTGGCGTAAGGACCTTGTAAAGAAGGTCGACTATCCCAAGCCCGATGGCGTGTTGACCTTCGACCGGCTTTCCTCGGTGTTCCTGTCGAACACCAACCATGAGGAGGACCAGCCCGTCCATCTGACGCTCAAGGACCCGACGATCCCGGTCGATTACGATCTGCCGATGTTCGACGAGCCGGCGCAGCGTTATTGCCCGGCGGGCGTTTACGAGATCGTGGGTCAGGAGGAAGGCAATCCGCGCTTCGTCATCAACGCGCAGAATTGCGTCCACTGCAAGACCTGCGACATCAAGGATCCGACCCAGAACATCACCTGGGTCGTCCCGGAAGGCGGCGGTGGACCTAATTATCCCAATATGTAAGCGGGCATTGCTCGCAGGCCTTGCGAGCACCCTCGCGATCGCGCCGGCCGCCGCCGCGAACCAGCCGGCCGCCTCGGGGCTGCTCGCCTATATGGCGGCGCGCACGGACGATGCGGATGGCGACGGCGCGGAAGCGGTCCGCCGCTATGCCGCCGCGCTCGCCGACGCGCCGGGCAATGTGGACGTCGCGCTCCGCGCCTATCGCGAGGCGTTGATCGTCGGGGACGACGCGCTGGTCGATCGCGCCGCCGCCGCGCTCGCCGCGACCGGGGTCGCGCCGGCCGATGCCGCCCTGATCTCGATCGCCGCCGCGGCGCACAGGCACGATCTCGCGGCGGCCGATACCGCCATCGGGCGGCTCGCCGGAGACAAGCTCGCGGTGCTCGGCGCGCCGCTCAAGGCGTGGGCGGCGCTGGAGCGCGGGGGCGATCCATTCGCGACCCTCGCGCAGCGCCCGTCCGATTCGGTCGCGCGACGGCTCTCCGACGAGAATCGCGCGCTGATCCAGATCGCGCGCGGCCGGTACGACGAGGGGATGGCGGGGCTGCGCGCGTTGCTCGGCAACGACCAGGCCTCGGTCGACCTGCGCATCGCCGCCGCGCAACTGCTGATCGGCGCGGGGCAGGACGCGCGCGCGCGCGAATTGCTCGGCGGCGACCTCACCGCGATCGTCGCGCTGCGCGAGCAGCCGCGCGGGGTGAAGCCGTCGCTGGCGTTCGGCGCGGCGCGGCTGTTCGTGCGGCTGGCCGACGATCTCGCCGCCGGCGATCCCGGCCCGCTCTCGATCACGCTGACCCGCGCAGCGCTGCGCGCCGAGCCGGACAACGATCGCGCGCGGCTGCTGCTCGCCAGCACGCTGGCGCGGATCGATCGCACCGATCGCGCGCTCGCCGTGCTCGACGGGATCGATCGGAAAGGGCCATGGGCGAGGGCGGCGGACAGCGCGCGGATCGCCGTCCTCGCCGGGGCCGAGCGCTATGACGAGGCGATCCGGGTCGCCACGCCGCTCGCCCAGCCGGAGGATGCGCCCGACGTCGCGCTGGCGACGCTGGCCGACCTGTTGCTCGCCGCCAACCGCGTGAGCGAAGCGGCGCCGGTCTATCGCCGCCTGCTCGATCGCCCGTCCGCCGCCGGGCGGTGGGAGCCGTGGCTGCAATATGCCGCCGCGCTCGACCAGTCGGGCGACTGGCCCGGCGCGCGCGCGGCGCTACTCCACGCGCAGGCGCTCGCCCCGAACGAGCCGGCGGTGCTCAACTATCTCGGCTATGGCGACATCACCCACGGCGGCGACGTGCCGAAGGCGCTGGCGATGTTGCAGCGCGCCTCGGCGCTGCGCCCGGACGATTCGGCGATCACGGATTCGCTCGGCTGGGCCTATTTCCGCACCGGCGACCTCGCCCACGCAGTGCCGCTGCTCGAGCGCGCCGCGCAAGCCTCGCCCGAGAATGCCGAGATCGGCGAGCATCTCGGCGACGCCTATTGGCGCGCCGGCCGCCGCTTCGAGGCGCGCTATGCCTGGCGGGCGGCGCAGGTGGTGGCGGATGACGTCAAGGATCGGAACCGTCTCGCGGCCAAGATCGCCGACGGTCTGTGACGCGCGAGGATAGCGGCGGCATGATCGTCGAGCCGGCGCCGGCCAAGCTCAACCTCGCGCTGCACGTCCGGCGGCGGCGACCGGACGGGTATCATGATCTGGAGACGCTGTTCGCTTTCTGCCGCGACGGCGACGTGATCTCGCTCGCGCCCGCGCCGGCCGATTCCCTCGCGATCACCGGGCCGTTCGGCGCGGCGCTGGCGAGTGAGGGGGACAATCTCGTCACGCGCGCGCGCGATGCCTTCCGCGCGACGTTCGGCGTGTCCGATCCGTGCGCGATCGTGCTCGAGAAGAACCTGCCGGTCGCCTCCGGCATCGGCGGCGGCTCGGCTGATGCGGCGGCGACGTTGCGGGCGCTGGCGCGGCTGCATGGCGTCGCGCCCGACGACCGGCGGCTGTTCGACATCGCCGCCGGGTTGGGGGCGGACGTCCCCGCCTGCCTGCTCGGGCGGAGCGCGATCGGTTATGGCAAGGGCGACGATCTCCGGCCTGTCGAGGGACATGCCGGATCGCCGGTGCTGCTGGTCAATCCCGGTGTCGCCGTCTCCACCGCGCGGGTCTTCGCCGGCTGGGACGGGGCGGATCGCGGGCCGATCGGGGACGAGCCGGCGGCCGGCCGCAACGATCTCACCGCCGCGGCCGTCGCCGCCGCGCCGGTGATCGCCGAGGTGCTCGCCGCGCTGGAGGCGCTGCCGGGCGCGCGTCTGGTGCGCATGTCCGGCTCGGGCGCGACCTGCTTCGCGCTGTGCGACGACGCTCGCGCCGCCGCCGCCACGATCGCCGCGCACCATCCGGGCTGGTGGGTGCTGGCCACCGAATTGCGCTGAAGGAAATTTTCGTTCCCCTCTTGTTCGAATGGAACAAACAGGATACATGAGATCCGACGCGTTGAATGGTTCGCGCGCATGGTCTAGCGACGAGGGCTTCACAATGGCCGCCAATCTCAAGGTGATCGACAACGGCATGGCAATCGCGAACGCAGACCGTCAGAAGGCGCTGGACGCCGCATTGGCGCAGATCGACCGGGCCTTCGGCAAGGGCTCGGCGATGAAGCTTGGGCAGCGCGAGACGATGAAGGTGGAAACCGTTTCCACTGGCAGTCTCGGGCTGGATATCGCGCTCGGCGTCGGCGGCCTGCCGCGCGGGCGCATCGTCGAGATCTACGGGCCGGAAAGCTCGGGCAAGACCACGCTCGCGCTCCACGCCATCGCCGAGGCGCAGAAGGTGGGCGGCACAGCGGCCTTCGTCGATGCCGAGCATGCGCTCGACCCGGTCTATGCGAAGAAGCTCGGCGTCGACATCAACGAGCTGATCATCTCGCAGCCCGACACCGGCGAACAGGCGCTGGAGATCGTCGACACGCTCGTCCGCTCGAACGCGATCGACGTGCTGGTGGTCGATTCGGTCGCCGCGCTGGTTCCGCGCGCCGAGATCGAGGGCGAGATGGGCGACAGCCACGTCGGCCTCCAGGCGCGGCTGATGAGCCAGGCGCTGCGCAAGCTGACCGGCACGATCAGCCGCTCGCGTTGCCTCGTCATCTTCATCAATCAGATCCGCATGAAGATCGGCGTGATGTACGGCTCGCCCGAAACGACGACCGGCGGCAACGCGCTGAAATTCTACGCCTCGGTGCGTCTCGACATCCGTCGCACCGGTTCGATCAAGGATCGCGACGAGGCGGTCGGCAACACGGTGCGCGTCAAGGTCGTCAAGAACAAGGTCGCGCCGCCGTTCAAGCAGGTCGAGTTCGACATCATGTTCGGCGAGGGCGTGTCGAAGATGGGCGAGATCCTCGATCTCGGCGTCAAGGCCGGGCTGGTCGAGAAATCGGGGTCGTGGTTCAGCTACGACAGCGTGCGCATCGGGCAGGGCCGCGAGAACGCCAAGCAGTTCCTGCGCGAGAATTCTGAAATGTCCGAGCGGCTGGAGCGCGCGATCCGCGCCCGCACCGAGGGGCTGGGCGAGGAACTGATGGTCGGCCAGTCCGACGAGGACGATCTCTGATCGGCTGCTTGCCGAATATGTACCGCGCGGCGGGATAGGCGTCGCGACAATAAGGGAAGGCCCGCTCCGTAGGAGAGCGGGCCTTTCGTGTTCTGGTGGTTCCTATATCGTGGCGCGACGGATGAAATGACGAAAGAGGGCAGGGCGATGACCGAGGCGATCGAGTGGCGGGGCCGTGTCGGCAATGTCTGGGCGGACGAATGGCGGTTGACCGACATGAGCTTCGCTGCGCTCGCGAAGCCGCTCGACGCGGCGGTCGCGGCGGCGGCGCCGGAGCGCGGGCAGGCGCTCGATATCGGCTGCGGCGCGGGCATTACGACCTTCGCGCTGGCCGGGGCGCGGCCGCATCTCGACATTCTCGGCGTCGACCTGTCCGAACGGCTGGTGGCGGTTGCCGCCGAACGGGGCGAGGGGAGAGAGCATGTCGCCTTCCGCGCCGCCGACGTGACGCGGTTCACCGACGAGCCGGGACAGGCGGGGCGTTTCGATTTCGCCTTTTCGCGGCACGGCGTGATGTTCTTCGCCGACCCCGTCGCCGGGTTCCGGAGCATCCGCCGCCTGCTGCGTCCGGGCGCGGCGCTGGTCTTTTCCTGTTTCGCCGATCTCGCCCGCAATCCCTGGGTCACGCGCATCACCGGCATCGCCGCTGACGAGGAGTCCGCCAACGCGTCGCCGACGCAGGCAGGCGCGGCTTACGCCCCCGGCCCGTTCGCCTTCGCCGACCCCGCGCTGGTCGGCGATGTGCTGAGCCAGGCCGGCTTCATTCCCGGCGCGCCGCGACTCGTCGATTATGCCTATCGTGCCGGCGAAGGGCCGGATGCCGCCGCGCAGGCGTTGCACTTCTTCCAGCGTATCGGCCCGGCCGCACGAATGCTCGCGACGATCGAACCGGATGCGCGGCCGGCGATCTTGCGGCGGCTCGCCGCTCTCCTTGCCGACCATATGCGCGACGGCGTGGTGGAATTCCCCGCCGCCGCGTGGATCTGGACGGCGCGGGCGGACGAGAACGGTTGACGAGCGCTATTCGTCATGGACCGGAGTGACCGGAAGGCCGGCACGTGCATTCGGCTGAACCGGCGGACCCCCCTGTGAAGATACCCACAGGCACGGAGGCAAACGATCCGCTCGCCGGCGAACGAAGCCTCACCCGCGCGTCAGTCTCGTCATCAATATCTCGCGCCGCACCGCGAATCCGAGCGTCTCGTACAAGGCGATTGCGTCGCGATTGCTGGCGTAGGCGTGCAGGAAGGCTGTCTCCCCGCGATCGAGGATTCGTGCCGCGACCAGCCGCATGAGCGCCCCGGCATAACCGCGGCCGCGATGGTCGGGGTGGGTGCAGACGCCGCTCACCTCGGTGAAACCGCGCGGTTTCATCCGCTCGCCGGCCATGGCGACGAGTTGCCCCTCGATCCGGACACCGAAGAAGTCGCCAAGCTGATGGGTGCGATCGAAGAACGGGCCGGGCTGGGTAAGTGTCGCGAGCGCCAGCATCTCCGGCGCGTCGGCATCGCCCAGGGGGACGATCTCGAAGTCCGGTGGCGGCCCGGCGGTCAGCCCCGTCGCCACCATCTGGACGCCGATATCCTGCGACGCGACCGCCATCCCGGGCGCATCGGTTGGCGGTGAAACCTCCAGGAGCGCAACGTCGCCATGCTCGGCCACCAGCGCGGCAAGCCCGGCGAGGCTCGCGGCGGAGCGGTCGCCGATCGCCGCGAACACCCCGTAAGCCGGATCGTAACGCCGCGCGCCACCATGCGCGAGCGCGAAACCGGACTGACGTTCGCTGAGGGCGGACCAGGCGGGGCAATCGAGCGGATGCGGGGAGGTCATCGCCCGCCCATAGCCTCGTTCGCGACGCCGGGTCGAGACGATGCCGGAGCGGCAGCTCATCGCGCGATGCGCGCGGCGGGCGACTCAATTCCGGTCGGCGAGCGCGCCCGCCGCGATCAGCGCGAGGATCGCATGACGTGGCGGGCGCGGCTGGCCATGCGAGCGGAGATCAGGCTTCCGGCAGGAAATCCGGCACCGACAGGTAACGCTCGCCAGTGTCGTAATTGAAGCCGAGCACGCGCGATCCGGCGGGCAGCTCGGGCAGCTTCTGCGCGATCGCGGCGAGCGTCGCGCCGGACGAGATGCCGACCAGCAGCCCTTCCTCGCGCGCGGCGCGGCGCGCCATGTCCTTCGCCGCCTCGGCCTCCACCGCGATCACGCCGTCGAGCGCCTGGGTATGAAGGTTGGCGGGGATGAAGCCGGCGCCCAGCCCCTGGATCGGGTGCGGCCCCGGCTGCCCGCCGCCGATCACCGGCGAGGCGGTCGGCTCGACTGCGAAGACCTTCAGGTTCGGCCAGCTTTTCTTCAGCGTCTCGGCGACGCCGGTGATGTGGCCGCCGGTGCCGACGCCGGTGATGATGGCGTCGATCGGCGCGTCGGCGAAGTCGTTCAGGATCTCCCGCGCGGTGGTGCGGGCGTGGACCTCGACGTTGGCGGGATTGTCGAACTGCTGCGGCATCCATGCGCCCGGCGTCTCGCGCACCAGCTCCAGCGCGCGCTCGATCGCGCCCTTCATGCCCTTCTCGCGCGGGGTGAGATCGAAGGTCGCGCCATAAGCGAGCATCAGTCGGCGGCGCTCGATGCTCATGCTGTCGGGCATGACAAGGATCAGCTTGTAGCCCTTCACGGCCGCGACCATCGCGAGGCCGATGCCGGTGTTGCCGCTGGTCGGCTCGATGATCGTGCCGCCGGGCTTGAGCAGCCCGTCGCGCTCCGCCGCCTCGATCATCGCGAGCGCGATGCGGTCCTTGATCGAACCGCCGGGGTTCGATCGCTCGGACTTGATCCACACCTCGGCGCCCGGAAACAGCCGCTGGACGCGGATGTGCGGGGTGTTGCCGATCGTTTCCAGGACCGTGTTCGCCTTCATGGCTGCGTTACTCCGTGTTGCCGGGGCGTGGTGGTATCGAACCCCGGAGCTTCAGGTGGGTCAAACGTCTTGGCCAGCTTCAGTTCCGGATAGAGCCGGGACCATAACAGAGTGATGACGATCGCGGCGACCCCGCCGAACGTCACCGCGCCAACCGGGCCGAGCAGCGAGGCCATCAGCCCGCTCTCGGCCTCGCCCAGCTCGTTCGAGGCGGAGATGGTGAGCTGGCTCACCGCGTTGACGCGGCCGCGCATCGCGTCCGGCGTGTGGAGCTGGATCAGCGACGAGCGGACATAGACCGAAACCATGTCCGCCCCGCCGGCGAGGATCAGCGCGGCGAGGCTGAGCAGGAAGTTGCGCGACACGCCGAAGGTCAGGATCGCCAGCGCGAACACGATCACCGCCAGCAGCATCTTGCGCCCGACGTCGTGGCGCATCGGGCGGAAGGAGAACCACAGGGCGGTGGTCGCCGCGCCGATCCCCATGCCGGCGGCGAGCACGCCCAGCCCGGTCGCGCCGACATGCAGGATGTCGCGCGCATAGATCGGCAGCAGCGCGGTCGCCCCGGCGAGCAGCACGACGAACAGGTCCAGCGTGATCGTCGCCTGCACCAGCCGGTTGCGCTTCACATAGGCGAAGCCGTCGAGGATGCGCGCCATCGGGTGCCGGTCCCTTTCGACAGGCGGCTGCTGCACCTTGCCGATCAGGAAGATGCCGGCCAGCGCGATCAGGTACAGCCCGGAGACGCAGGCATAAGCGATATCCGGATGGATCGCGTAGAGCAGGCCGCCCAGGCTCGGCCCGGCGATCGTCCCCACCTGCCACGCGATCGAGGAGATGGCGATCGCGGTCGGCAGGCTCTCGCGCGGGACTAGATTGGGGGCGAGCGCGGAATAGGCCGGGCCGGAAAAGGCCCGCGCCACGCCCAGCAGCACCGCCGCGCCGAACAACGCCGGCAGCGTCAGCGCGCCGGCCCATGTCAGCGCGCCGAGCATCGCCGAGACGAGCACCAGCAGCAGGGTGGTTAGCCGCACGATCCAGCGCCGGTCGACCGTGTCGGCGGCCAGCCCGACGAGCGGGGTGAGCAGGAATAGCGGCAGGAACTGGGCAAGGCCCATCATCCCCAGCAGGAACGCCGCCTGCCTGATGTCCATCGTCTGCCGCGCGATGCCATAGACCTGCCAGCCGATGATGATCGCCTGCGCGCTGGTGCCGACGGTTCCCGCCAGCCGCGAGCACCAGAAGGCGCGGAAATCGGGAATGCGCAAGGGGTGGATCGAGCGGTCCATCGCTTGTCGATTAGGGGGCGTCATCCCGGATCGCAACGTCGCTTGTCGATGAGTGGGGAATAGCGCGGCTTGTCGCCACGGGCGGATTGCGCCTGCGGCGGATGGCGGACTATAGGCGAAGGTCTCCCCAAGGTAACGAGGTCTTCCCAGACGTGGCAAAAGCCCCCGCACGGAGCACACGATCCCGCAGCACACCGCCGGCAACGCCCAATCGTGAGCGCCCGGACGAACCGACGCCGTACAAGGCGACGAAGGACGAGCTGCTGAAATTCTATCACGACATGCTGCTCATCCGCCGCTTCGAGGAGAAGGCGGGGCAGCTCTACGGCCTCGGCCTGATCGGCGGCTTCTGCCATCTCTATATCGGCCAGGAGGCGGTCGCGGTCGGCCTGCAATCGGCGCTGACCGAGAAGGACAGCGTCATCACCGGCTATCGCGACCACGGCCACATGCTGCTCTGCGGCATCCCGCCCAAGGACGTAATGGCGGAGCTTACCGGGCGCGCCGCCGGCATCTCCAAGGGCAAGGGCGGCTCGATGCACATGTTCAGCGTCGAGCATAAGTTCTACGGCGGGCACGGCATCGTCGGGGCGCAGGTGTCGCTCGGCGCCGGCCTTGGCTTCGCGCACAAATATTCTGGCGACGGCGGCGTGTGCCTCGCCTATTTCGGCGACGGCGCGGCCAATCAGGGGCAGGTGTACGAAGCGTTCAACATGGCCGAGCTGTGGAAGCTGCCGGTCATCTTCGTGATCGAGAACAACCAGTACGCGATGGGCACCTCGGTCAATCGCGCCTCGTCGGAAGACCAGCTCTATCGCCGCGGCGAGAGCTTCCGCATCCCCGGCATCCAGGTCGATGGCATGGACGTGCTGGCGGCGCGCGGCGCGGCGGAGGAAGCGCTGGCGTGGGTGCGCGCGGGCAAGGGGCCGATCATTCTGGAGATGAAGACCTATCGCTATCGCGGCCATTCCATGTCCGATCCGGCGAAATACCGCAGCCGCGAGGAAGTGCAGTCGGTGCGCGACAAGTCCGACCCGATCGAACATGCCAAGAAGCTGCTCGAGGCGGAGGGCGTGAAGGAGGAGGAGCTGAAGGCGGTCGAGGCGGAAATCCGCCGGCAGGTGAACGAGGCGGCCGACTTCGCGGAGAACACGCCTGAGCCGGAACCGCAGGAGCTTTATACCGACGTGCTGGTGGAGAAATATTGAGATGGCGATCGACATCAAGATGCCGGCGCTGTCGCCCACGATGGAAGAAGGCACGCTCGCCAAATGGCTCGTCAAGGAAGGCGATGCCGTGAAGTCCGGCGACATCCTCGCCGAAATCGAGACCGACAAGGCGACGATGGAGTTCGAGGCGGTCGATGAGGGCACCGTCGCGAAGATCCTCGTGCCCGAGGGCACCGACGGGGTGAAGGTCGGCGAGGTCATCATGCAGATCGCCGGCGAAGGCGAGGATGCGTCGTCCTCGCCGAAGCCGGAACCGGTCACCAAGGCGGAAAATCCCGAGGTGCGGGAGCAGGCCGCCGAGAGCGAGGCGCCCGTCCCGCACAAGGTGGAAACCGGCGCGCGCCAGATGTTCGAGGCGGCCAGGCATGACGCGGAGGTCCGCGATCCAGAAGTGCCGGCCGGCACCGAGATGGTGAAGCAGACCGTCCGCGAGGCGCTGCGCGACGCCATGGCGGAGGAGATGCGCGCCGACGACCGCGTGTTCGTGATGGGCGAGGAGGTCGCGCAATATCAGGGCGCGTACAAGGTCACGCAGGGCCTGCTGGACGAGTTCGGTGACCGCCGCGTGATCGACACGCCGATCACCGAATATGGCTTCGCCGGCGTCGGCACGGGCGCGGCGATGGGCGGGCTGAAGCCGGTCGTCGAGTTCATGACGTTCAACTTCGCGATGCAGGCGATCGACCATATCGTCAATTCGGCGGCCAAGACCAATTACATGTCCGGCGGCCAGATGCGCTGCCCGATCGTGTTCCGCGGCCCCAATGGCGCGGCGAGCCGCGTCGCGGCGCAGCACAGCCAGAATTACGGCCCGTGGTACGCCGCCGTTCCCGGCCTGATCGTCATTGCGCCCTATGACGCGGCGGACGCGAAGGGGCTGCTCAAGGCGGCGATCCGCTCGCAGGATCCGGTGGTGTTCCTGGAGAACGAGCTGCTCTACGGCCGCAGCTTCGAGGTGCCGAAGCTCGACGACTGGGTGCTGCCGATCGGCAAGGCGCGCATCATGCGCGAGGGCAAGGACGTGACGATCGTCAGCTATTCGATCGGCGTCGGCCTCGCGCTCGAAGCCGCCGACCGGCTGGCCGAGGAGGGGATCGACGCGGAGGTGATCGACCTGCGCACCTTGCGCCCGCTCGACAAGCAGGCGGTGCTCAAGTCGCTCGCCAAGACCAACCGGCTGGTGGTGGCGGAGGAGGGATGGGCGACCTGCTCGATCGCCAGCGAGATCGTCGCGATCTGCATGGAGGAAGGCTTCGACGACCTCGACGCCCCGGTCGTGCGCGTCACCAACGAGGATGTGCCGATGCCCTATGCGGCGAATCTGGAGAAGCTGGCGCTGATCTCCGCCGACAAGATCATCGCGGCGGTGAAGAAAGTGACGTATCGCGCCTGACGCCTAAGCAGCCGGAGCGGGCGCGCCTTGCCGTGTCCGCTCCGGCCAGCGTGGCGCTCAGGTGGTGTATTTGTCGCAGGTCGATCGCGTCACCGTCGGCGCTGGATTGTAGATTTGCGTGTAATCCCGCTTGTCACTGCGCACCGTGAACGACGCGACATAATGCAGGCGCGGATTACCCACGAAATAGTGGCTGACAAGCGGCTGATAACGATAGTTCAGCTCGACGAACATCACACCCGAGCCGGCGGGGGCGTTCACGCGCGCGGCCGAATCGCCCATGCCGGTCGACGCGCTGGTGCCCTTGTTCCCGCTGGTCGCGTCCGTTCCCGCCGTGATGCTGGTGGTTCCGTATGACGAATCATAACCAGCGCCGGCTTTCAGGCCGACGCAACGCTGCCAGTGGATTCGCTGGGTGGGCGTGGTGTCATAGCTCTGCTGGACATTCTCCAGGCTGGAGATGATGATCCTGCCGTTGGTGGTCAGTTTGATCCCGGCGCCCTGCAGGCGCGCGGCCTGGAGGATGTCATTCATGTCCCATTCGCGCAACTGCTGGACCGACAGGTTATTGGTCGCCCCGACGCGCGAGGCATTGTCCGCGAGGTTGAGTGCGATCTGATTGACCTTGAGATGGGTCAGGGCCAGGTTCGTCGCTTCGATCGCATACATGCCCATGCCGAGCAGCATCGGCAGCGAGAGCGCGAACTCCAGCAACGCGAGGCCGCTGGTGTCACGCGCCAGCCGGCGGAACGGGATGCGTGGACGGCGCGGGGGCAGGGCTGTCAGGTGCATATTGTTGCCTGCGTCTTCTGGATCTGGGTGGCATAGGGCTGATTCTTGAGGAACGTCATCGCGCTGATCGTCAGCCTAGGGGGCCAGCCGATCATTCGCGCGATGGGGAACAGGCGCGGGTAGGTGGCGGTCATCGTGTACATCGTCACGTCGCTGGCGCCGCCCTGGTTGTTCGCGCCGGGGTCCGAATCCCACACTCCGTTGCCGTTGATATCGGTGAAGCACTCGCCGGCATCGCGCACGCCGTTGTGGTTCGTATCGACGAACGGCTCCGGCGCGGCGGCGCCGAAATAGGCATAGCTTTTGCGGGTCGAGCTGAAGGTGGCGGCGGGGGCGATCTTCCGCACCATCGCCTGCACCTTCGCGTCGAGCGCGTCGGTGTTCTGGGTAGTACCATTGCCCTCGATCGTCGCGTCGCGGGCCGCCTTCTGCACCGCGCCGGTGAGCGCGGACTGGACATAGCCCTCATAGAGCAGATCGGCGAGGCCCATGAGCAGCAGCAGCATGACCGGCGCGACGATGGCGAACTCGACGATCGTCGCGCCGCGCCGGTCGCGGCGAAGGCGGTGGAGCAGCGCGATCATTGCGAGAGCCTCAGCATGGCGACCTGCCGCGCGATCGTCTGGAACGCGGTGGTCAGCGACGCGGCGTCGCTCGCGTAATAGGCCTGTCCCGGCGAAGCGCAGGAAGTGAGGCTGCTGTCCAGCGTCGAGGCGAGGCTGACGACGAACACCGTGATGTTGCGGTTCTTCGCCGCCTGGCACACTGCCTGGAAGCGGGCGTTGTGCACGGTGTCGCCATCCAGCGTGCCGCCGGTGGTGCGCTTGTCATAGCTCTCCCAGCCCCACATCCCGTAGATGCTGGAATTGGTCGCCATATGACCGTCCGTCATGAACACGATGTAACGGTTGGGGGCGCCGCGGTTCGGCCAGGCCGCGGTGTCATCCTTGAACAGCCCGGTCGGCGAGATCATGCGCAGGCCCCAGATCATCCCCGTATCGTGATAGGTGCCGCCCCACGGCACAAAATCCGGTGCGTTGACGTAACTGGAGACTTGCGCGCGCGTCATCGTGGCAAGCCGCTGAACGGGCTTGCCGCAGACCATGTATCCGCTCTTGAGGTAAGTCAGGTTCGGATCGGCATAGGCATAATAGCCGGTGCTGGTGCTGCCGCTGGCGGCAGTGTCGCCAAGCGGGGGGCCGTTTCCCGTCTGTGTGCTGACACTTTTTCGGGCGTAGATCACGTCCGGCCACATCGGCCGCCAGCGAGTGCTGTCGTTGGTCGGCGCGAGATCGGGATCGATATCGGGCGTCGGATTGTTGGCATCGAACGTCGATACCGCATTCGTATCGCGCTCCTCAAGGCATCCCTGCCACTTGACCTTCGCGCCGGTGATCTTCGTCGGATCAGTGATCGTCGCGCCGGTGATGAGCTGGCTTACGTCGAGCGATTTATAGCCGTAGGCCCAACTCGGCTTCTTGGGCTGCGACGTGATCGTGCACGTGGTGGTGGTCGTGGGGGTGCCGTGCTTGGGAGTGGTTGTGGTGGAGGTCCAGTTCGTCGTGACGACGGTGGCCGAGCCATCGGTATTGTAGCCTGTGGCGGGGGTGCGACCGGCCCTGGCGTTGCAATCGGCCTCGGTGATCGAATTCTGCGTCGTGGTGGTCGCGCTGCCGTTGTTGACGTCGCCCGCCGGCGTGCGTGTATCGTAAGTCCAGTTCGACACCATGTAGCTCGGCGACAGCGCCGTGACCGCGTACCCGGCGTTGACGGTCGAGGTATAGGGGACGAAGCCGTACCGAATATGACTCGACGAATCCATCGTCGACGCCACCGTGTCATAGAACGACAGGACCGCGCTGCGCAGCGCGGAAATGCGCGAATTGCTCTTTTCCTGCACGTAATAGCCGGTCGTTCCGTCCGGCCGCGTATAGGAGACGGTGGACTGGCCGCAGGAATCCGGGTCGCTCGGCCCGCACGCCATCGAGCCGGTGGTGTCGAGTACGAACATCACGTCGGTGTCCGCCGTGTCGTAGCGCGCGGTGCAATTCACCGTCAGCATCGAAGGCCTGACGCCGAACATCCCCATCAGCGCCATCGGCACGGTCGCCTGCGCGGTCCCGGCGAGTTGGTTGTCCGCCGTCTGCGTGGCGGCGAACGAGACCGAGCGGGTGCTCATCCAGCCGGAGATGAAATTGTTGTTGAAGAAGGATACGGCCTGCGCCTTGGCCCCGCTGTCATAGGAATTGGTGGGCGAAGTGATCATCGCCTTGCGCCCTGCCAGCACCGCCGCGTCGCAAGCCTGTTGCAGACGGACCTTGACGACATAGAGTCGCGCGGTATCGACCGCGGAGCCGGCAAGCCCCGCCATCGGCACCAGCATCGCGGCCATCAAGGCAAGCGTGTTGCCGCGCCGATCGCGCCGCAGGCGATTGAGAAATGTTCCTCGATCTGGCTTTTCAGTGCGCATTCGTCCGACCTTACGCAGTCCCTGAGGGTCGCCTATGGGCCGGGCGCGGCTAATGACGGCTCAAATGAAATGGTAAACTGGGCGGAAATCTTTGGCGTTAACCCTTCGGCCGATCGGCCGGACCGCGCGCTCGCGCTGGGCTATGCGCGGACGGGGCAGGAAGCGCTCCACGCGCTGTTCGCGCTCGACGTGACGCTGGCGCGGATCACGCTGGGCACGCGCGATCCATTGGTCGCGCAGATGCGGCTCACCTGGTGGCACGATGCGTTGCAGGTGCCCGAGCCGCCGGCGCATCCGATCCTGCGCGCGCTGCGCGACGTGGACGGTGCGCGGGCGGCGGCGATGACTGACGGCTGGCAACAATTGCTCGACACGCCGGACGATGCCGCGCTGATGGCCTTCGCGAGCGGGCGGGGGGAATTGTTCGCGCTCGCCGCCGCCGCGATCGGCGCGACGGATGCGGTGGAGGCGGCCGGGCGCGGCTGGGCGCTGGCGGACCTTTCCGAGATCACCGCCGATCGGGAGCTGGCGCGGCGCGCGCGCGTCGCCGCCACTCCGCTGCTGGAGCAGGCGGCGCGGCAGCGATGGAGCGGCGGGGGCCGCGCGCTCGGCGGGCTGATCCATCTCGCGCGGCTCGATCTGGCGGTGGGCGTGGCGGAAGCGGGCGCGCGTCGGGTTGCGCGGCTGGCGTGGCATCGGCTCAGCGGGCGCTGAGCGGCGGGACATTGCGTATCGCGCGCGAGCTTCTACGATCCGTGCGACGGGAGGACGGGGCGATATGTGGCGATATGCGGTGGGCGGTCTTGCCGCGCTGTTGATGGTGGCGGCGGGCTGGGTGCTGTTCCACGGCAATGCCGCGCGCGAGCCGGCGCTGCCCGCGTTGCCGCAGGCGCTCCAGTCGGCCGTGGCGGAAGATGCGCCGGTCGCCGCGCCCGAGGCGAGCGAGCGCACGCGCGAGCAGAAGCGCTTCGACCGTTACGACAAGGATCGCGACGGCAAGATCACGCGCGAGGAATATCTCACGCCCCGGCACAAGGCGTTCGCCAAACTCGACACCAATGGCGACGGCAAGCTCTCGTTCGACGAATGGGCGGTGAAGACGACGACGCGCTTCGCCGACGCCGACCGCGACCGATCGGGAACGCTCGACCGCGCCGAATTCGCCACCACCGCGCCCAAGCGCCGGCCGAAGCCGAAATGCGTCTGCGCGCCCGCGCCGGCGCCCGTCGAGGATTAGGATCCGGCCTAGGCCGCTAGGCCAGCCACTCCGCCAGCGCCGTGCGCGCGCGATCGGTGTAGAGGCGCTTGCGATCGGCCTTCTTCGTGCGGCCCTCGATTGGCGGGAACAGGCCGAAGTTGACGTTCATCGGCTGATAGGTCTCCGCCACCGCCGCGCCGGTGATGTGGTGGAGCAGCGCGCCGAGCGCGGTTTCCACCGGCGGCGGGGACAGGGCGCCTCCCGCCAGCTCCGCCGCCGCGAAGCGCCCGGCGAGCAGCCCGATGCTGGCGCTCTCGATATAGCCCTCGCATCCCGTCACCTGCCCGGCGAAGCGGATGTTCGGGCGCGATCTCAGCCGCAACTCTGCGTCGAGCAGTTCCGGCGAGCGCAGGAAGGTGTTGCGGTGCAGCCCGCCGAGCCGGGCGAACTCGGCCTTCTCCAGCCCCGGGATGGTGCGGAACAGACGCACCTGCTCGGCATGTTTCAGCTTGGTCTGGAAGCCGACGATGTTCCACAAGGTGCCGCCGGCATTGTCCTGCCGAAGCTGCACCACCGCGTGCGGCCAGCGCCCGGTGCGCGGATCGTCAAGGCCGACCGGCTTCATCGGGCCGAAGCGCAACGTCTCCGGCCCGCGCTCCGCCATCACCTCGATCGGCATGCAGCCCTCGAAATAAGGCACGTTCTCCCAGCCGCGATATTCGGTCTTCTCGGCGGCGAGCAGCGCGGCGACGAACGCCTCATATTGCGCCTTGTCGAGCGGGCAGTTGATGTAGTCCTTGCCGTCGCCCTTGTTCCAGCGGCTCTGGAACCATGCCACATCCATGTCGATCGTGTCGCGATGGACGATCGGGGCGATGGCGTCGAAGAAGGCGAGCGCATCCTTGCCCGTCTCCGCCCCGATCGCCCCGGCGAGCGAGGGCGCGGTGAGCGGGCCGGTGGCGATGATCGCCGGCCCATCCGGCAGCGTGTCGACGCGCTCGCGGACGATGGTGATGTTGGGGTGCGCCGTCAGCGCGGCGGTGACGCCGGCGGAGAAGCCGTCGCGATCGACCGCCAGCGCTGAACCGGCAGGCACGCGATGCGCATCGCCCTCGCGCATGATGAGCGAGCCGAGCGCGCGCATCTCCTGATGCAGCAGGCCGACCGCGTTGCTCTCGGCATCGTCGGAGCGGAAGCTGTTCGAGCATACCAGCTCGGCCAAGGTGTCGCCCTGATGCGCCGGCGTCATGTCGCCGCCGCCGCGCATCTCGGAGATACGGACGCTGAAGCCCGCCTCGGCGAGTTGCCACGCGGCCTCCGATCCGGCGAGGCCGCCGCCGATGATATGGATATCGTGAGTCATTGCGCGTGGCGTTAGCGCCGCGCGGCGTTAGGGTCCAAACTTAACCGGAACAACGCCGTGATCGCCCGGAGAAGTCCGCTGGCAAGGAGCGTGGCGCAGTCGCGTAGCATTCGCTACGCACAAGCAAGCGACGTGGACCAGCGGGCTTCTCCGGGCGACCGCTGCGCGGCGGGCGGAATTTGGCGTCATGCCGCGTCGCGCGTCGGTCACGATGCAATTGCATCGCTCTCTCCTTGCTCCTTACCTGACGCCAAATTCCGCTCCGTCACGGCGTTGTTCCGGTTAAGTTTGGACCCTAAGACAAGCCGCATGGGGAGAGGATTCGTCGCGGCGCTGGTCGCCGGGGTCAGCTATATACTGCCCGTGCTCATGGGCTGGAGCGGGCCGGCCGTCATCGTCTGGAAAGGGGCGGGAGTCGCCCTGCTCGCTTTATGGGCGGCGCGCCGGGCGACGGGCACGGACGGGCGGCTGATCGCGGCGGTGATGGCGCTGGGCGCGGCGGGGGACGTGCTGCTGGAAGTGGCGGGGCTGGAGACCGGCGCGCTCGCCTTCCTCGCGGGGCATCTCGTCGCCGTGGCGCTCTATCGCCGCAACAGCGCGGGCTGGACAGGGATCGCCGGCGGCGCGGTCGCGGTCGCGCTCGCGGCGTGGCTGATCCTGCCCGATCCCGGCGTCGCGGCCTATGCGCTGGGGCTGGGCGCGATGGCGGGCGGGGCGAGCGGATCGCGTTTCCCGCGTCATGTGGTCGCGCTGGGGGCGTGGCTGTTCGTGGTGTCGGACCTGCTGATCTTCGCGCGTCAAGGGCTGCTCGCGCACGGCATCCTGCCGCGCCTGCTCGTCTGGCCGACCTATTTCGGCGGACAGGCATTGATAGCATGGGGCGTCGTCACGACCTTGGCGCGAGAGCATCGTACCGGAGAAGTCGCATGACTCGCACCATGACCTTCGACGTGATCTCCGACGTGGTATGCCCGTGGTGCGTGATCGGCCTGCTCGGGCTGGAGCGCGCGCTCGGTGCGACCGGCGACGTGGTGACGCCGGTGATCCGCCTCCAGCCGTTCGAGCTGAACCCGCATATGCCGCCGGGCGGACAGGACATCGCAGAGCATCTGCGCGAGAAATACGGCGCGCAGGCCGGTGGGGGAGGTGAGGTGCGCGAGCGCATCCGCTCGCTCGCCGCCGCGCTGGGCTTCGAGATGGCGCAGCGGCCTGGCGCGCGGATCTACAACACCTTCGATGCGCACCGCCTGATCGACTGGGCGCAGCGCGAGGGGCGGGGGCTGCCGCTCGCCCATGCGCTGTTCCGCGCCTATTTCACCGACGGGCGCGATCCCGGCGATCCGGCGGTGCTGATCGAGGCGGCGCGCTCGGCCGGGCTGGACGAGGCGGCCGCGCGCGGCGTGATCGAAAGCGGCGCTTATGCCGCCGAGGTGCGCACCTCGGAGGAGGAATGGCGGCGGGGCGGCATCACCTCCGTGCCGACGATCATCGTCGACGGGCGTTATGTCATCCAGGGCGCGCAGGAGCCTGCCGCCTATGAACGGGCGATCCGGCGCATCGCGGCGGAAAACGCCGAGACTGTCGGTTGAGGAGAAGCGGGATGCTGGGAATCGAGGTCGCCGAAGACGGGCTGGTCGAGCTGGTGGTGGACGGCGCGATCAGCCGCGAGGATTTCGACAAGGTGGTGTCGACGCTGGAAGGCGAGTTCGCGAAGCATGGCAAGGTCAATGTCGTGGAGGTCGTCCGCAAGTTCGGCGCCATCGCGCCGCAGCTCTGGTGGCGGGACATGACATGGAGCTTCAGCCATCTCGGCCGCTTCGGCCGCTGCGCGATGGTGACGGATTCGGGCTGGATCGGCCCGGTCGCGCGCGTGATGGCGGCGATGCTGCCGATCGAGCTGAAGACCTTCGGCGCGAACGAGATGGACGCGGCGCGGGCATGGGCGCGCGGCGCGGACTGACGCGCCGGCCGGTTGCGGCGGCGCGGCGCTGCCCCTAGGGCGACGCAATGGATCAGGAAGACCCGCTCGGCCCGCTCGACCCCGATTTCGCCGCCGCCTTCGTGCGCGACGACAGGCGGCCGCCGTGCCAGCTCTACCTGATCTCGCCGCCCGACGTGTCGGGCGGGTTCGGGGACCGGCTCGCCCGCGCGCTCGATGCCGGGCCGGTCGCCGCGTTCCAGTTCCGGGTGAAGGGCGTGGACCAGCACGAGGCGGCGAAGCTGGCCGAGCCGCTCCAGCGCATCTGCGCGGATCGCGAGGTGGCCTTCATCGTCAATGATTCGATCAGCCTTGCGAAGCGGCTCGGCGCGGACGGCGTGCATCTCGGGCAGGAGGATGGCGACCCGCGCGAGGCGCGCGCCGCGCTCGGCCCCTCGGCGCAGATCGGCGTGACCTGTCACGACAGCCGCCACCTCGCGATGGAGGCCGGCGAGGCGGGGGCGGACTATGTCGCGTTCGGCGCCTTCTATCCGACTTCCACCAAGGAGGTGCGGCATCGCGCCGAGCCGGTGATCCTGTCGTGGTGGTCGGCGCTGTTCGAGCTGCCGTGCGTCGCGATCGGCGGGATCACGCCGGACAATGCCGCGCCGCTCGTCGCGGCGGGGGCGGATTTCCTCGCGGTGAGCAATGCCGTGTGGGGCGGGGACGAGGTGGCGATGGTGCGCGCCTTCGCGGCGCTGCTGGCGGGCTGATCCCTCGCCATCTTGCCGGATCGCGCGCGTGCCGCTAGACGCGCGCCACCGGAGCCGGCTGCGGCTCTGATCGCTCTTTCCAGCAGGTCGAGAACCATGAAGATCAGCGGCGTGGACATCCGTCCCGGCAATATCATCGAATATGAAGGCGGCATATGGCGCGCCGTGAAGATTCAGCACACCCAGCCCGGCAAGGGCGGCGCGTACATGCAGGTCGAGCTGAAGAACCTGCGCGACGGACGCAAGAACAACGTCCGCTTCCGCTCCGCCGAGACGGTCGAGCGCGTGCGGCTGGACACCAAGGACTTCCAGTTCCTGTTCGCCGATGGCGACGGGCTCGTCTTCATGGACAAGGACACCTACGATCAGGTGACGCTGCCGCGCGACCTGCTCGGCGATGCCGCCGCCTTCCTCCAGGACGGCATGGACGTGGTGATGGAACTGTACGACGAGGAGCCGATCAGCGTTCAGTTGCCCGATACGATCGAGGCGACGATCGTCGAGGCCGACGCGGTGGTGAAGGGGCAGACCGCCTCGTCCAGCTACAAGCCGGCGATCCTCGATAACGGCGTGCGCATCATGGTGCCGCCGCACATCGCCAGCGGCACGCGGATCGTGGTCGACGTATATGAGCAGACCTACGTCCGCCGCGCCGACTAACCTGATTGAAACCCCTCCCTCTCTGAAGGGAGGGGGGAGTTATTGAAATGCCATCCCATTCCGGCCTGTTCACCGTCATCGAGCGCGCCGCGCGCAAGGCCGCGCCGCGCCTGCGCCGCGACTTCAACGAGGTCCAGCAGCTTCAGGTGAGCCGCAAGGGGCCGGCCGATTTCGTCTCCATGGCGGACAAGCGCGCCGAGCAGACGCTCTACGAGGAGCTTTCCAAGGCGCGGCCCGACTGGGGCTTCGTGATGGAGGAGCGCGGCGAGATCGCCGGCGATCCGGCCAAGCCGCGCTTCATCATCGATCCGCTCGACGGCACGTCGAACTTCCTCCACGGCATTCCGCATTTCGCGATCTCGATCGCGGTGGAGGAGCCGCTCGCCAACGGCAAGCGCGAGGTGACGACGGCGCTGGTCTATCAGCCGCTGACCGACGAGAGCTTCTGGGCCGAGAAGGGCCGGGGCGCATGGCTCCAGACCGAGCGGCTGCGCGTCTCCGCGCGGCGCGATCCGTCCGAGGCGCTGGTCGCGACCGGCATCCCGTTCCTCGGCCACGGCGATTTCGTGCAATGGACGCGCATCTTCGGCGCGATCGCGCCGCAGGTGGCGGGCATCCGCCGGCTCGGTTCGGCCGCGCTCGACCTCGCATGGGTCGCGGCGGGTCGGTTCGATGCCTATTGGGAAAGCCAGCTCAACATCTGGGACGTCGCCGCCGGCATGTTGCTGGTGAAGGAAGCGGGCGGCTTCGTCACCGATTTCCGGGGCGGCGACCGCGCGATCGAGCGCAACGAATATCTCGCCGCCAACGACGCGCTGCATTCCAGGCTGCACAAGCTGGTGGCCGGGGCGCTGCGGTGAACCAGCGCCCTTAGGGGGCGAAGAATCGGTCCGCTCCGTAACCATCCGCAGTGGGGGGAAGGCGAATGCCGCCCCCCTCGTTCCGCGCGCGCATCAGTCGTCGGAAATCGTTGAAAAACCGCCCTGTTGCGAATCATTCTCACGCCTCGGGCGCTTGCCCGTGCCGACCCATCGGCCTAAAGCGCCCCCATCCATTTTCGCATCTGCGAGAGACTAGTGGTCGACCTGTCGCAATATCTGCCGATCCTCATGTTCCTCGGCGTCGCGCTCGTGCTGTCCAGCGCGTTCGTGTTCCTGCCGATGATCGTGGCCCGCCTCACCGGCGCGCACAACCCGACGCCGGAAAAGCTGGCGGAATATGAGTGCGGCTTTCCCGCCTTCGAGGATTCGCGCGCGCAATTCGACGTGCGTTTCTACCTCGTCGCGATCCTGTTCATCATCTTCGATCTGGAGGCGGCGTTCCTCTATCCGTGGGCGGTCAGCGTGTTCACGCTCGGCTGGACGGCGTGGATCAGCATGATGATCTTCATCGGCGAACTCGCGCTGGGCCTCGCCTATGCGTGGAAGAAGGGAGCGCTGGATTGGGAATGAGCATGTCCCCGATATCCTCCGGCCCGGTCGAGCTGCGCCATGATCCAAGCGGACAGGCGGTGGTGCCGCCCGACCAGGGCTTTTTCGACAGCCTCAACGGCGAGCTGACCGACAAGGGTTTCCTCGTCACCTCGGCGGAGGAGCTGTTCCAGTGGGCGCGCACCGGCTCGCTGTGGTGGATGACCTTCGGCCTCGCGTGCTGCGCGGTGGAGATGATCCACGTCAACATGCCGCGCTACGATCTGGAGCGGTTCGGCGCCGCGCCGCGCGCCTCCCCGCGCCAGTCGGACGTGATGATCGTCGCCGGCACGCTCTGCAACAAGATGGCCCCGGCGCTCCGCAAGGTCTATGACCAGATGTCGGAGCCGAAGTACGTCATCTCGATGGGGTCGTGCGCCAACGGCGGCGGCTATTATCACTACAGCTACAGCGTCGTGCGCGGCTGCGACCGGATCGTGCCGGTCGATATCTACGTCCCCGGCTGCCCGCCGACCGCCGAAGCCCTGCTTTACGGCATCATGCAGCTCCAGCGTAAGATCCGTCGCAGCGGGAGCATCGAGCGATGAGGGCGCCGGCGCCGGCCTTCGCGGCCGACCTCAACGGCGCGACGATCGAGGCGGCGCGCGCCGCGCTCGGCGTGGCGCTGGTCGATACGCGCGACGCGGTGGGCGAGGTCTCGCTGTTCGTCTCGCGCGAGGGCCTCGTCGATGCGATGATCGCGCTGCGCGACACGCCCGGTCTCGAATATCAGCAGCTCATGGAGATCGCCGGGGTCGACTACCCGGATCGCGCGGAGCGGTTCGAGGTGGTCTATTGCCTGCTTTCGCTGACGCGCAACCACCGCATCCATGTGCATGTCGCGGCGAGCGAGGACACGCCCGTCCCGTCCGTCACCGATATCTGGCCGGTCGCCGGCTGGCTGGAGCGCGAGGTGTACGATATGTATGGCGTGCTGTTCGCCGGCAATCGGGACTTGCGCCGCATCCTGACCGACTATGGCTTTCGCGGCCATCCGCAGCGCAAGGACTTCCCGCTCTCCGGCTTCGTCGAGCTGCGCTATTCGGAAGAAGCGAAGCGCGTCGTCTATGAGCCGGTGCAGCTCGCGCAGGACTTCCGCACCTTCGACTTCATGAGCCCGTGGGAGGGCGCGGCCTACGTGCTTCCGGGCGACGAGAAGGCCGCGCTGCCCGAGGCGAAGGGCGCGCCGACGCCGCTCAAGGCCGATGAAATCCAGAAGGCCGATGCCGCGCAGACCGCCAAGGCCGCCGCGACGACGCCAAAGACCACCGACTCGCCCGCCCAGACCGGCGCCGGCAAGGCCGAGCCCGACGCTCAGCCGAAGCCTGCCGATCCCGATGTCGTGAAGGGCAAGGGAGAGGGCAAGTGACCGAAATCCTGACTGACGATCCGGCGCTGGAGAAGATGCTCCACGAAACGGATGCGGACAATCCGACCGTCGGCGATGTCGCGATCCAGAACTACACGATCAACTTCGGCCCGCAACACCCGGCGGCGCATGGCGTGCTGCGGCTGGTGATGGAACTGGACGGCGAGATCATCGAGCGCGTCGATCCGCATGTCGGGCTGCTCCATCGCGGCACCGAGAAGCTGATCGAATACAAGACCTATGCGCAGGCGCTGCCCTATTTCGACCGGCTCGATTATTGCTCGCCGCTCGGCATGGAGCACAGCTTCGTGCTCGCGATCGAGAAGCTGCTCGATCTGGAGGTGCCGGCGCGCGCGCAATACCTCCGCACCTTCTTCGCCGAGCTGACCCGCATCTCCAATCACATGCTGAACCTCGGCTCGCACGTCATGGACGTCGGCGCGATGACGCCGAACCTGTGGCTGTTCGAGATCCGCGAGGATTGCCTCAATTTCTTCGAGCGTGCGTCCGGCGCGCGGATGCACTCCAATTATTTCCGCCCCGGCGGCGTCCATCAGGACGTGCCGCTGAAGCTGCTGACCGACATCGCCGACTGGCTCGACACGCGCCTGCCGCGTCTGTTCGAGGATGCGATCAGCCTTGTCGCGGACAATCGCATCTTCAAGCAGCGCAACGTCGATATCGCATTGGTGAGCCGCGAGGACGCGATCCGCTGGGGCTTCTCCGGCCCGATGATCCGCGGCTCAGGCATTCCGTGGGATCTGCGCAAGTCGCAGCCTTATGATGCTTATGCCAGGATGGACTTCGAGATTCCGGTCGGCACGCGCGGCGATTGCTACGACCGTTTCATGGTCCGCGTCGAGGAAGTGCGCCAGTCCGCGCGCATCATGCGTCAGTGCCTGAACGAAATGCCGGACGGCCCGATCGCCTCGCTCGATCGCAAGGTGGTGCCGCCCAAGCGTGGCGAGATGAAGAGCTCGATGGAAGCGCTCATCCACCACTTCAAGCTCTACACCGAGGGCTATCACGTCCCCGCCGGCGAGGTCTACGTCGCGACCGAAAGCCCCAAGGGCGAGTTCGGCGTGTTCCTCGTCGCGGACGGCTCGAACAAGCCCTATCGCTGCAAGATCCGCCCGACCGCCTTCAGCCATCTCCAGGCGATGGACATGATGTGCAAGGGCCACATGCTCGCCGACACGACCGCCATTCTCGGCGCGATCGATGTCGTCTTTGGTGAATGTGATCGCTGATGGCTGACGCACCCGAAATCCCTGACGAGGCAGAGGTCCGCGCGCGCTGGGGCGCGTTCGACTGGACCGAGGAGAACCGGAAGAAGCGCGACGAGATTCTCGCGCGCTACCCGAAGGGCCGCGAGCAGTCCGGCTCGATCCCGTTGCTCGATCTCGCCCAGCGGCAGGTCGGCGCGGAGACGCAGACGCAGGGCTGGCTGCCGATTCCGGTGATCGAGTTCGTCGCGCGCGAGATCGGCGTGCCGTACATGCGCGTGTACGAGGTCGCGACCTTCTACACGATGTTCAACCTCGCGCCGGTCGGCCGCTATCATGTGCAGGTGTGCGGCACGACGCCGTGCATGCTGCGCGGCTCCGACGACGTGCTGGCGGCGTGCCGGAACAAGGGCCTCATCAAGGGCAAGACCACCCCGGACGGGCTGTTCACGCTGACCGAGGTGGAGTGCATGGGCAATTGCGCCTCGGCGCCGATGGTCCAGATCAACGACGATAATTACGAGGATCTCGATTACGATCGCACGATCGCGATCCTCGAGGCGCTGGAGCGTGGCGAGCATCCCAGGACCGGCACGCAGGAGCCGGGCCGCCACACCGTCGAGCCGCTCGGCGGGCCGACCACCTTGAAAGCAATGGTGCGCGAGAATTTCGATTACCGGCCCGAATGGGGGGATGCGGCATGAGCGCGATCACCTCGCTGGACGACAAGGATCGCATCTTTACCAATCTCTACGGCTACCAGTCGTGGCATCTCGATGCCGCGCGGGTGCGTGGCGACTGGGACAATACCAAGGCGCTACTGGAGCTTGGGCAGGACAAGATCATCGACGTGATGAAGGCGTCCGGTCTGCGCGGGCGCGGCGGGGCGGGCTTCCCGACCGGCATGAAATGGTCGTTTATGCCGAAGAATCCGACGCCGGAGCGGCCGAGCTTCCTCGTCATCAACGCCGACGAATCCGAGCCGGGTAGTTGCAAAGATCGCGAGATCATCCGCCACGATCCGCACAAGCTGATCGAGGGCGCGCTGGTCGCCGGCTTCGCGATGCGCGCGCGGGCGGCATATATCTACATCCGCGGCGAATATATCCGAGAGGCGGAGGTGCTGTTCGAGGCGGTCCGCGAGGCTTACGACGCCGGGCTGGTCGGCAGGAACGCCTGCGGCTCGGGCTATGACTTCGACGTATTCGTCCATCGCGGTGCGGGCGCTTACATCTGCGGCGAGGAAACCGCGATGCTGGAGAGCCTGGAGGGCAAGAAGGGCCAGCCGCGCCTCAAGCCGCCGTTCCCGGCCGGCGCGGGCCTCTACGGCTGCCCGACCACGGTGAACAACGTCGAATCGATCGCAGTCGCGCCGACGATCCTCAGGCGCGGGGCCGAGTGGTTCGCGAGCTTCGGCAACGAGAACAACAAGGGCACCAAGCTCTTCCAGATCAGCGGCCATGTGAACACGCCGTGCGTGGTCGAGGAAGCGATGTCGATCCCGTTCCGCGAGCTGATCGAGAAGCATTGCGGCGGCATCCGTGGCGGGTGGGACAATCTGCTCGCGGTGATCCCCGGCGGCTCTTCGGTGCCGCTGGTGCCGGCGGCGCAGATCATGGACTGCCCGATGGACTTCGATGGCCTCAAGGCGGTCGGCTCCGGCCTCGGCACGGCGGCGGTGATCGTGATGGACAAGTCCACCGACATCGTCCGCGCGATCAGCCGCATCTCCTATTTCTACAAGCACGAAAGCTGCGGCCAGTGCACCCCGTGCCGTGAGGGCACCGGCTGGATGTGGCGGGTGATGGAGCGCCTGCGCACCGGCGACGCCGATATCGGCGAGATCGATATGCTCCAGCAGGTGACGAAGCAGGTGGAAGGCCACACGATCTGCGCCCTCGGCGACGCCGCCGCGTGGCCGATCCAGGGTCTCATCCGCCACTTCCGCCCCGAACTGGAGCGCCGCATCAACGAGCGTAAGGGCGGCGATGCCGTCCCCATGCAGGAAGCTGCCGAATAATGCCCAAGGTAAAGGTCGACGGCGTAGAGATCGAGGTGCCTGCGGGCGCCACCGTGCTGCAGGCGTGCGAGCTTGCCGGCAAGGAAATCCCGCGCTTCTGCTATCACGAGCGGCTCTCGATCGCCGGCAATTGCCGCATGTGCCTTGTCGAGGTGAAGCCGGGGCCGCCCAAGCCGCAGGCGTCGTGCGCACTGCCGGCGGCGGACAATCAGGAGATCTTCACCAACACGCCGATGGTGAAGGCCGCGCGCGAAGGCGTGATGGAATTCCTCCTCATCAACCACCCGCTCGATTGCCCGATCTGCGATCAGGGCGGCGAATGCGATCTTCAGGACCAGTCGGTCGCCTATGGCCGCGGCGCCTCGCGCTTCCACGAGAACAAGCGCGCGGTGACCGAGAAATACATGGGGCCGATCGTCAAGACGGTGATGACGCGCTGCATCCAGTGCACGCGCTGCATCCGCTTCGCCGAGGAAGTGGCGGGGGTCGAGGAGATCGGCGCGATCTATCGCGGCGAGAACATGCAGATCACTTCCTATCTGGAGGAAGCGGTCACCAGCGAGCTTTCGGGCAATGTGGTCGATCTCTGCCCGGTCGGCGCGCTGACGTCCAAGCCTTATGCCTTCGAGGCGCGGCCGTGGGAGCTGAAGAAGACGCTGACCATCGACGTGATGGACGCGGTGGGCACCAACATCCGCCTCGACAGCCGTGGCCGGCAGGTGCTGCGCTGCGTGCCGCGCATCAACGAGGACGTGAACGAGGAGTGGGCGACCGACAAGACGCGCCACGCGGTCGACGGCCTCGTGCGTCGCCGGCTCGATCGCCCGTTCGTGCGGCGCGGCGGCAAGCTGGTCGAGGCGACGTGGGACGAGGCCTTCGCGGCGATCGCCGATGTGGCGAAGGGCGCGGGCGACAGCGTCGCGGTGGTCTCCGGCGATCAGGCCGATTGTGAGACGCTGTTCGCGGCCAAGGCGCTGGCGAAGTCGTTCGGCTCGTCGCTGCTCGAAGGGCGGCAGACGGGCATGGATTACGATACGTCCAGCCTCGCGGCGGTGAATTTCAATACCACGATCGCAGGCGCCGAGACGGCGGACGTGATCCTGCTGGTGGGCACCAACGTGCGCTGGGAAGCGGCGCTGGTGAACACCCGCATCCGCAAGGCGATCAAGAAGGGCGCGAAGGTCTTCGCGATCGGGCCTGAGGTCGATCTCACCTACAAGGTCGAGTGGCTGGGGGACGATCTGGCGGTGCTGGCCGACCTGCCGGCGGCGGTGACGGACACCTTCGCCAAGGCGGAGCGGCCGATGATGATCGTCGGCGGCGCGGCGATGAAGGGCGCGCAGGGCGCGACGCTGGCATTGGTCGACAAGCTCGGCCTCATCAAGCAGGGGTGGAACGGCTATAACGTCCTCCATTTCTCCGCGAGCCGGATGGGCGGGCTGATGCTCGGCTATGCGCGGAAGGCCGCGATTTCCGAGCTTTACGGCGCGAAGCTTACCTTCTTCCTCGGCGCGGACGAGTGCGATTTCGGCCGGTTCGGCGGCTTCAAGGTCTATATCGGCCACCACGGCGATGCCGGCGCGCATCATGCCGACGTCGTGTTGCCGGGCGCGAGCTATGCCGAGAAGTCGGGCACGTGGGTGAACCTCGAAGGCCGCGTCCAGCGCGGCGAACGCGCGGTGTTCCCGCCGGGCGACGCGCGCGAGGACTGGACGATCCTGCGCGCGCTCTCCGAGAAGCTCGGCAAGACGCTGCCGTTCGACACGCTGGAGGAATTGCGCGCCGCGATGGCGGTGGATTGCCCCGATCTCGCCAGCCTCGGCCTCGTCAAATTCCCGTGGAACCCGCCGGCGCTCGACGCGAAGGCGGAAGGGGTGCTGGCCGGCTATCCGATCAAGGATTTCTACCTGACCAACGCCATCTGCCGTGCGTCCCCGACGATGCAGCGCTGCTCGGCCGAGCTTGTCCATGGCGAGACCTTCGCGGAGGCGGCGGAGTGACCAGTTTCTTCCAGAACACCGTCGGCCTGCCCTATGGCTGGGCGTGGTTCGTCGCCACGCTGATCGGCATCCTCGTCATTGCATTGCCGCTGATGCTGGCGGTGGCGATGATTATCTATGCCGATCGCAAGATCTGGGCGGCGATGGCGCTCAGGCGCGGGCCGAACGTGGTCGGCCCGTTCGGCCTGCTCCAGTCGTTCGCTGACGGCCTCAAGGTCTTCCTCCAGGAGACGATCGTCCCGGCGGCGGCCAATCGCGGGCTGTTCATCCTCGCGCCGATCATCACCTTCACCGTGGCGCTGATCGTGTGGGCGGTGGTGCCGTTCCAGCTCGGCGTGGTGCTGGCGGACATCAACGTCGGGCTGCTCTACGTGCTCGCCGCCTCGTCGCTCGGGGTGTACGGCATCATCCTCGCGGGCTGGTCGTCGAACTCGAAATATCCCTTCTTCTCCGCGATCCGATCGGCGGCGCAGATGGTGAGCTATGAGGTCGCGATCGGCTTCATCCTGATCTCGATCGTGCTGTGGGCGGGGACGTTCAACCTCACCGGCATCGTCGAGGCGCAGCGGGGCGTGCTGGGGACGCCGGTCAACGGCTTCTTCCTCAATCCCTTGCTGTTCCCGATGGCGGTGATGTTCTTCATCTCCTCGATGGCCGAGACGCAGCGCACGCCGTTCGACCTGACCGAGGCGGAGAGCGAGCTGGTCGCCGGCTACCAGACCGAATATTCGTCGATGAGCTTCGCGCTCTACTGGCTCGGCGAATATGCCAACGTCATCCTGATGTGCACGCTGAACGCGGTGCTGTTCTGGGGCGGTTATTTGCCGCCGCTGGACTGGGCGCCGCTCTATCTCGTGCCGGGGATCATCTGGCTGTTCGCCAAGATTCTGTTCTTCTTCTTCGTGTTCAGCTGGGTGAAGGCGACCGTCCCGCGCTATCGCTACGACCAGCTGATGCGGCTGGGCTGGAAGGTGTTCCTTCCCGTCTCGCTGTTCTGGGTGTTCCTCGTTTCCGGCGTCCTGATGTGGGCGCGGGTAGGGTTCTGACGATGGGTATCGCATCGACGATCAAGGCCTTCACGCTCTGGGAGTTCGTGCAGGCGCACGCCCTGACGCTGAAGTATTTCTTCAAGCCGAAGGCGACGATCAACTATCCGTTCGAGCGGAATCCGGTGTCGCCGCGCTTTCGTGGCGAGCATGCGCTGCGCCGCTATCCCAACGGCGAGGAGCGCTGCATCGCGTGCAAATTGTGCGAGGCGATCTGCCCCGCGCAAGCGATCACGATCGAGGCCGAGCCGCGCGACGACGGCAGCCGCCGCACCACGCGCTACGACATCGACATGACGAAGTGCATCTATTGCGGGCTGTGCCAGGAGGCGTGCCCGGTCGACGCGATCGTCGAGGGGCCGAACTATGAGTTCGCGACCGAGACGCGCGAGGAGCTGATCTACGACAAGGCCAAGCTGCTCGACAACGGCGACCGGTGGGAGCGCGCGATCGCGGCCAACCTTGCCGCCGATGCGGCGTATCGGTAGGCGCTGGCGTGACTTCAGGGGCTTTCATGATGCTGACGGAGAACGGCCGGTGATACAGGCCTTCGCCTTCTATCTCTTCGCGATCGTCGTGCTGCTTTCGGGCGCGATGACGATCACCTCGCGCAACCCGGTCCATTCGGTGCTGTGGCTGATCCTGGCGTTCTTCAACGCCGCCGGCCTGATGGTGCTGGTGGGGGCGGAGTTCATCGCGATGCTGCTGGTCATCGTCTATGTCGGCGCGGTCGCGGTGCTGTTCCTGTTCGTCGTGATGATGCTCGACATCGATTTCGCCGAGCTGCGCGCCGGGTTCGTCCGCTATGCGGCGATCGGCCTCGCGCTGGCGGTGGCTCTCGTGTGCGAAATCCTGATCGGCGTCGGCGCATGGAGCGCGGGCGGCATCGACCTCGCCCGTCGCACCGCGCCGGTGAAGGAGACGATCCCGAACATCCAGGCGATCGGCGAATTGCTCTACACGCGCTACCTGTTCGTGTTCGAGGGCGCGGGTCTCGTGCTGCTGGTGGCGATGATCGGCGCGATCGTGCTGACCCACCGCGAGCGCAAGGGCGTCCGCGCGCAGAATGTCGCGCGGCAGGTCGCGCGGCGGCCGGATGAGGCGACACGCAACATGCGGCCCGAAGTGGGGCAGGGGGTGCAATTGTGAGCGGCTCTATCGGCCTCGTCCACTATCTCGTCGTGGCGGCGATCCTGTTCACGATGGGCGTGCTGGGGATTTTCCTCAACCGCAAGAACATCATCGTCATCCTGATGGCGATCGAGCTGATCCTGCTCGCGGTGAACATCAATTTCGTCGCCTTCTCGGCGGCGCTGCACGATCTGGTCGGGCAGGTGTTCGCGATGTTCGTGCTGACCGTCGCCGCCGGCGAGGCGGCGATCGGCCTCGCTATCCTCGTCATCTTCTTCCGCGGCCGCGGCTCGATCTCGGTCGACGATCCCAGCCGGATGAAGGGATAAAGCGTGACTTCGATCCTTTTCATCGTCTTCCTGCCGCTGCTGGCGGCGGCGATCGCCGGGCTGGGCAATCGCGCGCTGGGCAATACGGTCGCCAAGTCGCTGACGACCGGCGCATTGTTCATTGCCTGTGCGCTGTCGTGGCCGATCTTCATCGGCTTCATGACCGGCAGCCTGAGCGAGAGCGTCACGCCGGTGCTGCACTTCATCACTTCCGGCACGTTCGATTCGCGCTGGGCGCTGCGGGTCGATGCGCTGACCTCGGTGATGCTGGTCGTCATTACCAGCGTCTCGGCGCTCGTCCACCTCTATAGCTGGGGCTATATGGCGGAGGACCCGGATCAGCCGCGCTTCTTCGCCTATCTCTCGCTGTTCACCTTCGCGATGCTGATGCTGGTGACGGCTGACAATCTGATCCAGATGTTCTTCGGCTGGGAAGGCGTCGGCCTCGCGAGCTATCTGCTGATCGGTTTCTGGTTCCAGAAGCCGAGCGCCAATGCCGCCGCGATCAAGGCGTTCGTCGTCAACCGCGTCGGCGACCTCGGCTTCATGCTCGGTATCTTCGGCACCTATCTGGTGTTCAACACCGTCTCGATCCCGGAGATCCTGCATGCCGCGCCGTCGATGGCCGGCTCCACGATCGGCTTCCTCGGCCACCGCTTCGACACCATGACGGTGCTGTGCCTGCTGCTGTTCGTCGGCGCGATGGGCAAGTCGGCGCAGCTCGGCCTGCACACCTGGCTTCCGGATGCGATGGAAGGTCCGACGCCCGTGTCCGCGCTGATCCATGCCGCGACCATGGTGACGGCGGGCGTGTTCATGGTCTGCCGCCTATCGCCGATGTTCGAGACCTCGCCGACCGCGCTGCATTTCGTCACCTTCATCGGCGCCGCGACCTGCTTCTTCGCCGCGACGATCGGCACGACGCAGACCGACATCAAGCGCGTCATCGCCTATTCGACCTGCTCGCAACTCGGCTACATGTTCTTCGCCGCCGGGGTGGGCGCTTACGGCGCGGCGATGTTCCACCTGTTCACGCACGCCTTCTTCAAGGCACTGCTGTTCCTCGGCGCCGGCTCGGTGATCCACGCGATGCACCATGAGCAGGACATGCGCTTCTACGGCGGTCTCAGGAAGCATATCCCGATCACCTTCTGGGCGATGCTGCTCGGCACGCTGGCGATCACGGGCGTCGGCATCTATGGCGTCGGCGGTTTCGCCGGCTATCATTCGAAGGACGCGATCATCGAAGCCTCCTGGGCGGCCGGCGCGCCGGGGGCGTTCTGGGCTGGCGTGATCGCCGCGCTGCTGACCAGCTTCTATTCGTGGCGGCTGATGTTCCTGACCTTCTGGGGCAAGCCGCGCTGGGCGCAGTCGGAGCATATCCAGCACGCCGTCCACGACGCGCACGGCCACGATCATGGGCATGACCACGATCATGCGCATAACGATCCGGCGGCCGAGGACGCGGGGCACGAGCCGGGCGTCCACGCGCGCGGCGTCGATCAGATCCCGGCCGGGACGGCGGGCTATCATCCGCATGAAAGCCCGCTCAACATGCTGGTGCCGCTGATCGTGCTGTCGATCGGCGCGGTTGCCGCCGGCTTCGTGTTCCACTGGTGGTTCATCGAGCCGACCGCCGGCGAGAGCTTCTGGCGCGGTTCGATCGCGTTCAACGAGCATCTGATGCACGCCGCGCATGGGGTGCCGGTGTGGGTGAAGCTCGCCGCGACGGTGGTGATGCTGCTCGGCTTCGGCGGCGCGTATCTCGCCTATATGGTCCGCACCGACATTCCTGCGCGGTTCACGGCGACGTTCGAGGTGCTCTACAAGTTCGTGTACCACAAATGGTATTTCGACGAGCTGTATAACCTGCTGTTCGTCCGCCCCGCCTTCGCGATCGGCCGCTTCCTGTGGCACAAGGGCGACGAGGGGACGATCGACCGCTTCGGGCCAAATGGCTCGGCCTGGGTGGTGCAGATCGGCAGCCGCGTCGCGTCGCGCGTCCAGACGGGATATGTTTACACTTATGCGTTCGTCATGCTGATCGGGCTCACCGCCGCGATCACCTGGGTCATCGCGGGTTGAGGTGGGGCAGATGAACGGCTTTCCGATCCTCTCCGTCATGCTGCTGGTGCCCGCGCTCACCGCGGTCGCCTGCCTGTTCCTGTCGGCAACGCAGGCGCGCTGGCTGGCGCTGGCGGCGACCCTTGTCGATCTCGCGCTCGGCGCGCTGCTGTGGCTCAATTTCGATATCGGCGGCGCGCAATGGCAGTTCGTCGAGCATGTGCCGCTGTTCGGCCGCTTCGGCTGGTCGCTCGGCATCGACGGCTTCTCGCTGCTGCTGATCGAGCTGTCGGTGTTCCTGATGCCGATCTGCATCGGCGCGTCGTGGGAGGCGATCGAGAAGCGCGTCCCCGAATATATGAGCCTGTTCCTGTTCACCGAGGTGCTGATGATCGGCACCTTCGCGGCGCAGGATCTGTTCCTGTTCTACATCTTCTTCGAGGCCGGCCTGATCCCGATGTACCTCATCATCGGCATCTGGGGCGGGGCCAACCGTATCTACGCCTCGTACAAGTTTTTCCTCTACACGTTGCTCGGCTCGGTCGTGATGTTCATCGCGATGCTCTACATGAGCATCACGGCGGGCACGACCTCGATCCCCGTGCTGATGGCCTATGACTTCCCGGCGCATGTGCAGACATGGTTGTGGCTGGCCTTCTTCGCCTCGTTCGCGGTGAAGATGCCGATGTGGCCGGTCCACACCTGGCTTCCCGATGCGCACGTCCAGGCGCCGACGGCCGGGTCCGTCATCCTGGCGGGCGTGTTGCTGAAGCTGGGCGGATACGGCTTCCTGCGTTTCTCGCTGCCGATGTTCCCGGAGGCGTCGGCGCAGCTTACCTGGCTGATCTTCGCGCTGTCGGCGGTGGCGGTGATCTACACCAGCCTCGTCGCGCTGGTTCAGTCGGACATGAAGAAGCTGATCGCCTATTCGTCGGTCGCGCATATGGCGATCGTCACGGTCGGCCTGTTCGCGTTCAACGCGCAGGGCATCGAGGGCGCGATGATGGTGATGCTGGGCCACGGCCTCGTCTCCGGCGCGCTGTTCCTGTGTGTCGGCGTGATCTACGACCGGCTGCACACCCGCGAGATCGCGCGCTACGGCGGGCTGGCGATCAACATGCCGCGCTATGCATTGCTGTTCCTGCTGTTCACGATGGCCTCGATCGGCCTGCCGGGGACGAGCAATTTCGTCGGCGAGCTGCTGAGCCTGATGGGCGCCTATCAGGTCTCCACAACGATCACGCTGCTTTGCACCACCGGCATCATCCTCGGCGCGGCATATATGCTCTATCTCTATCGCCGCGTCGTGTTCGGCGAGTTGAAGGCGGATGAGGTGCGCGCCATGCCCGATCTGTCGAAGCGCGAGCTGTGGCTGCTCGCGCCGATCGCCGCCGTCGTGCTGTGGATGGGCGTCTATCCGGAGAGCTTCCTCGCGCCGATGCGCCAGGACACGCAGATGCTGCTGGCGCGAATCGACCGCGCCCGGCCGGCGGGTGACTCGCTGCCGACCAAGGGGACCGGGGTGATTCCGGCCGCTCATGCCGAAACCGCCGCGCACGGGGAGGCGCATTGATGGACTACGCCGCTCAACTCGCGATGACGCTGCCGGAGGTGGTGCTGTCGCTGGGCGCGCTCGCGCTGATGATGGTCGCCGCCTGGACGGGGCCGCAGTCGAGCCGCGTCGTTTCGTGGATCGCCGTGGCGGTGCTGGCGGGGGCGTGCATCGCGCTCGTCGGCCCGGCGTCGAGCGGCGGCAGCGCGTTCGACGGCATGTACCGCGCCGACGCCTTCGCCGCGCTCGCCAAGGTGCTGATCTACCTAACCGCCGCGATCTCGATCCTGCTCGCGCCGAATTTCTTCCAGCATAGCGCCGGGGACGACCTGAAGCCGGAATATCCAGTGCTGATCCTGCTCGCGACGGTCGGCATGGGCATCCTCGTCTCGGCGGCGGACATGCTGATGCTCTACATCGGGCTGGAGCTGCTGAGCCTCGCCTCCTATGTGCTGGCGAGCTTCATGCGGCGAGATGCGCGATCGGCGGAGGCGGGCCTCAAATATTTCGTGCTCGGCGCGCTGGCGAGCGGCATCCTGCTCTACGGCATCAGCCTGGTGTACGGCTTCACCGGGTCCACGATGTTCGACCAGATCGCGAGCGCCTATGCCGCCGCGCCGCTTTCCGGCAGCGGCAAGTCGCTGGGGCTGATGTTCGGGCTGGTGTTCGTCTTTGCCGGCATCGCCTTCAAGATCGCCGCCGTGCCGTTCCACATGTGGACGCCGGACGTGTACGAGGGCGCGCCGACGCCGGTGACGGCGTTCTTCGCCTCCGCGCCGAAGGTCGCGGGGATGGGGATCGCGTTGCGCGTCGCGATCGAGGCGATGGGGCCGGCTAGCGACCAGTGGCGTCAGATCGTGATCTTCGCCGCGCTGGCGTCGATCCTCGTCGGTGCCGTCGGGGCGATCGCGCAGCCGAACATCAAGCGGATGCTCGCCTATTCCTCGATCAACAACATGGGTTTCGCGTTGATCGGCCTCGCCGGTGGCACGCCGGAGGGCGTCGCCTCGGTGATGACCTATATGGCGATCTACATCACCATGACGCTCGGCGCGTTCATCGTCGTGCTGCAGATGCGCGATGCGGACGGCGAGCCGGTCGAGACGATCGCCTCGCTCGCCGGCCTGTCGCGGACGCGGCCCGGTCTCGCGCTGGGGATGGCGATCTTCATGTTCAGCCTTGCCGGCATTCCGCCGCTGTTCGGCTTCTACGCCAAGTTCGCGGTGTTCTCCGCCGCCGTCCAGGCCGGGCTGTTCCCGCTGGCGGTGGTGGGCATCGTGCTGAGCGTGCCGAGCGCTTATTATTACATCCGCGTCGTCAAGACGATGTACTTCGACGAGCCGACGGGTGAATATGGGCCGGGCGACAGGCTGGAGGGCGGGCTGATCGCGCTGACGGCGGCGATGGTCTCGCCGCTCGGCTATCTGGCCATTCCGCTGCTCGGCGGCTGGGCGATGGCGGCGGCAAAGGCGCTGTTCTGACCCGCATCATCACCGTCGCGGAGACGGGATCGACCAATGCCGATCTCCTCGAACTCGCTGCAAGCGGGGCCGGGGAGGGGCTGTGGCTCCGCGCGGAGCGGCAACTCGCCGGGCGCGGCCGGCAGGGGCGGCCGTGGACTTCGCCCGAAGGCAATCTCTATGCCTCGACGCTCGTCCGGCTGCGGCCGGGCGATCCGCCAGCCGCTTCGCTCGCGCTGGTCGCGGCGGTGGCGCTGGAGGAAGTGATCGCGAAGCTGCTGCCGACGAGGGGCACGATGCTGAAATGGCCTAACGACCTGCTCGTGGCGGGGGCCAAGCTTTCCGGCATCCTGCTGGAACGGATGGACGATGCGGTGGTGATCGGGATCGGCGTGAACGTCGCGCACCATCCGGACCTTCCGGACCGCCCCGCGACGAGCCTTGCCGCGCAAGGGGTGGCGATCACCCCCGGCGATCTGCTTGGCCGGCTTGCGGAAATGCTCGCGGCATGGCTCGGCATCTGGCGCGGAGAGGGACTGGCGCCCGTCGTCGCGCGGTGGATCGAGCGAGCGCATCCAGCCGGCACGCCGCTCCATGCGCGGCTGGCGGACGGCTCGACGCTCGACGGCAAATTCGAGACGATGGCGGCGGACGGCGCGCTGATGCTGCGCTTGGCGGACGGCTCCAGCCGTGCCATCCACGCGGGCGACGTGTTCCTGGTCTGAAGGGGAAAGAGGATGCTGCTGGCGATCGATGCCGGAAACACCAACATCGTCTTCGCGCTGGTTGAGGACCGGCAGGTCAGGGCGCGCTGGCGCATCGCCACCGATCCGCGCCGCACGGCGGACGAATATGTCGTGTGGCTCAACCAGCTCCTGATGCTGGAAGGGTATGACCGCTCGGTGGTGGAGGCGGTGATCATCTCCACTGTCGTACCGCGCGCCCTGCACAATCTTGAGGTGCTGGCGAGCAAATATTTCGGGCATGATGCGTTGATCGCCGGGCGCGCGCCGGTGGAATGGGGCATCGTGATCGATGTGGACGAGCCGCAGTCGCTTGGCGCGGACCGCGCAGTCAACACGATCGCGGCGCATGCCTTCCACGAGGGCGACCTGATCGTGATCGATTTCGGCACCGCCACCACCTTCGATCATTCGGACTATACCGGCGCCTATAAGGGCGGGATCATCGCGCCGGGCATCAACCTGTCGCTCGACGCCCTGTTCAACGCGGCGGCGAAGCTGCCGCGCATCGCGATCGAGGCGCCGGGCGGCAATTTGAGCGTGATCGGCCGCAACACCGTCGAGCAGATGAACATCGGCATCTACTGGGGCTATATCGCGATGATCGAGGGCCTTGTCGCGCGAATGAAGGCGGAGGTGGGGCGCCCGGTGAAGGTGATCGCCACCGGCGGCCTCGCCACTTTGTTCGAACAGCATACCGATGTGTTCGATGCGATCGAGCCGGACCTGACCATTCAGGGGCTGGCGATCATGTGGGAAAACGCCCATATCCAGTGAAGGCTCGCGCCCGGATCGGATCGGGCGAGTCATGTCCCAGCCAGCCGCGCGGCGGCTCAGGGGCACCCAGTTAGGACCAAGATGACCCCCGGTAACGAACTTCTTTTCTGCGCGCTCGGTGGCTCGGGCGAAATCGGGATGAACGTCAACCTCTACGGCACCCAGGGCAAATGGCTGATGGTGGACATGGGGGTGACGTTCGCCGACCACAGCTATCCCGGCATCGATCTGGTGCTGCCGGACCTTTCCTTCATCGAGGAGCGCCGCGAGCAACTCGTCGGCATCGTCCTGACGCACGGGCATGAGGATCATATCGGCGCGTTGCCGTATCTGGCGCAGGATCTGGGTGTGCCGCTCTATGCGACGCCGTTCACCGCCGGGCTGATCCACGGAAAGCTGGAGGAGGAGCGGATCGCCGAAAGCGTCGATCTGCGCGGGATCAGGCCGCGCGATGGCTTCTCGGCGGGGCCGTTCGACATCCGTTTCGTGCCGCTGGCGCATTCGATCCCGGAGGCGAACGCGCTGGAGATCACCACGCCATACGGGCGCGTCTTCCACACCGGCGACTGGAAGCTGGATGCAAAGCCGGTGATCGGCAGCCCCGCCAGCGAGGAGGAGTTGCGCGCGATCGGCGATGCCGGGATCGACGTGCTGGTCTGCGATTCGACCAACGTGTTCAATGCCGACCCGTCCGGCTCCGAAAGCTCGGTGCGGCGCGGCCTGGCCGAAGCGGTGGCCAAGGCGCGCGGCCGCGTGCTGGTGACGACCTTCGCCTCGAATGCATCGCGGCTGGCGACATTGGGCGAGGTGGCGAAGGAGACGGGACGCAAGTTGTGCGTCGCCGGCCGTTCGCTCGACCGGATCATCCGCGTCGCGCGGAGCTGCGGTTATCTGCGCGACTTCCCCGACACGGTCGATCCGGAAACCGCGATGCGCCTGCCGCGCGACCGCGTGCTGATCATCGCCACCGGCGGGCAGGGCGAGGCGCGCGCCGCGCTTTCCCGCATCGCGGAAGGGTCGCATCCGATCTCGCTCGACGCGGGCGACACGGTGGTCTTCTCGTCGAAGCAGATCCCCGGCAACGAGGTGGCGATCGGCCGCATCCAGAACATCCTCGCCGGGCGCGGGGTGGAGATGGTGACGGAGAAGCAGGCCCATGTCCACGTCTCCGGCCATCCCGGTCGCCCCGAGCTGGCGGCGATGTACGGCTGGCTCCGGCCGGACCTGTTGATGCCGGTGCATGGCGAGATGCGGCATCTGATGGAGCAGGCGCGTTTCGGGCTGTCGCAGGGCGTTCCGCGCGCACTGGTGCAGACCGACGGTGATATCGTGCGGCTGGCGCCGGGCGAGCCGGAAAAGATCGGCCACGCGCCGGTCGGGCGGCTGGTGCTGGATGGCGACGTGATCCTGCCGGCCGACGGCGCGACGATCAACGAGCGGCGCAAGCTGGGGATCAACGGCCAGATGTCGGTCGCGGTCGCGGTCACGGCGGAGGGCCGGCTCGCGGGCGCGCCGCGCGTTCGCGCGCAGGGTGTGCCGGTGGAGGACGAACGCGAGCCGTTCATCGCCGCGGCTGAGGAAGCCGCGGCGGAAGCGGTGCGTGACGCCACCGGCAATCGCGAGCGGCTGCGCGAGGACGTGCGGCTGGCGGTGCGCCGCGTCGCGACGCGCTGGACCGGCAAGAAGCCGATCGTCGATGTGCTGATCGTGGAGGTATAGGGCGATGCGCTGGACGTCGATGCTGGCGATCTACGTGCTTTTCTGGGCCTTCTCGGTCTTCCTTGTGCTGCCCTTCGGCGTCCGCACCGCCGACGAGGCGGGAGCGGAGCGGATTCCCGGTCAGGCCGAAAGCGCCCCGCATGACTTCCGCGTCGGGCGCACCGCGCTGCGCGTGACGATCGTCGCGACGATCCTGTTCCTGCTGTTCCTCGCCAATTACGAATATGGCTGGATCACCACCGACATGATCGACTTCCTCGACGTAGCTAACGGCCTGTAATCAGGTCACCGCAGCCGTTCGATCGCCTGCGCCAGCGCGACGTAGAGCTTGCCCATATCCGACGAAAGCAGGGTCACGCCGAGCGGCGATCCGTCGCGCTGCGTCAGGATCGTGCGTAGCATCCCCTCGAAATCGTGGATGTAGCGGTTGACCTGATCGCGGAAGGCGAGATCGTCGTCGTACAGCCGCGCGATATCGCGCTGCTCGGTCGTGTCCAGCAGCCGCACCGCGCGCCGCGTGAACACGCCGCGATCGCCCTTCAGATACGCCGCCCAGGCGCTGTCGGCGATATCCGGCGCGAAGGTGCGGGTGATGTCGATCGAGGCGGAGTTCAGCGCCTCTATCAGCAGCGAAGCGCGCTTGGCGAAGCTCTCGCGTTCATGCTCTTCGCGCTCGGTGCGCGCCAGCTCGATCTTGGTTTCGACCAGCGCGGCCTGTTCGTCGATCTTGCGGATATGCTGGTCCAGCTCGGCGGCGGCGCGCGAGGTGGCGGCGATGGCATTTTCGGCGACGCTGGAAAGCTCGGCGATCGTGCGATCGAAGCCTTGGTCGACCGCCTGCCGCAGCGCGACGACGCCCGATTTCTCCAGCGCCTCGGCGGCTTCCGGGATGACCCGCGCCAGCGTGTCGCGCGCATGTTCGGCGGCCTGCGTCGCGGTGTCGCGCACGCGCAGCAACGCCTCCAGCAGGCGCGGCGCGGCTTCTTCAGCGAGCCGGTTGGCGCGCTCGGTCGCCTCGTCGACCATCTGCCCGATCGCATCCGCCTTCGCCCGCCCGCTGGTGAGCGATTCGAGCAGGGTGCCGGTGAGCGTGTCGACGTTCCTGCGCTGTTCGGCGATCACCTGCGCGATCGCCTCGATCGCGTCGTGCGTGCTCTCCGCCGCCGTGACGAGCGCAAGCATTTCCGGCTTGGTCGCGACGACCACCGCCTTGGAGGCGGCGAAGCGGTTGTCGAGCCGCTCGACCGCCGCCGGCATCGTCTCGTCCATCTCGCGCGCGGCGGAATCGAGCGCGGCGAGCAGAGATTCGGTAGTGGAGATCGCGCGCGATGCCATCTCGTCGCCAGCACGTAACGCCTCGGTCATCGCATGGGCCGATCCGTCGAGCGCGCTGATCGCGGTTGCGAGCTGGCTGGTCCGCTCGACGCCCTGCTCGTGCAGCATCGCAAGCTTGTGTTCCGTCCCCGCGATGCTCTGGTCCAGCGTGGCGAGCAACGTATCGCTGACGCCGCGCTGCGCGTCGAGCCGCGCGCCGAGGCGGTCGATCACCACCTCGATCAGGCCGATCCGCTCGGCTAGCGATTCGGCGCTCTCCTTCGCGGCGGTGTCGAGCGCGGCCTGATTGGCGCCGACCATCGCCAGCATCGCCTCGCCCTGCGCGGAGATGCTCTTGCGCGATTCGTCGATCGCGCCGGCGGTGCGATCGAGCATCGCATCGACCGCCGCCGACATTTCCGCCGTCACCGCCTCCAGCCGCGTGCCGGCATTCTCGCTGGTCGCCTCCATCCGCGCGATATGCGCGGCGAGCTTCTGCGCCGCGCCGCCCGCAACCGTCTCCGCCTCGCGCCCGCGATCGACCAGCGCGCCGACCTGCACGTCGAGCGCGGCGGCATGCTCGCTCGCGGCGAGGCCGGCGCGGTCCATGTCGATGACGAGGCTGGCGATCTCCTCCTGCGCGCGCGGCAGGCCGGCGATCAGCACGTTGAGATTGTCCTGCGCGGCCTGCGCCGTATCGGCCAGCGCGCGGGCGTGGCTGTTTGCCCGCGCCACCTCGTCGGAAAGGCCGCTGCCGATCGCGGCGAGCCGCGCGGTGGCGGTGTCCCCTAATGCCGAGAGTGCCTGCGCCTGCTCGTTGAGCTGCACGCGATTGGCCTCGATCGCCGCGCTGAGCGTGGCGACGGTGCGTTCTAGCGACGCCGCCTCGGCGCGCATCGCCCGCGCCGTCGCGCCGAAGCGGCGCGCCTCGGCCGCGCTGGAGCGCAGCGAGATCAGCCACAACACCCCCGCGAGCAGCGGCACGACGAGCAGCGCGGCGGCGAATTGCGCGATCGCCACCGGCGACATCCCGGCAAGGTCGCTCCACGCGAGCGCGGCGAACGCGCCGACCCAGGCAAGCGATAGCAGCGCCAGCACCACCGGCCCGATCGTGCGCCAGCGCGATGGCGGCGCGATGTCCTCCACCCAATCTTCCGCCGGCGGCGCGCCATGCTCCGGCATCTCGAATTCGCCGAGAAACAGCGGTTGCTCCTCGTTCGCCGCCACCCGGTCCGTTGGCGTGTTGACGGCCTCGCGCAGCCCGATCATCGTGGTTCCCCCGCTCATCGGAGCGGTTTAACACGAATCGACCGCCGACAAAGCGGTTAGCGTTCCCCAAGCTGCTCGCTTTGCCGCATCGAGCCGCCGACCCGCCTTTGCCGCGCATGATTCGCGCCTTTCCGCGATACGCCGTTTGCCATCGCGGTGTTCGACGCTAACAGCGCGGGAATGCTCGCGGGTCTGCTGTTTGCCGTTCAGGATGCCGAGGACCGCCCCGGAAGGCTGGCGGCCACGCTGGCGTTCGCCGGCGTCACGCTGATCGAATATCAGGCGCGGCTGCTGGCGGCGGCGGGCGCCTCGCAACTGGTGATCGTCGTTTCGCGCCTGACGCCCGAATTGCTCGGCGCGATCGCGCGGATCGGACGGCGCGGGATGAGCGTCGATACCGTGCGCGGCGCGGCGGAGGCCAATGCGCGGCTGCATCCGCTGGCGCAGGTCGTCACGATCGCGGACGGCCTCATCACCACCGAAAGCGTGCTCGCCGCCTTTGCCGGGGAGCAGGGCGGCGACGCGCTGCTGGTGATCGACGCGGGCAGCGCGCCGGCCGGTTACGAGCGGCTCGGCGGCGGACTCGCGTGGGCCGGGATCGCGCGGATCGACGCAGGGCGGCTGGCCGAGGTGGCGGCGATGCCGAGCGATTACGACGTCCAGTCCGCGTTGCTCCATGCGGCATCGCAAGCCGGCGCGCGACAGATGCTGCTTCCCGCCGGGGGGGCGAGCGCCGGTCACGGCATCGAACGGCGCGGCGCCGCGCTGGAGGAGCGCAGCCGCGCGGTGGTGATGGCGACGCTCGCGACGCGGCCGTCGTGGTTCGATCGCTGGGTGGTGCGCCCGATCGCCGGCTTCGCGCTGCCACCGCTGGTGCGCCGCGCCGCTTCCACCGTCGCGGTGGCGGTGGGCGCGGGCGTGGCGGCGCTCGCCGGGCTTGGGCTGATCGCGGGCGGCTGGCCGGCGGCAGGGCTGCTCGTCGCGCTCGCCGGGGTGATCGCGGCGGTGCTGGGGGAGCGCACCGCGTGGCTGCGCGACGAAATGCCGCTGGCGCGGTGGCTCGGGCGGGCCGCGCTGGCCGTGCCGGCGCTGGCCGCGTTGCTGCTCGGCCATGTGGTTGATTCGCTTGCGGCGACCGATTCCGCGTTGATCGTGGCGATCGTGCTGGTCGCCGTCGCCACGCTTGGCGAGCGCGCCGCGAGCGGATTGCCGCGCGCGGCGTGGTGGGGGACGCCGCCGGCCTATCTGCTGGTGCTGACCGTGCTGACGCTCGGGCGGATGCCGATGGCCGGGCTGGCACTGGCCGCGCTTTACGCCTTCGCCACGCTTTCGGCGGCAATTGAGTTACTTCGCCGTCAGGCTTAGTTCGCTTTTAACGACATTAGCCTAATTCCGATTCTCATGCCGGTCGATCAGAACGACCCCTTGCACGCGATCGCCCCCGACGCCGCGCCGATCTTCGCACGCGCGGCGCGGGCCGACGCGCGCGCGGACCGGCGGCTCGACGCGGCGATCGAGGACTTCTTCCTGTCCGCACGCGACCGGCTCGACGATCGCACCCGCGCCGCGCTCCATGCCGCGATCGGCACGTTGCTGGAGACGATCGAGCGCGAGCTTGCCGCGCACGCCACCCGCCTGCTGGCGCGTGCCGGCGGCGGGGTCGTGACGGCGGACCCGGCCGGGACGCTGCGCCGGCTGATCGAGGCGGGGCTGCTGCGCGACCCGGAACTGATGGCCGAGATGATCGGGCAGGTGCGGCTCGCGCTGCTCGGCGCGGCGCTGATCGCGAATCGCGAGCCGGGGACGCCGGCGACATTGCTCCCCCGGCTGGTGCAGGGCGAGGATGCGGTGCGGGCGGCGGCCGCGCGTGACTATATCCTTGCCGACGGGCGGCGCGATGCGCTGGCCGGGCGCGGGCTGGACCTGCCGGTGGCACTGCATCGCCGTGTCGTCTGGTGGGTCGCCGCGGCGTTGCGCGAGGCGAAGGCGGGCAAGGCCGATCAGGCGCTGGTCGAGGCGGCGGTGCGCAGTATCGACGCGCATGACGACGGCGCGCGGCTCGATCCGATCGCGCTTCGGCTCGCGGCGGCGATCGACGCGCGCGGGGACGAGCTGCCCGAGCTGCTGATCGAGGCGCTGGGCGACGGTCGGGCCGAATTCGCCGCCGCGCTGATCGCCTATGTCCAGCGGATCGACCTGTCGGAGGCGCGCGCGCTGCTGCTCGATCCGGACGGCGACCGGCTGTGGCTGGTGCTGCGCGCGCATGGCTTCGCGCGAGAGGCGCTGGCGCGGGTGGCGCTGCTGCTCGCCGACGCCGATCCGCGCCGCGATATCGAGGCGTTCGCCGATATGCTCGATACGATCGCGGCGATCCCGGTGCTGGCGGCGCGCGAGGCGCTGGCGCCGCTGTCGCTCCACGGTGATTTCCGCCGCGCGATCCGCGCGCTCGAACGATCGCGCCGGACGTGAGCGAGGGCATGACGCTGACCGCACGGCTCGACCATGCCGACCGGCTGGTGTCGGCCGATGCCGGGTTCATGTCGCTCAACGATCGCGCGGGGGGCGCGATCGGCGAATTGCTCGGCGTGCCGCAGCTCGCGACGGTGGTCCGGCTGGCCCGGCGGCTGCATATCCTCGTTCAGCGTTCGTTGGTGATCGCCGATGCGGAGAGCGATCTCGAATGCTGGGTCCGCGCCGCGCCCACCGTTGACGGTGTGACGCTGTCGATCGCGCCATTGCGCGAGCGGCCGGTCTGGCGCAGTGCGCAGGTCGCGACCCAGCTCGCCCCGCCGCCCGCCGGGGCGGACTGGGTGTGGGAGGTCGATGCGGCGCTGCGCATCGTCCATCTGCCGACCGACGCCGGAACCGCGCACGGGCTGGACCCTTCCGCGCTGCTCGGCAAGCCGCTGACCGAATTGTTCACGCTGCTGCCCGACGCAGGCGGCGGCATGACGCTGCTGGAGGCGATGGCGGCGCAGCGCGACTTCGACGGGCAGGCTGCGATGGTGCGCGGGTCCGGCGAGCGCGTCATGCTGGCGGGCACGGCGCGGCGCAATGCGATGGGGGTGTTCGCGGGCTTCGTCGGCGGCGTGTTCCTGTCGGCCGAACCCGGCGAAACTTCCGCCGACGAGCCGGTGCGGGCGTTCAACGCGCGGCTGGAGGGCGTCCTGCGTGGGCCGCTCAGCCGGATCATCGCCAACGCCGACAGCATCAACGCCGCCGCCGACGGGCCGATCGACGCACATTATGTCGATTACGCCGCCGATATCGCCAGCGCCGGGCGGCACCTGATGGGGCTGGTCGACGATCTCGCCGATATCGAGGCGATCGAGCGTGACGATTTCCGTATCGAGTTCGAGCCGGTCGATCTTTCCGACGTGCTGCGCCGCGCCGCCGGGCTGTTCGCGGTGCGCGCGGCGGATGCCGGCGTGACGGTGGACATCGGCGGCGCCGACGGGCCGCAGCTTGCGATCGGCGAGTTCCGCCGGGTGCTCCAGATCCTCGTCAACCTGATCGGCAACGCGCTGCGCTATTCGCCGCGTGGCGGCACCGTATGGCTGCGCGTGCAGCGTGACGGCGCGCAGGTGGTGGCCATCGTCGCCGATCAGGGCAAGGGCATCGCGCCGGAGGATCAGGCGCGCATCTTCGCCAAATTCGCTCGCGTCGACCCGCGTGAGCCGGGCGGCAGCGGCCTCGGCCTCTATATCTCGCGTCGCCTCGCCCGCGCGGTGGGCGGCGACATCAGCCTCGACAGTGCGCCGGGAGAGGGCGCGCGCTTCGTGCTGTCGCTGCCGTCGGCACAAACCTAAAGAAAAACGCCCGGCGCGCGATTGGCGCCGGGCGTCTTCATCTGGACCGGAGGGCTGAAGTCAGCGCTTGCCCACCGGCACGTAAGGCCGCTGCGTCGGCCCGGTGTAGAGCTGGCGCGGGCGGCCGATCTTCTGGTCGGGATCGGTTATCATCTCATTCCACTGCGCCACCCAGCCCACGGTGCGGGCCAGCGCGAACAGCGCGGTGAACATCGAGGTGGGGAAGCCGATCGCCGAGAGGATCACGCCTGAATAGAAATCGACGTTCGGGAACAGCTTCTTCTCGACGAAATACGGATCGTTGAGCGCGATCTCCTCCAGCCGCAGCGCGACATCGAACACCGGATCGCTGACCTTCAGCGCGTCGAACACCTCGCGTACCGTCTTCTGCATCACGGTCGCGCGCGGATCGTAGTTCTTGTACACGCGGTGGCCGAAGCCCATCAGGCGGAACGGATCGTTCTTGTCCTTGGCGCGCGCGATGAACTCGGGGATGCGATCCGGCGTGCCGATCTCGTGCAGCATGTTGAGCGCCGCCTCGTTCGCGCCGCCATGCGCCGGGCCCCACAGGCAGGCGATGCCCGCCGCGATGCACGCGAACGGGTTCGCGCCCGACGAGCCGGCGAGCCGCACCGTGGAGGTCGAGGCGTTCTGTTCGTGGTCGGCGTGGAGGATGAATATCCGATCCATCGCCTTTTCGACGATCGGATTCACCTCATAAGGCTCGGCCGGGACGCCGAACGTCATGCGGAGGAAGTTGCCGGTATAGCTCAGCGAATTGTCCGGATAGAGGAACGGCTGGCCGACGCTGTACTTGTACGCCATCGCCGCGATCGTCGGCATCTTGGCGATCAGCCGGTGCGACGCGATCATGCGCTGCTTGGGATCGTGGATGTCGGTCGAATCGTGGTAGAAGGCCGAAAGCGCGCCGACCACGCCGCACATGATCGCCATCGGATGCGCGTCGCGGCGGAAGCCGCGGTAGAAGGTCGCGAGCTGCTCGTGCAGCATCGTGTGGCGGGTGATCGTGTTCTCGAACTTCGACAGCTCGCCGGCGGTCGGCAGCTCGCCGTTCAGGAGGAGATAGGCGACCTCCATGAAGGTCGATTCCTCGGCCAGCTCGCCGATCGGATAGCCGCGATGGAGCAGCACGCCCTCGTCGCCATCGATATAGGTCAGCGCCGAGCGGCACGAGGCGGTGGAGGTGAAGCCGGGATCGTAGGTGAACGCGCCGGTCGCGCCGTAGAGCTTGCGGATATCGACCACGTCCGGGCCGACCGAGCCTGACAGGACGGGATAGTCGGAGGTTTTTCCGGCGAGGGAAAGCTGGGCATTGTCGGTCATATAATCTCCTTTTTCCCGGCTCAACGCATCTGGTCGGCGATCCGCGCCAGGCTTTCGTCGCGGCCCAGCAGGGCAAGCACGTCGAAGATGCCCGGCGAGGTCTTGCGACCCGTGAGAGCTGCACGGAGCGGCTGCGCGACCTGCCCGAGCTTCACGCCCGCTGCCTCGGCCACCCGCCGTACCGCATCTTCGAGCGTCTCCGTATCCCAGTTGTGCAGCGCGTCAAGAGCGGCGTGCAGTTGCGAGAGCAGCGCGGGCGCATCGCCCTCCAGCAAAGGCCGCGCCGCATCGTCGATCGTCAGCGGACGGACGGCAAACAGAAAGGCGGTGCCGTCGGCCAACTCGTTGAGATTCGCGGCGCGCGGCTTCAGCGCGGGCATGGCGCGGGCGAGCAGCTCGCGCCGCGCGTCGCCCTCGGTCAGCCCGAGTCGCCCGGCCACCAGCCCGGCCAGCCGCGCATCATTCGCCTCGCGGATATAATGGCCGTTGAGATGCTCCAGCTTCTTGAGGTCGAAGCGCGAGGGCGACTTGCCGACGCTGGCGAGATCGAACCATTCGATCGCCTGCTCGCGGCTGATGATCTCCGCGTCGCCATGCCCCCAGCCGAGCCGGAGCAGGTAATTGTCGAGCGCTTCCGGCAGGATGCCCAGCTCGTCGCGATACGCCTCGATCCCCACCGCGCCGTGGCGCTTTGAGAGCTTCGCCCCGTCCGCGCCGTGGATCAGCGGGATGTGCGCATAGGCCGGCTCCGGCCAGCCCATCGCGCGATAGATCGGAAGCTGGCGGAAGGCGTTGTTCAGATGGTCGTCGCCACGGATCACATGCGTCACGCCCATGTCGTGATCGTCGACCACCACGGCGAGCATATAGGTCGGCGTGCCGTCCGAGCGGACCAGCACCAGATCGTCCAGCTCGGCGTTCTGCACCGTCACCTCGCCCTGCACGCGGTCGTGGATCGTGACCGCGCCTTCGAGCGGCGCCTTGAGACGGATGACGTGCGGCGCGGCGGGATCGTCCGGCGCCTTGTCGCGCCACGGCGAGCGGATGCGCAGCGGCTTCTTCGCCGCCTCCGCCTCGGCGCGCATTCGCGCCAGCTCGTCGGGCGTCAGGTAGCAGCGATAGGCGTTGCCGCCGGCGACCATCGCCTCCGCCACCTCGACGTGCCGCGCGGCGCGCTCGAACTGGAACACGACGTCGCCGTCCCAGTCCATCCCGAGCCATTTGAGGCCGTTGAGGATCGCGTCGATCGCCGGCTGCGTCGAGCGCGCGCGGTCGGTATCCTCGATGCGCAGCAGGAATTTGCCGCCGTTGTGACGCGCGTAGAGCAGGTTGAACAGCGCGGTGCGCGCGCCGCCCAGATGGAGGAAGCCGGTGGGGGAGGGGGCGAAACGGGTGACGACCGAAGGGTCACGCTCGCTCCCGCCGGCGGGATCGGTGGTTGCGCTCAAGCGCGCTTGCTCCCAAGCTGAATTATGACATGGCAACGATAGCCGGGGGCGCCCCTAGCACGCGCCCGGTGGCGCTTCAAACCTTAGCAACCCTCGCCATCGAACGATGGCTGGAGGCCGAGCGCGATCAACTCGCGCTGTGGCTGCCGGTGTTCCTGGGCGCGGGCGTGATCCTGTGGTTCGCGCTGCCCGATCCGCGCGCGTGGATCGCGGCGATCCTGCTGGCGCTCTCCGTGGCGGCGTTCGCGGTGGCGCTGGGGCGTGGCGGTCGCGCCGGGCGCAGCGTCGCGATCGCCGGGGTGGCGCTGGCGGCGGGCATGGCGCTCGTGTGGTGGAAGGCGGAGCAGGCGGCGGCCCCCGTGCTGCCGCGCGCGATGGTGGTGCGGTTCGAGGCGCGGGTCGAGCGGGTGCAGCCGCTGCCTGCGCGCGGGCTGGTGCGCCTGACGCTGATGCCGACGCGCTGGCTCGATCGCGCGCCCGATCCGGCGCCGACCCGCATCCGCGTCAATCTCGCCTTGGCCGATTCGCCTGCCGGCATCGCCGAGGGCGCGATCGTGGCGATGCGCGCGCGCCTGATGCCGCCCGCGCCGCCGGCCGTGCCGGGCGCCTATGATTTCGCGCGGGTCGCGTGGTTCGACGGGCTTGGCGCAACCGGGCGCGGGCTGGCGCCGGTGACGATCCTGTCCGGCGGGGGGAGCGAGGGAGAGGGGCTGCGCGTCCGCCTCTCGCGCCATATCCATGAGCGGCTGGAGGGCAGCGCGGGCGGGATCGCGGCGGCGCTCGCGACCGGCGACACCGGCGCGATCACCGACACGGATGCGGAGGCGATGCGGCGATCGGGGCTTGCGCATCTGCTGTCGGTCAGCGGCCTGCACATCACCGCCGCCGTGGGGATCGCGATGCTGCTCGCCGCGCGCCTGCTCGCGCTCAGCCCGCGGCTGGCGCTGACCGGGCAGGTGCCGGTGCTGGCCGGGCTGGTCGGCGCGGCGGCGGCGATCGGCTATACCCTGCTGACCGGCAGCGAGGTGCCGACGATCCGCAGTTGCGTGGCCGCGCTGCTGGTGCTCGGCGCGATGGCGCTGGGGCGCGAGGCGGTGACGCTGCGGCTGGTCGCGGCGGGGGCGTTCGTGGTGGCGCTGCTGTGGCCCGAATCGCTGATCGGGCCGAGCTTCCAGCTTTCCTTCGCGGCGGTGACGACGATCGTCGCGCTCCACGAGCATCCCGCCGTCCGGCGCTGGTTCATGAAGCGCGACGAGGGCTGGGGCGCGAAGCTGCTGCGCGAGGGCGGGTCGCTGCTGCTCACCGGGCTGGTGATCGAGATCGCGCTGATGCCGATCGCGGTCTATCACTTCCATCGCGCGGGGATTTACGGGGCGGTGGCGAATATCGTCGCGATCCCGCTCACCACCTTCGTCGTGATGCCGCTGGAGGCGCTGGCGCTGCTGTTCGACGCGGCGGGGCTGGGGATGCCGTTCTGGTGGCTCGCCGGCAAGGCGCTGGCGCTGCTGCTGTGGATCGCGCGGACCACCGCCGGCGCGCCCGGTTCGGTGACGGCGCTGCCCGCGATGCCCGGCGGGGCCTATGCGCTGATGGCGGCGGGCGGGCTGTGGCTGGCGCTGTGGCGGACGCGCTGGCGGCGGCTCGGCACGGTGCCGCTCGCGATCGGCGCGAGCTGGGCGCTGGCGACGCCCGCGCCGGACCTGCTCGTCACCGGCGACGGGCGGCATGTCGCGGTCCGCACCGCGCGCGGCGACCTCGCCGTGCTGCGTGACCGCGCCGGGGATTATGTACGCGGGATGCTGGCCGAGAATGCCGGCACGGAGGACGATCCGCTGCCGCTCTCCGACCAGCCCGATGCGACATGCAGCCGCGACGCCTGCGTGATCGCGCGCGAGGCGGGCGGGCGGCGCTGGCGCATCCTCGCGACGCGTAGCGGCTACCTGCCGCCGTGGCGCGACATGGTGGAGGCGTGCCGCGCGGCGGATATCGCGATCAGCGACCGCCGCCTGCCCGCCGCCTGCGCGCCGCGCTGGCTGCGGCTAGACCGCCCGGCGCTGGCGAGAAGCGGCGGCGTGGCCTTGACCCTCGCCACCGGCAGGATCGCCACGGTGCGCTCGCAGGGGGACCGGCACCCGTGGATGGCGACGGCCGTCCCACCGACGCCGCCCCGGTTCAGGACCAGACCGGCGCGGCGGTAGATATCACGGTCAGTCGTAGCGGCGCAGCAGGCCGGCCAGCTTGCCCTGCACCCGCACCTGCGCGGGGGCGTAGCGCTGCGGGTCGTAGCTGCGGTTCGCCGGATCGAGCCGGATCATCGCGCCCTCGCGCCGGAAATATTTGAGCGTCGCCTCGCTGTCGTCGATCAGCGCGACGACGATCTCGCCGTCGCGCGCCGTTTCGGTGCGGCGGATCAGCGCATAATCGCCGTCGAGGATGCCGGCTTCGACCATCGAATCGCCCGCCACCTCCAGCGCGAAATGCTCCCCGCTGCCGAGCAACGCGGCCGGCACCGGGAGCGAGGTCGATCCCTCGAACGCCTCGATCGGCACGCCGGCGGCGATGCGGCCGTGGAGCGGGATCTCCACCACGTCGTTCGCCGGCTCCGGCACCGCGCGCCGCGGTGGCTGGGAGACGCTGGCGGGCGCGCGGCGCTGCTCGGAGCGTTCCGGCATCTTCACCACTTCCAGCGCGCGGGCTCGATTGGGCAGGCGACGCAGGAAGCCGCGTTCCTCCAGCGCGCTGATCAGGCGATGCACGCCCGATTTGGACTTCAGCTCCAGCGCGTCCTTCATCTCCTCGAACGACGGCGAGACGCCGGTTTCGGCGAGACGATCGTGAATGAAACAGATCAGCTCATGCTGTTTCTTCGTAAGCATCGCGATCCTCCGCAGGCGAACAGACGCGGAACTTTTATGGAACAATCGTGGCCGGGTCAAGCGATGACGAGGATATCCGCCGATTCGCCCGCCGCCATCGCCGGGGCATGAGGCTCACGCACGACGAGGCAGGTCGCGCGCGCCAATGTCGCGAGCATCGAGCTGTCCTGGATCGTGGCGGCAAACAGCAACCCGTCGCGCAGCTCCGCGCGGACATAATCGGTGCGCGGGCCGTTCGCGGGCAGCGGCTCGCCCAGCGTCGCGCGGGTCGGACGCGGGAAGGGATCGCGCGCGCCGGCCAGCGCGGCGACCAGCGGCCGCACGAACAGCAGGCCGGTGACGAAGGCGGACACCGGATTGCCCGGCAGCCCGACGACCACGCAGTCGCCGCGCCGCCCGGCCATCATCGGCTTGCCGGGGCGCAGCGCGATGCGCCAGAAGTCGATTGTCGCGCCGGCCGCCTCCAGCGCCGGGCGGACGAGATCATGGTCGCCGACCGACGCCCCCCCGGTGGTGACCAGCACGTCCGCCGCGACATCGGCGAAGGCGCGGGCCAGCGCGTCGAGCCGGTCGGGCAGGATGCCGAGATCGACGAACTCCACCGACAGGTCGCGGAGCATCGCGCGCAGCATCAGCCGGTTCGATTCCGGAAGGCCGGGCGCATCGCCGCCCGGCTCGACCAGCTCGTCGCCGGTCGCGGCGAGCGCCACGCGGACCGGACGGCCGACCTCCACCTCGCGCACCGCCCCGGTGGCGGCCAGCGCGAGGCGGGCGGGGGTCAGCAGATCGCCCGCCGTGCCCAGCATGTCGCCCTCGTGGAAATCCAGCCCGCGCGCGCGGACGTTGCGGGTGCGGCAGGCCGGTCCCTCGCCCGCGAGGCGCAGCATGTCGCCGTCGCGCGCCGCTTCCTCCTGCACCAGCACCGTGTCGGCGCCCGGCGGCAGCGGCGCGCCGGTGAAGATCCGCACCGCCTCGCCAGCGCCCACCACGCCGCCGAAGCCGTGGCCGGCGGCGCTCTCGCCGATCACCCGCCACGGGCCGGGCATGTCGGCGAAGCGGATCGCATAGCCGTCCATCGCCGACAGGTCGGCGGCCGGCTGGGTGCGGCGGGCGATCGCCGGCGCGCGCAGATAGCGCCCGGCGGCCTCGACCAGCGGCAGGCGTTCCGCGGCGAGCGTCGGCGCGAGCGACAGCAGCCGCGCCTGTGCCCCGGCGACGGGCAGGAGGGGAAGGTTGGCCATCCCCGCCTCATGGCACGGCCGCGCCGCCGGAGCCAATCGACAGCGCGTCGTCGCGCCGATAGCCTGTGCGCGATGAAAACCCTGCTCGACCCGGATCGCGCGCTGACCGAGGGCCTCGCCGCGATCCGCACGCAATATAATGTCCCCACCGATTTCCCGCCGCAGGTGCTGGCCGCCGCCGACGAGGCGGCGAAACGCGCGCCGACCGCGCATGTCGATCGCACCGCGATCCCGTTCGTCACGCTCGATCCGGCAAGCTCGACCGATCTCGATCAGGCCTTCGCGATCGAGCCGGCGGGGAGCGACCTGCTGCTGCGCTATGCGATCGCGGATGTCGCGTGGTTCGTGGACGAGGGCGGCGCGCTGGACGCGGAGGCGTGGAAGCGCGGCGAATCGCTCTACCTGCCGGATGGCAAGGCGCCGCTCTATCCGCCGGTGCTCGGCGAGGGCGCGGCGAGCCTGCTGCCGACCGGGGATCGCCCGGCGGTGATCTTCGCGGTGCGGGTCGCGCCGGACGGGGCGGCGCGGCTCGACGGCGTGGAACGCGCGGTGATCCGCAGCCGCGCCAAGCTCGCCTATGAGACGGTGACGCCCGCCGATCTGCCGCCGGATTTCGCCGAACTGGCCAACCGGATCGGCGCGGCGGAGGACCGGCGCGGGGCCGCGCGGGTCGATCCGCCGGAGCAGGAGCTGGCGCGCAACGGCGACGGGCGGCTTCAGCTCCGCTTCGCGCCGCGCGAGGAATCGGAGGACCAGAACGCGGCGATGTCGCTCGCGACCAATCTGGCGGTGGCTGACGCGCTCCTCGCGCATCACACCGGGCTGTTCCGCGTCATGCCGGGGCCGGACGACCGCGCCGTCGCGCGGCTGCGCAACGCGGCGCGGGCGCTGGGGATCGACTGGCCGGCGGCGATGTCACTCGCGGACTTCCAGCGCGGGCTGGACGGGCATGACGCGCGGCAGGCGGCGATGATGGTCGCGATCCGGCGCGCGGGCGAGGGGGCGAGCTATGCGCCGTACCAGCCCGACGTGGTGCCGTGGCACGCGGCGGTCGCGGCGACCTATGCCCATGCCACCGCCCCGCTGCGCCGGCTCGCGGATCGCTACGTCGTGCAGGCGGCGCTCGCGGTGGCGAACGGCTTGCCGGTGCCCGATTTCGTCTCCGCCGCGTTCGGCAGGCTCCCGCCGGTGATGGCGCATTCCGGCTCGATCGCCGGCTCGATCGACCGCGCGGTGATCGACATGGCCGAGGCGGTGATGCTCCACGGGCTGGAGGGGCAGACATTCGAGGCGGTGATCCTCGACCGCGACGAGCGCGGCGCGCGCATCCAGCTATGCGACCGGCCGGTGGTGGCGCGGGTGCAGACCGACGCGGGCGAGCCGGGCGATACGATCCCGGTGCGGCTCGACGAGGCCGATCCGGTGCGGCGCGCGCTGCGTTTCTCGCGCGCCGGCTGAGGATCACCGGCCGAGCGGATGGCGCAGCACCGGGGCATAGCTCGCCCCGTCATGCCCGAGCCGGCTTTCGTAGAGGATCAGCTCGTCCATCGCGAAGGGCGCGCTGGAGAGCGTGGCGTGATCCGCCAGCCAGCGTTCGATCATCGCGCCATGCCCCGCGCCGCGCGGCAGCCGCGCGAGCGTGATGTGCGGCAGATAGGCACGCCGCTCCGGCTCCAGTCCGAGCCGCACCAGCGCGTGATCGACCTTGCGGTGGAGCGCCGCCAGCGCCTCGTGCGGGGCGACCGCCGCCCACAGCGCATCGGTCCGCCCGCGCTTGTCGAACCGGCCGACGCCGGCGAGCGCGACCTCCGGCGCGGCCGCCGCGACGCCGGACAGCGCCAGCGCGATCTCCTCCGCCAGCGGCCGCTCGACCTCGCCGATGAAGCGCAGCGTGAGGTGGAGCTGGGCATCGTCCTGCCAGCGCGCGCCGGGCACGCCGCCCATCGCCCGCATGAGCGCGGCGCGGATCGCCTGGGGAGGGCGCAGGGCGACGAACAGGCGGTGCATCGGGCTGACCTTTTTGTAACGAAAGATTGCTCCGGGGCGGCTCGCTTGAAAAATTCGGCCGCGCAGGCAATATTTCACACATTCCGGCGCAATTCATTGCCGGACAAAGGAGCGAAGTGACAATGGCTAACTGGTCCGACCCCCGGCCGACCGCCGCCCCGTTCGGGACGAGCGCCGCCGATACGCGCGGTGCCGCGTATGACGCGGGTCTCCGGTCTTACATGCTGTCGGTCTACAATTACATGGCGTCCGGCGTGTTGCTGACCGGGATCGTGGCGCTGCTGTTCGCCAGCGGCGGGCGCGACAGCATGGCCGCGCAGGTGTTCATGGCGCCCGGCATCCTGAAATATCTCGTTATCTTCTCGCCGCTCGCCTTCATCATGGTGCTGAACTTCGGGCTGAACCGCCTGTCGACCGGCGCGGCGCAGATGATCTTCTGGGCCTTCGCCGCCGTGATGGGCGTGTCGATGTCGACGATCTTCCTCGTCTATACCGGCACCTCGATCGCCATCACCTTCTTCGCCACCGCCGTCGCCTTCCTGTCGCTCAGCCTCTACGGCTATTCGACGAAGCGCGACCTGTCGGGTTTCGGCACCTTCCTCATCATGGGCGTGGTCGGCATCATCGTCGCCTCGCTGCTCAACCTGTGGTTCAAGTCGCCCGCGATGGCGATGGTCATCAGCGCGGTCGGCGTGCTGCTGTTCGCCGGCCTCACCGCCTATGACACGCAGCGGATCAAGAGCATGTATGCCTATGTCGCCGGCACCGACATGGTCGGCAAGATGGTCATCATGGGCGCGCTGTCGCTCTACCTCGACTTCGTCAACATGTTCCAGTTCCTGCTGTCCTTCATGGGCAACAACCGCAACTGATCGCGGCGACGCGCTGAAAGCCAGGCCCGGCGGGGAGACCTGCCGGGCCTTTCTTTTGCGGCCGGCAGCCCCCCGGCTACCTATCGTTAACCATGTCGTGTCAGGGTGGCGGCTCGCAACAGGGACCGTATCGATGACCGCCCGCGCCAAGCCCAAGGATGCCCGTCGCGCCCCGCGCTCGCCAGTAGAGTGCCGCGCGACCGCGCGCGTCGCCGTCTCGGTCGAGCTGCTCGACGCATCGGTCAACGGCATCCGCGCGCGCCTGTCGATTCCGCTGCCGGTCGGCACCACGCTGAAGATGGGATTGCCGGGCGGGGTGCAGCGCCATGCGCGGATCATCTGGAGCACTGATGGCGAGATCGGCTGCGAGTTCCTCGCGCCGCTGTCGAGCGAGGAACTGGAGTCGCTGCTCGCCGCGACGCCGGACGCGCGCCCGCGCTGATCTCCACGCCGCCCGCGACCGCCGCGGGCATCATCGTCGAAGCCCCGAAAGACGTTCTGCGCTATACAAATTGCGCGGTGCCGCCAGTTTCGCCGCTTGAAATTATATTTCAATCGCGCGAAACAGGCGTGCGCGCCGGCCGACGTGGCGCGAGTCTGGAGAGAGCATGTCCGGCGATCCCGATCGCAGCAATCTGAAGCCATTGTCGCTCCACGTGCCGGAGCCGCGTTTCCGCCCCGGCGACGAGGTGGATTTCTCCGTGGTCGAGGTGCCGGCGGCCGGCTCCGCGCCGCGACCCGATACGCATGACGAGGCCGCGTCGTTCAGCGGCCTCGCTTACTCGCTGGTGCGCGTGCTGGACGATGACGGGCAGGCGGTCGGCCCGTGGAACCCGCGCCTTTCGCCCGACAGGCTGCGCCGAATGCTGCGCCACATGGCGCTGGTCCGCGCCTTCGACGAGCGCATGTTCCGCGCGCAACGGCAGGGCAAGACCAGCTTCTACATGAAATCGCTCGGCGAGGAGGCGGTGTCGGTCGCGGCGGCCCATGCGCTGCATTATGACGACATGTGCTTCCCCTCCTATCGCCAGCAGGGCTTGCTGATCGCGCGCGACTGGTCGCTGGTCGACATGATGAACCAGATCTATTCGAACCGCGCGGACCGGCTTCAGGGCAAGCAGCTGCCGATCATGTATTCGGTGCGCGAGGCGGGCTTCTTCTCGATCTCCGGCAACCTCACGACGCAATATCCGCAGGCGGTGGGCTGGGCGATGGCTTCCGCCTCCAAGGGCGACACGCGCATCGCGGCGACATGGTGCGGCGAGGGATCGACGGCGGAGGGCGATTTCCACTCCGCGCTGACCTTCGCCACCGTCTATCGCGCGCCGGTGGTCTTCAACGTGGTCAACAACCAATGGGCGATCTCCAGCTTCTCCGGCTTCGCGGGCGCGGAGGCGACTACCTTCGCGGCGCGGGCGATCGGTTACGGCATTGCCGGCCTGCGCGTCGACGGCAATGACGCGCTCGCCGTCTATGCCGCGACCGCCTGGGCCGCCGAGCGCGCGCGCACCAACGCCGGGCCGACGCTGATCGAGCATTTCACCTATCGCGCCGAGGGGCATTCCACTTCCGACGATCCCAGCGCCTATCGCTCCGCCGGCGAGCCGAACGCCTGGCCGCTGGGTGATCCGATCCGGCGGCTCAAGGACCATCTCATCGCGATCGGCGAATGGGACGAAGACCGGCAGGTGGCGATGGATCGCGAGGTCGCGGAGGAGGTGAAGGCCGCGCAGAAGGAGGCCGAGAAGAACGGCATCCTCGGCCACGGCCTGCTCCAGCCGCTCGACAGCCTGTTCGAGGGCGTGTTCGAGGAGATGCCCTGGCATCTTCGCGAGCAGCGGCAGCAGATGCTGGCCGAGGAGGAAGCCTCCGGCCGTCCGTGGGCGCGCAAGGGATGACGCGAGTGGCAGAGGTTATCGAGAGCGAAGCGGGCGCCGGGACCGGCGACATTGCCCGCATGAACATGATCCAGGCGATCAACTCCGCGCTGGACGTGATGATGGCGCGCGACGACGCGATCGTCGTGATGGGCGAGGACGTGGGCTATTTCGGCGGCGTGTTCCGCGCCACCGCCGGGCTTCAGGCCAGATACGGCAAGACCCGCGTGTTCGACACGCCGATCACCGAATGCGGGATCATCGGCGTCGCGGTGGGGATGGGGGCCTATGGCCTGCGTCCGGTGCCGGAGATTCAGTTCGCGGATTATATCTATCCCGCGCTCGACCAGCTCGTCAGCGAGGCGGCGCGGCTGCGCTACCGCTCCGATGGCGAATTCATCGCGCCGCTCACGGTGCGCTCGCCGTTCGGCGGCGGCATCTTCGGCGGGCAGACGCATTCGCAATCGCCGGAGGGCATCTTCACCCACGTTTCGGGACTCAAGACGGTGATTCCCTCGACGCCCTACGACGCCAAGGGCCTGCTGATCGCTGCGATCGAGGACAATGATCCGGTCATCTTCTTCGAGCCGAAGCGCATCTACAACGGCCCGTTCAACGGCCATTGGGACCGGCCGGCGGAGAATTGGTCGAAGCATCCGGCCGGCGAGGTGCCGACGGGCTATTACCGCATCCCGCTGGGCAAGGCGAACGTGGTGCGCGAGGGCGAGGCGGTGACGATCCTCGCTTACGGCACGATGGTCCACGTCTGCCTGAACGTGGTGGCGGAGGCGGGGGTCGATGCGGAGGTGATCGACCTGCGCACGCTCGTCCCGCTCGATATCGGGACGATCGAGGAATCGGTGCGCAAGACCGGCCGCTGCATGATCGTCCATGAGGCGACGCGCACCTCCGGCTTCGGGGCGGAACTGTCCGCGCTGGTGCAGGAACGCTGCTTCTACCATCTGGAAGCGCCGATCGAACGTGTCACCGGGTTCGACACGCCCTATCCGCACAGCCTCGAATGGGCCTATTTCCCGGGGCCGGTGCGGATCGGTCAGGCGCTCAAGAAGATTCTGAAGGATTGACGAGGATGGCGCGTTTCAACTTCCGCCTGCCCGATATCGGCGAAGGCATTTCCGAGGCCGAGATCGTCGCGTGGCACGTCAAGGTCGGCGACCGGGTCGAGGAGGACCAGCAGATCGCCGACATGATGACCGACAAGGCGACGGTCGAGATGGAAAGCCCGGTCTCGGGCACCGTCGTCGAGCTGGCCGGCGAGGTCGGCGATCAGGTGTCGATCGGTTCGACGCTGGTGGTGATCGAGATCGACGGCGAGGAGGAAGCGGCCGTCGAGATCGAGGAGGAGACGCCGGGATCGGCGGTGGCGGAGCCGGTCGCGGTGGTGGAGAGCGTCTCGCACCCGGAACTCGCCGCTCCGGCTCCCGTCGAGGCCGCTCCGGCAGCCGCCAACAACGCGGAGCGTTCTGCGCCGAAGGACGAGGCACATGCGGCTCCCCACGTCCTCGCATCGCCCGCCGTTCGCGCCCGTGCGCGTGATCTCGGCATCGACCTGGCGCAGGTGAAGCCGGCGGAGGGCGATCGCGTCCGCCACGCCGATCTCGACGCCTATCTGCGCTATGCCTCGGGACAGGGCTATCTCGCGCCGCACGCCAGCCGCGCGCGGGCTGACGAGCAGGTCAGGGTGATCGGGATGCGCCGCCGCATCGCCGAGAACATGGCCGCCGCGAAGCGCCACATCCCGCATTTCACCTATGTCGACGAGATCGACGTGACCGAGCTGGAGCGCGTCCGCGCCGATCTCAACGCGATGCGTGGTGGCCGGCCGAAGCTGACGATGCTGCCGCTGCTGATCGTCGCGATCTGCCGCAGCCTGCCGCAATTCCCGATGCTCAACGCGCGCTATGATGACGAGGCGGGCGTGGTTACGCGTTCGGGCCGTGTCCACCTCGGCATGGCGACGCAGACCGATGCGGGCCTGACCGTGCCGGTGATCCGGGACGCGCAGGACAGAAACGTCTGGCAGCTCGCGGCCGAGATTACGCGGCTGGCGGACGCCGCGCGCGCCTCCAGGCTGAAGCCGGAGGAGCTGGGCGGCGGCACGATCACCGTCACCAGCCTCGGCCCGCTCGGCGGCATCGCGACCACCCCCGTCATCAACCGGCCGGAAGTGGCGATCATCGGCCCGAACAAGATCGTCGAGCGCCCGGTGTTCCGTGGCGATGACATCGTGCGGGCGAAGCTGATGAACCTGTCGATCAGCTGCGACCATCGCGTCGTCGACGGATGGGACGCGGCCAGCTACGTCCAGGCGCTCAGGAAGCTGCTCGAAACCCCGGTGCTGCTGTTCGCCGATTGATCGCGCGAGGCGCCGGCCGCGGGCGAGCCGCCGGCGCTTTTCGATCCTATACCCGGCGGCCGGTGAAAAGCTGGACCAGCCCGACCACCAGCGCGACGATCAGCAGGATGTGGATCAGCCCGCCCGCGATATGCAGGCTGAAGCCGAGCAGCCACAGGATCAGCAGGATTACGACAATGGTCCAGAGCATCGTTCTTCCTCTCCATCTGGAATGGGACGAGAACGTGCATCCTGTCGAAACCGTTCCGAAACGCAGCAGCGCGTCCCGCGCTTCACGCTGAAGCCGAGGAGCGGGCGAAGCGCGCGGCCGGCCTCGCCCGAGCCGTCGCGGGTCAGGCGGCCAGCGCCGCCTCGGCCTGCGCGAGCGCCCTGGGGTCGTCCACGTCCAGCCACCAGGCGTCGCCGATATCGGTGACGCGCGCGCCGCCAGTCGTCGCCAGCGCCTCAACCCCGGCGGAGATCGACCCGCTGCCCCCCGCCGCGATGCTGGCGCGCAGCGCGTCGTGGAAGCGCCCGTCGACCGCGAACACGCCGCAATCGAACGCATCGTAATCGGGGAGATGCTTGCCGATCGCGACGATCCGGTCGCCGTCGGTGCGCACGCGCGTCACGTCGTCGAGATCGACCAGCGGATTGTCGAGCCGCCGGTCGATCGCCAGCGTCAGCGGCGCATTCGGGGCGGCGATGGCGCGCGCGACGATCGCCGGATCGAACAGATGGTCGGCCATCATCAGCAGATGCCGCTCCGGCCCGATCGCATCGGCGCCGGTCAGCACCGAATGGCCGTTGGCGAGCGACCAGTCCGCCGTGCGGACGCAGGCGATCGCAGGGTCGAGCGCGCGGAGAAAGCTCTCCAGCGCCTCCGCCTCATGCCCGGTGACGACGGTGAAGCCGCTCGCGCCGCCGGCCCGCGCCGCCGCGATGACGCGTGCGATCAGCGGCACGCCCGCGACGGGGGTCAGCGGCTTGGAGGGGGACACCGCGCGCAGCCGGCTACCATAGCCGGCCGCGACGATGAGCGCCTTCACTCGGCGGCGAGCCGCGCGTCGGCGTGGATGAAATCGTCGGTCATCTGCGCGGCGATATCGTCGGTATATTGCTCCGGCGGGTGCTTGCAGAAGAAGGAGGACGGGCCGGTCAGCGCGCCGGCGAGGCCGCGATCGAGCCCGAGCTTGCAGCAGCGGATCGCATCCACCACCACGGCGGCGGAATTGGGGCTGTCCTCCACCGAAAGGCGCAGTTCGAGGTTCATCGGCACGTCGCCGAACAGATTGCCCTCAAGCCGCAGGAAGCACAATTTGTTGTCATGCAGCCACGGGATGTAATCGGACGGGCCGACGTGGATATTCTCGTCCGCCAGCCGCTCCGCGAGCACGGCCTGCACGGCCTCCGTCTTCGATTCCTTCTTGCTCGACAAGCGGTTGCGATCGAGCATGTTCATGAAATCGGTGTTACCGCCGGTGTTGAGCTGATAGGTGTGATCGATCGTCACGCCGCGGCTCTTGAACAGGTTCGACAGGACGCGGTGCACGATCGTCGCGCCGACCTGCGCCTTCACGTCGTCGCCGATGATCGGCAGCCCGGCCTTGGTGAAGCGCGCTTCCCATTCCGGGTTGGACGCGATGAACACCGGCATGCAGTTCACCACCGCAAGGCCCGCCTCCAGCGCGCATTCCATGTAGAATTCGGTCGCCTGCTGGCTGCCGACCGGCAGGAAGTTGACGAGCACCTCGGCGCCGGAATCCTTCAGCGTCCTGATGATCGACGCGCGATCGGTGTCCGGCGTGCCGTCCACCTCGAAACCGCGATCGTTGGCGACGGTGAGCATATGGTCGGCCACGCCGTCCAGCTTCGCGCCCATCTGCACGACCGTGCCGGTCTTCGGCACGTCGGCGTGGAACACCTTGGTGCAGTTCGGCTTGGCGAAGATCGCCTCGCCCAGGTCCAGCCCGACCTTGCGCGAATCGACGTCGAACGCGGCGACGAACTCGATATCGCTGACCTTGTATCCACCGACATCTTCATGGATCAGCCCGTGGGCGGTGTTGCCGGCGGTGTAGTGATATTTGCCCTGCACCAGGCTGCTCGCGCAGTTGCCGACCCCGATGATGGCGACCTTGATCCTCGACATTAAACCCCCGCTTTGCCGGCTGCGGCCGGCGGATGACCGAATAGCTTCAGTGTCGTGACAGATGCGCGACGCCTGTCAAGCGATGGCGGCACCTGTTATTCGGCGGCAAAGGGGACTTCGCCTTGGAATCGAATGAATTGCCGGCGGCTGTTACGGGAAAGCCGCGTGAATTGCAGGGTTTCCTGAACCGGATCGCCTATCATCCCGCGGCGCGGCGACTCGCGATCCTGCTCGCCCGGACGCCGGCGACTCCGAACATGGTTTCGGTTTTCGGCGCGATGATGGTGTGCGCGACGGGGGTGCTTTACGCGCTGGTCGGGACGCCGGTCGCGATCGGGATCGGCTTCGCGCTGCATCTGCTGTGGCATGTCGTCGACGGCGCGGACGGCGATCTCGCGCGGATGACCGGGCGCGCCAGCCCGCGCGGCGAGGTGGTGGACGGCCTGTGCGACTATGGCGGCCATATCGTGCTCTACCTGCTGCTCGGCTACGCGCTCCAGCAGGTGTTCGGGCCGTTGATCTGGGTGGTCGTGGTGGGCGCGGGCGTATCGCGCATCGTTCAGTCGGTGTTCGCGGAAAGCTCGCGGCGGAGCTACCAATGGTGGGTCTATGGCGTGCCGTGGATCCAGAACAACCGCGCCGCCGGATCGACCGGGATGGGCGGGGCGCTGGCGCGCTTCTACCTCAAGGTCTCCCATGCCGTCACCGGGCCGACCGAGACGATCAACGCGCTGGTGGCGAGCGCCGAGCCGGACCCGGCCGAGCGACAGCGGATCGCGCGGCTGGCGAAGGAAACGGGACGCCGGACATTGCTGCTTCCCGGCTTGCTCGGCGCCAATCCGCGCACGATCCTGCTGGGCCTCAGCATGATCGCGGGATCGTCGGTGTGGTTCTTCCTGATCGAACTGACATTGCTCAACATCGTGCTGGCGGTTGCGATCGTGCAGCAACGGATCAATTGCACGCGCCTGATGGCGCTGATCGCGCGCGGAAGGGATTGACGCGCGGAACTTCGCGGCGCCGGAAACGGTTCGTTACCGGAACGGTATTCAAGGGAGACGGAATGATGCGCATGATCGTGGTGATGGCCGGGGCGCTGGCGCTTGCGGCCTGTGGCGAGGGCGGCGTGGAGACGGGTGCGCCCGTGGCGGGCGGCGCGCATGCGGTGGCGCTACTCAAGCTGGCGAACGGCGCCGACGCCGGCCGCGCGACCGCGACCGAGGTGGCCGGCGGGCTGCGCGTGACGGTCGATGCGAAGGGCCTGCCGCCCGGCACGCACGGCGCGCATGTCCACACCACCGGCCGCTGCGATGCCCCTGATTTCGCCAGCGCCGGGGGCCATTGGAACCCCACGAGCATGAAGCACGGCTCGATGAACCCGCAGGGGCCGCACGAGGGCGACCTGCCCAATCTGGTGATCGACACCGGCGGCCGCGGCACCGTCGCGGCGACCATTCCCGGTGCGACGATGGCCGGTCTGCTCGACGCCGACGGCGCCGCGCTGGTGATCCACGCCAATGCCGACGACCTGATGACCGACCCGGCAGGCAACAGCGGCGCGCGGATCGCCTGCGGGGTGTTTCAGGCCGGCTGAGAACCCAGCTTCCGGCTCACCTTCACCAGCGTCGGGTCGCCTTCCAGCGGCTCGACGCTGAGGCCCATCTCGCGCTCCAGGTTGACGGCGGCGACATTGTCGCGCGATTCGATCGCCTCGACCCATTGCGCGCCGCGCTCCCGCGCCTGATCCATCGCGAAGCGCATCAGCTCCCAGCCGATGCCGTGATCCTTGTGATCGCTGCGCACCGCGACGGCAAGTTCCGCGCGCTCGCCACTCGCATCGAAGCACAGCATCGCCAGCGCGAGCAGCGCGCCGCCATCCGCGTCGGCGGCAAGCCAGGTGGCGTCGCGGCCATCGTTGCGGGTCATCGTCTCGATCAGCGAGCGGCCGACGCGATTGGCCGTGGCGAGGAAGCGGAAGCGCCGGTCCTCGGGCGATAGCTGGTCGAAGAACTGGTCGATCGGGAATTCGTCGCCCGGCGCGGCGAGGCGGATGTCGAGCCGAACGCCCGCGCGCGTGGTGAGTCGGGTGGTTGGCGTCTGCATGTCGTGGCCTTTCGATGCCGGACCGCGTGGTTTGCCCGTTTCCCGATAGATTATGCCCGGTCGCCGGCTTTGACCATCGTCAAAGCGCGCGTGGCGCGATGCGCTAAGCATCGGTCGGACCTGCTTCTGGGATGTTTCGCGATGCTTGCCGGTCCTTCACGCCTCGATGCCGCTGAGCCGACCCTCGACACGCTCGAGGAGGATCACGCCATCCAGCGCGCGCTGTGCCGCGATATCGAGGCGCTGGCGGACGGGTTGCCGAAGCTGCCGCCGCTGCCCGAGGTGCGCCGCCTGTGCGATCGCGTGATGCGCGTGGCGGGCGCGCATCTCGTCCGCGCGGAGCTGGTGTTCGAGCGGCTGCCGGCCGGGCAAGGGCCGAGCGACGCTGAACTGGAGACGCTGCGCGAGATGCACGCGCTCGACGCGACGCATGCCGACGATCTGGTGATGGCGCTATGGGATCATGTCGGCCGCGAGCCGGAGGCGCACGTCGGCCAGCTCGCTTATATGCTGCGCTGCTTCTTCGACGGATGCCGCCGCGCGATCGCGCTCAAGGAAAGCTGGATCGCCGCCGCGCGCAGGGCAGGGGCGGAGCCGGGCGTCAGGCCGGATTGACGATCGCCTTCAGCGCGGCGCGGTCGAGGATCGTGCAGTCGCGCTCGCCCTTCGCGAAATCGACCACCCCCGCGGTCTTGAGGCGGGTGAGATGGCGGCTGACCGTCTCGATCGTCAGCCCAAGGAAGCCGGCCATCTCGCCGCGGCTGATCGGGATGAGCACCTGGATGCGTCCGGCGGCGTCGGGCATGCCGGTGCGCTCGGCCAGTTCGAGCAGGAAGCCGGCCACCCGCTCGCGCGCGTCCTTGCGCCCCAGCGAGAGCATTCGTTCGCGCGCCTCATCGAGCGAGGCCATGGTGCGTTCGAGCAGCAGCCGTTCCATGTGCGGATAGGTTTCGAGCGCGCGCTCGAAACCGGTGCGCGGGAAGGTACACAAATTGGTGTCGGTGAGCGCGGTGACGGTCAGCGACGCCTCGGCGGTGAAGAGCTGGCCGACGAAATCGCCGGGGAACAGCAATCCGACGATCTGCTCGCGCCCGTCGGCGGTCGAGGCGGAAACCTTGAGCGCGCCGGACACGACGTTGGCGCAGCTGCTATTGGGATCGCCCGCCCAGGTGACGACCTGCCCGGCCGCGACATCGCGCCGGCGCCCCAGCGAGCTGAGCGCGGCAAGCTCGCAATCGCTCATGCTGGCGCACAGCGCCTTGTCGCGCACGAGACAATCGAGACAGCGTTGTGGAACCCCGGACACGGCCGCCATTCTCGCATCAACGCGCGGCTTTGTCAGCACCGGTTTGTTACGGAGTTGCTGGCGCGGCGTCGCAATCAAAAGAGTGGCTCCCCGAGTTGGATTCGAACCAACGGCCGCTCGATTAACAGTCGAGAGCTCTACCGCTGAGCTATCGGGGAATGCCGTGCGGGAGGCGCGTCTATAGCCGCCTGATTCAGAGATGCAACCCCTGTTTCGCCACGAATTTCAGGCGATGAACTGCTCCATCGTGATGCGGTCGTCCAGCGCGTGCTCGGGGTCGAACAGCAGCGTCAGTTCGCGGGCGCGGTCCATCGCGATATCGACCTGCGCGACGTCGCGGATCTCGCGCTGGTCGGCCACCGCCGACACCGGTCGCTTGCCCGGATCGAGGATGCGCAGCGACACGCGCGCGCGATCGGGCAGGATCGCCCCACGCCAGCGTCGCGGGCGGAAGGCGCTGATCGGGGTGAGCGCGAGCAGGTTGGAGCCGAGCGGGAGGATCGGGCCATGCGCGGAGAGATTGTAAGCGGTCGAGCCGGCTGGCGTGGCGACGAGGATGCCGTCGCACGCCAGCTCCTCCAGCACGATGCGGTCGTTGACGGTCACCTCGATCTTCGCGGTCTGGCGCGTTTCGCGCAGCAGCGACACCTCGTTGATCGCGGGCAAGGTGTGGATGCGGCCGTCGATCCCCGTCGCCGTCATCATCAGCGGCGTTACCTTGAACGCGCGCGCGCGGTCCAGCCGGTCGTCCAGCCCCAGCCCGCGCCATTCGTTCATCAGGAAGCCGACCGTGCCGAGGTTCATCCCGAATACCGGGGGCGGCGGACGGCGGGCCTCCAGCATGGCGTGCAGCGTCTGGAGCAGGAAGCCGTCGCCGCCGAGCGCGATGACCAGATCGGCTTCCTCGACCGGGCACCAGTCCCAGGCGTCGAAAAGCTCGGCGCGGGCGGCCTGGGCCTGGGCGGTGGGCGAGGCGACCAGCGCCCGCCGGAGGTAGCTCGTCATCCGCCGGTCACGTTCATATGACGCGACACCGCCGGGGCGGCGCCGCGCGCGATGTGGAAATCGTGCGCGCGCGGCTTGGCGTCGATCGCGGCGTCGATCGCGGCGTCCAGCCCCGCGATCCCGCCGCCACGCAGCGCCTGTTTCAGATCGGCGTGATCGTCATGGCCGAGACAGGAATAGAGCCGCCCTTCGGTCGTCAGCCGCACGCGGTTGCAGCCCTCGCAGAAATTCCCGGTGAGCGGCGAGATCAAGCCGAGCCGCGTGTCGCTCCCCGCGACCCGCCAGTAGCGCGCCGGGCCACCGGTGCCGTGGAGATCGCGGGTCAGTGCATGGCTGGCGGAGAGCTGCTCGAACACGCGGGTGAGCGGGAGGAAGCGGTCGGTGCGGTCCTCGTCGATCGCGCCGAGCGGCATGGTCTCGATCAGCGTCAGGTCCAGCCCCTCCGCGATGCACCAGTCCAGCATCGCCGCGATCTCGTCATCGTTGAGACCCTTGAGCGCGACCATGTTGATCTTGACCCGCAAGCCCGCGCTGCGCGCCGCCGCGATCCCGCCGAGCACCTGCGCCACGTCGCCATGCCGGGTGATGAAACGGAAGCGATCCGCATCGCGGCTGTCGAGGCTGACGTTGATGCGGCGGATGCCGGCGTCGTGCAGCGCCCCGGCATGGTCGGCGAGGCGCGTGCCGTTGGTGGTCATCGTCAGCTCGTCCAGCCCGCCGCCGACATGCCGGCCGAGTCGCCGCGCCAGATCGATCACGTCGCGGCGCACCAGTGGCTCGCCACCCGACAGCCGGATCTTGCGCACGCCGCGCGCGATGAAGCGTTCCGCGATGACCGCGATCTCCTCCAGCGCGAGCAATTCGGCGCGGGGCAGGAAGGTCATCCGCTCGGCCATGCAATAGCGGCAGCGCAGGTCGCAGCGATCGGTGACCGAGACGCGCAGGTAGCGGATCGCCCGGCCGAAGCCGTCGACGAGCGCGCCGGGCGCATGCGGATCGGATATCGCCATCGCATGAGAGAGCTAGGCGTTGCAGCGGCTTGCGGCAACCCTGTGCCAATATTGACCCGTATCGGCTGGGAAACGATTGGCGAACGCGCGTCGTGTCGCTAACAAATCGTTAATGCAGGGTCAGCCGCCGTTTCCGAAGCCGACAGCCACGATCGCGATCGCGCCCGATGCCGCGCGCGGCGCGCTGGAGCCGCTGCTGGCGGGGGCCGGGTGGATCGCCGCCGATGCTGCGCCGCTGGTGCGACTGGTCGATGCGCGCGCCGGCCTGGCGACTCTCGCCGCGCTGGCGCCGGTCGCCTTCGAGGAACAGGCCGCGCTGGTCGCGATCGTCGCGACGGAGACCGCGGTGAACGCCGCTTTCGACGCCGGCGCCACCCATGCGGTGGTGGGCGACGAGCCGGCCGCTCTGCTGCGGATGCTGCGCTTTGCTGCGCGGCATGCGCGGCGCGTGCGGCGTCAGGCGTTCGCGCGGCGCGTCGATGAAGCCCCGCCCGGCGAGGTCGCGCGTTTCCTCGCGCTGCGCGAGGCGCAGGGGGACACGCTGTCGATGATCGCGATCGGCCTGACGCGCTTCGATATCGTCAATGCCGCCTTCGGCCGTTCGGTGGGAGACGCACTGCTCGCCGCCGCGTTCGCGCGGGTGGTCGATGCGCTGGTGGGGATTCCGCCCGAGGACCGGCAGGTGGTGCGCGGCGACGGCGCGGTGGTGGAGGTGGCGCTGGCGATCGACGCCGATACGCTCCGGGTGATCGTCGCGAGCGTGGAAAGCGCGCTGGCGCGGCCGTTCGATACCGGAGACGCGATGGTCAATCTCGGCGCGCGGATCGGCGTCGCGCGCGGCGGGGCCGCCGCCGACCTGCCGGCGCGGGTGCGCGAGGCGCTGGACGAGGCGCGCGGCGGCGACGGCACGAAGGTATATCAGGCGTCGCGCGTCTATGCCGCGCCGCTGGTGCGGCTTGCGGCGGACCTGCATCGCGCGATCGACCGCGACGAGATCGCGATCCTGTTCCAGCCGCAGGTGACGCTGGCCTCCGGCGCGGTCACCGGGGTGGAGGCGCTGGCGCGGTGGGACCATCCGACGCTCGGCACGCTCGGCGCGGAGACGCTGTTCGCCGCCGCCGACCGCGCCGATCTGGGCGCGGCGCTGTCGGAGCATATCCTGATCCGCTCGCTCGACGCGGTGTCGCGCTGGCCGGCGGCGCTGTCGGCGCTGCGGGTGTCGGTCAACGTCACGGCGGCGGATGTGGCGCGGCCCGATTTCGTCCGGCGCTTCGTGGAGCATGTCGCGGAGAGCGGGGTCGTGCAGCGGCGCGTTACGGCGGAAATCACCGAAACAGGCCTGATCGGAGATCTCGACGTCGCGGCGGTGGCGCTGGGCGCGCTGCGCGAGCACGGGGTGCGGGTCGCGATCGACGATTTCGGCACCGGCTATTCCAGCCTCGCCTATCTGAAGGCGCTGCCGCTCGACTACCTCAAGATCGACCGCAGCCTGACGCGCGATATCGCCGGCGCGGCGCGCGATCGGGTGATCGTGCGCGGGGTGATCGCGATGGCGCACGCGCTGGGCCTCGCGACGATCGCCGAGGGGGTGGAAACGGCGGCCGAGCGCGACCTGCTCGCCGGCGAAGGCTGCGATCTCTACCAGGGCTATCTGTGCGCCGGCCCGCTCGACAGCGAGGCGCTGGCCGCGCTGGTGGCGGGCTGGACGCTCAACCCGCGGCCTTCGCCAATCCCTTCGACAATTGCAGCGCACCGTTGAGCCGCGCATCCGCGTCCGGCCATGAGCGGGTGAGCGCGAATTTCGAATCCGGCCGGAGCTTCGCGATCGCGCCGAGCCGCTGGACATAGGCGAGCAGCCCCTCGACGTTCGGCGGATTGTCGTCGTGGAACGTCACCAACGCGCCCTTCGGCCCGATATCCATCTTCGCGACGCAGGCCTTCTTGGCGTTCATCTTGATCTCGATCACGCGGATCAGGTTCTCGGTGGCGTCGGGCAGCTTGCCGAAACGGTCGATCATCTCGGCGGCGAAGGCTTCCAGGGACTGTTTGTCGTCCAGTTCGTTGAGACGGCGATAGAGGCCCATGCGCAGGTCGAGGTCCGGCACATAATCCTCCGGGATGAGGATCGGCGCATCGACCGTGATCTGCGGCGAGAAATCGCGCGGGCGCTGCGCGAGGCCGCCGGCCTTGGCCTCGAGAATCGCCTCTTCCAGCATCGACTGATAGAGTTCGTAGCCGACTTCCTTGATATGCCCGGACTGCTCGTCGCCGAGCAGATTGCCCGCGCCGCGGATATCGAGATCGTGGCTGGCGAGCTGGAAGCCCGCGCCGAGCGAATCGAGGTCGGACAGTACCTTCAGGCGCTTCTCCGCCGCATCGGTCATCTGCCGCTCCGGCGGCGTCACCAGATAGGCGTAGGCGCGCGTCTTGGACCGCCCGACGCGGCCGCGAAGCTGGTAGAGCTGGGCAAGGCCGAAACGATCCGCGCGGTTGACGATCATCGTGTTGGCGGAGGGGATGTCGATCCCGCTCTCGATGATCGAGGTGGAGACGAGCACCTCGAACTTCCGGTCGTAGAAGGCGCTCATCCGCTCCTCCACCTCGCCCGGCGCCATCTGCCCGTGCGCGACGACATAGCGGATTTCGGGCACCTCGTTGCGGAGATACTCCTCGATATCCGGCAGGTCGGCGATGCGCGGGGTGACGAGGAAGCTCTGGCCGCCGCGATAATGTTCGCGCAGCAATGCCTCGCGCAGCACCACCGGGTCCCACGGCATCACATAGGTGCGCACCGCGAGGCGATCGACCGGCGGCGTCTGGATCACCGAAAGCTCGCGCAGGCCGGACATCGCCATCTGCAGGGTGCGCGGGATCGGCGTGGCGGTGAGGGTGAGGACATGCACGTCGCTCTTCAGCGCCTTCAGCCGCTCCTTGTGGGTGACGCCGAAGCGCTGCTCCTCATCGACGATGACGAGGCCGAGCCGCTTGAACTCCACGGCTTTCGCGAGGATCGCGTGGGTGCCGATCACGATATCGATATCGCCCGACGCCACCCGCTCGCGCGTCGCCTTCGCCTCGGTCGCGGAGACCAAGCGGGAGAGGCGGCCGATGTTGACCGGGAAGCCTTCGAACCGCGCGACGAAATTCTGGTAATGCTGGCGCGCGAGCAGGGTCGTCGGGCAGACCACCGCCACCTGCATCCCCGCCATCGCCGCGACGAAGGCCGCGCGCAGCGCCACCTCCGTCTTGCCGAAGCCGACATCGCCGACGATCAGCCGGTCCATCGGCTTGCCGGCGGATAGGTCGCCCAGCACGTCCTCGATCGCGCGATCCTGATCGTCGGTTTCCTCATAGGGGAAGCGATCGACGAAGGTGGGATAGCCGCTCGAATCCGGCTCTGCGACCTCGCCCGAGCGAAGCGCGCGTTCGGCGGCGACCGCGATCAGCTCGCCAGCGATCTCGCGGATGCGCTCCTTCATTCGCGACTTGCGCCGCTGCCACGCCTCGCCGCCGAGCCTGTCGAGCGCCGCGCCCTCCTCGCTGGAGCCGTAGCGCGAGAGGACTTCGAGATTTTCGACCGGAACGTAGAGCTTGTCGCCGCCCGCATAGGTGAGCGCGACGCAATCATGCGGCGCGTTGCCGACCGGGATCGAGGTCAGTCCCTCATAGCGCCCGATGCCGTGATCGACATGCACCACCAGATCGCCCGGCGAGAGCGTCGCCAGCTCGGCGAGGAAGGCGTCGGCGGATTTGCGGCGTTTCTGGCGGCGGACGAGCCGGTCGCCGAGCATGTCCTGCTCGGTCAGCACCGCGACGCGCGGCGCGGTGAAGCCGTGATCGAGCGGCAGGACGACCAAAGCGACCTGCGTCTCGCCGACGCCCAGCGCCTCATGCCACGTATCGACCGGCTTGGCACCGTTCAGGCCGTGGTCCTTGAGCAGGTTGCCGAGCCGGTCGCGCGCGCCGCCGGAATAGCTCGCCAGCACCGGCTTGCGGCCGTCCTTGCGCAGCTTCGCGACATGCGCGACCACCGCCTCATAGACGTTCGCGCCCGATGCGCGCTCGGGCGCGAAATCGCGCGCGCCGTCGACGCCGAAATCCACCACGCGCGCGGATTCCGGCTCGTGGAACGGCGTGGTGACGTGCGCCGTCGACGCTTCCAGCGCCGCGCGCCATTCGCCGTCGTCGAGGTAGAGCGTCTTCGCGGGCAGCGCGCGATAGCTGCCGGGCTGGGCGGCCTCGGCGCGCTTGCGGTTCTCGTAATAGTCCGCGATCGATTCGAGGCGCGACTCAGCGGCGGCGGTGACGCCATTGTCGCGCACCACCAGCGCGTCCTCGCCGATATGGTCGAAGATGGTGGCGAGCTTCTCCTCGAACAGCGGGAGCCAATGCTCCATCCCTGCCAGCCGCCGTCCGTCACTCACCGCCTGATAGAGCGGATCGCCCGTCGCGGTCGCGCCGAACGTCTCGCGATATCGGCTGCGGAAGCGCTTCACGCTGTCCTCGTCCAGCAGCGCTTCGGACGCGGGGAGCAGGGTGAAGCCGTCGATCCGCCCGGTGGTGCGCTGGTCGGCAGGGTCGAAGGTGCGGACGCTCTCGATCTCGTCGCCGAAGAAATCGAGCCGCAGCCCTTGAACCTCCCCGCTCGGGAACAGATCAACGATCCCGCCCCGGATGGCATATTCGCCCGCGTCATGCACCGTGTCGGTGCGGACGTAGCCGTTAGCCTGAAGCAGCGCGGCGAGCCGGTCGCGGCCGATCCGCTCGCCCGGCTTCAGGTTCGCGACGAGCTGGCGGATGCGGAACGGGGTGAGCGTGCGCTGCGTCGCGGCGTTGGTGGTGGTGAGGACGAGCTGCGGCCCACGCGGCTTCTGTTGCAGGCGATGGAGCGCGCCGATCCGCTCCGCCATCACGCGCAGGGTGGGGGAGGCGCGGTCGTAGGGCAGGCAGTCCCACGCCGGGAACTCGATCACTTCCAGTTCCGGCGCGAAAAAGGGCGCGGTGGCGGCGATCGCGCGCATCGCGGCCTCGTCCGGCGCGACGAACACCGCCCGGCGCGGCGCGGCGCGCGCGAGGTCCGCCAGCAGCGAGGGCAGGAAGCCCGCCGGCACGCCTGCGAGAGTCAGCACTTCGGTGGCGGAGAGGATCTGTTTGAGTTCGGGCATGATTTTCTTCATAATTCGTCACCCCGGCGGAAGCTGGGGTCGCGTGCCACAGGGGGCACGCCTGCCGCCTGAGACCCCAGCTTCCGCTGGGGTGACGGTAGCGCCTGTTACTCGGGCACCTGCACGTAGTTCAGCGCGCGCATCGCCTGCATCATCGGCCCGTCCCATTCGGGCGGGCAGGGGATGGAGCCGATCGCCCAGCCCATGATGTCCACGTCCTGCTCCTCCAGCAATGTCTCGAACCAGTCGAGCTGCTCTGCGCTCCAGTTCGCGTGGTGCGCATCGAAAAAACCGCCGATCATCAGGTCGGCTTCGCGCGTGCCACGGTGCCAGGCGCGGAAGCGCAGGCGTTTCAGGCGGATTTCGTGGTCCATCGGTCCTCAACGTCAATTGCCCGGCGGGCGCTGGCGGCGCGCGTCGGGTGCGGGTAAGGCGCTATCTAGGCATGAGACCCGATATCCTCAATCCGCTGTTCGCCGAAGTCACCGCGCTGAAGGGCGTGGGGCCGGCGCTGGCGAAGCCGCTGGAGCGGCTGGGGATCGCGCGGGTGGTGGATGTGTTGTTCCATTTGCCGACCGGCTGGATCGACCGATGGCCGCGCGACTCACTCGATGCGAGCGACGCCGGGCGGACGATCGCGATCACGCTGACCCCACGCGATATCCGCAGCACCGGCTCCGCCCGCGCGCCGACGCGGGTGAGCGCTACCGACGTTGCGGGCAATCACGTCAGCCTCGTCTATTTCGGCGGATCGTCGGGCTGGGTGAAGAAGCTCTATCCGCTGGGCGAGCCGGTGCGCGTCTCCGGCAAGCTGGAGACTTATGGGCAGGAGCTCCAGATCATCCACCCGGAGATCGAGGGCGAGGAGGGCTTCCGCGAGCGCGAGCCGATCTATCCTTTGTCCGAAGGCATCACCTCGCGCCGCATCGCCGGGATGGTGGAGCAGGCGCTGGCCCGCGCGCCGGACTTGCCCGAATGGATCGAGCCGGGGCTGAAGACGAAGCGCGGCTGGCCCGACTGGCGCGACGCACTCGCTCGCATCCATGCCGATCCCGCCGATCAGGTGGCGCGGACGCGGCTCGGCTATGACGAGGTGTTCGCCAACCAGCTCGCGCTGATGCTGGTCCGCGCGGATTCGCGGCGACGGCGCGGGCGGTCGCTGGGCGGCGACGGGCGGCTGCGCGATATGCTCCAGCTCCCCTATGCGCTGACGGGCGCGCAGGCGCGGACGGTGCGCGAGATCGAGGGCGATCTGGCGCAGGAGGCACCGATGCTCCGCCTGCTGCAAGGCGATGTGGGGTCGGGCAAGACGCTCGTGGCGGCAATGGCGCTGCTGGTCGCGGTGGAGGCGGGCGCGCAGGGGGCGATGCTCGCGCCGACCGAAATCCTCGCCCGCCAGCATTATGAGACGTTGCGCCGCACGCTCGCCGGCTTGCCGGTGGAGATCGCGGTGCTCACCGGCCGCGACAAGGGCCGCGCGCGCGAGGCGACGCTGATGGGGCTGGCGGACGGCTCGATCCATATCCTCGTCGGCACGCACGCGATCTTCCAGGAGGCGGTCGGCTATCGCGACCTCGGCCTCGTGGTGGTGGACGAGCAGCATCGCTTCGGCGTCGCGGAGCGGATGGCGCTCACCGCCAAGGGCCGCGTCACGCCGCACCTGCTGGCGATGACCGCGACGCCGATCCCGCGCACGCTCACCCTCGCGCAATATGGCGAGATGGACCAGAGCCGGCTCGACGAGATGCCGCCGGGCCGCGAGCCGGTCGAGACGCGCGTCATCAGCGAGGAGCGGCTGGACGAGGTGGTCAACGCGCTCGGCCGGCACCTGTCGGAGGGGAAGCAGGCTTATTGGGTCTGTCCCTTGGTCGAGGAGAGCGAGAAGACCGACCTCGCCGCCGCCGAGGCGCGCGCCGCAGCGCTGGCGGGCCGCTTCGGGGATCGCGTCGGATTAGTCCACGGGCGGATGAAGGGGCCGGAGAAGGATGCGGTGATGGCTGCCTTCGCCGCCGGCCGCCACGGCGTATTGGTCGCGACCACGGTGATCGAGGTGGGGGTGGACGTGCCCAACGCCACGCTCATCGTGATCGAGCATGCCGACCGCTTCGGCCTTGCCCAGCTCCACCAGTTGCGCGGGCGCGTCGGGCGTGGCGGGGGGCATTCGGTATGCCTGCTGCTGCGCGGCAATGTGCTCTCCGAAACCTCGCGCGCGCGGCTCGCGCTGATGCGCGAGACGAACGACGGCTTCCGCATCGCGGAGGAGGATTTGCGGCTGCGCGGCGCGGGCGAATTGCTCGGCACGCGGCAATCGGGGGAGGCGGCGTTCAGGCTCGCGACGCCGGAGCAACTCGGCGAGCTGCTCCAGCCGGCTACCGACGATGCGCGGCTGCTGATCGATCGCGACGGCGGCCTCTCGGGCGAGCGCGGGCAGGCCGCGCGCACCGCGCTCTATCTGTTCGAACGCGACGCGGGGGTGGCGCTGCTGCGATCGGGGTGAGCCTGTCGTCATGCCGGACTTGATCCGGCATGACGGTGAGAATCAAATATCCCGGAAGCTGTCCACGTCCCGCGCCGGGCCGTTGCCGCGCGGCGCATGGGGTGGCTCGCTGTCGACCGGCTCGGGCGGATCGAAGCCGCCCTCCCATTTCGCGACCACCGCGCTCGCCACCGCATTGCCGACCACGTTGGTCGCGCTGCGCCCCATGTCGAGGAAATGGTCCACCGCGAGGATCAGCAGCAGCCCGGCCTCGGGGATATTGAACATCGGCATGGTCGCCGCGATCACCACGAGGCTGGCGCGCGGCACGCCGGCGATGCCCTTCGAGGTCACCATTAGCACCAGCAGCATCGTGATCTGCGTCGCGATCGGCAGATGGATGCCATATGCCTGCGCCACGAACAGGCTGGCGAAGCCCATGTAGATCATCGATCCGTCGAGGTTGAACGAATAGCCCAGCGGCAGCACGAAGCTGGCCACGCGCGGCGGCACGCCGAACCGGTCCAGCGCCTCCAGCATCCGGGGATAGGCGGCCTCCGACGAGGCGGTGGAGAAGGCGACCAGCAAAGGCTCGCGCACGTAGCGCACCAGTTCCCTGATCCGCCCGCCGATGAACAGGAAGCCGATGCCGAGCAGCACCAGCCACAGGATGAACATCGAGAGGTAGAAGGTGCCCATGAAATAGGCGAGCTGCCCGATCACCTTCGGCCCGCGCTCGGTGAGCGTACCCGCCACGGCGGCGAACACCGCGAACGGGGCGAAGCGCATCACATAGTCGGTGATCTGGAGCATCACATGCACCAGCGCGTCGATCGCGCCGACCAGCGGCTTCGCCTTCTCGCCGACCGCGGTGATCGCGACGCCGACGAACAGCGAGAAGATCACGATCTGGAGGATCTCGTTCTTCGCCATCGCGTCGACCATCGAGGTCGGGAAGATATGCGAGATGAAGTCCTTGAGGTTGAAGGCCGATGTCTCCAGCCCCGTGCCAGCCGTCGTAGGCGGCAGCGGCAGGTTCACGCCCACGCCCGGCTGGAAGATGTTGACCAGCACCAGCCCCAGGGTGAGCGACAGCAGGCTGGCGCAGACGAACCAGCCGATGCTCCGCGCGCCGATCCGCCCCAGCGCCGCCGTATCCCCCATCTGCGCAATGCCGGAGACGAGCGTCGCGAAGACGAGCGGCGCGATGATCATCTTGATCAGCCGCAGGAAAACGGTGGTGACGATCGAGAAATAGCCCGCCAGCGTCTCAAGGCGTGCCTGCGAGGCGGCCCCGCCGTCGCCGATCGTGGTGTTGAGCACCAGACCGCAGACGAGGCCGAGCACCAGCGCGATCATGATATAGGTGGTGAGCCGCTTGCCCATCGATACTCCCGGAGAAAATTGGTTCGCCCGCAAAGGGGATTGCGGCCGCTCGGTCAAGCACCCTATCGTCTTCGCTTATGCTGATCGACCGCTTTATGCCGACGCGCCGGGGCCTGCTGGGCGCCGCCGCCCTGCTGCCGCTCGCCAATCTCGCGGGGGTGGTGCGCGCCGCCGAACCCGATCTTGCCGGGCTGAAGGACATCACCACCGGCGTGAAGCCGATCGACGCGGCGGAGCGCGCGGGCCGGCTGCAACGCGCGCAGGCGCTGATGCGGCGGCACGGCATCGGCGCGGTGGTGATCGAGCCGGGATCGAGCCTGATTTATTTCACCGGCGTCGCCTGGTGGCGCAGCGAGCGGCTGACGGCGGCGATCATCCCGGCGGAGGGGGAGCCGTGCATCGTCACGCCCTTCTTCGAGGAGCCGTCGATCCGCGAGACGCTCGCCGTTCCGGCCGAGGTGCGCGTGTGGCAGGAGGATCAGGACCCGCTCGCGGTGGTCGCCGGCTTCCTGCGCGATCGCAAGCTGGCCGGGCGGCCGGTGGGGATCGAGGAGACGGCGCGATTCTTCGCCTTCGACGGGCTGGCGCTGCAATTGCCCGAGGCGAAGCTGGTCTCCGCCAATCCGGTCGTGCGCGGTTGTCGTATGCTGAAGACGCCGGCGGAACTCGCGCTGATGCAGGCCGCGACCGACGTGACGATCGCCGCCTATCGCTGGATCCATCCGCGCGTCGAAAAAGGGATGACCGGGCCGGAGGTGAGCGCGCTGATGGTCGCCGCGACGCGCCGGCTCGGCGGCACGGCCGACGACGCGATGGTGCTGATCGGCGAGGCTTCGGCCTATCCGCACGGCAGCCGCGAGGTGCATCGCGTCGCGGACGGGCAGGTGGTGCTGATGGACTGCGGCTGCACTGTGCAGGGCTATCATTCCGATATCTCGCGTACCTGGGTGCATGGCAGCGCCAGCGCCGCGCAGCGCAAGGTGTGGGACCAGGTGGCCGAAGGTCAGCGCATCGCGCTGGCGGCGGCGAAGATCGGCGCGCCGGCCGGGACGGTCGATGACGCGGTGCGCGGGGCTTATGCCAAATGGGGCTATGGCCCCGGCTACAAGCTGCCCGGCTTGTCGCACCGTACCGGGCACGGCATCGGCATGGACGGGCACGAGCCGGTCAATCTCGTCCACGGCGAGGCGATGCCGCTGGCGGCGGGCATGTGCTTCTCGAACGAGCCGGGCATCTACATCCCCGGCCAGTTTGGCGTGCGGCTGGAGGATTGCTTCCACATGACGGCGGAGGGACCGCGCTGGTTCAGCACGCCGCCCGCCTCCATCGACGCGCCGGTATAGACATAGCGTCGTCGTTCCGATTATGTTCCGGCGATGATCGAGACGGCCGCCATCGCCCTTGTCGCCCTCCTCGCCGGCCTCGCGCTCGGCTGGTTCGTCGCGCGGCGCGATATGGCCGGCCTCCGCGCGGAGCGCGACCAGCGGGCGGAGGAGTTCAGGAAGGCGATCGTCGATCTCGCCGCCGCGACCGAGCGGGCAAAGGCTGCCGATCTGCTGCGCGGCGAACTGGAGGCGATCCGCGGCGAGCGCGACATGGCGCGCACCGAGCTTGCCCGGCGCGAGACGGAGGCGGCGGCGTTCGAGGCGCGGATCGCCGAGTTCAAGGCCGCGAAGGACGACATGGCGGGCCGTTTCCGCGAGGTCGCCGGCACGCTGCTGGGCGAGGCACAGAAGGCGTTCCTCGAGCGCGCCGACGAGCGTTTCCGCCAGTCCGAGGAAAGCGCGGGGCAGGGGCTTAAGGCGTTGCTCCAGCCGGTGACGGAACGGCTTCAGCGCTACGAGGAAGGCGTCGCCAAGGTCGAAGCGGAGCGGCGCGATGCGTTCGGCTCGCTCTACGGCCAGATCGAGGCGATGCGCGTCGGGCAGGAATCGGTGCGGGCGGAGGCGCAGAAGCTGGTCAACGCGCTGCGCGCCGCGCCCAAGGCGCGGGGCCGCTGGGGCGAGCAGCAGCTCCGCAACGTGCTGGAGACGTGCGGCCTCGCCGAACATGCCGATTTCGCGATGGAGGTCAGCATCACCGGCGACGACGGCGAGCGGCTGCGCCCCGACGCGGTGGTGCGCGTGCCTGGCGGCAAGTCGCTGGTGATCGACGCCAAGGTGTCGCTCAACGCCTATCAGGACGCCTTCGCGGCGGTGGACGAGAAGGAGCGGCAGATCGGCCTCACCGCCCATGCCAATGCGATGCGCGCGCACGTCAACACATTGGGCGCTAAGGCCTATTGGAGTCAGTTCCCCGATGCGCCCGATTACGTCATCATGTTCGTGCCGGGCGAGCATTTCCTCTCCGCCGCGCTGGAGCACGACCCTACCTTGTGGGACGCCGCGTTCGAGAAGCGCGTGCTGCTCGCGACGCCGACCAACCTGATCGCGATCGCGCGAACCGTTTCGGCGGTATGGCGGCAGGAGAAGCTGGCGAGCGAGGCGCGGCAGATCGGCGCGCTCGGCAAGGAGCTGTATGACCGGCTGGCCAAGGCGGTCGGTGACCTGCGCGTGGTGGGCAGCGGCCTCAATACCGCCGTCAAGAATTACAACACCTTCGTCAGCAGCTTCGAGACGCGCGCGCTGGTCAGCGCCCGCAAGCTGCGCGACCTCAATATCGAGCCGGGCGCGCGCGATATCGAGACGATCGCTCCGGTGGAACTGCTCGCCGGCCATGCCGGGGAGGATGAGCCGGACCGGCTGGCGGCCGAATAGGGCGGGCAGGCCGGGACTTCCGCTCGGGGAGTCGCCTCAATGTCCGCGTCGCGCGGAGGCGCGGGCGTCGAGCAATTGCCACAGGCCGCGATGCTGGGCGAGCAGTTGCTGCGCACCGAAAGTGACGGCGCGGCGCACCGTCACGCCACCATCCAGTCCGTCGAGCATCGCGATCGTTTCACGATCGGTCGGCAGGAGACTGCGCTCGGGAACGACGCCGACGCGCTCGCCGGCGATCGCCAGGATACGGCGGATCGCGGTCCAGTCGAGCAGGAAAGCCGCCGCCGCGCCGATCGCGCAGCCGGCGCGATGCGATTCCGCCAGCATCGTCAGCGCATGGCGCTGCGCCACGATGGTCGCCTCCGATTCGGCCTGGCCCGGCGTCGAGGGAAGTGGGCCGACGGCCGCCGTCAGCGTCGCGAGCATGGCCCGTTCGTCGTCGAAGGCGGTCGCGATATCGATCAGCCACTGCCGCGTCGCGCCGGCCGTGCCGGGCGCGGCGCTCGCCTGCTCGATCATGCTGGGCGCCATGCCATGAAGCGCGCACAGCGCATGGACCGCATCGGCGAGATCGCGCAGCGGCGTTGCCGGATAGGCGAGTGCGACCGGCCAGCTCGCATTACCCGTCCCGTCCGCGTCGACCAGCGCGGCGATGGACTCGCCCAGAAGGGCAGGGGTGGAAGTCGATACTGTCTGCACAATCGTCCCTCTTGCGGCACGTTTCGTCGCGGCATTCCCGCGATCAACGCTGAATTGGGGGCCTTCTAGCAGGATGATGTAAAGACAGGGTTTATGTCGCGTCGCGAACGATGGTAGCGGCCAGCTCCTCAATCCGCCCCGCGACCATCACCGGGGCCAGCCCGATCACCACCGGCGTCGGCGCGGCATCGCGGGCGAGGCACTCCGCCGCGATCCGGCACGAGCCGCCGCCGCTCGCCACCGCGTCCACCGCCTCGCCCGCCGCGACCCGGCTGCCGACCGTCAGCAGCGAGGTGAAGCGCGCGCTCGCCAGCGCGTCGGCGGCGATCCCGGTAAGCGCCGCCAGTTCCGGCGACGGCGCGATGACATAGCCGCGCAGGCTGAGCCTGACAGCGATCGCCCCCGCTGCGGCGCTCGCCATGCCCGTCGCGATCAGAAGCGCGCGCGCCGCCGCGAGTTCCTGTTCCGTCGTCAGGTCGATCGCGCGGAGCAGGCAGCCGTCCGGAAAGGGCGAAAGATCGCAGCGCAGCCGCCGCGTGGGGAAAGCCTCGGGGATGATCTCGATCGATTCGGCAATGCCGCTGCCGATGACGCGGCGGATCGCGTCGTCCAGCAATTCCCCGCCGGCCAGCGCCAGCCCGGCCGGCTTGCTTCCGGTGCGAACCGCCGCGCCGAACCGGGGCAGCGCCGCCCTGCTCGCCAGCGTCACGCGGCCCTCGCGGTCCAGGATCAGCGTGATCGTATCGCCGGCATCGAGCAAGGTTTCCAGCGCGCCGTCGTTTGCTCGCGCGGCGAGCGGCGTGCATAGCGCTTCCATCACCTCGACCGAGGTGAGGACGAAGCGCGGGCGGCCGCGATGCAGGATATAGACCGGGGCACGCGCCGCGCGTTCCTGCCATAACCCGAAGTGGCGGACGAGTTGCGAGGCGGTCACGCATTGCCCCTCGCTACGGCGGATCGGTTCGGCGTCGCTCATGCGGCGAATCTGACCCCGCGAGCGGCGATGCGGCAATCGGACAGGTCCGATCCGGATTTAATGATCGGCAAATTTCGCCATCAGCCGCCGGAATGGAGGCGGCTTCGGGCAATCCAGCGCGGTTTTGCGCCGCTGTGGTCGCGCGCGACCTTCGTGTTTCACGCAGCGATCATGGCAAATGCAGGAGACGATGCCGCAAGCGGTGCGCGGCTAGAAAGGTCGGGCCGGCGGCGCAACCGTCCACCTTCGCCGCCGGCCGGAAAGCGTTCGCGGCACGGTCCCTCGCCCGGCGCTTTCCGCCCGGTCGCACTCTGGTGCGTTTCTCCCGGCGGCGAACTCGTCCCTCGCCGCCGGGACCTTCCGGAGATAAGGGAAGGGCGGCTGATCGGCCGCCCTTCACATTCTCACTGATCGAGGAACGAGCGCATCTTGCGGCTGCGGCTCGGGTGCTTGAGCTTGCGCAGCGCCTTGGCCTCGATCTGCCGGATGCGTTCGCGCGTCACGCTGAACTGCTGGCCGACCTCCTCCAGCGTGTGATCGGTGTTCATGCCGATGCCGAAGCGCATGCGCAGCACGCGTTCCTCGCGCGGGGTGAGGCTGGCGAGCACGCGCGTCACCGTTTCCTTGAGGTTCGCCTGGATCGCGGCATCCACCGGAATCACCGCGTTCTTGTCCTCGATGAAGTCGCCGAGATGCGAATCCTCCTCGTCGCCGATCGGCGTTTCGAGGCTGATCGGCTCCTTGGCGATCTTCATGACCTTGCGCACCTTCTCCAGCGGCATGGAGAGGCGCTCGGCCATTTCCTCCGGCGTCGGCTCGCGGCCCTGCTCGTGGAGGAACTGGCGGCTGGTGCGGACCAGCTTGTTGATCGTCTCGATCATATGGACCGGGATGCGGATCGTGCGCGCCTGATCGGCGATCGAGCGGGTGATCGCCTGCCTGATCCACCATGTCGCATAGGTCGAGAACTTGTAGCCGCGGCGATACTCGAACTTGTCCACCGCCTTCATCAGGCCGATGTTGCCTTCCTGAATGAGATCAAGGAATTGCAGGCCACGGTTCGTATATTTTTTAGCGATCGAGATGACGAGGCGCAGGTTCGCCTCGACCATTTCCTTCTTGGCGATCCGCGCCTCGCGCTCGCCCTTCTGCACCATGTTGACGATGCGGCGGAACTCGCTGAGCGCCATGCCGGTCTGCTGCGCGATTTCCGAGATTTCGGCGCGGATGCGCTCGACCGCGGGCGCCTCGTTGGTGGCGAAGGCAGTCCATTTCTTGTCGAGGCCGTTCACGGTCTGGAGGAAGGTATCGTCCAGTTCGTGCCCCATATAGCGGTCGAGGAAATCCTTGCGGTTGACCTTGTGCCGCTCGGCGAGGCGCAGCATCTGCCCGCCAAGCGCGGTGAGGCGGCGGTTGAAGCTGTAGAGCTGGTCGACGAGATATTCGATCTTGGCGTTGTGGAACTGGACGCTCTCCACCTCGGCGGTGAGTTCCTCACGCAGCTTCTGGTACTTGCGCTCGTCCGCCGCCGACAGCTCGCCGCCGGCACCCATCGCCTCCAGCCGCTGCTGCTGCATCCTGCCGAATTTCTTGTAGATCGTCGTGATATTGGCGAACTTCTCTAGCGCCTGCGGCTTGAGCGTCTCCTCCATCTGCGCGAGCGACAGGGTATTGTCCTCGTCGTCGTCGTCGGACGGGCGGCGCGCGCGGCGCTCGGTCAGCTCGTCGTCCTCATCGGCCGGGGCTTCCTCCTCCGGTTCCTCCTCTTCCTTGAAGCTGGTGCCTGCGGTCTTCTCGCTGATCTCGCCGTTGTCGTCCTCCTCGGCGCCCTCGACCTGCTCGGCCGACGGACCCTTGGACAGCATCGCGTCGAGATCGAGGATCTCGCGAAGCTGCATCGTGCCCTCGTTGAGTGCGGTCGACCAGTCGATGATCGCGTTGAAGGTGATCGGCGATTCGCACAGGCCGAGGATCATCGTGTCGCGGCCGGCCTCGATGCGCTTGGCGATGGCGATCTCGCCCTCGCGCGAGAGAAGCTCCACCGCCCCCATCTCGCGCAGGTACATGCGGACGGGATCGTCGGTGCGATCGACCGTCTCCTTCTTCTTCTCGATGACGGGGGCGTTTTCCTGGTCGGAATCGACGGCATCGACCTCGTCGTCCGCCTCCTGCTCCTCGCCGTCCTCGCCCTGCTCCTCGTTCTCGACGATGTTGACGCCCATCTCGTTGAGCGCGGACATGATGTCCTCGAGCTGGTCGGAGGACATCTGGTCCTGCGGCAGCGCCTCGTTGAGCTGGTCATAGGTGATGTAGCCGCGCTTCTTCGCGCGGGCGATCAGCTTCTTGACGTTCGCATCGTTCAAGTCGATCAGCGGGGCATCGGCCACATCCGTCGTGTCTTCACCACCGCTACCGTTCACCTTCGCCATACTCAGTTCAATCTCCAATCGCTCTCGCCGCCGCCAAGCTCAAACCCGCGCTCATATAGCGCGGCTTTCTGCGCGTAGAGGGCCGTTCTTCGTTGGTCTAGGGCCAGATATTCGGCATTAGACATGTCCGACTTCACAATTCGCCGGACATCATCAATCTCTGCGAGCAACTCCTGTTCCTCATGGAGGAACTCAATTATTCCTCCCAAGGTCCGGATGGACGCTGCCGGATCGCCATCCCACGGAAAACGTAGGTCTGTCTGAAGGTCACGGCGGGTTTCGGGTTTCAGTTTGCTGGCTGCCAATATGGATTGCAGCGCGTCTGCATCAAGGTCCGGACGCTTAATCACCGCCTCGATCATTGTTTCCCGCCAGGGCAGCATGTGTTGCTCAGCGATCTGAAGGGCCGCGACGTGGTCAAGCGTGACGGACAATACCGCCGGATATCGAGCCAAACCATACAGCGCGGACCGTATGTATGAATTGTGGAGATTGATTTTCGATCGCATGCCAGTCGCCACAACTGCCGTTCCAATGGCTCGCCGCTCGGAGCGCTTCCATCCAAAATCTTCAAAAAAAAGGTCATTAAAGGATCGACGATATTCAGATTGGACCAAGTCGCTTTCGACTTTTTCTGCTAATTGCAGGACCGTCTGGCGTAGGCCAGCGCGCCCTTCCGGCGTTTCCGTTGCGGCAGAAGCGCGTTCGCTTTCATAGAGAACGGAAATAAGTGGGCGAGCCTCGCGCACCAGCGCCTCGAACGCGCCCGCGCCCTTTGCCTTGACCAGATCGTCCGGGTCCTGCCCGTCCGGCAGCGTCACGAAGGCGAGGCTGCGCCCCGGCGCGAGCATCGGCAGTGCGCGGTGCGCGGCGCGGATCGCGGCCTTCTGCCCGGCGCCGTCGCCGTCGAAGCAGAGCGTCGGCACGTCCACCATCCGCCACAGCCGCTCTAGCTGATGCTCGGTCAGCGCGGTGCCGAGCGGCGCGACCGCCTCCGCGATCCCCGCCTGCGCCAGCGCGATCACGTCCATATAGCCTTCGACCACGAACACGCGGTTCGCCTTGCGCGCGGCGGGCGCGGCGCGGTCGATATTGTAGAGCGTGCGCCCCTTGTCGAACAGCGGCGTGTCGGGGGAGTTTAGGTATTTCGGCTCGCCATCCCCGATCACGCGGCCGCCGAAAGCGATCACCCGCCCGCGCTGGTCGCGGATCGGGATCATCAGGCGGCCACGGAAGCGATCGTAAGGCTCCTTGCCCTCGACGCTGATGAGCAGACCGGCCTCGATCAGCGCCGGATCGCCATATTCCTTGAGCGCCGCGCGCAGCTTGCCGCGCGCATCGGGCGCGAAGCCGATGCCGAAATCGCGCACCGTCCGCGCCGAGAGGCCACGCCGCTCGGCCAGTGCGCGCGCCTCGCCGCCGGAGATGCCGGAAAGCTGCGCGACAAACCACGCCTGCGCCTCGGCCATTGCGTCATGCAGGCCCTTCTGCCGCTCCGCCTTCTGCGCGGCGCGCGGATCGGGGGCGGGCATCTCCATGCCCGCGGCGGCGGCGAGTTCCTTCACCGCGTCGATGAAGGGCAGGCCGCGCTGGTCGGTCATCCAGCGAATCGCGTCGCCGTGTGCCGAGCAGCCGAAGCAGTGATAGAAGCCCTTCTCGTCGTTGACGTAGAAGCTCGGCGTCTTTTCATTGTGGAAGGGGCAGCAACCCTTGTGCTCGCGCCCCGCCTTGGTGAGCTTCACCGTCTTGCCGACCAAGGCGGACAACGAGGTGCGGGCGCGCAGCTCGTCGAGAAAGGCGGGCGAAAGACTCACACGCGCATTATACCCTATGCGCCGGACGCGGTGTGTTTCGCAACCCCTTCCGCCCGCGACCGGGCTTTATGACGGGTGACAGGCGAGGGATCAGCCCAGCGCCGCCTTCACCAGCCCGCTCGCTTTCGACATGTCGAGCACGCTGGCATGGCGCGCCTTCAACTCGGCCATCACCCGGCCCATGTCCTTCATGCCGGACGCGCCAAGCTCCGCCTTGATCGCCTCGATCGCGGCGCGGGTCTCGTCCTCGCTCATCTGTTGCGGCAGGAAGCGCTCGATCACCGCGACTTCACGCTCCTCCGCCTGCGCCAGTTCCTCGCGGCCGCCCTTGCGGTACATCTCGATCGATTCGCGGCGCTGCTTCACCATCTTCTGCAGCACCTCCACCACCAGCGCGTCGTCGTCGGTGACGGCGGGGCCGGTGCGTGTCTCGATATCGCGATTCTTGATCGCGGCCTGGATCAGGCCGACCGCGGCGCGGGTATCCTTGTCGCCGGCTTTCATGGCGGCGATCTGGGCTTGCTTGATGTCGTCTCGAATCATGGAAGGGTGGATAGCGCCAGCAAGCGGTTGACGCGAGGGGGGCAAGGGCCTAGCGGGCGGGGCTTAGCGACATCGCGAACCCAAACCTACGGAGTGCCCGCCGATCATGGCCGACGCCAAGCCTTTTGCCGTGCCCGAAGGAGCCACCGGAGTCCTCGTCCTCGCATCCGGCGAGGTGGCGTGGGGCCGAGGCTTTGGCGCGGAGGGCGAAGTGGTGGGGGAAGTATGTTTCCACACCGCGATGACCGGCTATCAGGAGATCATGACCGACCCGAGCTTCGCCGGGCAGATCATCACCTTCACCTTCCCGCACATCGGGAACGTCGGCGCGAATCCCGACGACGTGGAGGCGGACGAGCCGCACGCGCTGGGCATGATCGTGCGCGAGGACGTAACCGCGCCCTCGAACTTCCGCAGCGTCGAGCGGCTGGATGCGTGGATGAAGCGCCACGCCCGCGTCGGTCTCGCCGGGATCGACACGCGCGCGCTCACCCGTCGCATCCGCAGCGGCGGCGCGCCGAACGGCGTGATCGCGCACTCCGCCTCGGGCAAGTTCGACATCCCGCTGCTGCTGGAGATGGCGCGCGGCTGGCCGGGGCTGGAGGGCATGGACCTCGCCATCGCCGTGACCACCGAGACGCATTACGGCTGGGGCGAGACGCGGGAGGGCGGCGTGTGGCGGCTGGGCTTCGGCTATGCCGGGATCGGCGGCGGCGCGCGGCCGCATGTCGTGGCGGTGGATTACGGCAGCAAGCACAATATCTTCCGCAACCTTGTTAAAGCGGGTGCGAAGGTTTCCGTGGTGCCCGCGACGGCGAGCTACGAGAAGATCATGGCGCTCGGCCCGGACGGCATCTTCCTGTCGAACGGCCCCGGTGATCCGGCCGCGACCGGCGAATATGCCGTGCCGGTGATCCGGAAGCTGCTCGATACGGGCAAGCCTTTGTTCGGCATCTGCCTCGGCCACCAGCTCCTCGGGATCGCGGTGGGGGCCGAGACCACCAAGATGTTCCAGGGCCATCGCGGCGCGAACCATCCGGTGAAGCGCCTCTCGGACGGCGCGGTCGAGATCACCAGCATGAACCACGGCTTCGCGGTGGACCGCGACACGCTCCCCGAGGGCGTGCGCGAGACGCATGTGTCGCTGTTCGACGGCAGCAATTGCGGCATCGAGCTGACCGACCGGCCGGCGTTCAGCGTGCAATACCACCCGGAAGCCTCGCCGGGGCCGCAGGATAGCTTCTATCTGTTCGAGCGGTTTGTGGAGATGCTGCGGTGACACGAGAAACAGCCGCCCGCCCGCAACGCCTGACCTTCCGCCGGATCGACTGACATCATGCCCAAACGCACCGACATCTCCTCCATCCTCGTCATCGGCGCGGGGCCGATCGTCATCGGTCAGGCGTGCGAGTTCGATTATTCGGGCACGCAGGCGATCAAGGCGCTGAAGGAAGAGGGCTATCGCATCGTCCTGGTCAATTCGAACCCGGCTACGATCATGACCGATCCCGAACTGGCCGACGCCACCTATGTCGAACCGATCACGCCGGAAGTGGTCGCGCGGATCATCGAGAAGGAGCGGCCCGACGCCGTGCTCCCGACGATGGGTGGGCAGACCGCGCTCAACACCGCGCTGGCGCTGTTCCGGGACGGCACGCTGGAGAAATTCGGCGTTACGATGATCGGCGCCGACGCCGAGGCGATCGACAAGGCCGAGGATCGCCTCAAGTTCCGCGACGCGATGGACAAGATCGGCCTCGAATCCGCGCGCTCGGCGATCGCGCATACCGAGGCCGAGGCGCTGGCGGGGCTGGACAAGGTCGGCCTGCCCGCGATCATCCGTCCCAGCTTCACGCTCGGCGGCACGGGCGGCGGCGTCGCCTATAACCGCGAGGAGTTCATCGAGATCGTCCGCAAGGGCCTCGACGCCTCGCCGACCACCGAGGTGCTGATCGAGGAATCGCTGCTCGGCTGGAAGGAATATGAGATGGAGGTGGTCCGCGACCGCGCGGACAATTGCATCATCATCTGCTCGATCGAGAATGTCGATCCGATGGGCGTCCATACCGGCGACTCGATCACCGTCGCGCCGGCGCTGACGCTGACGGATAAAGAATATCAGATCATGCGCAACGCGAGCATCGCGGTGCTGCGTGAAATCGGCGTGGAAACAGGCGGTTCGAACGTGCAGTTCGCGGTCAATCCGAAGGATGGCCGGCTCGTCGTGATCGAGATGAACCCGCGCGTCAGCCGCTCGTCGGCGCTGGCATCGAAGGCCACCGGCTTCCCGATCGCCAAGGTCGCGGCGAAGCTGGCGGTGGGCTATACGCTCGACGAGATCGAAAACGACATCACCGGCGCGACGCCTGCCAGCTTCGAGCCGACGATCGATTATGTCGTCACCAAGATCCCGCGCTTCGCCTTCGAGAAGTTCAAGGGCGCGGAGCCGGTGCTCTCCACCGCGATGAAGTCGGTGGGCGAGGTGATGGCGATCGGGCGCAACATCCACGAATCGATGCAGAAGGCGCTGCGCGGGCTGGAGACGGGGCTTTCCGGCTTCAACCAGGTCGATCGCCTCGTCGGCGCGCCGCGCGCGGAGATCGAGGCGGCGCTGGCGGTCGCGACGCCGGACCGGCTGCTGGTCGCGGCGCAGGCGCTACGCGAGGGCTTCACCGTGGCGGAGGTCCATGCGATCGCGAAATACGATCCGTGGTTCCTTGAGCGGATCGCGGAAATCGTCGCGGCCGAGGAGGAGGTGTGCCGGCAGGGCCTGCCGATCGACGCGGCCGGGATGCGGCGGCTGAAGGCGATGGGCTTCTCCGACAAGCGGCTCGCATGGCTGGCGCTGCAATCGGCGAACCTGCGCGGGATGGAGCGCGGCATCGCGCGCGGCTCGGGCCTCGTCCACGACGCGGTGGTGGCGATGACCGGCGGCGTCACCGAGGACGAAGTGCGCGCGCTGCGCCACCGTCTCGGCGTGCGCCCGGTGTTCAAGCGGATCGACACCTGCGCGGCGGAGTTCGACGCGCGCACGCCCTATATGTATTCCACCTACGAAGCCCCCAGCTTCGGCGAGCCGGAGAATGAAGCGCAGCCGTCCGACCGGCGCAAGATCGTCATCCTCGGCGGCGGGCCTAACCGGATCGGGCAGGGGATCGAGTTCGATTACTGCTGCTGCCACGCCTGCTTTGCCTTGGCCGACGCCGGTTTCGAGACGATCATGGTCAATTGCAACCCTGAGACGGTGAGCACCGATTACGACACCTCCGACCGCCTCTATTTCGAGCCGCTGACGGCGGAGGACGTGCTGGAGATCCTGTACGTCGAGCAGTCGAAGGGCGAACTGGTCGGCGTGATCGTGCAGTTCGGCGGGCAGACCCCGCTCAACCTCGCGCGCGCGCTGGAGAAGGCGGGCATTCCGATCCTCGGCACCTCGCCGGACGCGATCGACCTCGCCGAGGATCGCGAGCGGTTCGCGGCGCTGGTCGGCCGGCTCAACCTGCTCCAGCCCGCCAATGGCATCGCGCGCAGCCGCGAGGAGGCGTTGATCGTTGCCGAGCGGGTTGGCTATCCGGTGCTGATGCGGCCCAGCTATGTGCTCGGCGGTCGCGCGATGGAGATCGTCGACGGGCCGGCACAGCTTGAGGATTATATCCAGACTGCCGTGCAAGTGTCTGGCGACGCGCCGGTTTTGATCGACCAGTATCTCCGCGACGCGATCGAGGTAGACGTGGACGCGATCTGCGACGGCGACGACGTGGTGGTCGCCGGCGTGCTCCAGCATATCGAGGAAGCCGGGGTCCATTCGGGCGACAGCGCCTGCTCGATCCCGCCGTATTCGCTGCCGCCGGAAGTGATCGCCGAGATCGAGCGGCAGACCGAGGCGCTCGCGCGGGGGCCGGAGGTGCGCGGGCTGATGAACATCCAGTTCGCGGTGAAGGACGGCAAGGTCTATCTGATCGAGGTGAACCCGCGCGCGTCGCGCACCGTGCCGTTCGTCGCCAAGGCGATCGGTGCGCCCATCGCCAAGATCGCCAGCCGCGTGATGGCGGGCGAGAAGCTCCGCGACCTGCCGAAGATCGACCGTGCGATCGACTATTTCGCGGTGAAGGAGGCGGTGTTCCCGTTCAACCGCTTCCCCGGCATCGATCCGGTGCTGTCGCCGGAAATGAAGTCAACCGGGGAAGTGATGGGGATCGCTAAGGATTTCACCACCGCCTTCGCCAAGTCGCAGCTTGGCTCGGGCACCATCCTGCCTTCGACGGGGGCGGCGTTCGTCAGCGTCAAGGACGGCGACAAGGCGCATATCGTGCCGGCGGTGCGCGATCTGGTCGCGGCGGGCTTCACCATCGTCGCGACTGGGGGGACGGCCGATCACCTTGCCGCCGCCGGGCTGCCAGTGGAGCGGGTGAACAAGGTGGCGCAGGGGCGGCCGCATATCGTCGACCGGATCAAGGACGGCGGGATCGACCTGATCTTCAACACCACCGAAGGCTGGCAGAGCCTGAAGGATTCGCAGCCGATCCGCGCCGCGGCGCTGGGGCAGAAGATCCCGTACTTCACCACTGCACCGGCTTCGGTGGAGGCCGCCCGGGCAATCGCGCGTTCCGCCTTGCGTGATCTTGAAGTCAGGCCGTTGCAGTCTTATTATTCGCAGTCGCACAATTGATCCCACACATTGCAGGACGGTGCGAGGCGGTTGGCAAGAAAGCCGCCGGCGAAGGGGTTTTGACGGAAGGGATTGCGTGATGGCGACGGTCGAAAAGATGCCGATGCTCCAGGAAGGCTATGAGAAGCTGACGGCTGATCTCAAGCGCCTGAAGGCGGAGCGTCCGTTGATCGTCGACGCGATCGAGGAGGCGCGCGCGCACGGCGACCTTTCCGAGAACGCCGAATATCACGCGGCGAAGGAGCGGCAGGGCCAGATCGAGGCGTCGATCGCCGATATCGAGGACAAGCTGAGCCGCGCGCAGATTATCGACCCGAAGGACCTGTCCGGCGACAAGGTGGTGTTCGGCGCCACCGTCACGCTGCTCGACGAGGACGAGAAGCCGATCCGCTACCAGATCGTCGGCCAGACCGAGGCGGACGCCAAGACCGGGCGGATCAGCTACAACTCGCCGCTCGGGCGCGCGCTGATCGGGCGCAGCGTGGATGACGAGGTGGAGGTTTCGGTGCCGGCGGGTGACCGTTACTATGTCGTCTCGAAGATCGAGTTCATCTGAAGGCCGAGCCGTTCTCCCGTGATGGCGGGAGTTCGGCGGCGCGCACCGTCATCTGTCTGCGCTGCGTCCGCCCCGCTTTCGCGGGGGAACGGCTCAGTCCTTCGCGCCGGGCTTGAGCAAATCCGGCTCCAGCAGGCGGTGGAGGTGGACCACCACATATTTCATCTCGGCGTCGTCCACCGTGCGCTGCGCGGCGGCGCGCCACGCCTTTTCCGCGCTGGCATAATCGGGAAAGACGCCGACGATCTCGATCGACGACAGGTCTTCGAAGTCAAGGGTGCGCGGATCGCTGACGCGACCGCCGAAAACGAGATGCAGCTTGCTCATGCGCGCGCCCTAGCGCCGGTGGGCGGGGCAAGGGAAGGGGTCAATTCGACCCCGAACCCTCTTTGCCCGCCTTGGCCGCGGCATTGCCGGCGGAGGTCACGGCCTTGACCAGCCCGTCGAGCAGCGACTTCGCCTGATCGCGCGCGGCGTCGCGATTGATGCCGAGCGAATCCAGTTCCGACTTGCCCGCGCTCTTGGCGGCGGCGAGCGCGGCGGCGGCGGTGCTGCCGACGCGCTTGCCGACCGGCGCGAGCAGTTTCTTCTCGCGCTGGCTGCGCGGCAGGACGGCGGCGGCGAGCGCGCCCAGCGCCAGCCCGCCGACGATCACGCCGAGCGGATTCGTCTCGATCGTCTCGGCGGTGCGCTGCGCGGCGCTACGCACGCGCTCGCGCGAGGTCTCCACGGCCTCGCCGGCGCGGGTGCGGGCATCGTCGAGCGCGGAGGATGCTTTCTCGCGGGCGTTGTCGATCCCGTCGCGCAGCTTGCCGTGGGAGGTTTCGGTGGAAACGTCGTCGGTCATTTCTCTTTCCTTTCCGCGCGCGGCGGGGTTCTGCCCGATGGAACGCGGACGGCGCGCGCTGGTTTCCTGCGGCCCGCGCGCGCCGTCCGCCTTTTCTCGCCAAGGCTGCCTAGCAATTTGCCGATGTGGCGACGTCCGAGGAAGGCGGCAAGGAGCGCCACCCCGCCGGCGATCTTCCCCGGATGGCGCTTCGCCGCGTTCACGCCCGCGTCGAGCGCGCGCGCGCTGGTGTCGCTGATCCGCTCCATCGCCTCGTGCGCGACATTGTGCGGGGCGAGCCGCGTCTGGAGCGCGCCGAGCGTCGTGGTCATCCGCTCGCGGGCGGCGGCGGCGCGCGCCTCGGCGCGGGCAAGCTCGTCCGGCTCGGTCATCGCCGTTCCAGCCTGTTCTTGCCGAAAAGGGCGAGGATCGCCGCGATCAGCAGCACCACGCCGCAGACGATCGCGGTGGCGACGCCCGGCCCGGTATGCGGCGCAAGCGCCTCGATCAGCCCGACGAGCAACGCGACCAGCGCGGCGAGTGCCAGCACGATCGCCGCCGCGAACAGGATCGCGGCGTCGCGGAAGCGCGTGATGCTGGTGGTGACGCGCGCCTTGACCAGCCCGATCTCGGCGCTTGCCACCTCGCGCGCGTCGTCGGCAAGCTGCCCTACGAGCGCGGCGATACCTTCATCGACTGTCGGGCGATCCCCCTCCGCCACGCCTCAGGTCCGGTCGCGCTGGTCCAGCCCGGCGGTGAGCAGGCGGGCGACGACGAAGCCGACCGCCGCCGCCGCGCCGATCGCGACGCCGGGGCTCTTGCGCACCAGATCGCGCGCGCTGTCGATCAGATCGTCGACGCTTTTTTCGTCGAGCTGCGAGGAGAAGCCCTGCACCTTCTCGGCGGCGTTGCGGGCATATTGGCCGTATTGCTCGCCGAGCTTCTCGTCGACCTGCCCGGCGGCGTCGCTGAGAAGCTGCGAAAGCTGGCCGAGCGCGCTGGAGGCGCGGGCCTTGCCGTCCTCGGCCAGCCCGCGCGCCTTGTCGCCGGCCTGCTCGCGCAGCTTGACGGTGTTGTCCGTCAACGCCTGCTTCGCTTCCGAGAAGCGAGTGCCTTCGCCGTTCTTCAACGGATCGGCCACCTGCGCCGCATCGCCGGCCGTGGGCGCCGCGTCCTGATCGGTCATGGGCTGGAGCGGGGTGTCGGACATGGTTCGAAATCCTTCCTTGGTCGCGATGAAAACCCCGCCCGGCACAGGGAGGTTCCATCGCGAATTGCAGCCTTGCGACCACATGGGTACAGGCAGCGCGAACTGCCACCCTCCCCATCGTAGAAGGATCGTTTCGTGACAGCAATCATCGACGTCCATGGCCGCCAGATCCTCGACAGCCGAGGCAACCCCACCGTCGAGGTGGACGTGTTGCTGGAGGATGGCAGCTTCGGTCGCGCGGCGGTGCCCTCCGGCGCCTCGACCGGCGCGCATGAGGCGGTGGAGAAGCGCGATGGCGACATGTCGCGCTGGCTCGGCAAAGGCGTCGATCAGGCGGTCGAGAACGTCAACGGCGAGATCGCCGAGGTGATCGTCGGCCTTGATGCCGAGGACCAGATGGAGCTGGACCAGGCGCTGATCGAGCTGGACGGCAGCGAGAACAAGGGCCGGCTCGGCGCGAACGCGATCCTCGGCGTCAGCCTCGCGGCGGCAAAGGCGGCGGCGGATGCGCGCGGGCTGCCGCTCTATCGCTATGTCGGCGGCGCGGACGCGCATATCCTGCCGGTGCCGATGATGAACATCATCAACGGCGGCGAACATGCCGACAATCCGATCGATTTCCAGGAATTCATGATCATGCCGGTCGGCGCGGAGAGCATCGCGGAGGCGGTGCGCTGCGGCTCCGAAATCTTCCATACGCTGAAGAAGGGCCTGCACGAGAAAGGCCTCGCGACCGCCGTGGGCGATGAGGGCGGCTTCGCCCCGAACCTCGCCAGCACCACCGACGCGCTGGACTTTATCATGACCTCGATCGAACGCGCCGGCTACAAGCCGGGCGAAGACGTGATGCTGGCGCTGGATTGCGCCGCAACCGAGTTCTTCAAGGACGGCAAGTACGTCATCGCCGGTGAGGGCAAGACGCTGGAGCCGGGCGCGATGGCCGATTATCTCGCCGATCTCGTCGCGCGCTATCCGATCGTGTCGATCGAGGACGGCATGGCGGAGGACGATTTCGAGGGCTGGAAGGCGCTGACCGACCTGCTGCGCGATAAGGTCCAGCTCGTCGGCGACGATCTGTTCGTGACCAACCCGAAGCGGCTGAGGGACGGTATCGCGCGCGGCCTCGCCAACTCGCTGCTGGTGAAGGTCAACCAGATCGGCACGCTGACCGAGACGCTGGAGGCGATCCGCGTCGCCGAGCGCGCCGGCTACACCGCCGTGATGAGCCACCGTTCGGGCGAGACGGAGGACGCGACGATCGCCGATCTCGCGGTCGCCACCAATTGCGGGCAGATCAAGACGGGCAGCCTCGCGCGGTCCGACCGGCTGGCGAAATACAACCAACTGATTCGGATCGAGGAAGAACTTGGCTCGGTGGCGCGTTACGCGGGCCGCGATGTGCTGCGGAACGGCTGAAATCGCTTGATAAGCGGCCGGCTTCGCGCGAGATAGTTCGTGATGCGTCGCCGGCCGTCCACCTTTCTCGTCACGCTGAAGCGCGCGGCCCTGCCGGCCGCCGCGCTGACGGTGATGGCGTTCTTCGGCATCTATGCCGTGGCGGGGCCGAACGGCGTGCTCGCGCTGGGCGATTACAAGCGCCAATTGGTGAAGCGCGAGCGCGACTATGCCCTGCTCGATCAGCGGCGCACGATGCTGCGCAATCGCGTCGCATTGCTCGATCCGCGCCACGCCAACCCCGATATGGTCGATGAACTGGTGCGCAAGGAACTCAACGTCGCGCATCCCGACGAAGTGATCGTCCCGCTGCGCTGAGCCTTCAATTGATCCTTCAATAGCGTGTCTGGCGCAGCGTCGGGATTTCGGCGCGGGTTTCTGTCAGCGAAGGGTTGCGGATCGACGGCCGCAGCCGCGCGACGCTGCACAATCCGGCGATCAGCGCGAGGGTGGCGGAGATCAGCGGCGGCACGCGCCCGGCGCCGATCTCCATCGCCAGCAGCGCCGCCACCAGCGTCGCGCCGGTGGTCTGCCCGCTGAGGCGCACCGTCGAGACGAGGCTGCCCGCCGCCGCCGACCGCTCGCGCGGGGCCGAGCCGATGATGAGGCGCGCGTTGGGCGGGAGATATAGCCCGAAGCCCGATCCGCACAGCGCCATGCGCCATGCGATGTCGAAATAGGTGGGATGCGCCGGCATGAAGGCGATCAGCGTCAGCGCGACGATCGAAACCGCCATGCCGATCCCGCCGAGGATGCCCGCCGGGACGCGATCGGAGAGATAGCCCGCGAGCGGCGCGACGATCATGTTGGTCATCGGCCATGGCGCGATCGCCGCGCCGATCGTCGCGGCGGAGAAGCCCAGCGCCTGCAAGCGGAACGGCGTGGAGATCAGCAACGCCATCGACGCGGTGAAGGCGACGAACCCGCCGATCGCGCTCAGCCCGATCACCGGACGCGCGAGCAGGTCGATCGGCAGGATCGGGTGGCTTTCATGCTGCTCGCGCCGGATGAAATAATAGCCCACGACCAGCCCGGCGAGCGTGATCGCGGCGGAGACGACCGGGCTGTCGCCGTGGACGCCGCTCTCCAGCCCGCCGATGACGAGGCCGAACATCGCCGCGCACATCATCGCGCCCGCCACGTCGAACGTGGTGTGGCGCGGCTTCGGGTCGGGGATCGAGCGGCCCAGCGCCAGGCTGACGATCGCGAAGGGGATGGCGCTGGCGAACACCCACGGCCAGGGCGCGACCGCCAGCACCAGCCCGCCGATGGTCGGTGCGGCGGCGGCTGAACTGGTCACCACCACTGAATTGATCGCCAGTCCGCGCCCGAGATGGCTCGACGGATAGATCTGCCGGATCAGCGCCGAGGCGACGCTCAGCACCGCCGCCGCGCCCATCGCCTGCACCGCGCGTACGATCAGCAGGAAAGGCAGGCTTTTCGCGAAAAAGCACAATAACGTGGCGATGGTGAAGATAAGCTGCCCGCCCTGATAAGTGCGCTTCAGCCCGATCCGCTCGCCCAGCCCGGCGATCGGCAGCATCAGCATCACCAGCGTCACCTGATAGATGGTGACGATCGACACGACCGAGCTTTGCTCGACGTTCAGATCGTGGGCGATCGTCGGCAGCGCGACATTGGCGACGCCGCCGTCGATGACGACAAGCGCAGATCCGAAGGACATCGCGGCGATTGCGGCGTAACGCCGGGGAAGGGGAAGGCCGTCACTCATCGCGATCCTCGATAGCGCCGATTGCGGTCATCGCAATCGCTTGGCATGACGCTTTTTTTGAGAGGATCGTTCCGGGATGCTTCGTCCAGCGACAGCTTTCTGCCTTGCCGCTCTTGCCGCGGGGCCGGCGCTCGCCCAGACGACGGCGATGACCGACAATGATCCGTATATCTGGCTGGAAGACAAGGACGGCGCGAAGCCGCTGGCGTGGGTGGAGCGGGAAAATGCCCGCACGCTCGACCGGCTGGAGCGCGATCCGCGCTACCGGACCTATTATGACGAGGCGTTCGCCATCGCCTCGGCCAAGGACCGCATCCCGATGCCGGAGCAGGTCGATGACCGCACCCTGAACTTCTGGCGCGACGCCGATCATCCGCTGGGCATCTGGCGCTGGACGAGCGAGGCCGATTACGCCGTCGCCGCGCCGCGCTGGACCACCTTGCTCGACCTCGACGCCTTGTCGAAGGCGGAGGGGAAGAAATGGGTGTGGAAGGGCGCGACCTGCCTCCAGCCGGAGGAGCGGCTGTGCCTCGTCCAGCTCTCCGAGGGCGGGGAGGATGCGGTCGAGCTGCGCGAGTTCGATCTTTCCACCGGGCGTTTCGTAGAGGGCGGCTTCCGCCTGCCCACGTCGAAACAGGGCGCGACCTGGGTGGACAAGGACACCTTGCTCGTCTCGCGCGACTGGGGGCAGGGGACGATGACCGCCTCCAGCTATCCCTTCGTGGTGAAGCTGGTGAAGCGCGGCGAGCCGCTCGACCGGGCGACCGAGGTGTTCCGCGGCGAGCCGGGCGACCAGCTCGGCACCTATGCCGGCACGATGACCGATGCCGCCGGCAACCGCGTCGTCGTGATCGAGCGGCGCGACACCTTCTTCGGCGGCGAGAAATATGTCTGGACGCCGGCGGGGACGCGCAAGCTCGACGTGCCGGCGCGGACCTTCCCGAGCGGGATGGTCGATGGTCGCGTGATCTTCGAGACGAGCGACCCGTGGGGCGACGTGCCGGCGGGCGCGATCGCCTGGGTGCCGCTGGCCGAGCTGGAGACGGGCAAGCTCACGCCGCGCGTGCTGTTCGCGCCGGACGCGCGGCAATCGGTGCAGGGCGTGGCGACGACGAAGGATCGCGTGCTCGTCACCTATATCGACAACGTGCGCGGCCGGCTGGCGAGCTTCGCCGCCGATGGCGACGGGTGGAGGCGGACCGCGCTGCCGGTGCCGGAGAATATGAGCGTCGGCATCGTCAGCACGACCGAGCGGAGCGACAACGCCTTCATCGCGATCAATGGCTTCGCGACGCCGACCATGCTCGCCACGGTGGACGCGGCCTCGCCGGCGGCGCCGGTGACGGTGCGGACGCTGCCCGCGCGGTTCGACGCGACCGGCGTGAAGGTCGAGCAGTTCGAGGCGGTATCGAGCGACGGGACGAAAGTGCCCTATTTCGTCGTGCTGCCGAAGGGCGCGCGGCTAGACGGGACGATGCCGACGCTGATGACCGCTTATGGCGGGTTCGAGCTGGCGCGGCTGCCGACCTATCTCGGCGCGACCGGCAAGATCTGGACGGAGCGGGGCGGAGCCTATGTCCTCGCCAATATTCGCGGCGGCGGCGAGTTCGGGCCGAAATGGCACGACGCCGGGCGCAAGACGAAACGGCAGGTGATCTACGACGATTTCGCGGCGGTGGCGCGCGACCTGTTCGCGCGCAGGATCACCAGCGCGAAGAAGCTCGGCATCTATGGCGGGTCGAACGGCGGGCTGCTGATGGGGGTGGAACTCACCCAGCATCCCGAATTGTGGCAGGCGGTGACGATCCAGGTGCCGCTGCTAGACATGATGCGGTACGAGAAGATCGCGGCGGGCGCGTCTTGGGTCGACGAATATGGCTCGGTCAGCGTGCCGGAGGAGCGGGCGTTCCTCGCCAAGATATCACCCTATCGCAACCTGAAGCGCGGCGTCGCTTATCCCGAGCCGTATATCTGGACGACGACCAAGGACGATCGCGTCGGGCCGCAGCACGCACGCAAGTTCGCCGCGCGGATGAAGGAATATGGGCTGCCTTATCTGTTCTACGAGGACACCGCCGGCGGCCATTCGGGTGACGCGGATATCGCGCAAGGGGCGCGGCTCCAGGCGTTGCAGATGGTCTATTTCGCCCAGCGGCTGATCGGACCGGCGACAAAATAACGTCACAAAGGTTATTGCTGCATTGCAGCAGAGCAATTATCATGAGCGACATGAAGCTGAATAGCGAGGAGGATCGCGTGGCCTCCGTTCCCCCGGCGGGTATGCCGATCGTGTTCGAGGCGATCGTCAAGCGGCAGGCGCTTGCCGCCACCTATAATCGCGGCTCGGTCACCCTCGCGCCGCACATCGTCTATACCAAGCATGGCGAGCTTTACCTCGACGCCGTCACGCTCGATCGCGACGGCAAGCCGCCGCGCGAGGAAAAGGTCGGCGCGTTCAAGATCGCGGGGCTGGGCGGCCTCAGGATAACGCCGCGCCGCTTCGATGCGTCGGAACTGTTCGATCCGTCCGAAGCGCGCTACGCTGGCGTGACATTGCTCTCGATCGAACGCTGAGGTTCCGGCTACCGCTGCCCTTACTGGCAGCGCAGCGAGGAATTCTTCTGGTCGATCGACTTGCCGGCCAGCGCGCCCGCCGCGCCGCCGAGCAGCGTGCCGACGATCCGGCTGCGTCCGCCGTCGATGACGTTGCCGAGGATGCCGCCGACCGCGCCGCCGACCACCAGCCCGGTCGTGCCGTCGCTCCGCTTGCAATAATAGCGGCCGTCGTTGCCGGCATAGACGCGCTCGTCCGCGCTCATCGCGCGCTCGCGATACTGGTTTCCGCTGCGATAGTCGCGCGCGGGGTCATAGCCATGCTCATCGCGCCAGCCGTCATTGGCGGTATAGCCGTTGTCATAACCGCGCGCGGGCGGCGGGGGCGGATAGCCACCCGGATTGCGGCGCGAGACCTGCATGTAGCGGTCATATTCCTGCCGGAACACGTCCAGCTCCCGACTGAACCGATCCTGCGCCGCGCGGAAGCGCGCCTCGTCGGCGGAAGTCTGCGCGAGCGCGGGCATCGCGCCGGCCATGCTCGCGGCGACAAAGGTGACGGCGAGAATGCGATTGAACATTCGATAGACCTCTCTGCCGCGCGCGGCGCGGGCGTGAACACCTCGCGACTCTATCGCGGCGCGATGATGAGCGACAGATGAAAACGGTCGCGCCGAAGGGTCAGAACCGCTCGCCGACCATCTCCTCGCTCTTTGCCCAGAGCGCCTTCGCGCGCGCGGGATCGAGCGCATAGCTGCGCACGCCGTGCCGGGTGCTGGCGTCGTCGTTCACCGACGCGACATGGCAATCCTCGCAATAGCGCCCGCCGATCTCGTCGCCGCCCGCGACCGCCGCCGCCCACACGCTGGTCGCCGCCCCTTGCGGGATCGACTTGTAAGTGATCGCGCGCCCGGTGGCGGCGCGGAACCTTTGTTGCAGCGCTTCCATCACCTCGGGCGTCATGTGGCGGCCAAGCTCGGTCTGGATCACGCCGGGCATCAGCGCGCAGGCGCGCACCCCGCGATCGCGGTGACGGCGATCGAATTCCACCGCGAACAGCACGTTGGCGGTCTTGGAACGGCCATAGGCGATCCACGGATCATATGCCGTCCGCTCGAAGCCCGGATCGTCGAGATCGACATCGGACAGGCGATGGCCGGAGGAGGAGAGGTTCACCAGCCGCCCGCCGTCGCGGATCAGCCCGGCGATGCGGTTGACGAACAGGAAATGGCCGAGATGGTTGGTGCCGAGCTGCGTCTCGAAGCCGTCCGCCGTATGGCCCAGCGGCGTCGCCATCACGCCGGCATTGGCGATCACGACATCGAACGGCCGTCCATCCGCCACCAGCCGGTCCGCCGCCGCCCGCACGCTGGCGAGCGAGGCGAGGTCCAGCTCCATCAGCGCGAAGCTGCCGCCGCTCTCCTTCGCCGCCGCGCGGACGCTTTCGGTTGCGCGCTCGGCCTTGGCGAGATCGCGCGCCGCGCCGACCACATCGGCGCCCCGCGCCACCAGCGACCGCGCCGTCTCCACGCCAAGCCCGGCCGACACACCGGTGACGAGGATGCGCCTGCCGTGCAGGTCCATGCCCGCCAGCACGTCGTCCGTGGTCGATTCGGCGCCGAATTGCGTTGCCATCATGCTCTCCTGCCCTGCGTTCATGCGAATATGGCGCGCCCACGGCGTTTCACCAGCCGCTTTACGCCTCCAGCGAGACGAAGCTGTCCATCACCCGCTTCAGGCCGGCGTGATCGAAGTCGATCTCCAGCTTGTTGCCCTCGATCCCGACGATATCGCCGTGGCCGAACTTCTGGTGGAACACGCGCATCCCCACCTTGAGGTCGCCGCGCCCCTTGTTGCCGAGGCTGACCGAGGGGCTGCGGCTCTCCACCACGCGGGTCGGTTCGCGGGTAAAGGTGCGGCTGGTCCATTCGCCGCCGGGCTTGGCGCCGAGCGCGCCTGCCGCGCGCTGCCAGCCGGGGCCGCGCCCCGTGCCGCGCCCGACATCGGCGAAGGGATCGGCGCGCTCGGACCAATTGGCCCGCCACAGGCTCGCGCCGCCGGACATGGTGGTCTCCGCCTCGACATGATCCGCCGGCAGCTCGCCGACGAAGCGCGAGGGGATGGATGAGGTCCATTGCCCGTAGATGCGGCGGTTGGCGGCATGGAGGATCACCGCCCGCCGCCGCGCCCGCGTGATCGCGACATAGGCGAGGCGGCGCTCCTCCTCCAGGCTGCGCGCGCCGCCCTCGTCCAGCGCGCGCTGCGAGGGGAAGATGCCTTCCTCCCAACCGGCGAGGAACACGGTGCCGAACTCCAGCCCCTTCGCCGCATGGATCGTCATGATCGTGACCTTGGCGTCCTCGCGCGCGCCCTCATTGTCCATGACGAGGCTGACATGCTCGAGGAACGCGCCGAGGCTCTCATATTCCTCCATCGCCCGGACGAGTTCGCCCAGGTTCTCCAACCGCCCCGCCGCTTCGGCGGACTTCTCCGCCTGCCACATCGCGGTGTAGCCGCTCTCGTCGAGGATCTGCCGCGCGAGATCGGGATGGGACAGGTCGCGCGCCATATCCCGCCAGCGCGCGATGTCGCCGACGAAATTGCCGAGCGCGCGCCGCGCCTGCGGCGTCAGCTCGTCGGTATCGAGGATGCGCGCGGCGGCGACGCTCAGCGGCAAACCCTCCGCGCGCGCGAGCTGGTGCAGTCGCGCCACCGCCTTGTCGCCCAGCCCGCGCTTGGGCACGTTGACGATCCGCTCGAAGGCGAGATCATCCGCCGGCTGGTTGACGATGCGCAAATAGGCGAGCGCGTCGCGGATTTCCGCCCGCTCGTAGAAGCGGAAGCCGCCGACGATGCGATAGGGCAGGCCGATCGCGATGAAACGATCCTCGAACTCGCGCGTCTGGTGCTGCGCGCGGACGAGGATGGCGATGTCGTCTAGGCTCGCGCCGTCGCGCTGCGCCGCCTCGATCTCCTCGCCGATGCGCCGCGCTTCCTCCGGCCCATCCCACACGCCGATCACGCGGACCTTCTCGCCGGCGTCGATCTCGGTCCACAGCGTCTTGCCGAGCCGCCCGCTGTTGTTGGCGATCACGCCCCCCGCCGCGCCGAGGATATGCGGGGTGGAGCGGTAGTTCTGCTCCAGCCGGATCACCTTGGCGCCGGGGAAGTCGCGCTCGAAGCGCAGGATATTCTCCACCTGCGCGCCGCGCCACGAGTAGATCGACTGGTCGTCGTCGCCGACGCAGCAAATGTTCCGCCGCTCCTGCGCGAGCAGTCGCAGCCAGAGATACTGGACGCTGTTGGTGTCCTGATACTCATCGACCATGATGTAGCGGAAGCGCTGCTGGTAATGCGCCAGCACGTCGCGGTTGGTCTTGAGAATCGTCAGAACGTGGAGCAGCAGATCGCCGAAGTCGCAGGCGTTCACCGCCTTCAGCCGCTCCTGATATTGCTGGTAAAGCTCGCCGCCGCGCCCGTTGCCGTAGCGTTCGCTTTCGCCCGCGTCGATATCGCCGGGGGTGAGGCCCTTGTTCTTCCACTCGTCGATCAGCCCGGCGAGGCTGCGCGCGGGAAAGCGCTTCTCGTCGATGTTCGCGGCGACGATCAACTGCTTGAGCAACCGGAGTTGATCGTCGGTGTCGAGGATCGTGAAGTTCGATTGCAGCCCGACCAGTTCGGCATGGCGGCGCAGCATCTTCGCGCCGATCGCGTGGAAGGTGCCGAGCCACGGCATCCCCTCCACCGCATCGCCGACCAGCCTGCCCACGCGCTCCTTCATCTCGCGCGCGGCCTTGTTGGTGAAGGTGACGGCGAGAATCTCGGAAGGGTAAGCGCGGCGCGTCCATAGCAGATGCGCGAGTCGCGCGGTGAGTGCGGCGGTCTTGCCCGTGCCCGCGCCGGCGAGGACGAGCACCGGCCCGTCGATGGTCAGCACCGCTTCGCGCTGCGGCGCGTTGAGGCCGGCGAGATAGGGTGGATCGTCGGGAGAAGGCACGGGAACGCTCACCGCCGAACAGGTAGGGAACAAGCGCGGCCGGGGCAAGGCTCGGAAAATATCTTGCGTGTCCGGTCGCTTCATGAGAACAAATTGGAAACATTAGTGGAGAGAGTCGATGACGACGAGCGGACGATGCCATTGCGGCGCGGTGACATGGCGCGCGACGGGCGAGCCGAAGCATCATGCGATATGTCATTGCGATGATTGCCGGCGCTGGTCCGGTGCGCCGCTGGTCGGCTGGATCGCCTTTGACGAGGGCGAGGTGGAGATCGCGGGCGAGACGCGCGCCTATCATTCCTCCGAAGCCGCGACGCGGGAGTTTTGCGCGGCCTGCGGCACCGGGCTGTTCTATCGCAATCCCAGCGCGTTGCCGGGGATCGTCGATATCCAGTCCGGCACGATGGATGATCCGGAGGCCGTTCCGCCCGGCGCGCATATCATGACGAAGCACCGGCTTGGCTGGACGCGGGAGATGGATAAGCTGCCCGAGTTCGAAAGCTATCCGGGGATGGGTTGATGACGTCTGGAGATCCGGTCGCGCGCTGGCACGATTACATGCACGCGCCGACCCCCGAGCGGCTGGCCGCGCTGCTGCACGACGATTGCGTGTTCCAAAGCCCGGCGGTCCACACGCCGCAGAAGGGCAAGGCGCTGACGATGAAATACCTCCTCGCGGCAGCGCAGGTGCTGGGCGGGGAGAGTTTTCGCTACACCGGCGAATGGCGCGCGGAGCGGTCGGCGGTGCTGGAGTTCGAGTGCGAGGTGGATGGGAAATACGTCAACGGCGTCGATATCATCTCCTGGGACGGAGACGGGTTGATTATCGGCTTCAAGGTGATGATCCGGCCGATCAAGGCGTTCGACGCGGTGGTGCCGAAGATGGCGGCGGCGTTGATGGGGTGAGGCGGGGCGTGGCCCAGAATATCTACGACGATCCGGATTTCTTCGCGGGCTACAGCCGGTTGCCACGGCAGATGCGTGGACTGGACGGCGCGCCCGAATGGCCGGCGATCCGGAATATGCTGCCCGATGTGACGGGCAGGCGGGTGGCTGATCTCGGCTGCGGCTTCGGCTGGGCTTCGCGCTGGTTGCGGGAACAGGGGGCTGCCTCGGTCCTCGGCGTCGATCTGTCGCAAAACATGATCGACCGTGCGCGCGCGAGTACGAACGATCGGGGAATCGACTATCGTATCGCCGATCTTGAAGGCCTGACGTTGCCCGAAGCTGCGTTCGAGTTGATCTACAGCGCCCTTGCCTTCCATTATGTGCGGAATTTCGCGCGGTTGATCCGGATGATCCACGCAGCGCTGACGCCGGGAAGCGACCTTGTGTTCACCATCGAGCATCCGATCTACATGGCGGCGGCTGATCCGCATTGGATGCGGGACGCGGACGGTCGCAAGACCTGGCCGGTCAACGGCTATGCGATGGAAGGGGAACGGCGGACGAACTGGTTCGTCAAAGACGTGCTGAAATATCACCGCACATTGGCTACCACACTCAATACGCTGATCGATGCCGGGTTTGCGTTGCGCCGGATCGAAGAATTTGCGCCGACAGCCGGGCAGATCGCGCAAACGCCTGGGCTGGCCGAGGAGATGGAGCGGCCGATGTTGTTGCTGATCTCCGCCCATCGGGCATGATCTCATTGCGGGAACGGCGTTATTTCTTCCCCTGCCGCCCCCAGGCCGTCTCCAGCGCCGCCGGCGAACCATTGCGCGAAGCCAGCGTCAGCCCCGTCAGCACCATCTTCTTCCCGCGCAGGAAGCGCGATTCCGTGCGCCACAAGACATCGTAGCGCGCGGTTTCGCTGTGGCTCTTGTCGCCGTCCCACCAGCTTGTCGCGATCAGCACGGGAAGGCGGCCGTGGCGGGCGTCGCCGTCGCCGTTCGCCTTGAGCAACGCATCGGCGAACCAGTCGGCGGCAATGCGCGGGCCGGGCAGGGCGTCCTGCGGCGAGACGCCCAAAGCCTTGGGGAAAGTGACGGTCGCGGCGCTGAAATTGCGATCGCCATCGCTAAGCGCGATCGTATTGCCGCCATCCACCACCTTGCCGACCAGCGTGACCACGCCGCGCGCATGTTCCGCGCTGGCCGCTTGAGATGCGCGCGCCGCCTCGTCCGCGCGACGGCCGGACCAGTTGAGGTAGAGCGACGCGGCCGCGATCAGCATCCCCACCACCGCGACCAGCTCGGCGAGCGTGATCCAGCGGCGGCGCGTCGCGGCCTGATCGGCGGTTTCGCTCATCGGCCGCCCATCTCCAGCAGGCGGCGCGGGGCGACCAGTTCCCAGCTCCGCGCGATACGGTCCGCCACCCGGTCCCAGTCGGTGTCTTCGCGATCCAGCCGCATCGCCACCCAGCCATAGGGGCCGAGATAGGCGGGGCGGAAATAGAAATCCGGGTCCATCTCGATCAGCGTCGCCTGCTCCTCGCCGTCGTCGGTCTTGACGATCGCCACCGTCTCTCCGTCGCCGTGATGATTGTGCCAGAAATAGGCGAAGAACTTGCCCTTTTCGATATGGAATCCGGGCGCGCCGTGGCTCAGCCGCTCGGCGGCGGCGGGCAGCGCCAGCGCGATCTCGCGCACGCGGGCGAGCGCAATATCCGAATCTGGACTCACCGCGTCAGCCATTCCGCAAGGACGCGCGGATAGAGGCGATGTTCCTCCGCCAGCACGCGCGCCGCCAGCGTTTCCGCGTCGTCGCCCGGCAGGATCGGCACGCGCGCCTGCCCGAGCACCTCGCCGCCGTCCAGTTCCTCGGTGACGAGGTGGATCGAGCAGCCGGCCTCCGCATCGCCGGCCTCGATCGCGCGGGCGTGGGTGTCGAGGCCCTTGTATTTCGGCAGCAGCGAGGGATGGATGTTGACGATCCGCCCGCGCCAGTCCGCGACGAACTTGTCGGACAGCAGCCGCATATAGCCGGCGAGCGCGATATATTCGGCGCCCGCCGCGCGCAGCGCGCCGTCCAGCGCGGCCTCATAGGCGATCTTGCCGATGCCCTTGGGCGACAGCGCGAAGGTGGGGATACCCCGTTCGCGCGCCCAGGCCAGGCCGGCGGCCTCCGGTTTGTCGGAGGCGACCACCACCACCTGATAGACGTCGCCTGCCGCCTTCACCAGCGATTGCATGTTCGATCCGCGCCCGGAAACGAGGATCGCGATCTTCGCCGGCCCGCTCATGCGTTATGCGTCGCGGTCCAGTCGCCGCGCGCGCTCCACGTCTCGGCCGAGCCACGCACGGTACAGCCGCGCTCGCCCGCGGCGATCGCGCCGATGCGGAACACGGTTTCGCCGGCTTCCTCCAGCGCAATGGTCACCGCTCCGGCCGCATCGGCCGCGACGATCACCGCCATGCCGATGCCGCAGTTGAAGGTGCGCGCCATCTCCTCCGGCTCGATCGTGCCCTGCGCCTGGAGGAAAGCCATCAGGCGCGGTTGCGGCCAGGCATCCGCATCGATCGTCGCATGGCAGCCGGCGGGCAGCACGCGCGGGATATTCTCCAGCAGGCCGCCGCCGGTGATATGCGCCAGCCCCTTGACGCGGCGCTCGCGGACGAGTGGCAGCAGGCTTTTCACATAGATGCGGGTCGGCGCCATCAGCGTGTCGATCAGCAGCCGGTCCCGGTCGAACAGCGCGGGGCGATCGAGCTTCCAGCCCTTGTCGGCCGCCAGCCGCCGGACCAGCGAGAAGCCGTTGGAATGAACGCCGGACGAAGCGAGGCCGAGGATGACGTCGCCGGGCGCGATATCCGCCCCGGTCAGCACCGCCGACCGCTCCACCGCGCCGACGCAGAAGCCGGCGAGGTCGTAATCGCCCTCGGCATACATGCCGGGCATCTCCGCCGTCTCGCCGCCGATTAGCGCGCAGCCGGCGATCCTGCACCCTTCCGCGATCGAGGCGACGACCTGCTCGGCGACGCCATTGTCGAGCCGGCCGGTCGCGTAATAATCGAGGAAGAACAGCGGCTCCGCGCCCTGCACGATCAGGTCGTTGGCGCACATCGCGACCAGATCCACGCCGACGCCCTCATGCCGCTCATGCTCGATCGCGAGCTTCAGCTTGGTGCCGACACCGTCGTTCGCCGCGACCAGCAGCGGATCGGTGAACCCCGCCGCGCGCAGATCGAAGAAGCCGCCGAATCCGCCGAGGTCCGCGTCCGCGCCCGGCCGCCGCGTCGCGCGGGCGAGGGGGGCGATGGCGCGGACCAGCGCGTTGCCGCTGGCGATCGAAACGCCCGCATCGGCGTAGGTATAGGGCGTGTTGCCACGATCTTCGGTCATATGGCGTGCGACTAACCACATCTCGCTTGGATTTCCACGCCTGCTTCGCCAAAAGGCAGGCAAGATGCGTCTTCGTCTGTTTTTCCTCACGACCGCCGCTGTCGCGCTGCTGCTCGGCACCGGCATCGGCATCGCGCAGATCGAGGGCGGCGATCGCGGCGTCGCGCCGGTCGACAGCTCCTCGGACTATGAGGTGAGCGGCATCTCCGTCGACGTGGCGGCGAAGGATGCGGACAGCGCGCGCTACGGCGGCTGGCGGCTGGCGCAGCGCAAGGCGTGGGTGCAATTGTCGCAACGGCTCGGCGCGGGCGGCGGGCTGGTTTCGGACGGGACGCTTGATTCGCTCGTCTCCGGCATCGTCATCGGGAACGAGCAGATCGGGCCGAACCGCTATATCGCGACGCTCGGCGTGCTGTTCGATCGCGCCAAGGCCAGCGCGGCGCTCGGCGTCAGCGACTATGTCAGCCGGTCGGCGCCGATGGTGGTGATCCCGGTGATGTGGTCCGGCGGCACGGCCACCGTGTTCGAGCAGCGGACGCCGTGGCAGGAGGCGTGGGCGCGCTATCGCACCGGCAACAGCACGGTCGATTATATCCGCCCGGTCGGCAGCGGGCCGGACCCGCTGTTGCTCAATTACGGCCAGACCCAGCGTCCGGGGCGCGGCTGGTGGCGATCGGTGCTCAATCAATATGGCGGCAGCGACGTGCTGATGCCGACCGTCAGACTCTATCGCCAATGGCCGGGTGGGCCGGTGGTCGGCGTGTTCCAGGCGCGGGGCGGGCCGGACAACCGGCTGTTCGGCCAGGTCGCGCTGCGCGTCGGCTCGGCGGCGGGCGTGCCGCAATTGCTCGATGCGGGCGTGAAGCGGCTGGACGATCTGTATCAGGCGGCGCTGCGCGGCGGTCTGCTGCGCGGCGATCCGGGCCTGTCCTATGTCCCGCCGGTCGAGGCGGCGAGCGATGTGGTGACGCCCGACGATTCGCCCCCGGTGGAGAGCGCGACGATCGGCGGCACGACCATCTCGGTGCAGTTCGATTCGCCCGGCGCGCCGGCGGTGAACAGCACGGAAGCGGCGATGCGCGCGGTGCCCGGCGTCGCGTCGGCGGCGACCTCCAGCCTCGCGCTCGGCGGCATATCGGTGATGACGGTGACCTATGGCGGCACCCCCGACGCCTTCCGCGCCGCGTTGCAGTCGCGCGGTTGGCAGGTGTTCGGCACCGGCGCGACGATCCGCATCCGCCGCGCCCCCCAATTGCTCCCGCCCGACGTGGCGGCGGACAACGCGACCGCCGAATGAGCCAGATCGCGCTGCCGCTGGAGTGGCCCGCCGATCCGCGCGACGAGGAGTTCCTGGTGACGCCCTCGAACGCGCGGGCGGCGCATCTGGTCGAGCATTGGGGGGCGTGGCCGGTGATGACCGCGCTGCTCACCGGCCCGCGCAAGTCCGGCCGCAGCCTGCTGGCGCGCATCTTCGCCTCCAAGAGCGGCGGGACGATCATCGACGATGCGGAGAAGCGCCCCGAGGCGGAGCTGTTCCACGCCTGGAATCAGGCGCAGGCGGAGCGCAAGCCGCTGCTGATCGTCGCCGACGCCGCGCCGCCCGAATGGCGGATCAGGCTGCCCGACCTGCGCTCGCGGCTCGGCGCGTCGCCGGTGGCGGAGATCGGCGCGCCCGACGACGAACTGATGCGCGCGCTGCTGGAGCGGCAGTTCCACCGGCGCGGGCTGGATGCGCGGCCCGATCTGATCGACTGGCTCGTCGCACGGATCGAGCGTAGTCATATTACTGTCATGCGAACGGTCGATGCGCTGGATCAGGAAGTGCTGGAACGTCGCAAGCGGCTCTCGATCCCGCTGGCGCGGACCACGCTTGCCGACGCCGCGCTGATCCCGCCACCGCCGATGGACCCCGAATGACCCGCCCAGCCCATATCGCCGCCAGCATCAGGGAAGACGACGACCCGTTCGAGCCGAGTACGGCCGGGCGTTATTTCAACCGCGAGCTTTCGTGGCTGGCGTTCAACCGGCGGGTGCTGGAGGAAGCGTGCAATCCGGCGCATCCGCTATTGGAGCGGCTGCGCTTCCTGTCGATCTCCGGCTCGAACCTCGACGAATTCTTCATGGTCCGCGTCGCGGGGCTGAAGGGCCAGCAATTGCTGGAGGTGGAGGCGCGCTCCGCCGACGGGCTGACCCCCTCGCAGCAGCTTGTCGCGATCACGGAGGCGGCGGACAAGCTGCTGATGGATCAGGAGAATGTGTGGCGCGATATCCGCCACGCGCTCGCCGATGCGGGCATCCAGGTGCTTGGCTCGAGCAAGGTCGATGCGGTGCTGTCGCTGGAGGAGATCGGCTGGCTCGAAACGCATTTCCGCGAGCAATTGCTGCCGGTCCTGACGCCGCAGGCGCTCGATCCCGCGCATCCCTTCCCGTTCCTGCCCAACAAGGGGCTGGCGGTCATGTTCGACCTGATGCGCCTGTCCGACGACGAGCCGATCCGCGAGCTGGTGATGCTGCCCGCGTCGATGCGTCGCTTCGTCCGCCTGCCGGGGGAGAGGGCGCGCTACGTCGCGATCGAATCGATCGTGAAGCGTTTCTCGCCGGTGCTGTTCCCCGGCTATCGCGTGCTCGGCGCGGCCGAGTTCCGCGTGCTGCGCGACAGCGATATCGAGATCGAGGAGGAGGCGGAGGACCTCGTCCGCTATTTTGCCAACGCCATCAAGCGCCGCCGGCGCGGGCGGGTGATCCGGCTGGAGCTGGAGACCGGAATGCCGGAGGCGCTGGAGACGGTGCTGCGCGACGAGCTTGGCGAGGTCGGCGCGCTCGTCACCGAGAGCGGCACCTTCCTCGGCATCGGCGAACTGGACCAGCTTTACGAGGAGGACCGGCCGGACCTGAAGTTCCCACCCTTCACGCCGCGCTTCCCGGAACGCATCCGCGAGTTCGGCGGTGATTGCTTCGCGGCGATCCGCTCCAAGGACATCATCGTCCACCACCCCTACGAGACGTTCGACGTGGTGCTGGCCTTCCTGAAGCAGGCGGCGGCGGACCCGGACGTGGTGGCGATCAAGCAGACGCTCTATCGCGCCGGCAAGCAATCAGCCGTCATCAACGCGCTGATCGCGGCGGCTGAGGCGGGCAAGTCGGTGACGGCGGTGGTCGAGCTGAAGGCGCGGTTCGACGAGGAGCAGAACATGCTCTGGGCCAGCGCGCTGGAGCGGGCCGGCGTGCAGGTGGTCTATGGCTTCATCGACTGGAAGACCCACGCCAAGATCTCGATGGTGGTGCGGCGTGAGGGCGGGCAGTTCCGCACCTACTGCCATTTCGGCACGGGCAATTATCATCCGATCACCGCGCGCATCTACACCGATCTCAGCTTCTTCACCGCCGATCCGCGCATCGGGCGCGACGCGGCGCAGGTGTTCAACTACATCACCGGCTATGTCGAGCCGCATGGGATGGAGCTGCTGGTCATCTCGCCGCGTGGGTTGCGCGACCGGCTGATCGAGCTGATCGACGCGGAGATCGCCTTCGCGCGGGCGGGCAGGCCGGCGTCGATCTGGGCGAAGATGAATAGCCTCGTCGATCCGGCGATCATCGAGAAGCTCTATGAGGCGAGCGGCGCGGGGGTGGAGATCGATCTCGTCATTCGCGGCATCTGCTGCCTCAGGCCCAAGGTGCCGGGCATGTCGGACAATATCCGCGTGAAATCGGTGGTCGGGCGGTTCCTGGAGCATAGCCGCATCGCCTGTTTCGGCAATGGCGCTGCGCTGCCCAACGACGGCGCGCATGTGCTGATCTCCTCGGCGGACTGGATGCCGCGCAACTTCGATCGCCGCGTCGAATATATGCTGCCGCTCACCAACGAGACGGTGCATGATCAGGTGCTCGATCAGGTGATGGTCGCCAACCTGATCGACGACGAGCAGAGCTGGGAACTGGAGCCGGACGGCAGCTACATACGCCTGAAGCCGGGCGACAAACCTTTCAACCTGCACCGCTATTTCATGACCAACCCTTCGCTTTCCGGCCGCGGCGCGGCGCTGGAGGAGGGCGGGCAGGTGCCGACCCTCTCGTTGCGCCGGCAAGGCTGAAGGGCGCGGGATGGCGGCGCCGCGCACGGCGATCATCGACATCGGCTCGAACTCGATCCGTCTGGTCGTCTATCAGGGGCCGGCGCGTCTGCCGGCGATCCTGTTCAACGAGAAGGTGCTGGCAGGGCTGGGGCGCAGCCTCGCGCAGACCGGCGCGATCGACGCGGAGGCGATGGCCGCCGCCGCGACCGCGCTCGTCCGTTTCGCCGCGCTGGCGCGCGAGATGCGCTGCGACACGGTACGCACCGTCGCCACCGCCGCCGCGCGCGACGCCGCCAACGGGGCCGAACTGCTCGCGGTGGCGGAAGCGGCGGGGCTGACCGTGGAGCTTCTTTCCGGCGCGGCGGAGGCGCGCGGCGCGGGCTATGGCGTGCTTTCCGCGATACCGCAGGCGGACGGCATCGTCGGCGACCTTGGCGGCGGCAGCCTCGAACTGGTGCGGGTGAAGAACGGCAAGGTCGGCAAGCATGTCTCCTTTCCGCTCGGCGTGCTGCGGGTTGCGGCGCTGCGCGAGAAGGGCGGGCTGGACCGCCGCGTCGGGTGGCTGCTGCGCGAGGCCGGCTGGGGCGGCGCCGGCAAGGGGTTGCCGCTCTATCTGGTCGGCGGATCGTGGCGCGCGCTGGCGCGGCTGGACATGGACCGCACCCATTATCCGCTGCCGATCATCCACCAATATGCCATGACGGCCGAGACGGTCGCGCGGCTGGGGCGGACGATCTCCCACGTAGCGAAGGGGCGGCTGAAGGCGGTGCCAGGCTTGTCGTCCGGCCGCATCCCGACGCTGGGCGATGCGGCGGCGGTGCTGGCCTCGCTGCTCAAGCATCTGAAGAGCAAGGGCACGATCGTCTCCGCTTACGGACTGCGCGAGGGATTGCTCTATGACGCGCTCGACGAGCGGACGCGCGCGCAGGACCCTTTGGTGGTCGCGACACGCGATGAAGGACGACGCGCTGGCCGCTTTCCCGAGCATGGCGACTTGCTCCACGAGTGGATCGCGCCACTGTTCGCCGGGGAGGTGCCGGCCGATGCGCGGCTGCGCCATGCCGCCTGCCAACTCGCCGACGTCGGCTGGCGCGCCAACCCGGAGTTCCGCGCGGAACGGGGGCTGGAGATCGCGCTCCACGGCAATTGGGTTGGCGTCGATGCGCGCGGCCGGGCGATGATGGGGCAGGCGCTATGGACCGGCCTGGGCGGCGACACCGCCAGCCCGCCGCCGCTGCCGGCGCTGGCGAGCGATTCGGACCTGCGCCGCGCGACCGGCTGGGGATTGGCGATGCGGCTGGGGCAGCGGCTGTCAGGCGGCCTCGCCGGTCCGTTGCAGCGCTCCCGCCTGACGGTCGACGCGCGCGCGCTGACGCTCGGCCTCGATGCCGGTGACCACGGCCTCTACGGCGAGGCAGTGGAGAAGCGGCACAATGCGCTGGCGGCGGCGCTGGGCCGCGCGCCGATCCTCATCGCCTGAGCGCGATCAGCCGCAACTGATGCTGCGCACGATATTCCGCTCACCGATCATGATGTTGAGGCGCTCGACACGGTAATCCATTGTCGCCGCCTGGCCGGGGTAGAGCACGCGCACGATGCGCGAGCCGCTGACTCGCTGCGCCCGGCGCTGGAGCTGCGGCGTGAACGGCATCCCGACGAAGCGCTGCGCCGGCTCCGCACGGCATTGGCGATGCGGCGGCGGGCCGGGCATCCCGGGGCGATCATCGACACATCCGGCGAGCGCGATCAGCGGCAGCGCGGCGATCAGGGCCTTGTTCATGCGGCAGTCCCCTCCGTTCGGGTCATCTTGAGCCTGCCGCCCTGAACCGCGAAGCCGAGTCGGCCCTCGACCAGATCTAGCGCGTCATGCCCGAACTGATCGTAGCGCCAACCGTCGAGAATCGCGAGACCCTCGCGCTGCCCGGCGGCCAGCGCCTCCAGCTCGTCGCTGCGCGCGAGCAGGCGCGGCGCCACGTCGATATCGCGCGCGCGAATCTTGAGCAGCAGCTTGAGCAGGTCCGCGACCAGCGAGCCTTCCTTGCCCAGCCCCGGCTTGCGATCGTCGCGCGGCGGCATCTCGGCGGCGGAGAGCGGCTGCGCCTCCGCGATGGCGGTCATCAGGCGCTTGCCGATGTCGTTCGACGCCCATGTCGCGGAAAGCCCGCGCACCTTCGACAGGTCGACCTGCTTCTTCGGCGGGTGGCCGGCAAGGTCCGCCAGCGTCTCGTCCTTGACGATGCGGCCGCGCGGCAAATCCTTGCTCCGCGCCTCCAGTTCGCGCCAGCGGGCGATCGCCTTCAGCCGCCCCAGCACCTCGGGCTTGCGGCCGGAGACGCGGACGCGTTTCCATGCGAGGTCCGGATCGTTGGCATAATTCGCCGGATCGGCCAGCCGTTCCATCTCCTGATCGAGCCACGCGCCGCGCCCGGTTTTCTTGAGGCGCTCCAGCATCCGCGGGAATATCTTCGACAGATGCGTGACGTCGCCGATGGCGTAATCCACCTGCCGCTGATCGAGCGGCCGCCGCGACCAGTCCGTGAAGCGCGCGCCCTTGTCGATCTGGATGCCGAGCCAGCTGTCGACGAGGTTGGAATAGCCGATCTGTTCGCCTTGCCCCAGCGCCATCGCGGCGACCTGCGTGTCGAACAGCGGATGCGGGGTCTTGCCGGTGAGGTTGTAGATGATCTCGATATCCTGCCCGCCGGCATGGAATACCTTCAGCACCTCCTCGTTATCGACCAGCAGGTCGAGCAGCGGCGTCATGTCCAGCCCCGGCGCCTTGGGGTCGATCGCGGCCGCCTCCTCGGTATCGGCGATCTGGATCAGGCACAGCTCCGGCCAATAGGTGCTCTCGCGCATGAATTCGGTATCGACGCAGATGAAGGGGGCGTCGGCGAGGCGGGCGCAGAGATTGGCGAGCGTCGCGCTGTCGGTGATCAATGGGTGAACGTGCATATGTCGCGCCCATAGCTCCACGCGCGCGCCTTGACAAAGAGGGGATGGAAGGGGAGGGCGCCGCGCTATGACACAGATGCACGCTTATCGTTCCCACACCTGCGCCCAGCTTGCCGCCGCGAACGTCGGGGAGGCCGTCCGCCTTTCCGGCTGGGTCCACCGCAAGCGCGATCATGGCGGCGTGCTGTTCGTCGATCTGCGCGATCATTACGGCATCACGCAGATCGTCGCGGACAGCGATTCGCCCGCGCTGCCGGTGCTGGAATCGCTGCGCGCCGAATCGGTGGTGACGATCGACGGCAATGTGAAGAAGCGTTCCGACGCCACGATCAACCCGAACCTCGCGACCGGCGAGATCGAGGTGTTCGCGACCGGCGTGACCGTCCAGTCGATGGCGCAGGAGCTGCCGATGCCGGTGGCGGGCGAGGCGGAATATCCCGAGGAGATCCGCCTGCGCTATCGCTTCCTCGACCTGCGTCGCGAGACGCTGCACGCGAACATCATGCTGCGCTCGTCGGTGATCGCCTCGATCCGGCGGCGGATGATCGACCAGGGCTTCACCGAGTTCCAGACGCCGATCCTCACCGCCTCCAGCCCGGAAGGCGCGCGCGACTATCTGGTGCCGAGCCGCGTCCACCCCGGCAAGTTCTACGCGCTGCCGCAGGCGCCGCAGATGTTCAAGCAGCTGCTGATGGTCGCCGGCTTCGACCGTTATTTCCAGATCGCGCCGTGCTTTCGCGACGAGGATGCGCGCGCGGATCGTAGCCCAGGCGAATTCTACCAGCTCGATTTCGAGATGAGCTACGTCACGCAAGAGGACGTGTTCGCCGCGATCGAGCCGGTGCTGCATGGCGTGTTCGAGGAGTTCGCCGACTGGCAGGGCAAGGGCCGCAGCGTGTCGCCGCTGCCGTTCCGCCGCATCCCGTACCGCGAATCGATGCTGAAATACGGCAACGACAAGCCGGACCTGCGCAACCCGATCCTGATTTCGGACGTATCGGCGCATTTCGCCGGCTCCGGCTTCGGCCGCTTCGCCTCGATCGTGGAGGCGGGCGACGTGGTGCGCGCGATCCCCGCGCCGAAAACCGCCGAGAAGTCGCGCAAATTCTTCGACGACATGAACGCCTGGGCACAGTCGGAGGGCTTCGCGGGCCTCGGCTATGCCACACGCAAGCAGGGCGAATGGGGCGGCCCGATCGCCAAGAACCACGGCGAGGACAAGATGAACGCGCTGGCCGACGCGCTCGGCCTCGGCCCGGAGGACGGCATCTTCTTCGCCGCCGGCAAGGAAGCGCAGGCGGCCAAGCTCGCCGGCCTCGCCCGCACGCGCGTCGGCGAGCAGCTCGACCTGGTCGACCAGAACCGCTTCGAATTCTGCTGGATCGTCGATTTTCCGATGTTCGAATATGATGAGGACGCGAAGAAGATCGACTTCAGCCACAATCCGTTCAGCATGCCGCAGGGCGAGCTGGAGGCGCTGGAGACGAAGGACCCGCTCGATATCCTCGCCTATCAGTACGATATCGTCTGCAACGGCGTCGAATTGTCGTCCGGCGCGATCCGGAACCACCGCCCGGAGATCATGTACAAGGCGTTCGAGATCGCGGGCTATACGCGCGCGGACGTCGATACGAATTTCGCCGGCATGATAAATGCGTTCAAGTACGGCGCGCCGCCGCACGGCGGGTCCGCGCCGGGGATCGACCGCATCGTCATGCTGCTCGCCGACCAGCCGAACATCCGCGAGGTGATCGTCTTCCCGATGACGCAGAAGGCGGAGGACCTCATGATGGGCGCGCCGAGCTTCGTCTCCGCGAAGCAGCTTCGCGAGCTGAACCTGCGCTCCACGGCGGAGGTGGCGAACGTCGACAAGGCGGTCGCGCCCGACGCGGGCTGAGCCGCGAATCGAACATGGCTGGCGTCCGGCCCGCTTTCGCGGCAGGTTGGCGCCATGATTGATCTCGCCGATTACGAAAAGGGCAAGCGCTACAAGGGGCATTACCGCCGCGATCTGGCAGCGCTTCAGAAGAGGCTGAACCATATCCTCGTCGCGCATATTGTGCATGAGCGGCCGGCGGTGGTGATGCTGGAGGGCTGGGATGCCGCCGGGAAGGGCGGGATCATCCAACGCCTTGTGGATACATGGGACCCGCGGCATTTCGAGGTCTACCCGATCTCCGCGCCCACGCCGGAGGAAAAGGCCCATCCGTTCCTCTGGCGCTTCCGCAAGCACCTTCCGGAGCCGGGCGACATCACGGTGTTCGACCGCAGCTGGTACGGCCGCGTGCTGGTCGAGCGCGTCGAGGGTTTCGCGACTCGCGCGGAGTGGAAGCGCGCTTACGGCCAGATCAACGATTTCGAGACGCGGCTGATCGATTCGGGCACGACGCTGGTGAAGCTGTTCATCCACGTCGGCCAGAAGGAGCAGGACAAGCGCCTGCGCGAGCGCCTCGACGATCCGTGGAAGCGCTGGAAGACGGGGCTGGAGGATTATCGCAACCGGGCGAAGCGCGCCGCCTATCTGGAGGCGATGCACGAGATGTTCGAGCGCACCGATACCGGGGTCGCGCCGTGGCACGTTATCGACGGCAACGACAAGAAAGCGGCGCGAATCGCGGCGCTGACCGTGGTGGCGGACGTGCTTTCCGCCAATGTGCCGATGGACCCGCCGGTGCTCGATCCCGAACTGGCGCGGGTGGCGCACGAGGCGCTGGACGGATAGGTCGCCCTTCGACGGGCGCGTATCACGCCGCCGGCGCGAACTCTCCGTCCTCGCCCATCACCCACAGCACGCCGCCACGGATCGAGAACCACGCGCCGCGCAGGGTGAGCCGGCCCTCAGCCTCCGCCTCGCGCACGCAGGGGAAGGTGCGCAAGTTGCTGAGGCTGACGCGCACTGTTTCCAGTTCGAGCTGGTGCGCGGCTTCCTCGCCCTCGCCATATTCGGCGACGATGCGGTCGCGCGCCTCGTCGAGCATGTCGATCCAGCGCGCGATGAACCCGCCTTCGCCCGGCCGCGCATGGTGGAAACGGCGGGTGAGCGAGGCATTGACGCCGCCGCACATGCCGTGACCCATCACGACGATGTCCTGGACCTTGAGCTGCGTCACGGCGAATTCCAGCGCGGCGGAAACGCCGTGGCGCGCCTCGTCGATCTCCAGCGGCGGCACGAGGTTCGAGACGTTGCGCACGACGAATATCTCGCCCGGCGACACATCGAACACGGTGGCGGGATCGGTGCGGCTGTCGGAACAGGCGATCACCATCACCTTGGGGCTTTGCCCCTCGGACAGCTCCGCCCATCGATCATGCTGCTCGACCCAACCATGTTCACGAAAACGCCGGTAGCCGGCGACGAGATCGGTGAAGTCGGTCATGGCGCGGCTCTTAGCGCGTTGTTTCGCGCGAGGGCAGTCGCTATTTGCCCCCACATGAACGAAATGTCCCCCGTCGCCGCGCCGCGCCAGCGCAAGCCTGACTGGATTCGCGTCAAGGCGCCGACCTCGACCGGCTTCGCCGAGACGAAGCAGCTGATGCGCCGGCTGAACCTCGCCACCGTGTGCGAGGAGGCGGCCTGCCCGAACATCGGCGAGTGCTGGACGAAGAAGCACGCGACGGTGATGATCCTGGGCGACACCTGCACCCGCGCCTGCGCCTTCTGCAACGTCAAGACGGGGATGCCGCGCGCGATCGACCCACTGGAGCCGGAGCATGTCGCGGTGGCGGCGGCCGAGCTGGGGCTGGAGCATATCGTCATCACCTCGGTCGATCGCGACGACTTGCCGGACGGCGGCGCGTCGCAGTTCGTGAAGGTGATCGAGGCGCTGCGCCGCAACACGCCGAACACGACGATCGAGATCCTCACCCCCGATTTCCGCAACAAGGCGCAAGGAGCGGTCGAGTCGATCGTCGCCGCGCGGCCGGACGTCTATAACCACAACCTCGAGACCGTCCCACGGCTCTATCCGACGATCCGCCCCGGCGCGCGTTACTACGCGTCGCTGCGCCTGCTGGAGAGCGTGAAGCGGCACGATCCGTCGATCTTCACCAAGTCCGGCGTGATGCTCGGGCTGGGCGAGGAGCGGCTGGAGGTGCATCAGGTGATGGACGACATGCGCTCCGCCGACATCGATTTCCTGACGATGGGGCAATATCTCCAGCCGACGCCGCGCCATGCCAAGGTCGCCGATTTCGTCACGCCCAAGGCGTTCGACGCTTATGCCGCGATCGCGCGGGCCAAGGGCTTCCTGCTGGTCGCCAGCTCGCCGCTGACCCGGTCGAGCTATCACGCGGGCGACGATTTCGCGAAGATGAGGGCGGCGCGCGAGGCGCAACTTGCCAAGGCATAAGGAAACCCGCCGCCTGCCCTATACGCGGGAGCAGATGTTCGATCTGGTCGCGGACGTGGGGCGTTATGCCGAGTTCCTGCCGTGGGTGGTGGCGATGCGCGTGCGCAGCGACACGCCGACGGAGACGATCGCGGACATGATCGTCGGCTTCAAGGGGCTGCGCGAGACCTTCACCTCGCGCGTGGTGAAGGAACGGCCGGCGGCGGTGCATGTCGATTATGTCGACGGGCCGCTGAAGTTCCTGCACAACGACTGGGGCTTCCGCGCCGATGGCGATGGCTGTTTCGTCGATTTCTCGGTCGATTTCGCCTTCCGCAACCGCGTGTTCGAGGCGATGGCGGGACAGGTGTTCGCCGCCGCGCTGCGCAGGATGATCGGCGCGTTCGAGGATCGGGCGGCTGCGCTCTACGGCGTCGGGGGCGCTTCCGGGGAAGGCGACGGCGGCATCAGCAGGTCGAGCGCGCACAGCGCCGCCTGAAGGCGGATGCGGCCACGGCCGAGATCGCCGAACTGGTGCTTGTCGGCCACCACGTCCGAAGGATCGCCGCCGCGTTCGGCGCGGGCGAAGACGACGGTGCCGACCGGCTTCTTCTCCGATCCGCCGCCCGGCCCGGCGACGCCGGTGATCGCCACCGCGACATCGGCATGGGTCGCCTCCAGCGCCCCCTGCGCCATGCTCCATGCGACCGCGATCGAAACCGCGCCGAACGTCTCGATCACGTCGTTGCTGACGTTGAGCAGCCCGAGCTTGGCGTCGTTGGAATACGTGACGAGGCTCGCCTCCAGCACGTCCGACGAGCCGGGGATCTCGGTGAGCGCGGCCGCGACCAGCCCGCCGGTGCAGCTTTCCGCGATGGCGATGCGGCGCCCGGCGGCGCGATTCGCTTCCACCACGCGCGCGGCGGCGGCGATGAGTTCGGGGGGGAGGACACTATCGGTCATTGGGACACCGTGGGACATACCGGAAGATCGGGAACGGCGGCAACCTGCTTCCCGCGTACCTTCCTGGCTTTCAGATATTGCAGCGTGGCGACGATGATCCCCGCCGTGTTGCGCGCGGGCAGCGGCTCCAGCAGCGTCACCAGCCGGTCGATCGTCGGGCAGTCGCCGGGCTGGACATGGCCGACGATCTGCGGCGCGAAGATCGAGGTGAGCAGGGGCCGCGCGTAATCGGACTGGAGCAGCATATCGACCGCCGGATCGCTCAGCTTGACGATCGCGGCGCGGGCGGCGGGCCATGCCGAGTCGGCGGCGGCCTCGTAGCGGGCGAGGAAGGCGCTGTTCGGCCGCCGCACGAGGCTGGCGGGCGGCAGGGCGGTGCAGACGCGCCCCGTCTCGCGGATGATGTCCGGCATGGCGACCAGGGCGATCGCCTCGGCGTCGGAGGCGGTGAGGCACGGGGCCTGCGCGCTGGCGGCGGCGGGCATGGCGACGAGCGCCAGCAGCGCGGCGAGGCGTCTCACAGCGCGCTTCCCGGCAGCATCGCGGTGACGACGGCCTGCGCGGCGATGCCCTCGCCGCGGCCGGTGAAGCCGAGGCGCTCGGTGGTGGTGGCCTTCACGCTGATCCGATCGGCTGAAACCTCCAGAAGTTCCGCGATCCGCGCGCGGATCGCCTCGCGATGCGGGCCGATCTTCGGCGCCTCGCAGATCAGGGTGAGGTCGACGAAGGTGACGCGGCCGCCGCGCGCCCGGAGCAGCGAGAGGGCGTGGCGCAGGAATTGCCCCGATTCGGCCCCGCGCCATTGCGGGTCGCTCGGCGGAAAGTGCATCCCGATATCGCCCGCCGCGATCGTGCCGAGCAGCGCATCGGTGATGGCGTGGAGCGCCACGTCCGCGTCGCTGTGCCCCGACAGGCCCTGATGGTGCGGGATGAGCACGCCGCCCAGCCACAATCGCTCCCCGTCGGCGAGGCGGTGGACGTCGGAGCCCAGCGCCGAGCGGGTTTCCATGCCCAGCCGCGCCTCGGCGGCGGCGATGTCGCCCGGCCAGGTGATCTTTTCCAGCATCGCATCGCCCTGCACCAGCGCGACCGATCCGCCAAGCGCGCGGACCATCTGCGCGTCGTCTGTGGCGTCGCCGCCGGTCCAGCGGCGATGCGCCTCGGCCAGCGATGCGTAGCGGAAAGCCTGCGGCGTCTGCACGCGATGGAGCGATTCGCGCGGCACCGTCTCGCCATCGTCGCGCACCAGCGTGTCGGCCACCGGCAGCACCGGCACCGCGCCTTCGTGCGAATCGAGCGCGGCGAGCAGCCGGTCGATCACGGCGGCGGGGAGGAACGGGCGCGCGGCGTCGTGCACCAGGATGCGGTCGGCGCCCGCCAGCGCGGCCAGCCCCGCCGCGACCGACTCGCGGCGTGTCGCCCCGCCGGTGATGTATGCCGCGTCGGGCAGCGCCTCGGCGATCAGCGCTTCCTGCCCCGCGCCGATCGCGACCAGCACCGTGTCGATCATCGGATGGCGGCTGAGCGCCGCGTGGCTCCACGCCAGCATCGCGCGGCCGCCGATCGCGGCATATTGCTTGGGCAGGGCCGCGCCGGTGCGCTCTCCCTTGCCGGCGGCGACGATCAGGGCGACGGTCTTCATGGCGCGGCGCCTTAGTCCGGGAGCGGGCGGCGGGCAATGGAAGGGAAAATCCGGGGCGGCCAGACAGGGGGAGGGCCGCCCCGTAGTTCAGGGAACGACCGGGAAAAGGGAGACCCGGCCATCGTCGGCGCGAGGGGACGTCACCGACGCATTACGGGCTAGGCCCGCGATGTTGCGGGAATGTGTCCGCGGAGAACGATCGTGTTTCCGCCACGAAATGTTGACGCATCGGCGATCTGCGGGGATGGAAGGCGCATGACATCGGCCGCCTCGACCCGCCGCATCCTGATCGCCAGCCTCGTCGGCACGACGGTCGAATTCTATGATTTCTATATCTATGCGACCGCCGCCGCGCTGGTGTTCGGCCCGCTGTTCTTCCCCGCGGAGAGCGCCTCGGTGCAATTGCTCTCCTCCTATGCCAGCCTCGCGGTGGCGTTCATCGCGCGGCCGGTGGGGGCGTGGGTGTTCGGCCATTATGGCGACCGGATCGGGCGGAAATCGACGCTGGTCGCCTCGCTGATGCTGATGGGCGGATCGACGCTCGCGATCGCCTTCCTGCCCGTTTACGCGACGATCGGCTGGTGGGCGCCGCTGCTGCTGTGCGTGCTGCGCTTCGGCCAGGGCTTCGGCCTTGGCGGCGAATGGGGCGGGGCGGCGCTGCTCGCGGTGGAGAACGCCCCGCCGGGATGGCGCGGCCGCTACGGCATGGTGCCGCAGCTCGGCGCGCCGATCGGCTTCATCGCCGCGAACGGGCTGTTCCTCGTGCTCGGCCTGATGATGACGCCGGCCGAGTTCATGGCGTGGGGCTGGCGGGTGCCGTTCCTGCTCTCCGTCGTGCTGGTCGGGCTGGGGCTGTGGGTGCGGCTGCGCATCGCCGAGACGCCGGCCTTCGCGAGGATGCTGGAGGAAGGGCCGCCGCCCGCCGTGCCGATGGGCGAGCTGCTGCGCGATCACTGGCGCGCCGCGCTGGGCGGCACGTTCGGCGCGATCGCCTGTTTCGCGGTCTATTATATCGCGACCGCCTTCGCGCTCGGCTATGCCACCACGACGCTGGGAATCGACCGGCAGACCTTCCTCGCGCTCCAGCTCGGCGCGATCCTGTTCATGGCGGTGGGCATCGTGCTTTCGGGCATCTGGGCGGATCGCAGCTCGCCGGCGAACGTGCTGACCTGGGGGTGCATCGGCGCGATCCTCGCCGGCTTCCTGCTGGTGCCGGGGCTTGGCTCCGGCTCGCTGGCGACGATCTTCGCCGCGCTGGCCTTCGCGCTGCTGGTAATGGGGTTCGTCTATGGCCCGCTCGGGGCGTGGCTGCCGGGGTTGTTTCCGGCGCGCGTGCGCTACACGGGCGTGAGCCTCGCTTTCAACATGGCCGGGATCATCGGCGGCGGGCTGACCCCGGTGGCCGCGCAATGGCTGTCGCAGCGCGGCGGCGGGGTCGCGGCGGTCGGCCTATATCTGGCGGTGGCGGCGCTGCTGAGCCTGATCGCGCTGGTCGCGCTGCGCCCGCGACGCGGCGTCGCGCCGATGGTGGTCGAGGGGCCTTAGCTGGGCCGCAGCAGCGTGAGCCGAGCGCGGCCGTGCTTGCGGTCCGCCTCGATGGTGAATCCGGCGACGTCGACCGGTTCGTTATGCGCGGTCTCGATGCTGATCCACGTCCCCGCGCCGACCCAGCCGAGCCGTGCCAGCCGATCGAGCGCGACATTGCCCGCGCCGGTGCCATAGGGCGGATCCATCAGGATCAGGTCAAACGGTTGCTGCGTCTGCGCCAGCGACAGGACGGAGGTGGCGCGGACCTCCGCGCCGGTTGCGCCGAGTTTGGCGATATTCGCGCGCAGCGCGTCGAGCGCGGCCTTGTCCTGCTCGACGAACAGGCAATGCCCGGCGCCGCGCGACAGCGCCTCCAGCCCGAGCGCGCCGGAGCCGGCGAACAGATCCGCCACGGCCAGCCCCTCGAAGCTGCCGACGCGGCTGGCGAGCATCGAGAACAAGGCCTCGCGCGTGCGGTCGGCGGTGGGACGGGTGGTATCCCCCTTGGGCGCGACGAGCGGGCGGCCGCGCCATTGGCCGGCGATGATCCTCATTTGCGCGGCCTCGCCGGGCCGGAGCGCGGCTTGGGTTTCGCCCAGCCGGCCTTGCGGCGCGGCGGACGCGCCGGGCGGGCGGTGCGCTCCGCCGCCGGTGGCGGCGATGTCTCGGCGCGCGTTTCGGCCGGCTTGCGTGGCGCGGTCTGCGCGCGGCGCGGCGCGCGTCGTGCCGGCGGCGCGTCGCTGGAGACCGCGATCGGCTCCGGCGTCGGCCCCTTGCGGTCGAGCGACTGGCGGAAGGCGACCAGATCGTGCTGCCGCACCTCGCCGATTCCACCGGGCGGCAGGTCGCCGAGCACGAACGGGCCGTAGCGGATGCGGATCAGCCGGTTCACCTCCAGCCCGAGATGTTCGAGCACGCGGCGCACCTCGCGGTTCTTGCCCTCGGTCAGGATCATCTCGATCCACAGGTTCGCGCCGGTGCGCCGCTCGATATTCGCGTCGATCGAACCGTAGCGGACGCCGTCGATCTCCACGCCCTCGATCAACGATTCGAGCTGCGACTGCGACACCTGGCCGAAGGCGCGCGCGCGATAGGTGCGTTCCACGCCGGTCGAGGGCAATTCCAGTTGCCGCTTCAGCTCGCCGTCGTTGGTCATCAGCAGCAGGCCCTCGGTATTATAATCGAGCCGCCCGACCGGCATGAGGCGCGGCAGGTCCTTCGGCAGCCGGTCGTAGATCGTCGGCCGCCCACGCGGATCGCGCTCCGTGGTGAGCACGCCGGCCGGCTTGTGGAACAGGAACAGCCGCGCGGGCACCGCCGCCGCGACCGGCTGGCCATCGACCGTCACGCCGTGGAGCGAGGCGAGCAAGGTCGCGGGCGTCTCGATCGTCGCGCCGTCCTTCGCGACGCGGCCCTCCTCGATCATCCGCTCGATCTCACGGCGCGAGGCGACTCCGGCGCGGGCGAGGAGCTTGGCGATGCGCTGCATGGGGCGCTGGTCTGACGGGCGGCTCGGCATGACGCGGCTGATACATTGCTTGCGTTGCATGCGCGAAAAAATTTGCGTCGAAAGTGCAGTCGCGGCGTTAAGGCGTTGGGGTTTGGCAGGCGGCATGATTCACACGATGTTGTTCGAGCGGAAAAAGCGGCGGATCACACGCCTCCTGCTGGTCGAGGACGAGCCGCTCGTTGCGTTCGATGCAGAGCATTTGTTGATCGCGGAACATTATCAGGTGGTCGCCACCGTCGATCGCGTCGCGCGGGCGGTGTCGATCATCGCTGACGGGCAGGCGATCGATCTCGTGCTGGTCGACGTGGAACTAGCCGACGGCAGCGGCGTGGACGTGGCGCGCGCGGCGGCCGGGCGCGGCATCCCGGTGCTGTTCGTCACCGCCAATTGCCCGAGCGAGGCATCGGCGCTCGCCGTCGGCTGCCTCGTCAAGCCGTTCGCCCAGCGCGACCTGCTGGCGGCGATCCGCGCGATCGAGGCGACGCTGGAGGGCGCGGCGCCGCGCCGCCTGCCGAGCGGTTTCCGGCTGTTCGCGCGGGCCGGCTTGTCCGAACCCGACGCGGCCTAGCGGAAGATCGGCCGCCCCTCGTCGGCGAAGGCGGCGGAAACGGCGGCGATGCTCGCCAGCACTCCGTCGGGCCGGCGGATGCCGAGCAGGTCGCCGAGCAGCAATGCGGCGGTTTCGGGCGCGGTCTCGACGCGCGCGATAGTGGTCAGCAGCGCCGATTCGGCCACCGTCATCCGCGCGCAGCAGCATGGCGCGATGGCGATCGGCAGCGCGGCATTGCCGGCGAGATCGGCCATCAGCGCGCGCAGCAGGGTGAGCGGCCGGCGGAACCCTTCGCGAAACAGGGTGAACATCGCGTGCGCCGCGCGCGCGTCGGCGAGGCCATGCGCGCCCATCCGCCTGATCGCGAACAGCAGCACGCGCGCGTTCGGGCATGACGGCAGCGGATAGGGGAGCGCGGTGGCGGCGGTGGTAGCGGCAGGCAAGGTCATAGGGACGATTCCTCTCGTCCGCGACCTTCGCGGTTCAGCTATTGCAAGTCAATCGCAATTAGAAGGATCAGTTCGGCGGCTCGTCGTTCGCGGCAAGCACCTCACCGGCGAGATAGAGCGAGCCGGCGACCAGCGCCGATTCGCCGGCGCCGGAGCGGGCGAGCTGGTCGAAAGCCGCCGTGACGTCGCCCGCCGTCGTTGCGGTCGACGCGCCATATCGCCGCGCCAGTGCCGCGAGCGCGGCGGGCGGGTGGCAAGCGTGATGCGGCACCGGCACCGCGATGACCTCGCAATCCGCGCGTCCGCCGATCAGGAGCCGCAGCACGCCCTCCGCGTCCTTGTTGGCGAGCATCCCGATGACGATCGCCGTGGGCGCGCCTTCGCCCCACGCACCGGCGATCGCGGCGGCGGCGGATTCGTTGTGCGCGCCATCGAGCCACACGCCGAACCGGCGCTGTTCCGGGCGCAGGCGGCGAATGAGCGGACCGTCGCCGAGCCGTTGCATCCGCGCTGGCCACGTCGCCGCGCGGATGCCCGCCGCCAGCGCGGCCGGATCGACGCTCACCGCCTGCTGATGCCGCAGCATGGCGACGGCCAGCCCGGCATTGGCGGCCTGATGGGGGCCGGTGAGCGCCGGCCGGGGAAGGACGAGTTCACCGGCGGCGTCGCGGTAGCGCAGCGAGTCGCCTTCCGTCGCGATCTCCCATTCCACGCCGCGCGCGATGAGCGGCGCGCCGCGCTCGCTCGCCACCGCGGCGATGCTCGCGGCGACCGAAGCCGGATAATGCTGCGTGACAAGCGGGACGCCAGGCTTGGCGATGCCGGCCTTCTCGAAGCCGATGCGGTCGAGCGGTTCGCTCGGCGTGCCGACTTCCTCCGCGAGCAGAAACGCCTCGTGATCGATGCCGAGTGCGGCGATGCCGCACACCGCAGGTTCGGGAATGACATTGGTGGCGTCGAGCCGCCCGCCGAGTCCCACCTCGATCACGCAGGCGTCGGCCGGCGTCCGGGTGAAGGCGAGGAAGGCGGCCGCCGTCGTCACCTCGAAGAAGCTCGCGCAGATCCCGCCGCCGGCATCGAGCACCTCCGCCAGCAGCGGGGCGAGCGCGGCATCCTCGATCAGCTTGCCCGCGACGCGGATACGCTCGTTGAAGCGCATGAGATGCGGGCTGGTGTAAGCGTGGACGCGGAGGCCCGCCGCCTCCAGCGCCGCGCGCAGGAAGGCGCAGGTCGAGCCCTTGCCGTTGGTGCCCGCGACGTGGAACACCGGCGGCAGGCGCAGGTGCGGGTTGCCGACGCGCTCCAGCAGCCGCGTGATCCGCCCCAGCCCCAGCACGTCCGCGCCGGGCGAGAGCGACCACAAGCGGTCGAGCTGCGCCTGCACCGCCGGATCGGCGGATATCGCGTGATCCGCCATGTCGGCTGTCTCAGGCGGCGGCGCGCTGGTGGCAGAGATAGGCGATCACCGTCGCCAGTTGCGCGCGCAGGTCCTTGCGGTGGACGATCATGTCGAGCATCCCGTGCTCGAGCAGATATTCCGATGTCTGGAAATCGTCGGGCAGCTTCTCGCGGATCGTGCTCTCGATCACGCGCCGCCCGGTGAAGGCGAGCGTCGCCTTCGGCTCGGCGATGTGGATGTCGCCCAGCATGGCATAGGCCGCCATCACGCCGCCGGAGGTGGGATCGGTCAGCACGACGATATAGGGCAGGCCCGCATCGTGGAGCATCTGGATCGCGACGGTGGCGCGCGGCATCTGCATCAGGCTGAGGATGCCCTCCTGCATCCGCGCGCCGCCCGAGGCGGTGAAGACGATATAGGGCGCCTTGTCCGCGATCGCCGCCTCGACGCCCTGGATGAACGCCTCGCCGACCGCCTGGCCCATCGATCCGCCCATGAAGGCGAAATCCTGCACGCCGATCACGACGCGATGGCCCTCGATCGCGCCGCGCGCGTTGATGAAGGCATCGCTCTCGCCGGTCTGCGCGCGGGCGGCCTTCAGGCGCTCGGTATAACGCTTCGAATCGCGGAACCTGAGCGGGTCTTCCGGGGTGCGCGGGGCGGGCAGCTCGACGCAGCTTCCCTCGTCCAGCAGTTGCGCGAAACGCTGCTTCGGCCCGATCCGCTCATGGTGACCGCATTTCGGGCAGACGCTGAGATTCTCCTCCAGCTCTTTCGTGAACACCATCTGCCCGCACCCCTTGCACTTGTGCCAGAGGGTGTCCGGGGTGTCCTTCTTCGGAATGACGGAGGACAGCGCGTTGCGGACGCTCGAAAGCCAGCTCATTTCGGTTCCTTGCGGGCGGCGCGGATCGCGTCGCTCAGGGTGCGTATATAGGCGGTGACGGCGGCGGGCGCATCCTTGCCGTGCCTGCCGACGAGATCGACGATCGCCGAGCCGACCACCACGCCGTCCGCGACGCGGGCGATCGCGCCGGCCTGCTCGGGGGTGCGGACGCCGAAGCCGACCGCGACGGGGAGGGCGGTCGCCGCCTTGAGCCGCGCCACCGCTTCCTCGATCGAAGCCTGCGCCGCCTGTTGCAGCCCGGTGATCCCCGCGACCGAGACGTAATAGAGGAACCCGCCCGCGCCATCGAGCACCGCCGGGAGCCGTGCGGCGTCGCTGGTCGGCGTGGCGAGGCGGACGAGGTCGATGCCCGCCGCGCGCAGTGCCGGGCCGATTGCGTCATCCTCCTCCGGCGGCACGTCGACGCAGATCACGCCGTCCACGCCGGCGTCGCGTGCCGCCTGCGCGAACCATTCCGCGCCACGCCGCAGCATCGGGTTGGCATAGCCCATCAGCACCAGCGGCACGTCGGGATGCCGCGCGCGGAAATCGCGGGCGATGTTCAGGATATCCGCCGTGGTGGTGCCCGCCGCGAGGCTGCGCAGGTTGGCCGCCTGGATCGCCGGGCCGTCCGCCATCGGATCGGTGAAGGGCATCCCCAGTTCGATCACGTCCGCGCCGCCGTCGACCAGGGCGTCGAGGATCGCGCCCGTCGCGGCCGGAGTCGGATCGCCCGCGGTGACGAAGCACACCAGAGCGGCGCGGTCGGCCGGGAAGGCGTTGGTGAGGCGGCTCATATCTCCACCCCCAGCGCTTCGGCGACGGTGAAGATGTCCTTGTCCCCCCGGCCGGAGACGTTGACGAGGATCATCGCGTCCTTGCCGTAATCCTTCACCACCTTGGGCAGCGCGGCGAGCGCATGGGCGCTTTCCAGTGCGGGGATGATCCCTTCCAGTCGGCAGCAGAGCTGGAACGCCTCCAGTGCTTCCCTGTCGGTGATCGGCAGGTAGCGGACGCGGCCGATCTCGTGCAGCCAGCTATGCTCCGGGCCGATGCCGGGATAGTCGAGGCCGGCGCTGATCGAATGCGCCTCGGTGATCTGGCCGTCCTCGTCCTGCAGCAGATAGGTCTTGTTGCCGTGGAGGATGCCCGGCGCGCCGCCGGTGAGGCTGGCGGCGTGCTGTCCCGTCTCGATGCCGTGGCCCGCCGCCTCCACGCCGATCATCGCCACGCCGGCATCGTCGAGGAAGGGGTGGAACAGCCCGATCGCGTTCGATCCGCCGCCCACCGCCGCGATCAGCAGGTCGGGCAGGCGGCCGGTGCGGGCGAGCATCTGCGCGCGCGCCTCCTTGCCGATCACGCTCTGGAAATCGCGCACCAGCTCCGGATAGGGATGCGGGCCGGCGGCGGTGCCGATGATGTAGAAAGTGTCGTGAACGTTGGCGACCCAGTCGCGCATCGCCTCGTTCATCGCATCCTTCAGCGTCATCGCGCCGGAGGTGACGGGCACTACCTGAGCGCCGAGCAATTTCATGCGGAACACATTGGGCTTCTGCCGCTCGACATCCTTCGCGCCCATGTAGATCACGCAGGGGATGCCGAAGCGCGCGCAGACGGTGGCGGTGGCGACGCCGTGCTGGCCCGCGCCGGTTTCCGCGATGATCCGCGTCTTGCCCATGCGGATCGCGAGCAGGATCTGGCCGATGCAATTGTTGATCTTGTGCGCGCCGGTGTGGTTCAGCTCCTCGCGCTTGAACCAGATCTGCGCGCCGCCGAGTTCCTCGGTGAGCCGGGGCGCGAAATAGAGCGGGCTGGGGCGGCCGACATAATGTTCGAGCAGGTCGTCGAACTCGGCCTGGAAGGCGGAATCGGCCTTGGCCGCGCGATATTCGCGTTCGAGATCGAGGATCAGCGGCATCAGCGTCTCGGCGACATAGCGGCCGCCGAACGCGCCGAAATGCCCGCGTTCGTCGGGCTGCGCGCGGAAGGAATTGGGGGTGGTCATCGCGACACCGCCTTAAGGAAAGCGGCGATCTTGTCCACGTCCTTCACGCCCGGCGCGGATTCCACACCGGAGGATACGTCGACCAATGTCGCGCCGGTGCGGCCGATCGCCTCCGCCACATTGCTCGCGTCCAGCCCGCCGGAGAGCGCCCAGGGCAGCGGGTGGCGGAAGCCGTCGAGCAGCGACCAGTCGAAGCGCAAACCCATGCCACCGGGAAGCGAGGCGCCGTCCGGCGTCCTGGCGTCATAGAGGATGCGGTGCGCCGCCCCGGTGAAATCGCGCGCGCGATCGAGGTCGGCGCGCGTCTTCACCGCGACGGCGGCCCAGCTTTCCAGCCCGGTGCGGCGGGCAAGCTCGGCGACGCGCATGGGCGCGGTCTTGTGGAGTTGCAGCGCATCGAGCCGGCCGGCGGTGACCGCCGTGTCGATCAGCGCGTCTTCGGGGTCCACGAACACGCCCACGCGGCGGACGTGGCCCGGCACACGCCCCGCCAGCGCCCGCGCGCGATCGGCGTCGAGGTTGCGGGGGGAGGGCGGGAAGAACACGAAGCCGACATGGCTCGCCCCGCCCGCGACGGCGGCGTCGAGCGTCTCGCGCGTGGTGAGGCCGCAGATCTTGGCGGTGATAAGCATGATCTTGCCTTTAGTCCGTTCGCCCGGACGGCAGGGGTTTGATTACAACGTGGCCCCGATCGCGCGCGCCGCCGCGTCCGGGTCTTCGGCCTGCGTGATCGGCCGGCCGACGACGAGGATCGACGCGCCGTTGTCCAGCGCCGCGCGCGGCGTCACCACGCGCTTCTGGTCCGCGACCACGCCGTCGGCGGGGCGCACGCCGGGGACGACGAAGAAGCCCTTCGGCCAGAGCTTGTGCGCCGCCTTCACCTCCTCGCCGGAGCAGACGATGCCGTCGACGCCCGCGCGCATAGCCAACTCGGTCAGTCGCAGCACCTGATCGTGTGGCGAGCCGCTGATGCCGGTCGCGTCGAGGTCGCGCTGGTCGAGGCTGGTGAGCATCGTCACCGCCACCACCTTCGTCCCCGCCGGCGCGGCGGCCTTGGCATCCTCCAGCATCGCCTGACCGCCCGAGGCATGGACCGTCAGGATCGCCGGCTCCAGCCCGCGCAGCGCCTGCACCGCCTTGGCGACGGTGTTCGGGATGTCGTGCAGCTTTAGGTCGAGGAAGATGGGGAGGCCGAGGTCCGCCATCTCGCGCACCCCGCTGCGCCCGTTGGCGGCGAAGAACTCCAGCCCCAGCTTGATCCCGCCGACATGGTGGCGCACGCGCTCCGCCACCGCCCTGGCGCGGTCGATGTCGGGCGTGTCGAGGGCGACGAAGATGCGGTTGCTCACGACGAGGCTACTCCGGCTGCGGGGACGTGGGCCTCGGTCGCCGGCGCGACGACCGGCGGCGCGGCGCGCAGATCGGCCAGCGCGCGCTCGGCGTTGTTCAGCCGCTGCCTGAGGCGCCAGCGCATCGCCCGCTGATAGATCAGGGTCGGCACGAAACCGACGAGGAAGGTGACGAGCAGGAGGAACGGCAGGTTCACCTCCGCGACGAGGTTGCCGAACAACTGGATCGTCACCCACTTCCAGTTGCCGAAGGTGAACACCGCCGCGATGAAGGCGATCAGGCACCAGAACAGGATTTTCAGAAACTGCATTCGGTGATCTCCCGCGCGAAAGGGAACTAGCGGCGGTCGCGCGGTTTTTCCAGCCTCAGCCGATCTCGCGCCGCAACTCCTCGATCAGCGCGATGGCGGTGTGGAGGCGCGGCGCTTCCTCGTCGAGGATCGCGTGGAACGCGGCGCGCTTGATTTCCGCGACGCGCCCCGGCCGCAGCCGCGCGTCGCGGGGCAGGGTGGAAACGGCGATGTCGATCATCCGCTCCGCGCCGTGCAGGCGGCCCCACAGATAGTCGTTCTCGCGATAGGCGCGGCTGAAGAACGCGCCGAAGCTGTTGAACTGGATGCCTTTCAGCGTCGCCTCCGCCCCGCCGCCGCGGATCGTGCGCGCGTCGTCCGGCGCGATGCGATCGACCTGGATCGGATCATATTCGTCCATTCCCTCGCCCTGTAGCAGCGGCAGGGTGGCGACGTCGAAATAAGGAAAGCCGAGATAGCGCAGCAGCAGCGCGCGGCGCAGACCGCGCGGCAGCCCGGCGAGCGCCTCCGCCAGCCGCTCGTCGGTTTCCGCGTCGAGCCGCTTCAGGTCCATCGATTCGGCCAGCCGGTCGAGCAGCGGGCCGGCGTCGCCGCTCAGCGCGCGCACCTCGCCGCGCAGCATGCGGTGCGATCGCGGGTTCTGGCAATCGAGATAGGCGGACAGCGATTCGTAGATCGCGTCGCGGATCGGCTGGAGTAGCGCGTCGTCCACGCCCGCCTCCAGTTCGGTCAGCCGGCGCGACATCAGCCGCAATCGGCGGATGCGGAAGCCGAGATCGAAGGTGCGCAGGAAGTCGATCGTCTCCGCGCTGCCCGATACGTTGGGCGCGGCTTCATCATAGCCGCGATCGACCAGCGCGGCGTCGATCCGGCGGCGGATGCGTTGCCAGCGCTGCGGACCCGGCTCGCCGCCGATGCCGTGGAGCAGCGCGGTGATCGTCTCGATCACGCCGACGAGCTTGAGATGGGCGTAGGCGGCATAGCTGTAGCCGGCGTGCTCCACCGCCGCCACCTGCGCGCGCCGCCGCCACGCGGCCATGCGCGTCGCGGTCGGGCGATCGAGGAACAGGGTGCGGCCGAACAGCGCCTCCACCTTCGCCTCCACCTCCGGGCGCACGGCGGCGAGGATGCCGCGCATCCGCTCGATCCGGGCGGAGCGGCCGTTGATCGCCTCCAGATTGTCGCGTATCGGCTGCTGGCGCGGCAATTCGCTGATCGCGCCAAGGATCGTCTGGAAGAAGCCGGGCACGCCCTCGCTCTCGCCGGAGAGGCGGAATTTCGTGCCGGGCGAGGGGTCGATATAGACGAAGCGTCGGTCGATCTGCCGCCGCGCCGGCCGCTTGCGCAAGGCATCGAGCGCGGGGCGGAACGGCGCGTTGGCCAGCACCGATCCGTCGATCAGCACCGCCTTGTCCGCCGCATTGGCCGCCGCCTGACGCGGCAGCACGCGATAGAGGAAGGCGTCGCGCGTCGGCCAGTCCACCCCGCGATCCCTCAGCACCCCGTCAAGCTCGGCGACGGTGAAGGGCGGGAAGGCGCCGGGGAAGCTGGAGGTGGCGCGCGCCGCGAAGGCGAGTTCGGCCGCCGGCGCCAGCGTGTCGCGCTCCTCGCCATAGTCGCTGAACGGGAAGACCAGCCGATGCTCCGTCTCCACCACCTCCGGCGGCGAATGGAGCCGCAGCCGCTCGGGATGGCCGGTGAAGTCGGTGACGGTGACGAACAGGTCCAGCGGCTGGCCCGGCGGTAGCAGGCGCGGGCCGCACGGCGCGGCGGCCATCGCATCGAACGCGTCGAGCAGCATCCCGGTGAAGCCGGCGCCGCTGAACGGCGGCTCGAACCAGCGCGAGCGCACGAAATGGGAGAGCTTGCTGCGCACCTCCTCGCGCGTGCTCTCGTCCAGCGCCTCCAGCTTGTCCGCGCTGCGCCCGGCCGCCATCCATGCCAGCGGCAGCGCCCAGGCCTTCGAGAAGCGTGAGGCGGGGGCGGCGGCGGCGTCGATCAGCGCCTCCACGTCGCCGCGCTCCAGCCACATGTCGGTCAGCGGATCGAGCGACTGGCCGGAGGAGATCGCCTGCGCCAGGAAGATGCCGTTGATGCCCCCGGCGCTCGCCCCGGCGAGAATGTCGGGCAGGACCCGCACGCGCAGCCCGCCGTCCCGCGCCATCTCGTCGAGCAGTTCGGCATAGACGCCGGCGGTGCCGCCCGGCCGCTCGCCGTCATGGCTCGCGCGGCTGGCGCGGGCGAGATGCCACACCTCCTTGGTGATGCCGTGCATATAGACCGCGAGGCTGATCCCGCCGTAGCAGACCAGCGCCAGCCGCAATTCCTTTTCGCGCGCGTGGGGGGGCCGGGGCGTGCTCATGCGGCGGCGATGTCCGCCCAGATCGGCAGATGGTCGCTCGCCTTGCGCGCCGCATAGGAGGCGTGGACGCCGCAATCGACCACCTTCAGTCCCGACGACACCATGATCCGGTCGAGTCGCCCGACCGGCCGCCGGGCGTGGAAGCTCGGGCCGGTATCGGCGAAGGAGAACTCGCGGTCGAAATCCTGGAGGCAGCCCGCCGCGCGCGTCCATTCGTTGAGATCGCCCATCATCACGGTGGGATGCTGGCGCAGGCTGGCGGCGACATGGGTGAGGATCGCGTGCGCCTGCCGCCGCCGCCACAGGCCGGAAAGGTCGAGGTGCATGCCGACGACGCGGATCGTCTGCCCGTTGATCGCGAGGTCCGCCATCACCGCGCCTCGCGGCTCCAGCGCGGGTAGATGGATCACCTCGCGATCGATCACCTCGGCGCTCTTCGGCACGAGCAATGCGTTGCCGTGCCAGCCCATCGAGGCGGCGCGGGTGCCGAAATCGACCGGCTTCCACGCGCTATGCTCGTCGATCAGGTGCGGCGGGATCACCGCCGATCGCATGCCGAAGCGGCGATCCGCCTCCTGCAAGGCGACCACGTCGGCGTCGATTTCGCGCAGCACCTCCAGCGTGCGATCTGGATTGCGGCGCCGGTCGGTGCCGATGCCTTTGCGCATGTTGTAGCTGGCGACGCGGATCATTGATCCTGTCCAACGCCCGTGACGCGCGCCGGGTTGCCTGCGCGCGGGCGGGGACGGGACGAAAGGATGGTGCCGGTTGCAGGGATCGAACCCGCGGCCCCCTGATTACAAAACAAAATGGCAACCGCTATCTCAGGGCGATGAAAGTGGCAGAAAACCGCCATTTCCGAAGCCTAGTTAGTTCCGGGTTTCCTTTCAAGGGTACAATTTGAGCACACGTTTTTTGCGTCGGTGGAACGAGCGCTTGGCGTTGAGCGCGACTGCGATTATTGGGCGGCGAGCGCCGGCTTAGCTCAGTTGGTAGAGCGCGAGTTTTGTAAACTCGATGTCGCGGGTTCGATTCCTGCAGCCGGCACCAATCCCCTCGACTCCACCATTTCCAGTTGAATTTGCTGCATTATTTATCAATCTTCCGTTTGCGTCCTAATTCCGGTTTGGCAGTTAATCCTCACAGCATTCGACGGTTGGTGATGTCACCAACCGGGATTTGGAGGATTTAAACGAGTCGTGGTGGAAACGTGATCTCGTCCGACGCGGAGGTTAGGGCAGTTCATCGACGTCGGTGACCTATGAAAGGCGTCGTGCTGGACTTCTCGCGGCCCGGCACGCCCACCGACAACGCGTTCATCGAAAGCTTCAATGGCAAGTTCCGGGCGGAATGCCTGAACCAGCACTGGTTCATGAGCCTCGACGGCGCGGTCGGAAAATGCGAGACTTGGCGTAGAGATTATAACGAGGCGCGACCACGCAGCGCGATCGGCAATAAGCCGCTGATATCGTTGGTGAACCGGTCAGCGGCACACTGCCCGCCCTCGCCGGCAGGAACTGGATGGCGCCCAGTTGGGTGGTCCAAGAATGGGTAGCGGCTCACATCGGGCCGGACTCTAATCGCACTTGGAGGAAAATCAGGGGGTCACGTCAGCCCATCCGATTCGGCTATCATTCGAGGCTCGCCATTCTCGAAATGGATAAAGCCGCTTTGATTCGTCGCAGCCAGATTTTGTTAATGATTTGTCGGCGGCGGAAATCGCTGTTTCATGAAGTGAGCGATTTCTTATCTCGTTGATTTTCTTTTAAAAAAATGGCGCACTCGACAGGATTCGAACCTGTGGCCTCTGCCTTCGGAGCAAGTACAGGGACCATACCCATATATATCCGAAAGTATCCGGAACTACGATATGGCATTGAATCGAAAAGATAATTCTTGACGTTTCGCAGCCGGTGCTACGATCTGGCCATCGCTCAAGCGCTTCCTACACGCTTACGCGAGGTGTTGCCAGAAAGGTGATTGCAGTTGGTCAAGCTTACAAAACGAACCGTCGACGCGGCCCAAAGCCAGGAAGTGGACTATATCATCTGGGATGATGGTCTGCCCGGCTTTGGGCTGCGTGTCTTTGCTTCCGGCAAGCGGAGCTACGTCATCCAGTACCGGGCGGCGGGCCGCTCCCGCCGCTATACGATCGGCCTGCACGGAATCTGGACTCCAGAAGCTGCCCGGCGGGAAGCCAAGGATCTGCTGGGGCGAGTGGCGCGAGGCGGCAATCCCGCCGAGGACCGTCACCTCGATCGTCAGGCGATGTCCGTGGCGGAACTGTGCGAACGCTATCTGGAGGATCTCGATCGCGGACTCATTCTCGGGAAAGGTGATCGGCCAAAGAAGGCGAGCACGACGTCACCGATCGCGGCCGGATCAATCGGCACATCGTCCCCCTGCTCGGCAACCGAAAGGTCAAGGATCTGACCAAGGCTGATATCAGCCAAGCCTTGAGGGACATCATGGCCGGCAAGACGAAGGCCGATGTCAAAACGGAGAAAATTGCGCGGGCGGGCGATCGTGAAGGGAGGTGCGGGTACGGCAACGCGCACGATTGGCCTTCTCGGAGGAATTCTGACCTACGCCATCGAACTCGGGGTTCTCGACCAGAATCCCACGCATGGAATCCGCCGGCCGAAGGACAATGCCAGCAAGCGGCGGCTAAGCGAGGAGGAGTATCGCCTGCTCGGCGACATCCTCCGCGGCGCGGTCGCGGATGGGGCATACGCAACGGCGGCCGAGATGATCCGGCTCCTCGCGCTGACCGGTTGCCGCCGCAGCGAGATCATCAAGCTGAGCTGGGAGGAGGTCGATCGGGAGGGAAGCTGTCTGCGTCTGACAGACAGCAAGGAAGGAGCGTCCGTGCGCCCCATCGGACTGGCTGCCCTGGAACATCTCGAAGCCCGCTACGCGGAAGGTGCCGAGGGTTATGCTTTCCCAGGCTGGTCCGACGATACGCCGTTCGGAGCGCTGCCCGGGCATTGGTCGAAGATATTCGGCGAGACCAGCCTGGCCGACATCACCCCACATGTGCTGCGACACAGCTTTGCCAGCATCGCCAACGATCTCGGCTTCACCGAAGCGACGATTGCCGCGCTCGTCGGGCATTCGCGCGGGACGATGACGAGCCGGTACATTCATACCATCGATACGGCGCTCGTTATGGCGGCGGACAATGTCGCCGGTTATATTCAGGGTCTGCTCGACGGGCTCAAGCTCAAGCACATATCATATGCGCTCGATCGAGCGTCGCGGAAGGCATCGCTGGCCCATTTCCTGGGAACGGCAGATCATACCCCTGACGAGGCGTTTGAACTCGCGGCATGATGCCTCGGCTCCTGCGATCCGGGAGAACAGCGGGATGTGTAGGCGCTCGACGCAGGGCCTTCCCCGCGCCACAGCGGTCCGACCCCGGGACATGGCGGCGGCGTAGCGGTGTGGCGTCCGCACTTGAAATATGTAGCTCTGAGAGCTATAGGTATGGAGCATTGAATGTCGGTCTTCCTGACCAAGAGCTTCGCGCGCTTTGCCCGCAAGTCGGGTCTGGCCGACGAGGCGCTGATCGAAGCGGCCTCCGCGGTGGCATCTGGCCAGGCTGATGCCGATCTCGGCAGCGGCGTGTTCAAGCAGCGCGTTGCGCGAGCGGGTGGCGGGAAGTCTGGCGGGTATCGGACGATCATTCTGTTCAAGGTCGGTGGGCACAGCTTCTTTGCCCATGGCTTTGCCAAGAATGAGAAGGCCAACATCAGCGCGAAGGAACTGAAAGCGCTGAAGCAACTGGCGGTGCTCTATCTGGGCTACTCCGCCGACGAAATTAGCGCCGCCGTCAACGGAGGCGCGCTGATAGAGGTGATGGAAGATGGTCGCGAAGACGAAGAGTAAGCCAGCCGCCAGCCCGATCCTGGCGTCGGTGCATGAGGCGGCTGCCGACCTCCACAAGCTCGGACTCGTGGACAAATCGACGATGCGCGAATTCGATGCGCTTTGCCTGACGCCCGTCGAGCCGCTGTCGCCCGCCGAGATCCGCTTTCTGCGGGAACGCGAGCATGTGTCCCAGCCCGTGTTCGCGCACTATCTCAACGTACGGAAAGATGCGGTGAGCAAATGGGAGCGCGGCGAGAAGAAGCCGGATGGCCCGTCGCTCAAGCTGCTCAACCTTGTTCGGGCAAAGGGGCTGCAAGCCATCGCGTGAGCGGCCCGAGGCCGATTACCGAAACGCGGGTCGACAGAGGGTATCGCTGGCCCATTTCCCCGGAGCGGCGGAGGATGTCCATAACGAAGGGCTCGAGCCGGCGGCATGATTGTGGCGCCGGCATTGCAACTGGTGTCTGGGTCCGCACCTGGCTGGTTAGGAAGACTCCCTTCGCCTATGCTTGACCCATGACCGCGTCGCCGAGCAATCCAGTAGTTCCCGAGGTCGATCTTTGGTCGGAAATCGAAGCCGCGCTACAGGAGGATGATGGCGCCGCCGCCCGCGAGCATTTGGCTGCGGGTTTTCCCATCTACTATAGCGAACCCAACACGCCGGGGGATGTCGTCATCAAGGAATATCCTGACGGCCATCGTGAACTGGTACGCTTCGATCATGACGGCGAGCATCTCGTCTCGGTAATTGTGTAATTCAGCACGGCACGACGTGCTCGAGGTAGCAATCGCGAGTTGAAAGCAGGCCGCTAAACAGGGGGAACTGGCTAATCCCTGAACCGCGACGCCAATCGTGACCAGAAGGATTGGCGCTTCGGGAAAGGCTGAGGAGCGACGGGTCTCGCAACACGCTCGACCGGCACAGTTATCGGATGGCCGAGATCGCCGACGCCGGGGATGGCCGTTGCCACGTCGATGCCCAGCGAGAAATCGCCCGTCGCTTCGAAATAGGGGCCGAGAACCGCAGCTCGACTGCGTCGAGCCTCGTACTCGGTCGTGGGCATGAAGGCGCCGCCAGGCTTGCAAAACAGATTGAAGTCACCTTGACGAACACCGCACGATGGACAGTGATTTGCCCAATAGCGGCATTCCACAGCCTTGCTGTAGACCTGTCGGTAGGTCGGTGATCGGAACGTCGCAATCCGGGCAATCTCCGGCGAAAGCGCCCTGATGTAATGCGCGAAGCTCCAATCGTCATACTGGGTCCAATAACCGATCACCTCCTCTGGGCCGCTCTCCCATGAATCCTGCACCTCGAAGCCGGGGGCAAGCAGAAAGCCGATGACGGTGATGGAAGCCTTGCATCGCCAGCAATGCTCGGGCACGGTAACCAGGTAGGCCTCGCCGGCGCGGATATCCAGATCGAAGGTTTTCTCGGTGGTTTTCCACCAGCGCGAAAACGGGGTGAGGCTGAGCCCCTCGGGAATATACCAGCATCGACGCTCCGGACTCCACCGCGCGCCAAGTCGTTTGGCTTCATCTTTCTCGGAATAGGGGACTTTTAGGTCCATACGCCATACGCTTTCAGTCCACGAAATCTCGTTTCCGGTGATTCCACTCCGACGATCTTAATACAGAAACTTCGCAGGTTCAGCATAATCAGCCTGTTAGCTCACCGGCCACTCCGGTCAGGTGGCAGCTTCGCGCCGATTCTTACCCATCGAGTTGGGCAAAGGCAGGGGGCATCTTTGCCTGAGGCTCCGTCCAAAAACATGGATTTATATTTCTATTTCACATATTGATTTTGTGAAATGAAAATGTTAGATACTGCCTTGTGGCCAGCTAGGCCCGGAGAACCGTCATGGCAGCTACGCTACACGTCCTTCGCCCAACGACACCCACGATCGCGGGCTACCTCCGCGTCGGACACACTGGTCATAGAAAGCTGGCGGATCTGCATGCTGCGGGTCGGCTGCCATATCGGCGGGTTGTTTTCGACGCCGCGCATCTTGCCGAACAGCTAGAACTGGCCAAGACGCTCAAAGCGAGCGGTTGCGAGATCGTTCTGGATCCGAATTTCGCCGAGATGGCGACCCTCGGCCGATTTGGATCATCTGCAATCCAGAAGCTGGCTTGGGCAAACCTGGATCGGCCATGGGAGCCGTCGGACTTTGATCGACGCCGCAATCATGACGCGGCCAAGGCGATTGCCGAGTTCGCTGTAAATGCTGGCGTCCATGCCATCCTCGCTCCGACGCATCTCGTCGAGAATGTGAACGATGCGTGGCGGACGACTGACCTGCGCATGTGCGAAGCGCTGCGATATGAGCTTGATCGTTGCGGGGGCTCGGATATCGCCGTCGACTATCAGCTTATCACAACCTCGGCGCTGTTGAAGGATGCGGCAGTTAGGGCCGCATTCGTCGCCGATATCGAGGCGATGCCCGTCGAGAACGTATGGCTCCGGGCGTCCGGGTTTGGCGCCACTGCGACGGGTGCTGGAACGCGCCACTTCATCGAGTCCGTTCGGGCCCTCCACGGCATCGGCCGGCCCCTTATCGCTGACATGGCGGGAGGGTTTGCGGCGCTCGGAGCCGCCGCCTTCGGCGCGGTGGCAGGCATCAGCCATGGCGTTGGACAGAAGGAAAGCTTCAAGGCCGCCGATTGGCGCAAGCCTCCTACCGGCGGAGGCGGTGCTGCGGCGCGGGCCTATGTTCAGGAGCTCGATCGCTATTTCAAGGAGGATCAATTGCAGGCCATTTTCGAGGCAAAAGGCGGACGTTCACGGTTTAGTTGTGCGGATACGAGCTGCTGCACGCATGGCGGCGAGGACATGATTGAGAATGGACATGCTCACTTTGTCACGCAGCGTCATCGTCAGCTCGATGATCTATCCGGGGTGCCGGAAGATCGGCGAGCAAGCCACTTCCTCCTTCGTCACCTCGATCCTGCAATTCGCACGGCGCGTCACGCTGCCAAGCTCAAGATCGTGGACGACAAGGTTCTAGCCGCTGTAGGGCAGGCCAAAGTTCGGATGGTACGTCTTCGTGACGCGCTGGCGGACCTCGATGCAAAGGGGGCTGGCGAGACGCGCTCACGTGCGCCCAATTTCAGGGGCGGCACGAGGGCTGTCAGCGCAGTCCTGGGACGGTAATCATGGCAAGTGCAGTAGCGAATCTGATCGACGATCTTAGGCAGCGCGGAGGCCTAAAGGGCAGCGACGTTGCCAATATCGCGGCGGTGTCACCGGCCACCGTGTCACGGTGGACTTCTGGTGCATCGTTTCCGCATCCGAAGACCCAGCTTCTCATCTCCGATCTTCGTTATGTCGTCGATCGGCTGGCTGAACTGTATGATCCTGAGGAAACGCGCGTTTGGCTCTATTCTAAGCATCGCCTGCTCAACGGTGAGCGCGCGATCGATCTGATCCATTCGGGGCGAGCCGATGAGGTGCTTACTGTTATCGAGAGCCTGAACGAGGGATCCTACACCTGATCATGGCTACCTCTGGACGGGTTCACGATCGGGCCATCCTCGATGCGTTGGATGCGATGGATCCGGTACCGTTCGAAGGGACGGTCTGGCGCATCACGAGAACGGGTCGTGAGGCGACCCGAGGATCAGCGGCGAATGGCCGTTGGAGCCCGGGAGGCACGGTAGAGGTGCTCTATACGAGCCTAGAGCGTGACGGTGCGCTGGCGGAAATCGGATACAGGCTCTCGCTGGAACCGGTCTGGCCCAGTCGCCTGCAGCATGAAATCCACGAGCTGGCCGCCCAAAGCGAACGCACCTTGCAGTTTGCCGATGTCGCCAGCCTCACCACGCTCGGGGTCGACGCATCGAAATACGAGTCGTTCGATTATAGCGCCACACAAGCATTGGCTGCTGCTGCTCACTTCTTGGAGTTTGATGGCTTGCTCGTCCCGAGCGCACGCCATAGTTCCACAAACTTAGTTCTGTTTATGGACCGTGGTTTCCCTGGCTCACTCGAAATCAAGTCGAGCGAATCGGTCAATTGGGCGACTTGGCGTCGTCAACGAGCTCGGCCAACCTCCTAAAGCTCGTGCTTTGTCAACGAAGGTGCTCGCGTGCAATCGCTTTGCACCAATGTAAACGTCGGAACTTACCACAACGAACGGCTAACGGATGAGGATAGGACGAGTGCCTCTTAGCTGCAGAACATACCTGCATAGTTTAACTTCATGATCAGCTACCAAATCAGTACGTCTGCTTGCGCCGCTTTAATTGACCGGTGATCATCGATTGATGAGCCAAGTCATAATTTCCAATTCTTCAACTGTTGGAGTTCGCTCGGAATTAGCTTCAAGTTCCGCAATCGCATCCGAAATCGACCGCCAGCGATGCCCCCCGGCCTCGTCGCCGTCGAGGCGTCGCCGGATCCCTAACCGCATCTGCTCCAGCTCGCGTTCTCCCAGAAGATTTTGCGCGCGGACATAGAGAACGCGTATGGCGAGATGGCGAAAACGCGGATCTGAAAAGGCGCGGGCGATCATCAGCTGCTCGGGCGGATCGGCGAGCTGGAATTCCGCCATCAGCTGCTCGTCCTGGGCGCTTGCGAAACCGTCGAAAATCGTCTCCTCGACCTGTGCGCCAGCGATCGGCTCGGGTCGTGCGAAAGGCGCGACCATCTCCGTAAGCCGCAGGCAATAGTCGCTGTCTCCAGCGAGAAATTCGGCTTGCGCGAGCTCAGCAGCCTCGGGCGTAAGGCCGGCGATCGCTTCGGCCTCGCTGAGCGTGAATAGAAGCGGCGCCTTGTTGAGCGCGATGCGGTGCAGCGCCTTGCGCAAGGCAGCGGATTCGCCCGGTTTGAAAGAATCGATCTTCGCTTTCGCGCTCGTCCAGTCATAGCCGAGTTGGGCCAGCACCGCATGCGATCCGCGCCCATAGCCCTTGTCGATCCGATGATAGCAGGTGACCGGCGGCGTGCCGCCATGCCGAAATAGAAACACCGGTGCTCCCGAGCCAAGCAGCGCGGTCAGCTCGGCCTTCGGCGCACGCATCGACAGCGGACCCCAGAGTTCGGGAAACCCTTGCGCGATCTTCCGGGCAAGAAAGAGCGTTGCCTCGACGTCGCCCATCGCATCGTGTGCGCGATGGGCGTTGAAACCATTTGCAGGCGCGAGGCCGTCGAGCCGGAAGCTCGGTGCGCCCTTCTCGCCGAATGGAATATTGAGAAGGCCGGGCCGGAAACAGGCGGCGGCACGGATCAGCGGCAGGAGATCGAGGCGGGCGTTGCCGCCGGTCACCGTCAGATAGGGCGGGAGAAGCGCCTGCCAAAAAGCGCGCTGCAGGAAAGGCTCGTCGAAGCGCATCGAATTATAGCCGATAAAAGTTGCCGGACCCCAAGCGGCAAGCCGCTCGGCGATTTTTTGCATCATCGCGTAGAAATCTGGGAGCGAGGCATCTTCGAGACGGCCGACCGGCGTCGCGGTCACGATAAGCGCGTCCGGCGAGGGAACAATCCATGGAAGGAGCTGGCAGCGGATCTCGAACCGGTCGACCTCGACAAGATCCTCGTCGGTAAGGATCGCGCCAAATTGAAGGATTTGGTCATGGACGATATCGATGCCCGTCGTCTCGATGTCGTAGAAGATAAACATCGTCGGCCGTTCATTCGCATTCCGCCGGCTCGCCGGCGCAGCGTAGACGGACTGAGGACAGTTGGCTGCGACGTGGTTGAGCCGGGCCTGGCCGGCTCGGGCGCGAGCGGGTGGGGGCGGTCGATCTTGGCGTAAACAGCCCACGCATGAACGGCGGGGGCGTGCCCGCTCCGTGTACCTGTGGGCGAGGAGGCGGGAACCCTGGCGCCGGGATCCTCATACGTTCCAGCGTGCTCGGCGTTTGCGCGCGAGCGCAATGCTGCGCGGCGCTCACAATGCTTCGGTTATAGCCGCGAGCGGCTGGACCTCTTCGAACCCCGGCGGCAGGCTCTTGAAATCCTTGCCCTCTATGCCCTGCTGATGCGCCGCGAGCGCTGCCAGCGGCAGTTCGATAAGCTGCGCGTGTGGTAAGCATTGGCCGCTGTGCCGGTAGATCGAGCGCCGAAAAGGCTCTCGAAACGGACTGACCGCGAGCGACCCGCCGAACTGGCCGCAATTGCACACGACGACATTGCAAAAAAGCATACGCGACAAGGCTTCGGCGAGATGATCGAATGACGTCGTATCCCGGTTATAGGCGAGAATGAACAAGGTCTGGATCTTGTTGCGGTACATGACGATCCTGTCGAGATCCATGAAATCATAGCAGATCGCGACCGCGAATTTTCCGAGCTCGGCACTCTCGAAAATCCACACCGTTGGATGCGCGAGGAAAGCGACACTCGCCCCCGTGATAAGCTGGAGCTTTGTCTTTTCGGCAGGTGCCGGGTAGGTCTTGCCAACCCGGCGCACTTCGGTGTTCCGCGCAATCTGGCGTCCGCGCAGCCGCCTCGGCACGATCACGACCGCCTCGTTTGAAACTGTCGGTCGGGATTCGCCGGTCTGGATGCGATAGTCGAGCCCCGCGATGATGATCGCTTCGAGCTTTTCCGCAGCCTTTTTTAGCTTCGGCTCGAAGCCGAGTGGCACCGAAAGCTCAGGCAGCAGAATGACATCGGGCAAGCGGTCGACCCCACGCAGGGAGGCAAGGAAATGCCGGATTTCCCTCTTCGCGCGCCGCTCCTCGATTTCGGACATCTGGACGCATTGCTGCCAATTTCCCGACTTGTCGTCGACCCAGGCCGCACTGGCATGAAGCGAGGTTTGAATGACCCCGATATGGAACCGGTCATTCAGCATCGCTGCCTCCTTCGCCATCATTTGCGTTCGTGCCTTCCATCCCTGCGGCAAAATCGCTGAGGCGGAAGGGAATGAGCTGACGCGGCTGATTCCGTGCGACCGCGAGCTGATTGTCTTCAAGGATTTTTTGCGCGTGCCGGATTTCCTCGAGAAGGTCGGTCGATCCGAAGAAAAGCGGCGGATCGAAGGTTGCATCATTGGGACTTACGCCGTCACGCCAGCCAAACAGGCTGGGCTGGCGGGCAATCGCACGAGTTTCGGCCGGGCGGGCGCCGAGACAGCCGGCGAGGATGAGTGTCGTCGGCGACGATATGGCAAGCGTTTCGAACCATCGCGCGCGGGGCAGCTGGAATATGAGTTCGTTGCCGCGCAGATTCCAGATTCGCGGCGCTGCATGATCGTTACGTAGGAGTCCTAAAAGGAGGCGCCCTACCGACACTAGCCGTCGCTCGGCGTCTGGGATCGGCATGCCCGCCTTGCTTTCGATCGTATAGCGGTAGTCGGCGAGCGAGGTAGATGGCTCGCGCAGCCTCGCGCGATGTTTTGCATGCGTATTGTCGGTATTCTGAGCGAAATGCCGCCAAGTCTCCCAGCTGAGATCGGTACTCTCGCGACAACAGGGGAAATCCGTGACCCATTGCCGCGGAAGCAGCACATTATTGGGATGGAGCCGGTCGAGCATCGCCTCTTCGCCATCCGCCGATGTTGCCTCTTCGAGTAGCTGCGCGGTGATTTCCAGCGCGGTCCATTCGCCACGGCGCGGATCGAAGGGATTGCAAGCGTGGACGCTCCTTGTCCATTCGGTGATCGTCATCCAGTTCTTCGGCGCCGGCTCAAGTGAACGCGCAGCCCGGGTGAAGGCGTTCTTGCCGGTCGCTTGGGCTGCAGCGCGCTTATCCACGTCGTCGCCGATCACTTCGCTGAGCCAGGCCGAGTCATTCTCGGGCAACGGCTCGCGTGCCGCGAGCAGTTGCTGCCATCCGGCAGCGGGAAGCCATTCGGGATATCGCCGCGCGGCTTGTATATCGGATCGGTGATCGAAGGCAAAATGAGGGGCGAGCGCCTGCCAGGCGGCTGAAGGGCCTTCGTCGCGCCCTAAGTTGTTCTCGGCGAGATGCGCCCATACGCCCGATGTCTGGCCCGTCTCGGCCAGCCAGACATCGGCAGACGCGCCCGGCAAGACACGAGTATAGCTCTGCGAAAGCTCCGCCAGCCGCCGTGCGAGGGCTGCATATTCGGTCCGCGGCGCAAGCATCTCGGCGGCATGGATCAGGGCCACTCCAAATTCGCGGCGGCCGGCGGCATGATACCAAGTCTCGCGCGAAGGATGCACGTGGAAGTCTTTCGCGCCGAGCGTCGCGATATCCTCGAGATGGCTGATGGCCGCTTTGGTGTCCGACCGGAGTGCATCGGGTGCCTCGATCCGGCGCATTGTCACCAATATGCCGCTCGCCATAATCTGGAGCGAAAGTGCGATATAATAATCGGCCCAGACATCGTGCCCGGCGGTGCGGCTTTCCTTCAACCATTCGATAATCGCGTCAAGCCCGCGATGCCCTGTCATGCGGCAATATTGGTGAATGCGATAGAAAAGCCGGGCTTTACCCGGATGCTCGCGAAGCGACTGGAGGAGAAGCGCGAAGCAGCGATTGAGGAGTGCGAGCTCTGCCTCGTCATGTCGCTCGAGGCATATTTTGCGCTCTTCGATGAGCCTAGCAAGCTTTTCCTTATACTGCGTCCAGTCGGCCTCGGTCGCCCGCTCGGCGTCTGGTTGACGCAGGCGACAGACCGCGAGCGCGCGCTCTGCGTCGACAAGGCCGTCGGCTTCCTGGACGAGGACGGGCACGAGCGATGCAATCTGCCCGGCGGCAAAGGCCGCCCGCGTATCGGGGCGAATTTCGCGCTCGGGAATGTCGGCAAGCAGCAGCCATTCAAGCATCTTCAAACGCTCGCCGAGATCATCATCGTCGAGGATATGGATGTCGGCCGCGGCAATCGCCGAGACTTGCGCCAATGTCTTGGTCATGAGCTTGGTCGGGTTTTTCCCGTCGAGCCGTGTATCACGGACCGCTGCGCCGTAGAGGTCGGGCTTCTTCGCGCGAAGATCCGAAAATGGCCTACCCATCTTGATGAGCTTTATCCACTCGGCCAAGCTCGGCGGATCATATTTGTCGGGATTAATCTTGGCGCCGATATCCTGGTCGATCAGCAATTGTTCATACCAAGCGATCCAGTCGCACAGTGTCTCAAAATCATAGGCGATGACCGTATGATCGTCGACGAAACGGAAATGCGCGATATTCCGCTGCTCGTCGACCTTCTTCGCGACGATCTTGTCGACGGGAAGCATCGCGGCATTGGCGAGAAATCCCGCTACAAAAAGTCCTGTCGGAATGCCTTTGATGCCGCTCTTAAGAAAAGGCGGCTCGACATGTTCGAGCGCGGTATCGGGCATTCCCGCCATGTCGATCTGGAAATTCAACATGCCGTTGACAAGCTCCAAAATGCGTGGATCGCCCATCGCGCCGGCTTCGGCGAGCCCCGCGACAACTGCTTCGGTCTTCAGCTCCGGATAAAATTGCTTGAGATCAATCGAGGCGTGATAGAGATCGCTTTTCGCATCCGGTGCCGCCTTCTCCGGCCAGAAACCGCGAGTGAAATAGGCGAGATTGGCGCGCTCGGCCGTTGCTGCGGCAAGCTGATCGGACTCGTCCATTTCATCGCGCCGCAACTGGCGCCTCAGCACCATCATTCGCGCGGTCAGCGTGATATGGCGGCGGAACAAGGGCCAGCTATGCTGGAACTTGCGGTAGAGATGGCCGCTCGCATGGCGATAGGGTCCGATTTCGAGCGTCGAGATGCTTGCCTCATCTTTTTCGTACCAGGCGGGCCGATAGAGGCGATTTCCGTAGCTCCAGGGCTCCATTGTCATGTCGAGATCGGGTCCGAGCGCATTAACGAGCGCAATCTATGCGACCTGATCCTCGACCGCGACATGATAATATTGGCGGTTGACGGGTTGCTCTTCGTAAAGCTTCTTCGGCCGGGGAAGCGGTCGTAATTTCTTCAGCCGGTAGCTCCCGCGTTCGAACTGGCGGCGGATTTCAAGCAGGCACCGCTCGAGATCGAGTTCGAACGCAGCAAGCTCTGCGGTGTCGATATAGCCATCGACGCTGCGATAGAGGTTTTTAGCTTTAATCCAGGCATAATTGAGATTTTCGGGCAGAAGCAGCCGATCATAGACATTCATAGGCTGATATTCCCCTCCCGGAGATAATCATTGACGTCTTTCGCGCCGCTTCTGGGGGCGGTTCTGCGGGTTACTGCGACGCCGAAGCGGGCAAGTTCCTTGCGCAATGTCACGGCGCGCTTGTCGCCAGCTTCGTCCCAGTCAAGCAGTAGATTAACCTGCCTCCCGCGCAGAGCCATCATCTCGATATCGGTGAGCCGGGCGCTGACCCCGATCAGGCCGATCGCATCGCACCCGAGTTGCGCAGCCGAAAGCACGTCGATCGCGCCTTCGCAGATCGCTACGCGTTTTATTCTGGGCGCTGCGAGTATATCGGTATTGTAAAGGCGCCGTCTGCGATGGTTCAGATTGCGCCAGCGGCTGCCCTTCACTTCGCCTGTAATGATGCGTGCTTGGAGGTAAGCGATCTGACCCGCCTCCAGATAGGGAAAGAGCGGCGCATCTGCGGGAAAGATCGGTCGGTATCGATCTTGCGTCGATGACCGGACAAGTAGCCCGCCCGCCTCAACCCGCGCGAAACCGAAATGGCCGATAAGCTCGGTCGTCGCCGCGGCGCCGGGCATCTGGCCCACGGCAAAGCGCGCGATCACTGGGTCCAAAAGACTGCGGCCATGCAGATAGTTTCTGCCGGCCGATAAGAGCGGGGCGCGAGCAAGCAGCGCAGCGTAGAGTTCATGATCGGCTTGGGTTTCGGGCGCTTCGTTTGGCGCAACGGGCGAGGAAAACGACGACGGCCGCGGGAGTGGTCGTGGCGCGGCGGACTGAGGCAAGCTAGGGAGCTTTGTGGAGAAAGGTTGACGCGCGGTGCCTTCTGGATCGCGGCATTGATGCTCTGGCCAAACGCCTTGGCGTTCGTTCCGACCGAGCAGGCCGCTTGCTTCGGCAAGCCATCGCTTCGCCGTGGGAAACAGGAGGCCGCGGACAGCCATGACAAGATCAATGGCACCGCCTTTCTCGTTGCAGCCATAGCAGATCCAGCGACGCCCGCCCGGGCGGACTTCGAATGACGGCGTCGCGTCGTCATGAGTCGGCAAGGGGCAGCGTGCCATACCTTTGGTGGGCAGTCTGAGACCAAGAAGGCCGCCGACGGTTTGTACCGTCAGGTTGTTCAGTGCCCGAGTGTCCTCCCTTGCCCCCATAGTTTTACCTAGCGCGCGATTGCCGCGAACCAAAACTATATTGCATCTGGTACGGACGCCAAAGCTTACCGGTTGATCGCTTACTTTGGAGATCTCAAACCGGTTTTCCTGCTATCTCGTTTCGCGTCGCTAAGGTCGTCAGGTTCTGCAATCTTCAGCAAAAAGCCGGCAGGCCGCTAATGGCCAACCGCGTCGGGCGGTCGGAAAAGGCACTGCTGCCCACAAAGGCAACGCTCAATCTGGTTTATGCGATGCAGTGCATCATGTTTCCTTCAGGAAGGACGTTTACTCGTCTCTTAGATCTCCAGAAAGCGCCCTAAATCTATCGTCGACCGCCTGTGAAATAGGACGCAGTGCTTCCGCGAGCATCAACGGAGAAATTTCAAGGCTTACTTAGCCTAGAATAAGGTACTGAATTTATTAGAAAAATGGCGCACCCGACAGGATTCGAACCTGTGACCTCTGCCTTCGGAGGGCAGCGCTCTATCCAGCTGAGCTACGAGTGCGTGGTCCGGCGCGCCTAGCAGCCGGCGCGTGCGAATGCCAGAGGCTTATCTCTTTGCGATCTTCACCGGCTGAAATTCACCCAGCCCGCAGCTCGCGCCGCGCATCGGCGGGCTTTGGTAGAGCACCGTGATGATATCGGTCGAGCACAATTGGCTGAGCGAGGTCGAATAGGCAAAGCGCCGCTCAAAGCCCAGGCTCGGACAGGATTGTGGCAGCGTGACGCGATAGTAACGGTCGCCGGAGATATGGAAGTCGATCACGCGATCGTTGCGCACCAGACTCTCGCGGAGCTGGGTGATCGGTACGCAGCTCTGCGGCTTGCCGTCCGGCGTGGCGGCGGGAACTTCGTTACGGTCGCGCGCGGCGCCCGGGGCGGCAATGGCGGCTATCGCAATGGCGGCTGGTAACAGGATACGCATGATCCACCTCTCCGTTTGATCAATCCCCCGCAAAAGCATTCTTGAGCCGGGCGAAGAACCCCTGCGCTTCGGGGCATTCCTCGCCCGTCTCCGTCTCGCGGAACATCTCCAGCAACTCGCGCTGGCGCGTGGAGAGGCGCGTGGGCGTCTCCACGTCGATCTGGATGACGAGATCGCCGTGACCGCGCCCCTGCAGCACCGGCATCCCCGCGCCGCGCTGGCGCAATTGCTTGCCGGACTGGATGCCGGCGGGGATTTTCAGCTCGTGCGTTCGCCCGTCGAGGCCAGGGATGGAGAGCGTGCCGCCCAGCGCGGCGGTGGTGAAGCTGATCGGCGCGCGCGCGAACAGGGTGGTGCCCTCGCGCTCGAAGATCGCGTGCCGCTTCACATGGAGGAAGATGTAGAGATCGCCCGGCGGCGCGCCGCGCGGGCCGGCTTCGCCTTCGCCCGACATGCGCACGCGCGTACCCTCGTCGACGCCGGCGGGGATGTTTACGCTGAGCGTCCTCGTGCGCTCGACCCGCCCGTCGCCGCGACAATCGCGGCAGGGGTCGTCGATCACCTGCCCGGAGCCGCCACATACCGGGCAGGCGCGCTCGACCACGAAGAAGCCCTGTTGCGCACGCACCTTGCCGTGACCGGCGCAGGTGGAGCAGGTGTGGGCGTGGGTCCCGGGGCGCGCACCGCTGCCGTGGCAGGTCTCGCAGGTGGCGGTGACGTCGATGGTGATCTCGGCGGTCTTGCCGTGAAAGGCTTCCTCCAGCGAGATCTCCATGTCGTAACGCAGGTCGGCGCCGCGCCTGGGCTGCGCGCGGCCGCCACGGCCGCCGCCCATGAACTCGCCGAACACGCTCTCGAAAATGTCGGAGAAGCCGGCGAAATCATGCGCCCCGCCGCCGCCGCCGTTCTGGAAGGCGGCATGGCCGAAGCGATCATAGGCCGCGCGCTTCTGCGGGTCTTTCAGGCAGTCATAAGCCTCGTTGACCGCCTTGAACTTCGCCTCGTTTTCCTTGCACCCGCCGTTCTTGTCCGGGTGGTATTTCATCGCGAGCTTGCGATAAGCCGATTTGATCGTGGTGGCGTCGGCCCCGCGCTCTACTTCCAGAAGCTCGTAATAATCTACTTCAGTCATTCACGGCCCCCGCCGGATGCTCCGCGACCGCCGCCCGGTGACGGCGATCGCGGATCATCTCGTTCACGCCTTGTTGTCGTCCACTTCCGAGAATTCGGCGTCGACAACATCGTCACCGCCGGCTTCCGAGCCAGCAGCCGCACCGGCGGCGGGGGAAGCTTCCGCCTGCTGCTGCTTCTCGTAGATCGCCTGGCCGAGCTTCATCGCGACCTGCGCGAGCGCCTGGCTCTTCTCGTTCATCGCATCCGCGTCGCCGCCCTCGACGGCCGCCTTGGCCGCGTCGATCGCCGACTGGATCTCGCCCTTCAGGCTCTCGTCGACCTTGTCGCCATTGTCGGCAAGCTGGCGCTCGGTGGTGTGGATCAGGCTTTCGGCGTTGTTCTTCGCCTCGGCCGCCGCCTTGCGCTTCTTGTCCTCCTCCGCGAACTGCTCCGCGTCGCGCACCATCTGGTCGATGTCGGCGTCGCTGAGGCCGCCCGAGGCCTGGATGCGGATCTGCTGCTCCTTGCCGGTGCCCTTGTCCTTCGCGGAGACGTTGACGATGCCGTTGGCGTCGATGTCGAACGTCACCTCGATCTGCGGCACGCCGCGCGGGGCGGGGGGGATGCCGACCAGATCGAACTGGCCGAGCAGCTTGTTGTCCGCCGCCATCTCGCGCTCGCCCTGGAAGACGCGGATCGTCACCGCCTGCTGATTGTCGTCAGCGGTGGAATAGGTCTGCGACTTCTTGGTCGGGATCGTGGTGTTGCGGTCGATCATGCGGGTGAAGACACCGCCCAGCGTTTCGATGCCCAGCGACAGCGGGGTCACGTCGAGCAGCAGCACGTCCTTCACGTCGCCCTGCAGCACGCCGGCCTGGATGGCGGCGCCCATCGCGACCACCTCGTCCGGGTTGACGCCGGTGTGCGGCTCCTTCCCGAAGAAGCTCTTCACCACCTCGCGGACCTTGGGCATGCGGGTCTGACCGCCGACGAGCACGACCTCGGCGATATCGCTGGCCTTGACGCCCGCGTCCGCCAGCGCCTTGCGGCACGGCTCCAGCGTGCGATCGATCAGCGGTTCGACCAGCCGCTCCAGATCGGCGCGGGTGATCGTCTTGACGAGATGCTTCGGCCCGTTCTGGTCGGCGGTGATGAAGGGCAGGTTGACCTCGGTGGTCTGCGCCGAGGACAGCTCGATCTTCGCCTTTTCGGCGGCTTCCTTCAGCCGCTGGAGCGCCAGCTTGTCCTTGGTGAGGTCGATACCCTCGTCCTTCTTGAAGCCTTCGGCGAGATATTCGACGACCTTGGCGTCGAAATCCTCGCCGCCGAGGAAGGTGTCGCCGTTGGTCGACTTCACCTCGAACACGCCGTCGCCGATCTCGAGGATCGAGATGTCGAACGTGCCGCCGCCGAGGTCATAGACCGCGATCGTCTTGCCGTCCTGCTTCTCCAGGCCATAGGCCAGCGCGGCCGCGGTCGGCTCGTTGATGATGCGCAGCACCTCGAGGCCCGCGATCTGGCCAGCGTCCTTGGTGGCCTGACGCTGGGCGTCGTTGAAGTAGGCGGGAACGGTGATGACGGCCTGCGTCACGGTTTCGCCGAGATACGATTCGGCGGTTTCCTTCATCTTCTGGAGGATGAAGGCGGAAATCTGCGACGGGCTGTAATCCTTGCCGCCGGCCTCGACCCACGCGTCGCCGTTCGGCCCGCGCGCGATCTTGTACGGAACCAGTTCGGTGTCCTTCTTCGTCACTGGGTCGTCGTAGCGGCGGCCGATCAGGCGCTTCACCGCGAAGATCGTGTTGTCCGGGTTGGTGACGGCCTGGCGCTTCGCCGGCTGGCCGATCAGCCGCTCGCCGTCCTTGGCGAAGGCGACGATCGAAGGAGTGGTGCGGGCGCCTTCGGCATTCTCGATCACCTTGGGCTTGCCGCCCTCCATGACCGAAACGCACGAATTGGTGGTGCCGAGGTCGATACCGATAACTTTTGCCATGAGTGCTCTTCTAGCCCCTACATTTAACTACGCCCGCGTCCCGTGAAGCGGCGACGCGCAACGGTGTTGACCGGGCGGATATAGGTGTCGCGCGCCTTGCCGCAAGAAGGTGAGACGACTAGGTTTCATTTGCTGTTTCGTTACGGGAGAAACCCGCCTTGCGCATGTTCGCCACTTTCGTCCTCGCCGCCGCCGCGCTCGGTGGGTGCGCGCAGGAAAAGCAACTGTCGGTGAGCAACGTCTGGGTACGGCTGGCGGCGGTGCCGGGGCGGCCGGCGGCGGCCTATTTCACGATCCATGGCGGCCCGGCCAATGCGACGCTCATCAATGTTTCCGCCGACGTCGCGGTGCGCACCGAGATGCATGAGATGAAAACGGGCGGCCCGAACGGCGCGATGACGATGGACGCGGTGCAGCAGGTCAGCGTCCCGGCGCTCAAGACGGTGGCGTTCGCGCCGGGGGGCAAGCATGTGATGCTGTTCGACATGGACCCCAGCGTGAAGCCCGGCGGGCAGATCGCCATCACCCTGACCTTCTCGGACGGCCTGCGCATCCAGCAGCAGGCCGATGTCGTCGGCGCGGGCGATCCCGCGCCCAAGGGATGAGCGGCGACGGGTGAGCGAGCGCTGCCTGACGCCGGGCGAGATCGCGCTGGCTGGCGCGATGTTTGGCGAGACGATCGACTATGGCGCGGTGCGCATCGCGCGACGGCGCTGGGCCTTCTTCCAGCCCGCTAACGTCGTGATGGCACCGCGCGGCACGATCCATTTCCATCCGCGCGGGGCGAGCTATCGCGACGATTTCGCCTGCGCGCCGCTCGACCTGCAAGGCCTGTTCATCCATGAGATGTGCCATGTCTGGCAGCATCAGCGCGGCGTGTTCCTGCCGATCGCGCGCCATCCGTTCTGCCGCTATCATTACAGCTTCGTCCCCGGCTGGCCGCTCAAGCGCTACGGCATCGAGCAGCAGGCGGAGATCGTTCGCCACGCCTTCCTGCTCCGCGCCGGCCGCACCGTGCCCGGCGCTCCGGCGCTGGAGAGCTACGAGACGCTGCTGAGCGCTTTCCGCATCTAGCGCGGCTTGCGGAAGCGGAAGATGAAGCGGTCGGTCTTGCCGCGAATGGCGGGGTCGAACACGTTCTTCGTGTGATCGTCCGCCGGATTGGCGAGCAATGGGCTTTCCGCCTCCAGCATGAAGCCCGCGGAGGTGAAATCGGCCTTCACCGTCGCCGGATCGATGCGATGGAGCTTGTCGACCACCGCGCGCGTGTCGCCCGATGGGCCGGCATGATCGACGATGCCGACGATCCCGCCCGGCCTGGTGGCGGCGTAGAGCGCCTTCACGAACGCGGCCGGATCGGTGCGAGGGATGTGGTATTTGTCCGACTGCCAGTAGAGGTCGTGGTAGCTCAGGTTGATGATCGTGAAATCGAACTGGTTGGGCGCGGCGCTGAACGCCTCGAACGGATAGCGCACGAAGCGGATGTCCGGCCGGCGCGCGACCAGCGCCTGCCACTTCTTTTCCTCCTCGGGCGTGGAATAGAATTGGCTCGGCTCGAACGCGGCAACTCTGCCTTTTGGCCCGACGGCATTGGCCATGATCTCCGCCCAATAGCCGGAGCCGGTCATGATGTCGGCGGCCTGCATCCCGCGCCTGAGGCCGAGGAAGGCGAGCGTCTCGGCCGGCTTGCGGCTCTCGTCGAGTGCGATGGACTCCGCCGTGCGGCCGGGTTTCGCAACCGCCGCCGCAAGATCCGGGGCCTGCTCCACACGCGCCAACGCCGGCGTGACCTGACAGGTGACGGCGAATGCAGCCGTCCAGATGATCCCGTGCATCATCGCTCTCCCTCCGCTGGTGTATTGGGGTGACAATACAGTTGCGCGGATGGAATGAAAAGCGGCTTTGTCGCCGCGCCCGCCAGTCCGCCCCTTACGTGAAGGGGCGGCGGCGGATGCGTCAGAACGCGGTCGAGACCACGCCGACCACCAGCGCCTGAACCGCGATCACCAGCGCGAAGCTGGCAGCGGTTTCGAACATGCGCATGAGTATGGTCTCCTCGCCGGGAAGGTCCGGCGCGGGCTCATGTGTATTTTGTTTCGCCGCATTGCAACAATATGACAATGCATTCGCACTTGCACAAAACGCAATCAGGCGTCGCCGAACACCCGCGCGAAGATCGTGTCGACGTGCTTCAGATGATAGCCGAGGTCGAAACGATCCTCGATTTCTGCCGGAGACAGCGCGGCGATAACTTCCGAGTCGGCCTTGAGTAGCTCTTCCAGCGAAAGCGTACCGTCCGACTCCCACACCTTCATCGCGTTGCGCTGCACAAGACGATAAGCGTCCTCGCGGCTGACCCCGGCCTGCGTCAGCGCCAGCAGTACGCGCTGCGAATGGACGAGGCCGCCCATCCGGTCGAGATTCTTCTGCATCCGCTCCGGATAGACGAGCAGCTTGTCGATCACGCCGGTCAGCCGCGCGAGCGCGAAATCGAGCGTGATCGTCGCGTCCGGGCCGATATAGCGTTCGACCGACGAATGGCTGATGTCGCGCTCATGCCATAATGCGACATTCTCCAGCGCCGGGGTGACATAGCCGCGCACCATGCGGGCGAGGCCAGTGAGATTCTCGGTCAGCACCGGGTTGCGCTTGTGCGGCATCGCCGACGAGCCTTTCTGGCCGGGGGAGAAATATTCCTCCGCCTCCAGCACCTCGGTGCGCTGGAGGTGGCGGATCTCCACCGCGAGCCGCTCGATCGACGAGGCTATCACGCCGAGCGTCGCGAAGAACATCGCGTGGCGATCGCGCGGGATCACCTGCGTCGAGACCGGCTCGACCGACAGGCCGAGCTTTGCCGCGACATGTGCCTCCACCGCCGGCTCGATATTGGCGAAAGTGCCGACCGCGCCGGAAATCGCGCAGGTCGCGATGTCGCGGCGCGCGAAGGCGAGGCGCTCGCGATTGCGGCTGAACTCGGCATAAGCCTCGGCGAGCTTCAGGCCGAACGTCACCGGCTCGGCGTGGATGCCGTGGCTGCGCCCGATCGTCGGGGTGAGCTTATGCTCATAGGCGCGGCGCTTGAGCACGGCGAGCAACGCGTCGAGATCGGCGAGCAGGATATCCGCCGCGCGCGTCAATTGCACCGCGAGGCAGGTGTCCAGCACGTCCGAACTGGTCATGCCCTGGTGCATGAAGCGCGCCTCGTCGCCGACATGCTCGGCGACCCAGGTGAGGAAGGCGATCACGTCATGCTTGGTCACCGCCTCGATCGCGTCGATCGCGGGCACGTCGATCGACGGCTTCGTATCCCACCAGCGCCACAGCGCCGCCGCTGCCTCCTTCGGCACCACGCCCAGATCGGCGAGCGCATCGGTGGCGTGCGCCTCGATCTCGAACCAGATGCGGTAGCGCGTCTCGGCGGACCAGATGTCGGTCATCGCCGGGCGGGAATAACGCGGGATCATGCTGCTTCCTCGGGCAAGGTGAATCGTCTCGCGCGCCGCCTAGCAGCGTGGGCGTGGCGCGCCAACCGCCCGGTCTTTTTCGGCGCGGGGGTGGACAGGCGGGTGACGGGATCGCATCTGCGCCATCGAACCAGCTTCCAGCAAGGTGAGGAACATGAGCCAGAACGATCGCCCCGCACGCGCCCTCTATATCGCCGGCGAATGGCGCACCGGCGGCGGTCGGGCGGAGCAGGAGGTGCTGAACCCGGCGACGGGCGCGGCGATCGGCACCGTTCCCCACGCCTCGGCGGCCGATCTGGAGGAGGCGCTGGCGGCGGCCCAACGCGGTTTCCGCGCATGGCGCGAAACGCCGGGCGAGCAGCGCGGCGCCGTTCTCGCGCGCACCGCCGCGCTGATTCGCGAGCGTGTCGACCAACTCGCCGCGATCGCGACCGAGGAACAGGGCAAGCCGCTGGCGGAAGCGCGCGGCGAGACGCTCGGCGCGGCGGCGATCCTCGATTTCCATGCCGGGGAGGCGGTGCGCATCTATGGCCGCGTGTTGCCGCGCCCGACCGGCACGCGCAGCCTCGTGCTGAAGCAGCCGGTCGGCCCTGTCGCTGCCTTCTGCGCGTGGAATTTCCCGCTGCTCAACGTGGTGCGCAAGCTCTCGCCCGCGATCGCCTCCGGCTGCCCGGTGATCCTGAAGCCGAGTGAGGAGACGCCGGCCAGCGCCACCGCGATCCTGCAATGCTTCCAGGACGCGGGCTTGCCGGGCGATGTGGCGCAGATCGTGTTCGGCGTGCCGGATGAGGTGTCGCGCACGCTGCTCGCCTCGCCGGTGACGCGCAAGCTGAGCTTCACCGGATCGGTGCCGGTCGGCAAGCATCTGATGCGGCTCGCGGCCGATAGCGTGATGAAGATGACGATGGAGCTTGGCGGTCACGCGCCCGTGCTGGTGTTCGACGATTGCGATCTGGAGAAGACGCTGGACATGATGGTCGCGCACAAGTTCCGCAATGCGGGGCAAGTGTGCGTCTCGCCGACGCGCTTCTACGTGCAGGACGGCATCTACGATCGCTTCGCCGCCGGCTTTGCGGAGCGGACGCGCAATCTGGTGGTGGGCGACGGCAGCGCGGCCGGGACGAGGATGGGGCCGCTCGCCAACCCGCGCCGCCCGTCCGCGCTCGACGAGATGATCGCCAATGCGCGCGAGGTCGGCGCCAGGGTGCTGGCCGGCGGCGAGCGCGGGGACGGCGACGGCTTCTTCTATCGCCCGACCGTGCTGGCCGACGTGCCGCTGGAGGCGAAGGTGATGAACGAGGAACCGTTTGGTCCGCTTGCGCTGATGCGCCGCTTCGGTACGTTGGAGGAGGCGATCGAGCAGGCTAACCGACTCCCCTATGGCCTTGCTTCCTATTGCTTCACGGAGAACGGACGGCGGCAGGCGGTGCTCGGCGATGCGATCGAATCAGGGATGGTGTGCATCAACAACGTCCGTGCCTCATGGCCCGACGCGCCGTTCGGTGGGGTCAAGGATTCGGGCTTCGGCTCGGAGGACGGGCCGGAGGGGATCGAGGCGCATATGATCACCAAGACGGTGCATATTTCCTGACCCGCCGGGCGCTGGGGGTGCGGGCTATCGCACCCCCAGCCCGCGCGCGATGATGCCGCGCAATATCTCCCGCGTGCCGCCGCGCAGCGAGAAGCTCGGCGCGTTCAGCATCGTGTGCGCCAGCACCGCGACGAAATCGCTGGTGGAGGCGCGGTCCGGCTCGGCATCGACCAGCGCACGGGCGATTTCCGGCATGTCCTGCTCGAAGGTCGCGCCGAGATCCTTGACGATCGCGGCGTGGACGGCGGGATTCTCGCCCGCCTCCAGTAGCGCCGCCACCCCGCGCGACAGCCGCCGCAGCACGATGAGATGCGCGGTCAGCCGCCCCAGCGCCAGCCGCGCGGCATCGCCCGGCGCGTCGCCCAGAACCGCGATCAGCTCCAGCAGCAATTGCATCGAGGACAGGAATCGCTCCGGCCCGCTGCGTTCGAAGGCGAGTTCGCTCATCACCTGATTCCACCCGTTGCCCTCCGTGCCGATCAGCGCGGAAGACGGGAGGAAGGCGTCCTCGAAATGCACCTCGTTGAAATGATGCTGGCCGGCGAGGTCGATGATCGGGCGGATCGTCATGCCCTTGGTGGCGTGGAGATCGACCAGCAACTGGCTGGTGCCGGCCTGCCGGTCGGCGGCGGTGCCGCTCGTGCGGCAGAACAGGATCATGTAATCGGCGTGGTGCGCGCCGGTGGTCCACAATTTCGTGCCTGTCACACGCCAGCCGCCATCGACCGGCGTCGCGCGGGTGCGCGTCGCGGCGAGGTCGGAGCCGGAATCCGGCTCGCTCATCCCGATGCAGAACACCGCCTCGCCCGCGACGATCTTCGGGAGGATCGTAGCCTTCTGCTCCTCCGTGCCGAATTTCAGCAGGTTCGGCCCGCTCTGCCGGTCCGCGATCCAGTGCGCCGCGACCGGCGCGCCGGCGGCCAGCGCTTCCTCGACCACGACATAGCGCTCGAACGCGCTGCGCTCATGCCCGCCGTAGCGCTTCGGCCAGGTCATGCCGAGCCAACCCTTCGCGGCCATCGCGCGGCTGAAATCCCGGTCGAAGCCATTCCAGCTCTCCGCGCGCGACAGCGGGGAACGTTTCGCCAATTCCACGGCGAGGAAGGCGCGGACCTCCTCGCGCAAAGCCTCGGCGGCGGGGGAGGGCGGCGGCGAGGGGAAGCGGAAACCGGTCACGCCGCCGTCACCATCGGCCAATAGCCTTGTTTCCCGGCGGCGAAGGCGCGGTTGCCGAGCAATGTCGCCCAGTGCGTCGCGCCGCCGAACTCATCACGCCATGCCCACAGGCTGGTCGTGAACAGGTGCAGGCGATGCTCCGCCGTGAAGCCGATCGCGCCGTGGAGCTGGTGCGCGATGCCGTTCGCCCGGCCGACCGCCTCGCCGATCCGCACGCGCGCGACGGCGATCGCGAAGCCGGCGTCGGCGGGATCGGCGAGGAAGGTTTCCGCCGCGAGGTCCGCCGCCGCCGAAGCCGCCGCGACTTCCCCGGCGAGCTTCGCCAGCTCCTGCTGGACCGCCTGGAACTTCGCCAGTGGACGGCCGAACTGGACGCGCTCGGAAACGTGCGTGACGGTCAGTTCCAGCACGCGTTCCAGCGCCCCGGCGCATTGCAGCACGCGGACCAGCGCGCCGCGCTCGACCAGCCGGCCGGCGACCGGAATGGCGTCGTCGGGCTGTGGGAAGTGCATCGCGTCACGCGGCAGGCCGGCGAGATCGGCGCCCTCGCGCTCGATCGTCGCGCCGCCGTCGACTCGCACGATGCCGTCAGGCGTCTCCACGACGAACGTGCGACAGTGGCGTCCCCAGGCGACCCGCTTCGCACCATCGATCGGCACCAGCGCCGCCGGCCCGTCGGCGAGCGGCAACCCGGCCTCGGCAAGCGTGGCGTTGGCGAGCATCGTCTCGCCCAGCGGCAGCGGCACGGCATGGCGGCCGAACAGCCGGATCAGCTCCAGCGCGTCATGCGGATCGAGGCCGAAACCGCCGACTTCCTCCGGCACAAGCGCTAGCGGCACGCCCTGTTCCTCCAGCGCGTGCCATAATTCGTCCGGCCATTCCCCGGCGCGGGCGGCGCGCATCGTCCGCTCGTCCAGCCGCGCGTCGAGCAGCCGCTCGATCGATTCGGCCAGCATCGTCGCGATCTCGCTCACGGCCTCTCCATTCTTGCTATCGTGCGATACGGCTCTAAGTGGTTTCCCCTGCGGCGCAACAGAGGAAGTGGCGTGACGACGAAGCTGTTCCACGTCAGCGACGTTCACTTCGGGGCGGAAGACCCCGAGGCGCTCGCGTGGTTCGCCGAGCGGGTGGCGGATGAGAAGCCGGATGCCGTCATCATGACCGGCGACCTGACCATGCGCGCGCGTCCTTCGGAATTCGATGCCGGCGGGCGCTGGCTGCGCTCGCTCGACGTGCCGGTGACGCTGGAGGTGGGGAACCACGACCTGCCCTATTACTGGGACCCGGTGCGCCGGCTGTTCATGCCCTATCGCCGCTATGGCGCGGCCGAGAAGCTGATCGAGCGCCCGCTGGAGCTTGCCGGCGTGTCGATCATCCCGCTCAAGACGACCGCGCGCGCGCAGCTTCGCCTCAACTGGTCGAAGGGGCGGGTGGGGCGCGACGCGCTGGATCTCGCGCTGGGGCAGATCGCCGATGCTCCCAGGGGCAATCTGATCTTCGTTGTCGGCCATCATCCGCTGATCGAGGGGCCGACCACAGGATCGGGCCGCACGCGGGGCGGCGCGCGGGCGCTCGCGGCGCTGGCCGACGCGGGCGCGCATGCGGTGCTTTCCGGCCATGTCCACGATCCGTTCGATATTCCGTTCGACCGCGACGGCTGGCGCGTGCGGCTGATCGGGGCGGGGACGCTCTCGCGCCGCCTGCGCAAGACGCCGCCGAGCTTCAACGAGATCCGCGTCGATGGTAACCGCTTCGAGACATTGCTGCGCACGCTCTCGCCGCGCCCGGTGACGCCGATCAGCGCGGCGACCGATGCCGGGCCGATGCACTGACGCAGGCATTGCGGTCGGGGCGGACGGCCCGTAAGGGCGCTCGCATGGAGCGGCTGGACGGCGGCTCGGCGATCCCGCCGCACCTTGCTGGGGGTATCGTCGCGCTCGGTAATTTCGACGGTTTCCACCTGGGGCACCAGGCGGTGATCGCTCGCGCCGTCGATCAGGCGCGCGCCGAGGGGCGTCCGGCACTGGTCGCGACCTTCGATCCGCACCCCGTCCGCCATTTCCACCCGGATACCGCGCCGTTCCGCCTGACCACGCTCGACCAGCGCGAGCGGCTGTTCGCGGAGGCAGGCGCGGACGGGATGATCGTCTTCCGCTTCGATGGCGAACTGGCGGCGCTGGAGGCGGAGGAGTTCATTCGTGAGCGGCTCGTCGGCCTGCTCAAGATCGGCGGCGTCGTGACCGGTGAGGATTTCACCTTCGGCCACAACAAGAGCGGGAATGCGGTGGCGATGGCCGCGTTCGGCGCACGCTACGGCTTCACCGACGCGACTGTGGGGGCGGTGCTGCTGGACGGCGCGCCGGTTTCCTCCAGCCGCATCCGCGATGCGCTGCGTGAGGGCAATCCGCGCGAGGCGGCGCGGCTGCTCACGCGACCTTGGGCGATCGAGGGGACAGTGCAGCACGGCGACAAGCTGGGGCGCGAGATCGGCTTTCCGACCGCCAATATCGACATGGGCAATTACCTCCGCCCCGCCTACGGCATCTATGCGGTGCGCGGGCGGCTGCCCGACGGGCGGCTGGTGAGCGGTGCGGCGAATCTCGGCATCCGGCCGAGCTTCAATCCGCCGAAGGAATTGCTGGAGCCGCATTTCTTCGATTTCCGCGGCGATCTCTATGGCCAGCGGATCGAGGTGGAACTGATCGACTATCTCCGCCCCGAGGCGAAATTCGATACGCTGGAGGCGCTGGTCGCGCAGATGAACGCGGATTGCGACCGGGCGCGGGCGATCCTCGCCGCATGATGACGATGGGACATGACGCCGCCGCAATCCCGCGCTAATGCCCCGCGCACTCATGGCTGACGCACCCGACACCCCGAAGCGCGACTGGCGCGACACCGTCTTCCTTCCGAAGACCGATTTTCCCATGAAAGCCGGGCTGCCGCAGAAGGAGCCGGCGATCCTCGAACGCTGGCGGAAGCTGGGACTCTACCAGCGCCTGCGGGAGCAGCGTGCGGGCCGCGAGAAGTTCATCCTCCATGATGGGCCGCCCTATGCCAATGGCGACATGCACATCGGCCACGCGCTCAACCACATCCTCAAGGACATGGTGGTTCGCACGCAGACCCTGCTGGGCAAGGATGCGCCCTACGTGCCCGGCTGGGATTGCCACGGCCTGCCGATCGAATGGAAGGTCGAGGAGGAATATCGCAAGAAGAAGCGCAACAAGGACGAGGTGCCTGCGCGCGAGTTCCGCGCCGAATGCCGCGCCTATGCGCAGCATTGGGTGGATACGCAGCGCGAGCAGTTGAAGCGGCTCGGCATCAACGGCGACTGGGACAAGCCCTATCTCACGATGGACTTCGCGGCGGAGGCGACGATCGTCGCGGAGTTGATGAAGTTCGCCGAATCCGGCCAGCTCTATCGCGGCGCGAAGCCGGTAATGTGGTCCCCGGTGGAAAAGACCGCTTTGGCCGAGGCCGAGGTGGAATATGAGGACATCACCTCCACCCAGATCGACGTGGCGTTCGAGATCGTCGAGGCACCGAACGCGCCGGAACTGGTCGGTGCCCACGCGGTGATCTGGACGACGACGCCGTGGACGATCCCGGTCAATCAGGCGTTGGCCTATGGGGAGGATATCCTCTACCATCATTATCGCGCGCATGATGGCCGCCGCTTCTTGGTGGCGACCGAATTGCTGGAGTCGTTCTTCGAGCGCACGGGGCTGGGGCCGATTGCCAATCAGGGGCCGGGCGGAACGGAAACCGACCTTTCCGAATATGCGCTGGGGGAAATCACTGGCTCCCAACTCGCCGGAGCCGTCGCGCGCCACCCGATGCACCATCTCGGCGGCTTCTTCGCCAAGCCGCGCCCGTTCCTCGCGGGCGATTTCGTCACCACCGACGCGGGCACCGGCCTCGTCCACATGGCGCCGGACCACGGCGAGGACGATTTCAACCTCTGCAAGGCGAACGGCATCGAGCCTGTGTTCGCGGTCGACGCCGCCGGCTTCTACCGCGAGGACTGGGCGTGGCTCGGTGGGCAGGGGAGCGTTATCAACAAGAAGTTCACCGCCAGCGACGGCCCGATTTGCACGGACCTGCGCGAAGCTGGCGGGCTGCTCGCCGCGTCGGACGATTTCGTCCATAGCTATCCGCATTCGTGGCGCTCCAAGGCGAAGGTGATCTTCCGTTGCACGCCGCAATGGTTCATCCCGGTCGACAAGAAGATCGACCGCCAGATGGCGCTCTGCGCGACCGAGGCGGAAATCCGCGCCGAGCAAGGTGACGGTGAGACGTTGCGCGAAACCGCGCTGGCCTCGATCGCCGCCACGCGCTTCGTGCCGGAAAAGGGCCGAAACCGTATCGGCGCGATGGTCGAGGGGCGTCCCGACTGGGTGATCTCGCGCCAGCGCGCGTGGGGCGTCCCGATCGCGCTGTTCGTGAACCGCAAGACCGGGCAATATCTCTGCGACCCAGCGGTCAACGCGCGGATCGTGGAGGCCTTCCGCCGCGAGGGCGTCGATGCGTGGAGCGACGAGGCGGCACCCGCGCTGCTCGGCCCGGATCATGACGTGGCCGATTACGAGCGCGTCGCCGACATCCTCGACGTATGGTTCGATTCGGGCTGCACCCATGCCTTCGTGCTGGAGAGCGGGCGCTGGCCCGAACTGCGCTGGCCGGCGGACCTGTATCTCGAGGGCTCGGACCAGCATCGTGGCTGGTTCCAGTCCTCGCTGCTGGAAAGCTGCGGCACGCGCGGCCGCGCACCTTATGACGCGGTGCTGACCCACGGCTTCACGATGGACGCCAAGGGCATGAAGATGTCCAAGTCGCTCGGCAACACGGTCAATCCGCTCGATCTGATGAAGGAATATGGCGCGGATATCCTGCGGCTCTGGGCGCTCTCGGTGGACTTCACCGAGGATCATCGCATCGGCAAGGAGATCCTCGCCGGCGTGGCGGACCAGTATCGCAAGCTGCGCAACACCTTCCGCTATCTGCTCGGCGCGCTCGACGGGTTCGAGGAGGCGGAGCGCCTACCGGTTTCCGAATGGCCGGAGCTGGAGCGCTATATGCTCCACCTCGTTCACGCGCTGGACGGGCAGTTTCGACAGGCGATCCACGATTTCAACTTCAACGGCTACGTCCGGCTGTTGAGCGACTTCGCCAACGAGGATCTGTCGGCCTTCTTCTTCGATATCCGCAAGGATTCGCTCTATTGCGACGCACCGACGGATACGAAGCGGCGCGCCTATCGCACGATGCTGGACGTGCTGTTCCACGCGCTTGTCCGCTGGGCCGCGCCGGTGCTGACCTTCACGGCGGAGGAAGTGTGGCAGACGCGCTTCCCGAGCGAGGAGGGGTCCGTGCATTTCCTCGACTGGCCGGAATTGCCGCCGCAAGTGGGTGAAGATGTGAGCCAGCGCTGGCTCGCCGTCCGCGCGCTGCGCGAGCGCGTCACCGAAGGGATCGAGCCGCTGCGCCGCGAGAAGATCGTGCGCTCCAGCCTGGAGGCGGAGGTGACGGTGCCCGACATGCCGCTCGTCGCCGATGCGCTGGCGGAGGCGTTCATCGTGGCGAAGGTGACGCCGGGCGATGAGGTGACGGTGACGCGCACCGATTACCATAAATGCGGCCGCTGCTGGCGCCTGCTCCCCGAAGTGGCTGAGGACGACGGTCTGTGCGGCCGCTGCGCCGAGGTAGTGGGGGAGGTGGTGGCGTGACGCGAGGCCTTCCCCGCGTCGGGCTGATCGCGGCGGCGGTGCTTTTCGTCGTCGATCAACTGGTGAAGTGGCTGGTCACCGGGCCGCTCGGCATCGACTATCTCGGCGCGGTGCGGGAGATATTGCCGATCTTCGACCTGCGCTTCGTGCAGAATATCGGCGTCAGCCTCGGCATGTTGCGCGCGGAGAGCGAGATGGGCCGCTGGGCGCTGGTGGCGCTGACCGGCGCGATCGCGGCGGGCGTGCTCGTCTGGATGTGGCGTGAGAAGAGCCGCGCCGATCAGGTCGCGCTCGGCCTCGTGCTGGGCGGCGCGATCGGCAATATCGTCGATCGCGTGCGGCTCGGCTATGTGGTCGATTTCGCGGACCTGCATTTCGGTGAATGGCGGCCGTTTTTGGTATTCAATGTCGCCGATGCGGCGATTACGATTGGTGTGCTGATCCTGCTGGCGCGGGCGCTCCTGATGCGCGACAAGCCCGGCAAGCCTGTGGAGAATTGATAATGCGTAAGATCGTCGTCGCCGGAGTGGGCATCGCCGCGCTCGCCCTGCTCGCGGGCTGCGGCAAGCGCGGCTACGATCGGGCGCGGCCCGATGAGTTCGCGGTCGCGCGCCAGCCCTCGCTGGTGATACCGCCCGATTTCGCGCTCGTGCCGCCGACGCCGGGCGCGGCGCGCGTGCAGGCCAACAGCACTACCCAGGCGCAGACGCTGGAGGCGCTGTTCGGCACCGCGCCGCGCAACGCCGTCGAGGCGGCGACGATCAACCAGACCGGCGGCACCGCCGATCCGGGCATTCGCTCGTCGGTCGGCGATCCCAAGACCAACGTGGTCGACAAGGGCCAGACGACCCGCGACATCGTGGCGGCGCCGGAGGGCGACGGACAGGACGCGCGCGCCGCGACGCCAAAGTAAGGCGGCGCTAGCCCAGCGCCGCCCGGAACCGATCCAGCCCGCGGGCGAGATCGGCGATCAGGTCGTCCACATCCTCAAGCCCGATCTGGAGCCGCACCAACGGCCCGGCGAAATCGGGCGTGGTCACGGTGCGGTATTTCGCGGGATCGACCGGGAGGGCGAGGCTTTCGAAGCCGCCCCAGGAATAGCCGATCCCGAAATGGGCGAGGCCGTCGATCAGGGCGGCGCGTTCCTTCTCGCCGCCGCCCTTGAGGGCGAAGGAGAACAGGCCGCTCGCGCCGGTGAAATCGCGCGCGAACAGTTCGTGGCCGGGGCAGGAGGACAGCGCGGGATGCAGCACCCGCGCCACCTCCGGCCGCGTCTCCAGCCAGCGGGCGATGGCGAGCGCGCTTCGTTCGTGCCGTTCGAGCCGCAGCTTCATCGTCCTCAGGCCCCGGCTGCCGAGCCACGAATCGTCGGGGCTGGCGACCTGCCCCAACTGGAAGCTGGTGTCGCGCAGCCGGGCGAACCGGCCCGCCGCCGCCGTCACCGAACCCAGCATCACGTCCGAATGGCCGACGACATATTTGGTGCAGGCGAGGATGGTGTAGTCCACCCCGCGTTCGATCGCGCGGAAGTTGAGCGGCGTGGCCCAGGTGTTGTCGAGCAAGGTTGTCACCCCGCGCGCCTTCGCCGCCGCGACGATCGCGGGCACGTCCTGCACCTCGAAGGTGAGGCTGCCGGGGCTTTCCATGAAGATCGCCTTCGTCCGCTCCCCGATCAGGTCGGCGATGCCCGCCCCGGCCAGCGGATCATAGAAGCGCGTCGCGATCCCCATCCGCTTCAACAGCCCGTTCGCCAGCGAGCGCGTCGGGTCATAGGCCGAATCCGGCACCAGCAGCTCGTCCCCCGGCGACAGCACGCTGAGCAGCGCGGCCGCGATCGCCGCGACGCCGGAAGGATAGAGGAAGGTCGCCTCCGCCCCCGGCTCCAGCTCGGTCAGCGCATCGGCGAGGCTCCATTGCGTGGGCGTGCCGCGCCGGCCGTAGAACAGGCGGTGATGCGTGTCGCGTCCGGCGCTCGCGCGCAGGTCCGCCACGTCGTCGTAGAGGATGGTCGAGGCCCGCCATACCGGCGTGTTGACCACGCCCGCCGTCCACTCCTTGCGCCGCCCGGCCGAGACGACGCGGGTGGCGTCGGCGATATCGTCGCGGCCGCCGCTCACCGGCCGGTTTCCTTGGGGGTGTCCGGCGTGGCGCCCCATTCGGCCCAGCTCCCGTCATAGACGGCGGCGTCATGGCCCAGCAGGTGCGCGGCGAAGGCGACGATCGAGGCGGTGACGCCCGAGCCGCACGTCGCCGTCACCGGACGGTCGAGGTCGATGCCGTGATCCGCGAACACGGCGGCAAGCGCCTCGCGCGGCAGCCACGTGCCGTCGGGCGCGAAGAAACGGCCGTAGGGGATGTTGACCGTGCCGGGGATATGGCCGGGCACGACGCCGGGGCGCGGCTCCGGCTCCTCGCCGGCGAAGCGGGCGGGGGAGCGGGCGTCGACCACCTGCTCGGCATGGCTGGCGAGGTTGGCGCGCATCCCCTCGATATCGCGCACGCCGACGCCGCGCGCGCGTGGCGTCATGTGGCGGGAACGGGGCGTCACCGCCTCGGCGGAGAGCGGGCGGCCCTCGGCGCGCCATTTGGCGAGGGCGCCGTCGAGGATCGCGACGTCCGGCACGCCGAAGCTGCGCAGCATCATCCACGCGCGCGCGGCGGTGTGGTGGGGCGAATCGTCGTAGAGCACGATCCGCGTCCCGTCGCCGAGGCCGAGCGCGGCCATGCGGCTGGCGAATTTCTCCACCGGCGGCAGCATCATCGGCGCGGGGTGATCGGCGTCGGCGATCTCCGCGAGGTCGAGGAACACCGCGCCGGGGATATGCGCCGCGCGATATTCCGCCGCCGCGTCCCGCCTGTCGCCGGGCAGGAACCATGAGCAATCCGCGATGCGCAGATCGGAAGCGCCGAGCGCGTCGGCGAGCCATTGGGTGGAGACGAGCGAGTCCATGCGCGGTTCCTTAGCGCGCGGGGCGGGTTTGTCGAAAGGATTGGGTGGACACGGGGCGCAGGTCGAGGTTGTGCGGCGACGGGGGATGGCTGGTTTCGCCACATAGCTCGTCGTTCATAGCCCGGCGTGGCTTGCCCTAACGCGGCATAACCTAATTTGGGGTTGTGATGCTGTCCTGATCAATCCCGGCATCGTTACATTGCCAGAGATCAATCACGTCTGGTTCGTTGAAGCGCCGTTTCAACGTCCCTTCAACAATTACGAAGCGATGGTTGAGGCGGTCCCTTCGTTTCCAGATATTCGCTCCTTCTGAAAGTGTGATGACGTGATCCCATCGCTTCCCCCGCTTTCGATAATCGCTCATTGAATCCCAAAGGCAACGAGAGTTCGTGCCCAGATCGACAACGCCACCGATCCGCACGCGCTTCCCATCCAGCGTGTCCGCTTGAGCAATTGCTTGTGATGGGGTCAGGTAGCTTGCCGCTGCCATCACCAGTAGCAAGATCATGAAGCGCCCCTCGGTTTCCTTGGGCGCAGTCTAATGCGGAAAGCTGACTGACGGCAAACCGGGAAACGTGGCTCAAAGTTGCCCAACCGCAAACCACCATTCCCCGTCACCTGCGGGAGTAGCATCACGCGCGATCAGCCACTATTTCGCGGCCCATGACACTGCATCTCGGCAAGGCCAGCACGCTTCCCGCTTCCCCGGAGGAAGCGGTACTCGACTACGTTCCCAATCCACGTCCGGGGCGGCTCTACGCCGTGCGCTTCGCGGCGCCGGAATTCACCTCGCTCTGCCCGGTGACGGGGCAGCCGGATTTCGCGCATCTGGTGATCGACTATCTGCCCGGCGAGACGATCGTCGAATCGAAATCGCTCAAGCTGTTCCTCGCCTCGTTCCGCAACCACGCCGCCTTCCATGAGGATTGCACCGTCGGCATCGGCGAGCGGCTGGCGGCGGAGATGAAGCCGCGATGGCTGCGCATCGGCGGCTATTGGTATCCGCGCGGCGGCATCCCGATCGACGTGTTCTGGCAGACCGGCGCGCCGCCGGCGGCGTTGTGGCTGCCCGACCAGGGCGTTCCGCCGTATCGCGGGCGCGGTTGATCTCGATCAGCATGATTCCGGCACGTTGCATTGCACAATTATTGCAACCATCTGTCGTCTCGCCGGTTTGACAGGACGTGCGGCGGATGCCCCGCCGGTACCCTGAACAACAAGAGAGTGAGGTCGCGGTGGAAAGGCGCGTTCGGAATACGGTCAATCACATTGCGCTGATTGGTAATTTCCTGCCCCGCAAATGCGGGCTGGCGACCTATACCACCGACACCTATGCCGCATTGCGCGAGCGCTTCCCGGACCTGCGCGTCGACGTCTATGCGATGGACGACCATCCGGGGAGCTACGCCTATCCCCCCGCCGTCACCGGCACGATCCCGGAGCAGGACCGCGCCGCCTATATCGAGACGGCGCGGCGGATCGAGCAATCGGGGGTGCAGGCGATCTGGCTCCAGCACGAATATGGTATCTTCGGGGGCGAGGCGGGGGAGAATATCCTCGCGCTGCTTGATCGCACCACGCTGCCGCTGATCGTCACGCTGCATACCGTGCTGGAGAAGCCCGACGAGCGGCAGCGCGCGGTGATGGAGGGGCTGCTGCGCCGCGCGGCGCGCGTGATCGTGATGGCGGAGCGCGGGCGCGAGATATTGAAACGCGTCCACGGCGCCGATCCGCGCATCGTCGTGACGATCCCGCACGGCGTACCCGATCGCGTGCTGACCGATCCCGCGCTGCTCAAGCCGCGTTTCGGCTGGGAGGGGCGCAAGGTGGTGCTCACCTTCGGCCTGCTCGCGCCCGGCAAGGGGATCGAGACGGTGATCGAGGCGATGCCGGAGGTGGTCGCGCGGCACCCCGACGCGCTCTACGTCGTGCTCGGAGCGACCCATCCCAACCTGATCGCGCACGAGGGCGAGCGATATCGCGACTCGCTCAAGGCGCTGGCGCGGGCGAAGGGGGTGGAGGACAGCGTGGTCTTCATCGACGCCTTCGTCGAATATGACGAGCTGATCGATTACCTCCAGGCGGCCGACATCTACGTCACCCCCTATCTCAACCCCGCCCAGATCACGAGCGGGACGCTCAGCTATGCGGTGGGGGTGGGCAAGGCGGTGATCTCGACGCCCTATGTCCATGCGACGGAGATACTGGCGGACGGCCATGGCGTGCTGGTCGATTTCCGCGATTCGGCGGCGTTCGCGCGCGAGATCGACCGGCTGCTCGGCAACGATCGCGATCGCGCGCGCCTGTCGGAGCGCGCCTATGCCCGCGGCCGCACGATGATCTGGCCGCGACTCGCCGAGCGCGCGATGGAGGAGATCGCCGCGATCGTCGCCGCGCGCCCGAAGCGGCTGGCCAAAAGCGGCAAGGACGACCGCCTGCTCCCTCCTGACATCGGCGCGGTCGAGCGGATGAGCGATTCGACCGGGATGCTCCAGCACGGCATCTATTCCGTGCCCGATCGCCGCCACGGCTATTGCATCGACGACAATGCCCGCGCGCTGATGCTGATGAGCGCGATCGACGGCCTCGATCCGGTGGTGCGGGATCGCTGGATGACGGTCTATGCCTCGTTCGTGCAATATGCGTGGAACCCGGACAAGCGCCGGTTCCGCAACTTCATGAACTTTGACCGGACATGGTGCGAGGAAGTGGGGTCGGAGGATTCGAACGGCCGCGCGCTCTGGGCATTGGGCGTCACCGCGCGGGACGCGCGCGAGCGCAAGCATCGCGACTGGGCCACCGCGCTGTTCGGCGACACCGCGAGCCTCGCCTTCGCGCTCGGCAGCCCGCGCGCGCAGGCGTTCGCGATGCTCGGCGCGGCGGCGATGCTGGAGGCGTCGCCCGGCAACCAGCTCGCCCGCGCGATCCTGGAGCGGTTCCCCGACGAACATCTCGCGCTGCTCGACGGCAACAGCCGGCCGGACTGGCGCTGGTTCGAGATCGTCCTCGCCTATGACAACGCGCGGCTGCCGGAGGCGCTGATCCGCGCTGGGCTGGCGCTGGGCCGTGACGATCTGGTCGCTTGCGGGATCGAGACGCTCGACTGGATCGTCGCGATGCAGACCGCGCCGGACGGCCATTTCCGCGCGATCGGCACCGAAAGCTTCGGCCGCGCCTATGCCGATCCGCTGCCGTTCGACCAGCAGCCGCTGGAGGCGCAGGCGACGATCGACGCCTGCTCCGCCGCTTTCGCCGCGACCGGCGACGCGAAATGGATCGCCGAGGCGCAACGCGCCTGGCGCTGGTATCTCGGCGGCAACGACCTCGACCTGCCGCTCGCGACTGCGCCGGACGGCGGCTGTTTCGACGGGCTGATGCCGACCGGGCTCAATCGCAATCAGGGCGCGGAGTCGATTCTCGCGCTGCAACTCGCATCCTGCGCGATTTCAAGGCTTTCAAAAGCGGGCACTGCCGTGGCAGGTCAGGGACGCGCTGCCGCCTGACGGGCGGCGCGCGCACCGATTGACGGCACGGCGAGGCGGGCTTTGGAGATATTCAACCACCGATTGCGGCTGCACGCCGATCCCTCGCGCGTCGTCGTGCGGCCGTTCCATCTCGGCTGGCAATCGAACGGGTCGGGCGTCAGCCGGTCGCAGCGGCTGATCAGCGAAGTGCTCGACATGACGGAGGCGGAGGCGAGCGCGCAGCTCGAGACCGTGCTCAAGGATTTCGAGGCACGGCACTGGCAGACGCGGCGCGTGTTCATGACCCGCTATGACCGGATCGCGGCGCAGCACGGGCTGGACGGCAGCCGCATCGGCGACGTGAAGCGCCAGCTCATCGGCGCCTATTTCTGCCACGAATACAGCTATGCCGCCGCCGCGCTGATGAATCCCAGCGCCGTGCCGCATCCCGATCAGTCGGGCATGCCCAAGGGATCGCAGCGCATCGTGATGTCGCTGCGCGCGGTGGGGGAGGGGCATATTTCCTCCGTCGCGTTCCGCGAGGGGATCATCACCTCCGACCGCCGGCTGAAGCTGGCGCCCGAGCCTCCGTTCGCCACCGCGGCCGACGCGGAAGGCATCAACGAGGAACAGGCGCCGACCGGCCCCGTGACGGTGGTGCGTCACCGCGATTCGACGCTTTCCGGCACGGTGATCTTCCCGATCACCGAGGCGCAGTCGAAGGGGCTGGAGGATTTGCGGCTCGTCAGGTTCATGCATGACGACGGCGAGCCGGAGTGGCTCGGCACCTATACCGCCTATAACGGCTCGACGATCCAGTCCGAGTTGATGCGGACGCGCGATTTCCGCTCGTTCGATCTCGTGCCGATGACCGGCACGGCCTCGCACAACAAGGGGATCGCGCTGTTCCCGCGCCGCGTCGACGGCGCCTATATGGCGATCGGGCGGCAGGACGGGGAGAACCTCTACCTGCTCAAGACCGACGATCTCACCCACTGGGACGACGGAGAGCTTATCCTCAAGCCGGACCAGCCGTGGGAGTTCGTCCAGATCGGCAATTGCGGCGCGCCGATCGAGCTGGACGAGGGCTGGCTGCTGCTCACGCACGGGGTGGGGGCGATGCGCAAATATTCGATCGGCGCTGCGCTGCTCGACAAGCGCGACCCGTCGAAGGTGATCGGCCGCACAAAGGCCCCGATCCTCGCCGCCGCCGATCAGGACCGCGAGGGCTATGTGCCGAACGTCGTCTATACCTGCGGGGCGATGAAGCACGGCGACATGCTGTTCATGCCCTATGGCATCGCGGACAGCTCGGTGGGTTTCGCCTTCGTCGATATCAAGGATTTGCTGGCGGTGATGTGACCAGCCCGCGCGTTCGGCGGTACAGCCACCAGACGAGCGCGACGAACAGCGCCGTCCCGCCGATCAATGCGGCGGGCGCGAAGCCATCGCCCGTCACCGCCAGCGGCGAATCGCTGTTGGTCGCCGCTACGATGCCCGCGAAGACCACGCCGAACAGGCTCTCGCCCACGATCATCCCGGTGGCGAGCAGCACGCCGAGTCGCTTCGCGTCCTCCACGTCGACGCGCCGTTCAGACCAGCGATCGTAGAACCAGCCGAGCACCGAGCCGACCGTCACCGGCAGGATCACCGCCATCGGGAGGTAGATGCCGATGCCGATCGCCAGCGGCGGCAGGCGCAGCAGCCTCGCGCGGCCGAGCGCCTCATCCAGCACGACGAAGGCGACGCCGGCGAGCGCGCCCCAGCGCAGCATCGGCCAGTTGAGGTCGCCGCCCAGCACGCCCTTCGCCAGCGCGGAGATCAGCCCGGCCTGCGGCGCGGCGAGCGCCTGCGGCCCCGCGCCGGGCGCGCCGGCGAAGCCGAAGGCGGTGTTGAGCAGGTCCATCACGATCGGCACCACCAGCGCGCCGAAGCATACGCCGATCACCAGCGCCACCTGCTGCTTCCACGGCGTCGCGCCGACGAGCTGGCCGGTCTTTAGGTCTTGCAGATTGTCGTTCGAGATCGTCGCCACGCCGAAGACGATGCCGGTGACGATCAGCGCATAGGCGATCAGCGCCTGCGCGGTGTCCGGCGGCGTGTCGCGCCCGAACAGTGCCACCAGCATCAGCGAGGCGGCGAGGATCGAGAGGATGCCGATCGCGGAGACGGGCGAATTGGACGCGCCGATCAGCCCGGCCATGTATCCGCACACCGCCGCGATCAGCAGGCCGATCACCAGCACGAACAGCAACGCCCCGCCGATCAGCACCACGCCCGACGCGGCGAGCGGTCCGCCTTGGAGAACGCTCCACAGCAGGATGCCGATCGGCGCCAGCATGGCGAGCGAGACGAGGCCGACGATCCCGATCGGCAGGTCGCGTTCGGTCAGCGCCAGCACCGCGCCGCCGCGCCGCGCGCGGCTCGCGGCGAGCGCGGAGGCGACGCCGCCGACCACCGGCCGCGCGATCTTCACCAGCGTCCACACCGCCGCGACGCCGATCACGCCCGCGCCGAAGAAGCGCACGTCGGCGCGGAACACGGCGTTGGCCAGTTCCTCCGCGCCGCCGCCCTTGCCGCTACGCGCGGTGAGGAAGGGGAGCAGCACCCACCAGCCGGTCGCCATGCCGACGAGCTGCGCCATGCCGACCGACAGGCCGACGAGATGCCCGACGCCAAGCAGCGCGAACGACAGCCCGCCCGAAATCCCGGTCGCGCCCGCGCCGACGCGGAACCAGCGCGCCGCCTCCGCCGCCGCCAGCTTCATCTGGGTGAGCAATGCGAAGCCGGCGGAGGCGAGGCTGCCCCAGATCAGCACCTTGAGGCCCTTGGCGCTCTCCGCCCCGCCGTCGCGCGCGGCGGAGCCGACCTCCAGCACCTCGGCGGCCGCGCGACCTTCGGGATAGGGCAGGTCGGTATCCACCACCAGCGCGCGGCGCAGCGGCACCGAGAACATCACGCCGAGGATGCCGCCGGTCGCGGTGATCGCGGCGGTGGTGACGAACGGGAAACCGTACCACCAGCCGATCATCACGAGGCCGGGCAGCACGAAGATGATCGCCGCCAGCGTTCCCGCCGCGCTGGCGATCGTCTGGACGATGTTGTTCTCGAGGATCGAGCTGTCGGGAAAGGCGCGCAGCACCGCCATCGAGATCACCGCCGCCGGGATCGAGGTGGCGAAGGTCAGCCCCACCTTGAGGCCGAGATAGACGTTCGCCGCCGTGAACAGCAGGGTGATGATCCCGCCGAGCAGGATGCCGCGGACGGTGAGTTCGGCAACGCCGGTGCGCTGCGCGTCGGAAGGGGTGGTCATCGGCGATCAGTAGCGGCGCGGCACGGCATGGGGAAGCCATCCCACTTGTCCCGGCCCGCTTCGTGGCCCAAGAGCGCGCGCGACCATTGGATAGGGAATCGACATGGCGGAAGCGTTGCGCGTGGCGTTGGCGGGGCTGGGTACGGTCGGATCGGGCGTGATCCGCGTGCTGGAGGCCAATCGCGCGCTGATCGAGCGCCGCGCCGGCCGCGCGATCGAGGTGGTCGCCGTCTCCGCGCGCGATCGCGGCAAGGATCGCGGCGTCGATATCTCCGGTTTCGCATGGGTCGACGACACGGTGGCGCTGGCCGACGCGGGCGCGGACGTGGTGGTGGAGCTAGTCGGCGGGGCGGACGGCCCGGCGCTGGCGCTGGCCCGCGCGACGCTCGGCAAGGGCAAGGCGTTCGTCACCGCCAACAAGGCGATGCTCGCGCATCACGGGCTGGAGCTGGCCGAGGCGGCGGAGAAGGCCGGCGTGCCGCTGAAGTTCGAGGCGGCGGTGGCGGGCGGCATCCCGGTCATCAAGGGGCTGCGCGAGGGCGCCGCGGCGAACGAGATCGCGCGGGTGCAGGGCATCCTCAACGGCACCTGCAACTTCATCCTCTCCAAGATGGAGGCCGAGGGCCGCGATTTCGGCGAGGTGCTCGCCGAGGCGCAGGCGCTCGGCTATGCGGAGGCCGATCCCAGCTTCGACATCGACGGCGTGGACGCGGCGCACAAATTGTCGATCCTCGCCAGCCTCGCCTTCGGAACGCGGCCGGCGTTCGAGGATGTCGCCATTCGCGGCATCCGCCAGGTGATCGCGGGGGATATCGCGGAAGCGGCGGCGCTCGGCTATCGCATCCGGCTGATCGGTCAGGCGGAGCTTGGCGCGGGCGGGCTGTTCCAGCGCGTCCAGCCGCAGCTCGTGCCGCAGGATCATCCGCTCGCCCATGTCACCGGATCGACCAATGCGGTGGTGGCGGAGGGCAATTTCGTCGGCCGGCTGCTGTTCCAGGGCGCCGGCGCGGGCGACGGGCCGACCGCCAGCGCGGTGATCGCCGACCTGATCGACATAGCGCGCGGCGAGGCGGGGCCGCCCTTCGCGATGCCGGCGGCGGCGCTGACGGCGGCGAACGCGGCGGATACCGGTTCGCGGCGCGGGCGGGCCTATCTGCGCTTCATGGTCGCGGACCGCATCGGCGTGCTGGCCGAGATCGCGGCGGCGATGCGCGACGCGGGCGTCTCGATCGAAAGCCTGATCCAGCGCGGCGCCAACCCCGACGGCAGCGCATTGGTCGCGATCGTCACCCACGAGGCGCCCGAATCCGCCATCGCCGCCGCGCTGGAACGGCTGCGCGGTTCGCAGAGCCTCGTCGGCGAGCCGATGTGGATGCCGATCCTGGGATAAGCCGGCGCGTTCAGGCGCGGCCGGCGAACATGAACACCACCGCGCCGATCAGGCAGAGGAACGCGCCCGCGTGGCGCCAGCCGAGCGGCTCGCCCAGCACCGTCACCGCGAACACGGCGAACACCGCGAGCGTGATGACCTCCTGCGTCACCTTGAGCTGCCCGCCGGTCCAGCCGTGGGCATAGCCGATGCGGTTGGCGGGCACGGCGAGGCAATATTCGGCCAGCGCGATGCCCCAGCTTATCAGGATCACCAGCGGCAGCGGCTTCGTCATCCCGCCCTTCAGGTGCCAGTACCAGGCGGTGGTCATGAAGCAGTTGGAAAGGATAAGCAGCGCGATCGTCGGCATCGGCATCCCCAGCCGGCGGGTGGCGGCGCCGATCGCCGCCCGCCCGTCGCGGTGGAGCGATACACCGGTTCAGAATCCGCGCAATCTCAGCGGCGCGGTTTTTCCTCGCTATCGGCGATATTGAGGCCGTCCTCGTCCGGGTCCAGATCGAGGTCCACGTCCGGCGCGAGATCGGTGATGATCGTCCCGTCGCTCGGCCCCTCGCGCGTCACCTCGAGGATTTCGGCGCGCTGGCTCTCGTCATAGCCGTCCTCGTCATAGCCGTCGTCGCCCGAGCCGAGCCCCGGCACCTGATGTCCACCCATCGCCATCTCCTCTCTTTCCATTTCCCTCGAACCCGCATCGGGCCGGGCGGTTCCCGGAAAGGAGCGTCAGGCGATCGGCTTGAACAGTCGCCCGTGCTCGGTGATCGCGGCGAGCGCCAGCGCGAGCAGCGCCGCGATCAGGAAGCCGGCGGTCAGCGGCATCGTCGTCCCGTCGAACGCATGGCCGATCAGCGAGCCGATCGCGGAGCCGAAGGTGAGGCTGACGAAGCCCTGCACGCTGGACGCCATGCCCGCGATATGCCCCATCTTCTCCATCGCCATGGCGGAGAAATTGGAGCTGGAAAGCGCGAAGCAGCCCAGGGTGATCGCCTGGAGCGTGGCGAAGACCGTCACCGTCTCATGCCCGGTCGTGGCGATGGCGAGGTGCAGCGCGGTGCACAGGATCATCACGCAGATCGCGCTGTGGCTGATCCGCCGCGTGCCGAGCCGCATCACCAGCCGCGCGTTGAACAGGTTCGCCACCAGCATCGTCCCCGCGCTGGTGGCGAAGATCACCATCAGCAGCTTCGGCGAGCCGAAGGTGATCGCCATGATCGGCTCGATCGAGCCGAGATAGCCGTAGAGCGCGGCGGTCAACCCCGTCGTGGCCAGCGTGTAGCCGAGCGAATAGCGATCGGCGAAGGTGGCGCGCCAGCCGGCGAGGATCGTCGCGACGCGGATGTCGTGGCGGTCCTCCGGCAGCATCGTCTCCGGCATCCGCGTCGCCACCCAGGCCATCACCAGCAGCGCCAGCCCGGCGACGATCCAGAACATCGTCCGCCACGTTCCGATCAGCAGGATCGCGGTGCCGAAGGCAGGGGCGATGATCGGCACCGCCATGAACACCATCACGGCGAGCGACATGATCTGCGCCATCGCCCGCCCGGCATAGCAATCGCGCACCATCGCCACGGTCGCGACGCGCGCCCCGGCGATCGCCACCCCACCGACGAAGCGCGAGGCGAGCAGCAGCGGGAAGCTCGCCGACACCGCCGCCAGCACGTTCATCAGCGCATAGGCCGCCAGCGCCCCGATCAGCATCCGCCGCCGGCCGTAGCGATCGACCAGCGGCCCGTGGAATATCTGCCCCGCGCCGAAGCCGATGCCGAAAATGGTGATGACGAACTGGTGATTGTTGGGGCTGGCGACGTGCAGCGAGCGGCCGATATCCGGCAGGGCGGGCAGCATCGTGTCGATGCCGAGCGCGCCCATCGCCATCAGCGCCGCGACGAGCGCCACGAACTCGCCGAACGGGATCGGCGCGCCGCGCGGCGTGTCCTGAGGTGACGATGCTGCCATGCAGCGCCCGTTACCGGCGGGAGCCGCGCAAGTCACCCCCTGGCGACTGGCGGAGCATCGGGGGAGGGGCTATGCCGGTCGTTTCCAATTCACGGACCGCACAGATGCTCGATACCCCGCTGGCCAAGGTGCCGACGCTCAGCCTGAACGACCAGGCAACCGACCCGATCGCCTTCGCCGCCGCGCTGGGCGGCTCGTTCGAGCGGTTCGGCTTCGCGATCGTCGCCGATCACGGCATCCCGCGCGACCTGATCGACCGCGCGTGGCGCGAGACGGAGGCGCTGTTCGCGCTGCCCGACGCGGAGAAGCGCGGCTATTTCGTCGCGGGTGGCGGCGGCGCGCGCGGCTATACGCCGTTCAAGACCGAGATCGCCAAGGACGCCAGGCACGTCGATCTCAAGGAATTCTGGCATATCGGCCGCGAGCTTCCCGCCGGGCACCGCTTCGCGGCGGACATGGCGCCGAACATCTGGCCGGCGCGGCCGGCGGGGTTCCGCGAGACGTTCCTCGAGCTGTTCACCGCGTTCGACCACGCGGGCGACCGGTTGCTCTCCGCGATCGCCCGGCACCTCGAATTGGAGCCTGACTGGTTCGATCGCGCGGTCACGGACGGCAACAGCGTGCTGCGCCTGCTGCATTATCCACCGATCCCGGCCGACGCGGAGGGCGTGCGGGCAGGGGCGCATGAGGACATCAACCTCATCACCCTGCTGCTCGGCGCGGAGGAGGCGGGGCTGGAACTGCTCGATCGCGATTCGGGGCGGTGGCTGGCGATCAAGCCGCCGGAGGGTGCGATGGTCGTCAACGTCGGCGACATGCTCCAGCGGCTGACCAACCATGTCCTGCCGTCGACCACCCACCGCGTCGTCAACCCGCCGCCCGAGCGGCGCGGACATTCGCGCTATTCGATGCCGTTCTTCCTGCATCCCGCGCCGGATTTCCTGATCGAGACGTTGCCCGGCTGCATCACCGCCGGCAACCCGAACCGTTATCCGACGCCGATCACCGCGCATGATTACCTGCACGAGCGGCTGGTAGAGATCGGACTAATCAGGAAGTAGGCGCTACGCCTCGCGGCGCCGGCGGGTCATTCCGCCGCGTGGGCGATATCCGCGCCGCCGCCGGTGACGACGTCGCCCGGCAACGCCCAGTGGAGATCGCCCTTGGCCAGCACGCGGCCGTCGTGGCTGAGCACGGCGACCTGCTGCACCGGACGGTTGTCGCGCGAGTCGACCAGGATCGGGAAGGCCGGCACGCCGGTCTCCCATCGCTCGCCCCATTGCCGCAGCGCAACCATGGTCGGCAGCAGCGCATGGCCCTTTTCGGTCAGGCAATATTGGATCTTGCGGCGATCCTCCGGCAGCGACTGGCGTTCCATGATTCCATGCTCGACGAAGCGCGCAAGCCGGTTGGCGAGGATGTTGCGCGCGATGCCGAGTTCCGACTGAAATTCCTCGAAATGCTGCAAGCCATTGAAAGCGGCGCGTAAAATCAGGAACGCCCAACGCTCGCCCATCGTTTCGAGCGCGGCCGGAAGGCTGCATTCGGTCAGGCGCTCGCGCAACTTCTCCAATCGGGTGCTCCTTGTTTCCGGCCATCCTAAACGAGCCGGGCGTGGCATCGAACAAAAATATCAATTGCCAATTGCAACTCGCACCTGCAATATGTAAGTAGCGTTCAGCAACTTATTTTCGCGAGGCTATGATGATTCGCTCGATGATCGCCGCAATGCTCACCTCGGCCGCTTTCCTTGCCTCGGCTGGCGCCTCGGCGCAGGCCAGCGGCGGCTATTTCGTCGCCACCCCCGTCGCGACCGCGACGAAGGATGTCGTGATGACCCGCGAGACGCCGTGGAATCTCCACGACGGCGTCTATGTCGCCGGGAAGGCGCCGTTGCGCGAGATGGCGGCGTGCCAGATGATGGCGCGCAACGTCGGCGCGCTTTCGGCTTTCACGGTCGCCGGCAAGGCGTTCGACGAGGCCGCGCTGGGCGAGTGCAACACCAAGGCCAGGGGCGGCGCGGCGGCGAAGGTCGCGTCCAACCAGCCGCGATAAGCTCGATCCGTTTTCGTGACGACAAGGGATGGTCCTTTCGCCGCTCCGCGCGGTGGAGGGACCATTTTTGTTGCAAAGCAATAGGCGAACGCGCCATCGTGCGCCGGTGCTGAGACAATATGAGCTGGTCGATCGGGTCCTCGCTTACGACCCGGACGCCGACGAGGCGCTGCTCAACCGCGCCTATGTGTTCTCGGTCAACGCGCACGGCACGCAGAAGCGCGCGTCGGGCGACCCCTATTTCAGCCATCCGATCGAGGTCGCCGGCATCCTGACCGAGCTGCATCTCGACGATGAGACGATCGCCACCGCGATCCTGCACGACACGGTCGAGGACACCGTCGCCACCTCGGAGCAGATCCAGCACCTGTTCGGCGACAATGTCGCGCGGCTGGTCGACGGCGTGACCAAGCTCTCCAAGATCGAGGCGCAGACGGAGAACGAGCGCGCGGCGGAGAACCTGCGCAAGTTCCTGCTCGCCATGTCGGGCGATATCCGCGTGCTGCTGGTGAAGCTGGCCGACCGGCTGCACAACATGCGCACGCTCCATCACATCGCGAAGCCGGAGAAGCGCCGCCGCATCGCGAAGGAGACGATGGACATCTACGCCCCGCTCGCCGAGCGGATCGGCATGTACGAGTTCATGAAGGAGATGCAGACGCTCGCCTTCCAGCAGCTCGAGCCGGAAGCGTATGAGTCGATCACCAGGCGGCTGGAGCAGCTCAAGGCGGGCGGCGGGGACCGCATCTCCAAGATCGGCTCCGGCCTCAAGCTGCTGCTCTCGCGCCACGGTATCCAGGCGGAGATTTCGGGGCGCGAGAAGCATCCCTATTCGATCTGGCGCAAGATGCAGGAGCGTCACATCAGCTTCGAGCAGCTATCCGACATCATGGCGTTCCGCGCGATCGTTCCCACGGTGGAGGATTGCTATACCGCGCTCGGCCATATCCATCGCCGCTGGCCGGCGGTGCCGGGGCGGTTCAAGGATTATATCTCGACGCCCAAGCGCAACGGCTATCGTTCGCTGCACACCACGATCATGCACGCGGAGAACCAGCGCGTCGAAATCCAGATCCGCACCGGGGAGATGCACGCAGAGGCCGAATACGGCCTCGCCGCGCACTGGGCCTACAAGCAGGACATGAACGTCCGGCCGGAGACGCAGCAGAACTGGATCGCCGATCTGGTCGAGATCCTCGACAATGCCGAGACGCCCGAGGAACTGCTCGAGCATACGCGCATGGCGATGTATCAGGATCGCATCTTCGCCTTCACGCCGAAGGGCGAGCTGATCCAGCTTCCCAAGGGGGCGACGCCGATCGACTTCGCCTATGCCGTCCACACCGATCTCGGCGACCAGGCGGTGGGCGCGAAGATCAACGGCCGGGTCGTGCCGCTGCGCACCGAGATCCACAACGGCGACCAGGTGCAGGTGCTGCGCTCCAAGGCGCAGACGCCGCAGGCGAACTGGCTGAACTTCGCGATCACCGGCAAGGCGCTGGCCGCGATCCGCCGCCACCTGCGGCTGGTCGAGCGCGAGCAGATCGTGGCGCTGGGCCGCAAGCTCTACGACGACATCGTCGCGCGCCTGCCGGCGCCGCTCGCGGCCGGGGCGCTGGAGGAGGGGGTGAAGCGGCTCAAGCTGGCGGATGAAGTCCAGCTCATGACCGCGATCGCCCGCCGCACGCTGACCGACGCGCAGGTGATGGAGGCGCTGATGCCAGGTTCCGCCGGGGCGGACGTGGCGCATGCGCCGCCGCAATCCTCCGCCATCTCGATCGAGGGGCTGGCGCCGGGCGTCGCCTATGAGCTTGCCACCTGCTGCCATCCAGTGCCGGGCGACCGCATCGTCGGGCTGCGGCGGCCGGATGCGTCGATCGAGGTCCACAAGATCGATTGCGCGACGCTGGCCGAACTTGCCGAGCGATCGGACGAGGAAACTGACTGGATCGACGTGCAATGGGGGCAGAAGACGCAGGGCGCGGTGGCGCGCATCTCGGTAGAGGTGCGCAACGAGCCGGGGGCGCTCGGCGTGATCGCGACGATCATCGGCCAGCACAAGGCCAACATCATCAACCTGCGGCTCGACAACCGCGATACCGGCATCCACACCAACACGATCGACGTGGAGGTGCATGACGCGCACCAGTTGATGCGCCTGCTCGCCGGGCTGCGCGCGGCCGACGCGGTGGCGGGCGCGGAACGCGTCTAGACGCCTTTTGCCGAAACGGCTTGCGATCCTTCGGATGCTCGGCGAATAAACCGCCATCACATATCCGGAAAAACAAAAGGGGAGCCTCGCCATGCTGGCGCGCACCATTGCCATTCTTCTCGCCACCACCTCCGTCGCGGTCGCCGCGCAGGACGCCCGGCCGGCGGAAAAGGCGGGGAAGGGCGCCCTCGTCTCCAATGCCGAACTGACGAAGCAGGAGGTCGAGGCCGCCTATGCCAACGCCCCGGTGCAGGAGCGGGAGGAACGCTCGAAGGGTAATGTCGCGGTCGCGGGGCGGACGCTCGCCTATACCGCGACCGCCGGCACGCTGACGATCCGCGACGCGGAAGGGAAGCCGACCGGATCGATGTTCTACACCGCCTATACGCTCGACGGCACCAAGCCGGGGACGAAGCGGCCGATCACCTTCTTCTATAACGGCGGCCCCGGCAGCCCGACCTTCTGGTTGCACATGGGCTCGTTCGCGCCGGTGCGACTGCGCACGGGCGACCCGGTGTTCATGCGCCCCGCGCCGTTCGATTTCGGGCCGAACCCGGATACCCTGCTCGACAAGACCGACATGGTGTTCCTCGACGCGATGGGCGCGGGCTATTCGCGCGCGCTGGGCGAGACCAAGCCGAGCCATTTCTACGGCGTGGACGAGGATGTCGACGCTTTCGCCCGTGCGATCATCCGCTACGTCACCAAGAACGGCCGCTGGAACAGCCCGAAGTTCATCTTCGGCGAAAGCTACGGCACGACCCGTTCGGGCGCGCTCGCCTATCAGCTTCAGGATCGCGGCATGGCGCTGAACGGCGTGGTGCTGCTGTCCTCGATCATGAACTACGGCTATCGCCAGCCGGGGCTGGATCAGGTCTATCTCAACTACCTGCCGAGCTTCGCGGCGGCGGCCTGGTATCACAACCGCATCGCCAATCGCCCGGCGGACGTGGCGACGATCGTCGAACAGGCGCGCGCCTTCGCGGTCGGTCCCTATGCCTCGGCGCTGGCCAAGGGGCAGTCGATCCCGGATGCCGAGCGCGATCAGGTCGCGAACCGGATGAGCCAGCTCATCGGCCTGTCGCCGGAGTTCATCAAGCGCGCCAATCTGCGCATCGACCTGCCGCGCTTCCAGAAGGAATTGCTGCGCGACAAACGCGAGCGGATCGGCCGGTTCGACGCGCGCTACGTCGGCATCGACACCGATGCGGCGGGCGAGCGGCCGGAATCCGATGCCTCGTCGGATGCGATCTCGGGCGCGTTCATCGGCACCTTCCACGATTATCTGACCAACACGCTCGGCTACAAGACGGACATGCAGTATCGCCTGTCCGCGCGCGACGCGGCGGGATTCGAGTGGAACTGGAAGCACAAGGCGCCGGGCGGCGGCTTCGCGTCGCAGCAGAACAACCCGAACACCGCCGTCGATCTCGCCGCCGCGATGCGCGAGAATCCCTATCTCAAGGTGCTGTCGATGAACGGCTGGTTCGACATGGCGACGCCCTTCTTTGGCACCGAATACGATCTCGGCCACATGATGCTGGAGCCGGCGCAGGTGAAGAACCTGTCGTTCACTTATTATCCCGCCGGCCACATGGCCTATCTGAACCCGGAGGCGCTGCACGCCATGCGGCGCGATCTGGTCAATTGGTACGACAACGCGCTTGCCGGATCGGGGAACGCCAACTGACCGCCGGGCGCGCAAGTGTATTATTGAGTTGTCACACCCGCGCGCCGCGCTACGATGAACCATCTCCCAGATAAAAGGGGCTTGCAACAGATGGATCGTCGTACATTCCTTGCTTCCTCCAGCGCGGCATCCGCGCTGGCGCTCATGTCCGGCGCGGTGCGCGCGCAGGCCGCGGCGGGCGATGCGAAACTCAACGCCACGTTCGACCGGGTGATGACCGGCATGCTTCCCGAGATGCCGTCGCTCGCCACGGTGCTCGGCATGGACAAGGGCGCCAACGCGCCGCTGAAGCACCGGCTGGAGGACAATTCCGCCGCCGGCCGCGTCAGGCTTCAGCGCATGCTGAAGCAGGCGATCGCGGACATCACCGCCGTCGCGCCGGATACGCTGTCGCCCACCGCGAAGCTCGATCGCGAGGTGGTGCTCTATTCGCTCAACGCGCAGGCCATCCCGCAGGATCGCTTCGGGCTGGATTCGGTGCAGCGGCCGTATCTGATCTTCCAGCAGGGCGGCAGCTATTTCGAGACGCCGGATTTCCTCAATTCCTCGCATACCATCACCAATGCGGAGGATTGTGCGGCCTATCTCGATCGTCTCGCGGCGATGGCGACTTCGCTGGACAACGACACGGCCGAGCAGAAGACGCAGGCCGCGCGGGGCTATGTCGCGCCGGGCTGGTCGCTCGACCTGACGCTGGGTCAGATGGCGAAGCTGCGCGATCCGTCGGCGGCGGAGAATGGCCTGACGCAATCGCTCGTCACGCGCGCGGCGAAGGCGAATATCCCCGGCGACTGGCAGGCGAGGGCCAGCGCGATCGTCGAGAAGCAGGTCTATCCCGCGCTCGACCGGCAGATCGCGCTGATCCGGGAATTGCGCGCGCATGGCCGCACCGACGATGGCCTGTGGGCGGTGCCGAGGGGCGAGGAAATCTACGCCGCCGCGCTGGCCGAGGCGACGACCACCAAATTCACGCCCGACGAAGTGCATCGCATGGGGCTGGATCAGGTCGCGTCGATCACCGCCGAGCTGGAAACGATCCTCAAGGCCAACGGGCTGACGCAAGGCTCGGTTGCGGACCGGCTCAATGTGCTCAACGTCCGCCCGGACCAGCTCTATCCCGATACCGACGCGGGGCGCGAGCAACTGATCCGCGACCTCAACGCCGGCGTCGCCGGCATGACGGCGAAGTTGGGGCAATTGGTCAACAATCCGCCCAATGCCCCGCTCGAGATCCGGCGCGTGCCGGTGGAGATCCAGGACGGCGCGTCGAACGGCTATTACTATCTCGCCGCGCTCGACGGCTCCCGCCCGGCGATCTACTGGATCAACCTCAAGAGCGTCGGCGACTGGCCGAAATATTCGCTGCCCAGCCTGACCTATCACGAGGGCGTGCCGGGCCATCACCTGCAACTCACCATCGCGCAGCAGGCCAGGACGCCGTTGCTGCGCAAGCTCGCCTTCTTCAACGCCTATTCGGAAGGCTGGGCGCTCTATGCCGAGAAGCTGGCGGACGAGGTGGGTGGCTATGCCACACCGCTGGACCGCGCCGGCTTCCTCCAGAGCTACCTGTTCCGCGCCGCGCGGCTGGTGATCGACACGGGCATCCACACCAAGAAATGGACCCGCGAGAAGGCCACCGACTATATGGTGCGGACGGTCGGCTTCGCGCAGCCGCGCTCGCAGCGCGAGGTGGAACGGTATTGCACCCAACCGGGGCAGGCGTGCAGCTACAAGGTCGGCCATGCCGCCTGGGTGCGCGCGCGGGAGAAGGCGATGGCGATCCAGGGCGCGAAGTTCAACGAGAAGGACTTCCACGACATCCTCCACGCCGGCGCGATGCCGCTGACCATCCTGGAGCGGATCGTGGAGGAACGCGCCCGCGCGGCGGCGTGAGGCGGGGTGGGGACGCGCGGTGGAAGCCAGCGTCCCCACCTTCCTCGCGCGTCAACAATCTGGTGATTTCCGCCCGGCTAGCCGATAAGGGGCCGCCATGTATCGTCCCCAGCTTTCCGTCGTCATCCCCTGCTACAACGAGGCGGCAACATTGCCGCTGCTGCATCAGCGCGTTTCCGCCGCCGTGCGCGCGGTGGTGGGCGACGATCATGAGATCGTGCTCGTCAACGACGGATCGCGCGACGATAGCTGGGCGATCATGCAGCGGCTGTCGGCGGCCGATCCGCGCGTGGTGGCGATCAACCTGTCGCGCAACCACGGCCATCAGCTCGCGCTCACCGCCGGGCTGGACCTGTGCGCGGGCGAGCAGATCCTGATCCTCGACGCGGATTTGCAGGACCCGCCGGAATTGCTTGCCGACATGCGCGAGACGATGAAGCGCGAGGGCGCCGACGTGGTCTATGCCGTGCGCCGCAGGCGCGAGGGCGAGACCCTGTTCAAGAAGGCCACCGCCTCCGCTTTCTATCGCGTGCTCGATCGCGTCACCGATACGGCGATCCCGCTCGACACCGGCGACTTCCGCCTGATGACGCGCCGCGCGCTCGACGCCTTCCTGTCGCTGCCGGAGCAGGCGCGCTTCATTCGCGGGATGGTGGCGTGGGTCGGCTTCCGGCAGGTGCCGTTCCCCTATGACCGCGCCGAGCGGCACGCGGGCGAGACCAACTATCCGCTGTCGAAGATGCTGCGGCTGGCGTTCGATGCGGTGACGGGCTTCTCCACCGCGCCGCTGCGCTTCGCCAGCCATGCCTCGGTCGCGCTCGCGGGGGCGTCGCTGCTGCTGCTCGTCTACATCGCCTGGGGCTATTTCGAGGGCAGCCCGGTGCAGGGCTGGACCTCCACGATGCTGGTGGTGACCGTGCTGAGCGCGGCGCAGATGTTCGTGCTGGGCATGATCGGCGAATATCTCGGGCGGCTCTACATCGAATCGAAGCGGCGGCCGCTGTATCTGGTCGCGGACATCGCCGGGCCGGTGCGCGGCCACGCGTCGCTGGGCTATCAGGCGGACCAGCCGCGCGAGCCCGCTGAACCAGCGACGGCGCGGCCGTGATTCTTACAATCTGCTGACAGCCCGGTTCAGCCGACATTCGCCACGACTCGGCCATATCCGTTAACATCAACGGGGCCGGCTCGTGCGCCGGCGATGGAGTGACCGGGAATGAAGAAGGTGATTTCAGTGACGCTGATGGCCGCGGCTTCGCTGCTGCCGCTTTCGGCGTCGGCGCAGGAGGGCTGGCAGCGCGGTGGCGATCGCGGCGGCGGTGCCGAGCACAGCGAGCGGCCGCAGCGTCAGGCCGCGCCGGGTGGCTGGCAACGTCCGGCGGCCCCGCAGGCACAGGTTCCGCAGGCGCGGCCGCAGCCTGGCATGCCGCAGCAGCAGGCACCCCGCCCGCAATGGAACGGCAATCGCGATCAGGCGCGGCAGCGCTGGCAGCAGAACGGCCAGCCCGGCGGCAATTGGCAGCGCCCGCCAGCACGCCCCTACCAGCCCGGACAACCGAACGCGGTGCCGCAGCGCCCCGACATGCCCGCGCAAGGCAATTGGGCGGGCCGCGACCGGCCAATGCCCGCGCAAGGCAATTGGGCGGGCCGCGACCGGCCGGACAACAACGTGCGTCAGCCGGGGCAGCCCGGTGGGTGGCAGCAGGCGCGGCCGGACGGCAATCGCGGGCCGAACAACTGGCAGGGGCGCAACCCGAACTGGCAGGGACGCGACCCGAACCAGTATAACCGCGATCAGCGGCGCGGCTGGAACGACCAGCGTCGCTACGGCTACGACAACCGCTATGCGGGCATGGGAAACCGGGGTCAGTGGAACCGCGACTGGCGGCGCGACAACCGCTACGACTGGAGCCGCTACCGCTACCAGAACCGTCAGGCGTTCCACCTGCCGCGTTACTACGCGCCGTATGGCTGGGATTACGGCTATCGCCGCTTCTCGGTTGGCATGGTCCTGTCGAACATGTTGTTCTCGCAGGACTACTGGATCGACGATCCCTATGCCTACCGCCTGCCCGAAGTTTATGGTCCGTACCGCTGGGTGCGCTACTATAATGACGCGGTGCTGGTGGACATCTATTCGGGGCAGGTCGTGGACGTGATCTACGACATCTTCTGGTAAGCCACCGCAAGCCGGGCAGGGCGGGCGCCGTTTCGCGACGGCGCCCGCTTGTCATCCGGCGCGGCCCGCGCAAAGTGGCGTCACCATGACGACCAGTTACGGATCTCCCGGCCAGCCTTCCCCGGTTCGGCGCTTCATCGGCGAACAGGTGCGGGCGCGGCTCGACGCCGATCCCCGGATGGAGCGCCTGCCGAGCGACCGCGCGTTGGCCTATCGCTGCCGCGAATATCTCGACGCCGACCGCTGCGAGCGGCTGATCGCGATGATCGACGCCAACCGCCGCCCCTCCACCCTGCTTTCCGATCGCGGCGATACCGCGTTCCGCACCAGCGACAGCTGCGACCTGCCGCGCTGGCAGCCCGAGGTGCGCGAGATCGACGAGGGGATCGCCGCGCTGCTCGGCATCGCGCCCGAGAATGCGGAGACGATGCAGGGGCAACGCTATGCCGTCGGCCAGCGCTTCCGCCCGCATCACGATTATTTCCACCAGGGCGAAAGCTATTGGCCGACGATGAAGGCGACCGGCGGGCAGCGGACATGGACCGCGATGATCTACCTCAACGACGTGGAGGAGGGCGGAGCGACATGGTTCCCGCAAGCCGGCCTGCGCGTCGCGCCGAAGCGCGGGCTGCTGCTCGCGTGGAACAACATGAACGCTGACGGCAGCCCGAACACGGCGACGCTGCACGAGGGATCGGCGGTGACGGAGGGGGTGAAATATATCGTCACCAAATGGTTCCGCGAAGCCGCCTGGATAGCTTCCGCCTGAGTCAGCTTGCGTAGCGCGGAATTCGCGGGGCGAGGAAATCCAGCACGGCCCTGATCCGCGGTTCGTGCCGGAAGCGTTCGTGATAGACCAGCCACAGGCTGACGGTGACGCCATCGAGCGGCGGCAGGCAGCGCACCAGATCGGGATCGTTGTCCGCTGCAAGACACGGCAGCACCGCCAGCCCCATGCCGGCGCGCACCGCCGCCAGCAGCCCGGTCGAGCTGTTGTGGTGCATCACCACCTGCCCCTCCAGCCCGTGCTCGATCAGCCATTGCTGATATTGCGCCCACACTTCCGGCTCGCCGCCGCCGATGAACGGCGCGCGCGCCAGTTCCTCTATCCGTCGCGGCACGCCATGCTGCTCGGCATAGGCGCGGCTGCAATAGACCGTCCAGGGATCGTGGGTCAGCCGGCGGCAGACGAGGCCCGCCCCGGTCGGCTGCTTGCTGACGCGCAACGCGACATCGGCCTCCCCGCCGGCGAGATCGCGCACCTCCTCGCTGGTATCCACCTCGATGCGGATTTCCGGGCGGGCGAGGCGCAGGTCGCGGATGATCGGCGCCATGAAGGTGAAGGCGAAGATTGGCGACATGGTGAGTCGCACCGCGCCGCCGGCCGCCCGGCCGAGCAGCGCCGCCTCGTCCCCCAGCCGCCGCATCGCTTCCTCCGCCGCGCGCGCTTGCCCCATGAGCGCCTCGCCGGCCGGGGTGAGCAGGTAGCCCGCCTGCCGTCGTTCGAACAGCACGAGTTCCAGCGCCGCCTCCAGCGCGGTGATGCGGCGGGCGACGGTCGTCTGGCTGACGCGCAGCGCCCGGCCGGCGGCCAGCGTGCTGCCCGTATCGGCCACCGCCAGGAAATGCCGGATGTCGCTCCAGTCGTGCATCGTGCCGCCATTCTGCACTTTTGCAGAACGGGCGCGCAACATCGTTGTTCGTCATCCGGGGTATAGCCGCACTATATGGGTGCTGCGCCGGCGCCGACGCGAACGACTTCCACCCCGGAGACATCCCATGAAGACCATCCTGACGCTCGCGGCGCTTGCCGCGGCTTTCGTCGGCGCACCTGCCTTCGCGCAAGGCGCCGAACCCGCGCCTTCCGTTGCGGTGCATCATGCCGATCTCGATTTCGCCCGCCCCGGCGACGTGCGGCGGCTCGATCATCGCATCGCCCATGCCGTGCGCGACGTTTGCGGCGAGGCATCCAGCGCCGATCCGGCCGGCAAGGTGAGCGTCACCCGCTGCCGCGCCGAAACGATGACCGCGGCCAATACGCAGCGCGCGGCGCTCGTCGCGGCGAGCCAGGAGACCCGGCTGGCCAGCGCGACGGTGCGTTGACTGCCCTGCCGTGCAGCCCGGCGACGCATTCCGCATCGCCGGGCTGTCACTATTATAGTGAAACGTGCCAATAGTGGGCGATGAGCGCTCCCGTCCTCGGCATTGAACGATCGATCCTCGGCCAGCCGTGGCGCTGGCGCGCCCTTGCGGCGGACCAGCGCGAGGATTTCGTGCCCGACGATCTCGTCACCCAGCTCCTGCTGGCGCGGGGCTGCCCCCGCGAAGGGCTGGACCTGCACCGCAACCCGACGATTCGCGGCTTCATGCCGGACCCGTCGATCTTCCGCGACATGGACCGCGCCGCCGCCCGCCTCGCCGATGCCGTGGAGGCGCGCGAGCAGGTCGCGATCTTCGGCGATTACGACGTCGATGGCGCCACCTCCGCCGCGCTGATGATCCTGCTGCTGCGGGAACTCGGGCTGGAGGCGCGGCCTTACATTCCCGATCGGCTGATGGAAGGTTACGGCCCGTCCGGCCCGGCGCTGGTGCGGCTGGCGGGCGAGGGGGCGACGCTGATCGTCACGGTCGATTGCGGCGCGCAGGCATTCGACGCGCTGGAGGCGGCACGCGCCGCGCCGGTCGACGTGATCGTCGTCGATCACCACCAATGCGCCAGCACCCTGCCGGCGGCGCTCGCGCTGGTGAACCCGAACCGGCTGGACGAAGGGGAGGGGCGCGCGCACGGGCATCTCGCTGCGGTCGGCGTCGCCTTCTTGCTCGGCGCGGCGCTGCTCCGCGAGTTGCGAGGGCGCGGCTGGTTCGCGGCGCGCGCCGAGCCGCGATTGATGGACCTGCTCGATATCGTCGCGCTGGGCACGGTCGCCGACGTGGCGCAGCTTCGCGGCCTCAACCGCGCCTTCGTCGCGCAGGGGCTGAAGGTGATGGCCGCGCGGCACAATATCGGGCTGACCGCGCTGATGGAGGCCGCGCGCCTCACTCGCGCGCCGACCGCGACCGATCTCGGCTTCGCGCTCGGGCCGCGGATCAATGCCGGTGGGCGCGTCGGCCGCGCGGACCTCGGCGTGCGCCTGCTGACCACGCGCGACCCGATCGAGGCGCGCGAGATCGCGGCCGAGCTGGATAAGCTGAACGAGGAGCGTCGCGCGATCGAGACGGCGGTGCAGGAAGCGGCCGAGACGCTGCTCTCCGCCGGCCGCGCGGTGACGGTGGTCGCCGGCGAGGGCTGGCACCCCGGCGTGATCGGCATCGTCGCCGGGCGGCTGAAAGAAAAGCTCGGGCGGCCCGCGGTCGTCATCGCGCTGGACGAGGCGGGGGTCGGCAAGGGTTCGGGCCGGTCGATCACGGGTATCGATCTCGGGCAGGCGGTGCTCGCTGCGAAGGAGGCGGGGCTGCTCGTCGCGGGGGGGGGGCACGCCATGGCGGCGGGGCTGACGATCGACGGCGGGAAGGTGTCCGCGCTCGCCGATTTCCTTGAGGAGCGGCTGGCCGAAAAGGTGACGGCGGCAATGGCGGATCGCGCGCTGCTGGTCGATTCGGTCCACGCGCCGGGCGGGGTGACACCCGAGCTGGTGTCGGCGCTCGACGCCGGCGGCCCCTATGGCACCGGCTGGCCCTCTCCCCGCGTCGCGGTGGGGCGGGTGCGCCCGGTGCGCGTCGATGTGGTCGGCAACGGCCATGTCCGCGCGATCGTCGCTGGCGACGACGGGCGCAGCTTCAAGGCGATGGCCTTCCGCGCGGCGGACACGCCGCTCGGCCAGGCGCTGCTCGGCGCGGACACGCATCGGCGGCTGTGGCTGGCGGGGCGGGCGAAGGTCGATACCTGGGGCCAGCGCCCGGCGGCGGAGCTGCATGTCGACGATGCGGCATGGGCCGATTGATTTCCGGCTGATTGCCGCCTTGACCGCGCCGCTTCCGTCGCCTAACCGCCGTCCCCGCCCAACGGCCCCTTCGTCTAGCGGTTAGGACGCGGCCCTTTCACGGCTGAAACACGGGTTCGATTCCCGTAGGGGTCACCATCGGCGCGGATGGCGCTGGAATTGGTCGCATCGGACGACGCCGCCCCCGCCGCAGCGCGGGGGATATGCCCTCATTCTCAATCTTTCTTGCCAATCGCGTTTGCCAGCGAGGCGGTCGCGCTGCCGCGCCGCGCCGGCTGCGGCTGATCGGGCGAAGGCGCCCAGGCGGTGAGGTAGAGGATCGCGAACCGTTCCGTCGTCCGCCCATCCGCATCCGCGCGGCCGGCGAACGCTTCAGCGGCGCGGGCAAGCACATCGCGGCGCATGGCGCGGCGTTCGGCGAGGATATTGCCCGCGCCCATCCCGCGCAGATCGTCGAGCAGCCGCCCGAAGCTCGCGTAGCGCACGTCGATCGTCTCGATATCCGCCACCGGCAGCGCGAAGCCCGCACGCATCAGCAGGTCGCCCGCCGCGCGCACGTCGATCTGCGGATGGATGCGCGGCGCTGGCCGGTCGCCCTCCGCCTCGCGCAGCACGGCGCGGAGCGTCGGGAGGCTGCCGGCGCCGGCGAACGCGGCGAGGAACAGCCCGTCCGGCCGCAAGGCGCGCCGCGCGAGCGCCAGCGCGCCGGGCAGATCGTTGACCGTATCGAGCACGCCGGCGGATACGATCAGGTCGAACGATCCGTCGCGGAACGGCAAGCGATCCTCGTCGCCCTGAACGCCTCCCGCCTTCGCGGCAAAGCGGTGGCCCGCGTCGAGCCGCGCGATGCGCGCGCCGGGCAGCGCGAAGCCGCCGCCGAAGCTGCCGAGATCGAGCACGTCGCGGAACTCGCGCTTCACGCTCGCCAGCCGATCGAGCAGCCCCTCGATCATCGCGGCGCGCAGGAAATCATGCGCCGGATAAGCGGCGGCGATGCGGTCGCGGCGGAACCGTCGCGCGGCGCGGTCGAAGATTTCGGGCGGGCGCATGAGCGTTCATCTGTCCTGCTTGACGAATTGCCGGCTTGTGCCCTTCGCCGATCGGCGGGACAAGGCCGCGAAAAGGGGAAAGATGCGCGAGACGATGCGCCGGATGCTCAAACTGGCGTTGCCGCCGCGCTGCCCCGGATGCGGGGCGGTGATCGCGGCCGATCATCGCTTCTGCGCGGATTGCTGGGGCGAGTTGCGCTTCATCGGGCCGCCGTGGTGCGCGTCGTGCAACGTGCCGTTCGCCTTCGCGCGCGGTGACGATGCCCGGTGCGGTGCCTGTCTCGCCGATCCGCCGCGCCATCGCGGGATACGCGCGGCGGTCGCTTATGGCGAGGTGGCGCGCGCACTGGCTCTGAAGCTCAAATATGCCGGGCGCACCGCTTACGCCGAAACGGCCGCGCGGCAGATGATGCGGCTGATGCCGGCGGAGGCCGACCTGCTGGTGCCGGTGCCGCTGCATCGCTGGCGATTGTGGCGGCGCGGCTACAATCAGGCGGGGCTGATCGCCGCCGCGCTCGGGCGGCTGACTGAAACGCCGGTCGAGCAGCGCGCGCTCGAACGCTTCCGCTCGACGCCGATGCTACGCGGGTTGGGTGCGCGCGAGCGTCGCGCCGCTGTGTGCGGCGTGTTCCGCGTTGTGCAGGAGGGAAAGATGCGGATCGCAGGGCGCAATATCGTGCTGGTCGACGACGTGCATACCAGCGGCGCGACCGCGAATGCCGCCACCGCCACGCTGCTCGGTGCCGGCGCCGCGTCGGTCACGATCATGTGCTGGGCACGCGTGCTTGATGCCGAGGCGGATTGACAAGCAACGCGCCCGCCCACACTTCGCAATCCATGGCGAACGTGGAAATCTATACCAAGGCCTTCTGCCCTTATTGCTCGCGCGCGATGCGATTGCTCGCGGAGAAGGGCGTCGAGCCGGTCGAATATGACATCACGCTGGGTGGCCCCAAGCGCGCCGAGATGATCGAGCGCGCGAACGGCCGCACGACCGTGCCGCAGATATTCATCGATGGCCGGCATGTCGGCGGATCGGACGATCTCGCCGCGCTGGAGGCGGATGGCAAGCTGGAGCCGCTGCTCGCGCCGTGAAGATCGCGCTGGCCCAGACGACGACCGGGATCGATCCCGCGCGCAACGCCGCCGAACTGGTGGAAGCGGTCCATGCCGCCGCGCGGGGTGGGGCGACGATGCTGTTCACGCCGGAGATGTCTGGTCTGCTCGATCGAGATCGGTCGCGGGCCGCCGCGTCGGTCGTGAGCGAAAATGACGATCCTGTGCTTGCCGCCGTCCGCGCGGCGGCGGCCGAGGCGGGAATCTGGGTTGAACTAGGCTCGCTCGCGCTTCGGCGGACGGATGGCCGCTTCGTCAACCGCAGCTTCGTGATCGATGCGACGGGCGCGGTGCGCGCGCGCTACGACAAGCTCCATCTGTTCGACGTGGATCTGCCGACCGGCGAGCGGTGGCGGGAATCGGCCGCTTATGCCGGCGGGGAGTCGGCTGTGGCGGTCGATACGCCGGTCGGGCGGCTGGGGCTGAGCATCTGCTACGACCTGCGCTTCGCCGGTCTCTATGCGGCGCTCAGCGGCGCCGGGGCGACCGTGCTGAGCATCCCGGCTGCCTTCACGCGCCCGACCGGCGCGGCACATTGGCATGTGCTGATGCGCGCGCGCGCGATCGAGTCCGCTGCCTTCGTGGTCGCGGCGGCGCAGACCGGCCGGCATGAGGATGGCCGCGAGACCTATGGACATTCGCTCGTGGTCGATCCGTGGGGTGAGGTGCTGCTCGACATGGGCGAGGTGCCGGGTCTCGGCTTTGCCGACATCGATCCGCTCGTGGTGACGGCGGTGCGCGGGCGCATCCCGGTGATCGACCATCGCCGGCCGATACCGCCGGTCGAGGTGGTGCCGTGATCGTTTTCGACCTGCGCTGCCCGGACGCGCACATATTCGAAGTATGGTTCGCCTCGTCCGAGACGTTCGAGGAGCAGAAGAGCAACGGGATGATCGCCTGCCCGATCTGCGGCGCGACCGAAGTGGTGAAGGCGGTGATGGCGCCGCGCGTCTCCGCCAAGGGCGATCATGGCGAGACGCCCGCGCCGGAACAGGTGAAGCAGGCGCTCGAAGCGCTCGCGGCGGCGCAGGCGAAGGCGTTGGAGGGATCGCAATGGGTCGGCGCGCGCTTCGCCGAGGAGGCGCGCTCCATGCACCTTGGCGAGCGTGAACAGGGTTCGATTCATGGCCAGGCCACGCCTGCCGAAGCGAAGGCGCTGGTGGAGGAGGGGATTCCCGTGGCGCCGTTGCCGTTTCCGGTGCGGCCGCCGGAGACGTTGAACTGACAGGCGGGGCGCTGCCTCGGGCAGGTGCCATTGCCGATTGGAAGTGCTGGGCGGATCGGCCAGATCGCCTCATCCGCGCTTGTGCATTGTCATTGCCGGGAAGTTCTTCGCCTCGCCCCGGAAAGCGTTCGATCGGATCGGCGCGGAGCATCCCTTTGCGGGCGTTCGTCCAATAGGCCGGGCGATCGAAAGCCGGTCCGGTCCTGGTCGGAATCCAGCCGCGGGATATAAGGATGGATCGGATCAAAGCCGCTCAATCCGTTCCCTTTCGGGTCCGATTGACCGTGGCTGGCGCAGCCTATAGGGGCAGGAACGGCCCGTCCCCGTAGCTCAGCAGGATAGAGCAACGGTTTCCTAAACCGCAGGTCGGAGGTTCGAATCCTCTCGGGGACGCCAGCTCTTCCGCCGATGTCATGCAGGAACGCGGTCTCTCCGGCGCGCCTGGCGTCGGTCTGTCGCGGCCGCACCGAAGGTTGCACCGGGCTAGTGTGTCACCGCGTCAGGAGAATACGAAAAACGGCGCCGATCGGGACGACCGGCGCCGGAAAGAGCGTCAGGCCTTGACGTGCTGCGAGATGTACTTGTTCATCTCGAACATCGTCACCTTGTCCTTGCCGAAGACCTTCTTCAGCTTGTCGTCGGCGAGAATCTCGCGCTTGTTCTCGGGATTCTGAAGCTTGTGCGACTTGATGTAGTCCCACACCTTGCTGATCACCTGGCTGCGGGGCAGCTTGTCGTTGCCGACGATCGCGCCCAGTTCCGCCGAGGGCTGGACGGGGGCGTGGATGCCGCCGCTCTTGGTAGTCGTAGCCATTATATTCCTTCCTGTTGCGCCGGTTGACCGGCCTCTTTCGGAATCACGCCTTCTGGAGCGCGCGACGCTTGTGCGCCGCCTTTTCACGATTGTCACGCCCCGGCATGATGTTGAACGGGCTTTCGTCGCGGCGCCGTGCCAACCCATTGCCTTTGGGCCGACAATGGCCCCCCAAAAAAGTCGGCCGGCACCCCGAAATGGATGCCGGCCGTCGATCGCTCAGAACTTGAACCCGGCCGCGACGCCGTAGCGGCGCGGTTCGAGGGTGAAGATGTTGGTGAACAGGCCGCTGGACTGGTCGGTCACGTACATACCGGTCGTAGCGCTGTTGTTGGTGAGGTTCTGGACGAAACCGCGGATGTAGAAGCGGTCGTCCGGCCCGTTGATCTGAAGCTGCGCGTTGACCACCGCATAGCCTGGGATGCGATCGATCGGATTCTTGTTGAAGATCGTGCCCCAGGTCTCGCCGGTATAATTGAGGTCCGCGCGCGGCACGATCGACCAGTTGCCGGCATCGATCGTATATTGCGCACCCACCGACCATTTATAGGACGGCGCGTTCGGCAGGCTGTTGCCGCGCACGTTGGTGAGCACACCGCTGGGATCGACCACGAACGGCAGGGTGCCGGGCTGGCCGCCGTTGAATACGGCCTGTAGCGGACCTTGCAATGCGGCCAGCGCGGGGTTGAAGCTGCCGACCGAACCCGCCGCCGCCGCCGCGAGGATCGAGCAGACCGAGAAAGCGCCGGTAGTGTTCGTGCCAGGGATCGGGGTGGGAGCCTGAAGGCCGATCGCACCGTTGACTATACCGACGAACTGATTGACCTGCGCGGCGGTCGCTCCTGAACCATTGGCCGGGCGGATCGCGCAGTTGGACGCATTCGTCGCATCCTTGATGATCACCGCATCCGAACGGCCGCCCGAGGGATCGCGCGGATTGGCGTGATAGCGGTCGTCGGCGACCTTCGACTTCAGATAGCTGAAGTTGGCATTGACCACGAAGGCCGGGATCGGGCTGATGATCGCTTCCGCCTCGACGCCGTAGATGTCGGCGTTGATATTGTCGTTGACCGACGTGCGGGCGACGATGCGGCTGAGCTGCAACCCCTTGTACTTGTAATAGAAGCCGGTGAGGTTAAGCCGCAGGCGGCCGTGGTCGAACGTGTTCTTCGACCCGATCTCGAACGAGTCCACCTGTTCTGGCGCGAAAGTCGTCGGCACCGCGAACACCGGCGACAGCGGCGGATTGATGCCGCCGGACTTGTAGCCGCGCGAATAGGAGGCATAGAGCAAATTGTTGTTGGTGACCTTGTAATCGAGCACCGCGCGCCCGGTTAGCCGGCCGAAGCTCACGGAGTTGATAGCGAATGCCTGGTTGCCAGGCGTGGTCGAGTCAAAGTCATAGAGAGCGGTGTTGTTCAGGTAGCTGGTGGCGTCAGTCGTGCCATATGGGGCAAGAACGGTCGACACCGCCGACGCGGTGATCTGATTTCCCTCGCGGTCAAGAAGCGGTGTTCCTCCCGCATTGAGCAGGACCCTGCTCTTCGTGTCGAAGATCAAGGTTGTACGTGCTATTACGTCTTTTTCATCGTGATTGTAGCGCATGCCAAGGGTCAATTTGACCTTGTCGCTGAACTTGAAATAGCTTTCACCGAAAATTCCATAGGATTTCAGGCGGAAGTCGGGCGTGTTGTTGCGGTAGAATGGAGTGACGCCGAATGCCGATCCTCCTCCAAGGAGGCCTGCGGCATAATCCAGCCCAAAGCTGTTGACGTAATAATCGGTATTGGTCGCCTTGCTGTCGAAATAGATCGCGCCAAGCAGGAAATTGAACATACCATCGAAGGAGCTGTCGATATGCGCTTCAGCTGAATATTGACGCACGCTGGCGCGGGAACGATCGAAATCCAGGCTGGTCGGCGCGCAAATGCCATTTCCACCGTAGACGCCGACACCCTTCGGATCCGCCAGTGATTGACAGAGCGTGCCGGGACCGTTCGGGATCAGCGTGTTGCGGATGTTGGCGAGCGAGGCGGCCGGCCCCCCCGGCACCGCCGCGGCATATAGCGTATTGAGGCCGACATTGGCCGCATAGGAATTCTCGACCGCCAGATTGTAGTCAGAGGTCGAATCGACGGTGTTCTTCATATAACCGCCAGTGAAGTTGAAGCTCACCTGACCGAAATTGTGATACACCTTGAGCGTATATTCTTGTTCCTCGGCATAATAAGTAGGCGAATAATCGATGTTCACCGTGCGAACGTCAGCCGGATTCGTTATGCCATAGAAGCTGTCGCGTGTCTGATAGACACTACCAAGCGCGAATGGCGTGAGCGCTGAGGCGCCGGCAATGTTGAGAAATTCCTTGCTGGTCAGGATTGTCGCTAGAGTAGCATTGCCGTTGAGCGTGTCATAAGCCAGCTTGTCCGGCAAGCAGCCCAGCACGCCGGTCGGGTCGCGATGGCAGAGCTGCTTCTGGATGCGGCTGCGGTCGTCGCGTTCGTGGAAATAATAGCCGATCAGGTCGACGCGGGTGTCGACCGATGGCTCCCACGACAACGTGCCGCGCACCGAATAAAGATCACGGCCGTCGATATTGGAGTTGTTGTAGAGGTTCTTGGTATAGCCGCCGCGGTTCAGCCAGGTGCCGGCGACGCGAATGCCCAAAGTGTCGCCGAGCGGCAGGTTGAACATGCCCTTGAGGCGTTTCGAATCATAATTGCCATATTCGAACTCGCCGGCCGCGTGGATGCCGGTGAGATCAGGCTTGGCGGTGATGAAGTTGACCACGCCCGAAGTGGCGTTGCGGCCGAACAGGGTGCCCTGTGGCCCGCGCAGCACCTCGACGCGCTCCAGATCGAAGAACTCGCTTTCGAACAGGCGGCTGTTGAGCAGCGGCATGTCGTTGACGTGGATCGCGGTCGCGCTGTCGCAGGTGGTGCCGACGCACAGGTCGCCGATGCCGCGGATCGTGAAGCTGGACGAGGTGAAGTTCGTCTTGGTGAAGGTGACGTTCGGCAGCGTCTGTTGCAGCGCGGACGGGTTCACGATCTGCTGCTTTTCGAGATTCTCGGCGTTGAACGCCGAAACCGCGATCGGAACGTCCTGCAGGCGCTGCGCCTGCCGCTGGGCGGTGACGACGATATCCGTCTGGGCGACCTGGGCTTCGTTGTCGGTTGCCGCTTGCTGCGCCCACGCCGGAGCGGCAAAGGTCATCGCCAGTGCAGACGCGGCAAGCAATGTGGATTTGGTCATGAGCATCCCCCTCCTACGGTCCGCGCCGGTCTTGAGCCGATTTCGCGGGTTTGATGGTGCGGTATGGAGATTAGCGTTCGTGAATTTGCCCAGTCAAACGAAATTACGCCTTGAACGATACGGAGATTTTCTCGCTGTGACCGAAAGGAAACAGTTGCATTAAGGAACCTAATCCAGAACGGCCTCCGTTACGTTTTCGCAAATGCGGTATGATTGATCAGGGAGAATGAGGTGAGCGACAGCATCCCCGGCGACCGGCGCGGGCCGGACGGCAAGCTGGAAGTGCCGGATGACGTAGCGGAAGCGGTGCGTACGCTGATCCGCTGGGCGGGCGACGACCCCTTGCGCGAGGGGCTGATCGACACGCCGCACCGCGTTGCGCGGGCGTGGCGGGAATATTGCGCGGGCTATGCCGACGACCCGGCGCGCCACCTTGCGCGCGTATTCGAGGAAGTGGGCGGTTATGACGAGATCGTCCTGTTGAAGGACATTCCGTTCCAGTCGCATTGCGAGCATCACATGGCTCCGATCATCGGCAAGGCGCACATCGCGTATCTGCCGCAGAATCATGTCGTGGGCATTTCAAAGCTGGCGCGCGTGCTCCACGCCTTCGCGCGCCGGCTTCAGGTGCAGGAGCGGCTGACGGCCGAGGTGGCGGATTGCATCTGGAACGGGCTGAAGCCGCAGGGCGTCGCGGTGGTGATCGAGGCGAGCCATGCGTGCATGAGCGCGCGCGGCGTGCGCACGCCGGGCGTCGCGATGGTGACGAGCCGGATGATGGGCGTGTTCCGCGAGGATGAGCGCAGCCGGAAGGAAGTGCTGGCGCTTATGGGCCATAAGGAGTGAGGCGCCGCACCGTCCTGATTACCGGTGGGGCGAAGCGGCTGGGCGCGGCGATCGTGCGCGCGGTTGCGGCGGCGGGGCATCGGCCGGTGATCCATTATGGGACATCGCGCGCCGAGGCCGAGGCCTTGGCGGAGGAAACCGGCGGAATCGCGGTGGGCGGTGACCTTGCCAATCTCGCCGGTCTGCCCGCGCTGTTCGCGCGCGCGATCGAGGCGGGCGGCGGGGCGATCGACGGGCTGGTCAACAGCGCATCCGCTTTCGCCTATGATCGGCCCGAGGCGATCGATCACGCGCTGGCGCTGCGGCTCCAAGCCGTCAATTGCCTCGCGCCGGCGCTGCTGGCGCAAGCGCTCGCCGCGCAGCCGGGGCTTGAGGACGGCGCGGTGGTCAATCTGCTCGATCAGAAGCTGGCCAATCCGAACCCGGACTTCTTCTCGTACAGCCTCACCAAATATGCGCTCGGCGGCGCGACCGAGATGCTGGCGCAGGCGCTGGCGCCGCGCGTGCGGGTCAACGCGGTGTCGCCGGGACTGACGCTGCCGAGCGGTGACCAGAGCGGGGCCGAGTTCGCCCGCGTGGCGAGCATGAATCTGCTCGGGCGGCCGGTCGACGCGGAGGAAGTGGCGCGCGGGGTGGTCTATCTGCTCGACGCGCGCAGCGTGACCGGCCAGAATCTGTTCGTCGATTGCGGGCAGCGATTCCTGAAGCGCGAGGGCGATGTGATGTTCGAAGGGCGCGATGGCTGAATATACGACGATCCTGGAGGGGCTGGAGGTGCGGATGCGCCTTGGCATCCATCCGCATGAGGTGGAGCCGCAGCGCGTGCGCCTGACGGTGGAGATGACGGTCGACTATCCCGCGCCGCCCGCGAACGACGCGATCGGCGAGGTGCTCGATTACGATTTCGTCCGCGAGGGCATCCGCGCGCTCGCCGAGGCGCGGGGATTCGCGTTGCAGGAGACGCTGGTGGAGGCGGTGGCGACGCTGTGCCTTGAGGACGCGCGCGTCCGGCGGGTGCGGGTCCGCTCGATGAAGCTGGACGTCTATCCCGACGCCGCCGTGGGATGTGAGATCGTGCGGACGCGCTGAACCGCATCGTCAGCGAATTGCCAACCGGCCCGCGCGCCCTTACATGGCGCCCAACCCAGCAGATGTGACCTGATCGACGGAGCGACCGAACCGCCATGGCCGTGCAATATACTTATGTCATGAAAGGTCTGACCAAGACCTTCCCCGGCGCGAACAAGCCGGTGCTCAACAACATCCACCTGCAATTCCTACCAAGCGCGAAGATCGCGATCATCGGCCCGAACGGCGCGGGCAAATCCACGCTGATGAAGATCATGGGCGGGATCGACAAGGATTTCCAGGGCGAGGCATGGGCGGCGGAAGGTATCCGCGTCGGCTATCTGCCACAGGAGCCGCAGCTCGATCCGACCAAGACGGTAATCGAGAACGTCCGCATGGGCGCCGGCCCGATCGTCGACAAGATCGAGCGTTTCAACGCCATCTCCGCCGAGATGGGCGACCCGAAGGACGACACCGATTTCGACGCGCTGATGGCCGAGATGGGCGAGCTCCAGTCCGAGATCGACGCGGCGGACGGCTGGAGCCTCGACAGCCAGCTCGAACAGGCGATGGAGGCCCTGCGCTGCCCGCCGTCGGACAGCCCGGTCACCAACCTGTCGGGCGGCGAGCGGCGCCGCGTGGCGCTCTGCCGCCTGCTGCTGGAGAAGCCCGATATCCTGCTGCTCGACGAGCCGACCAACCACCTCGACGCCGAAAGCGTCGCGTGGCTGGAGAATTTCCTCAAGGAATATGCCGGCAACGTCATCCTCGTCACCCACGATCGCTACTTCCTCGACAATGTGGTGAACTGGGTGCTCGAGCTGGATCGCGGCCGCTATTACACCTACGAGGCGAATTACTCCGGCTATCTGGAGAAGAAGGCCAAGCGGCTCGAGCAGGAGGAGCGGGACGAGGCCGGCCGCCAGAAGGCGATCGCCGACGAGCTGGCGTGGATGCGCCAGACCCCCAAGGCGCGGCAGACCAAGTCGAAGGCCCGCATCCGCGCGTTCGACGAGCTGATGGCTGCGCAGGAGAATCGCGCGATCGGCAAGGCGCAGATCCTGATCCAGATTCCCGAGCGGCTCGGCGGCAAGGTGATCGAGGCGCAGGGCCTGTCCAAGGCTTATGGCGACAAATTGCTGTTCGAGGATTTGTCCTTCACCCTGCCGCCGGGTGGCATCGTCGGCGTGATCGGGCCGAACGGCGCGGGCAAATCCACCTTGTTCAAGCTCATCACCGGGCAGGATCAGCCGGATTCGGGCACGATCGAGGTCGGCTCCACGGTGAAGCTGGGCTACGTGGACCAGAGCCGCGACGATCTCGATCCGAACAAGAACGTGTGGGAGGAAATCTCCGACGGGCTGGACGTGTTCCGCTTCGGCAAGCAGGAACTGGGCACCCGCGCCTATGTCGGCGCCTTCAACTTCAAGGGGCCGGACCAGCAGAAGAAGGTCGGCCAGCTTTCGGGCGGCGAGCGCAACCGCGTCCACATGGCGAAGATGCTGAAGGAGGGCGGCAACGTCCTGCTGCTCGACGAGCCGACCAACGACCTCGACGTGGAGACGCTCCGCGCGCTGGAGGAGGCGCTGGAAAGCTTCGCGGGCTGCGCCGTGGTCATCAGCCACGATCGCTTCTTCCTCGATCGCCTGTGCACCCATATCCTCGCCTTCGAGGGCGACAGCCATGTCGAATGGTTCGAGGGCAATTTCGAAAGCTATGAGGAGGACAAGCGCCGCCGCATGGGCGACGCCGCCGATCGCCCGACGCGGCTGGCGTACAAGAAGCTGACGCGGTGAAGATGCGCACGGGCGCGGATGAAGCCGCCGCGCCCAAATACAGCCATGTCGAGCGGGAGCGGCGGTTCCGTGTCGATCCGGCGCTGTTGCCGCCGCTGCCCGCCGATCATGTGCTGATCGAGGATATTTACCTTTCCGGCACGCGCTTCCGCCTCCGGCGCATGACCGATAGCCGCTCCGGCGAAATCGCCTGCAAGCTAGCCAAGAAATATGAGTCGGACGATCCGTTCGCCCGCGCGATGGTCAACGCCTATCTCACGCCGGAGGAACATGCGGTGTTCGCCGCGCTGCCGGGCCGGCCGATCGTCAAGCGGCGCTATCCGGTGACGATCGAAGGCGCGGAGTTCGGCGTCGATCTGTTCGCGGGCGATCTCGACGGGCTGGTGCTTGCCGAGATCGAGGCGCCGGATGCCGCCGCGCTCGCGGCTATCCCGCCGCCATCGTGGGCGGTGCGCGAAGTGAGCCACGATCCGCGTTATCAGGGCGGGGCGCTGGCGGCGCTGGACCGCGCCGGCGCGCTGGTGTTGATCGCGTATATCTGAAGGCGTCCGCCGCTCCGGCATGAATCCGGAGCGGCGAGAGGCGGTTACTTCCGCTCCGCTGCGCTCTGGCTACGCAGCGTGAGGAATTCGCTGCCCGCGCTCCATGTCGGCCAGACGCCGGCCTTGGAGAGCTGCTTGCCCATCGTGAAGAACAGATCGACATCCTGCGCCGCGCCGCCGAGGTTCCAGTCGGCGGACCAGGTGTCGCAAGTCTTGTGATAGCAGGCCATATAGGCGTCGAGCCATTTCTGCCCCGCCTCGCGGCCACCCGCCTTGAGGTCGGGCGCGCCGCCGAGCGCCATCAGGATCATCGACGGCACGCCGCGCCGGACGACCGAGAAATGGTCGGCGCGATAGAACAGGCCGCGCTCGCTCGCCGTTTCGGGGGTGACGATGCGGCCCTGCGCCTTTGCGGCCGTCGCCAGCAACGTGTCGAGCGACGAGGCGCCCGCGCCGACCAGCGTCACGTCCTTCGCCGGCCCGGCGGTCTGGAGGATATCGAGCGTCAGGTTCGCGGCGGTCTTCGCCAGCGGATAGATGGGATGCGCGGCGTAATATTCGGAGCCGAGCAGCCCGCGCTCCTCACCCGTCCACAAAGCGAAGACGAGCGTGCGGTCGGGCTTCGGCGCGGCCTTGAACTGGCGCGCCAGCTCCAGCACGCCGGCAGTGCCCAGCCCGTCGTCGTTGGCGCCGGGCCGCAGCGTGCGGCCACTCGCGTCGGGCGGGCCTTCGCCATAGGCGTCCCAGTGCGCGCCGAACATCACCGTCTCGTCCGGCCGCCTGGCGCCGGTGATCTTCGCGAGGACGTTGGCGCTCTCGATCCGCTCGGCGCTGACGGCGAGATCGGCGGAGAAACGCGGCTTCATCTCGACCGGGCGGAAGGCGGTGGAGCGGGCGGCGACACGCAGCTTCGCGAGGTCCAGCCCGGCGGACGCGAACAGCCGGTCTGCTGCCTCGTGCGAGATCCAGCCCTGCAACGGCACGCGCTGATCGTCCGCGCCGCGCACGATATCGTAATTCTCGCCGTTCGAGGCGTTGGCGGTGGACCATGGATAGCCGGCCGCGTCGGTGTCGTGGACGATCAGCGCGGCCACCGCGCCGCGTCGAGCGGCTTCCTCATACTTATACGTCCAGCGACCGTAATAGGTCATGCGCTTGCCGCCGAACCGGCCGACCGCATCCTCGCCCGGACGGGCGGCGAAATCGGGATCGTTGACAAGGAACACGACGACCTTGCCGCGCACGTCCACGCCCTTGAAATCGTCCCACTTCGCCTCTGGCGCGGACACGCCATAGCCGACGAACACCATCGGGGCGTCCTTGATCGAGATATGGGCGGCGTCGCGCACCGTCGTCATCGCGACGTCCTTGCCCTGCACCAGCGGCATGTCCCCGGCGCTGATCGTCCCGTCGCCGATGCGGGTGTGGATCAGCGGCACCTGCTGTATCCACTGGCCGTCAGCCGCGCCCGGCTCCAGCCCGAGCTTCCTGAACTCGGCGACCAGCCAGTCGGTCGTCGTCTTCTCGCCGGCCGTACCCGGTGAACGTCCGCCGAACTCGGGCGAGGCGAGGGTGCGGACGATATCGGAGAGACGTTGCGGGTCGGTTTGCGCGGCGGCCGGCGCGGCGAGGACGGTGGCAAGAGCGAGGAGGGGAGGGATGCGCATGATGACTCCTAGTGGACGCGGCGGACGAAGACGCGGCCGTCGTCGCGGCGCTCCGTCGAGAAATTGGGGACCGACTGGATCAGATCGGAGAGGCGCTTGAAGCCATAGTTGCGCACGTCGAAGCTCGAACGATTCGCGGCAAGCTGCCCCATCGCCGACAGGCTCACGAAGCCGCGCTCGTCGCGCTTCACATTGTCGTAAGCGTCGATCAGCAGCTTCACCAGTTCGGGATCGACGTCCGCCTTGCGCGCGCTGGCTTGCGGGGGCGTTGCGGCGACCGGCTCGACGGGCGCGGAGGCAGGGGCGGCCGCCAGCTTGTCGATGTCGATGAAGCGCGAGCAGGCGTTCTGGAACGCCTGCGGCGTGCGGCTCGATCCGAAGCCATAGACGTCATAGCCGTCCTGCCGGATACGCATGGCGAGCGGCATGAAGTCGCTGTCCGACGACATGATGCCGAATGCCTGCACCCGGCCGCGATAGAGCAGGTCCATCGCGTCGATCGTCATCTTCATGTCGGTGGCGTTCTTGCCCTTGGTCAGGTCGAACTGCTGCTGCGGCTCGATGCCGTATTTCACGGTCATGTCGCGCCAGCCCTTCAACCCTGGCTTGGTCCAGTTGCCATAGACCCGGCGGACGTTGACGCTGCCCAGCTCGGCAAGGACGGTCAGCACCGGGTCGATCGCGTGCCATGAGGCGTTGTCGGCGTCGATCAGCAGCGCGACGTTGAGGTTCGAATTGTCGATGGCCATGCGGCCTGATCGCCCTCCGGCGCGCGATCGTCAACCGCCGGGATAAGTGATGGCGATCACTTCATATTCACGCTCGCCCGCGGGTAGCGCGACACGACGCAGATCCGCCACAGCCGCGCCGCGCAGCGCGCGGGCGAGGGGGGCGTTCCAGCCGATCAGGCCCTTGCCCGCGTCCGCTTCGTCATCGCCGACGAGGGTGAGCGTGCGGTGATTGTCGTCCTCGTCCGCGATCGTCACCGTCGCGCCGAAGAACACGCGGGCGCGATCGGGGGCCTGCGCCGGATCTACCACCTTCGCCGCCTTCATCCGCTTCGACAGCCAGCCGAGTCGCCGATCGATCTCGCGCAGCCGCTTGCGGCCGTAGATATAGTCGCCGTTCTCGGAACGGTCGCCGTTGCCGGCCGCCCAGGCGATCGTGTCGACCAGCGCCGGCCGCTCCTTCGCGAACAGCGCGTCATATTCGGCGCGCAGCGCGGCATAACCCGCCGGGGTGATGTAATTCGGGCGCTCCATGGCTCAGCCCCGTTTCGACCGGCCGAGATACCAGCTCAGGTTCGCCGGCCCCCGGCTCCGCGCCTTTTGCGGGTTCATCAGGTCATAGACCACCGCATTCTCCAGCACGCGCTGGACGTAGCTGCGCGTCTCGGTGAAGGGGATCGCCTCCACCCAGTCGACCATGTCGACCGCGCCGGTGCGCGGATCGCCGTTCGCCGCGAGCCATTTGTTCACGTTGCCCGGCCCGGCGTTATAGGCCGCGATCGCCAGCGGATAGCTGCCGAACAGCTTGAAGATGCGCTGGAAATAAGTCGATCCAAGCTGGATGTTGTAGCTCGTGTCGCTGGTCAGCGCGCCGACGTTATAGGCAAGCCCCATCTTCGCCGCCTGTTCCCGCGCGGTGCCGGGCATGAGCTGCATCAGACCGCGCGCCCCGGCGCCGGAGACAGCCATGCGATCGAAATTGCTCTCCTGTCGCGAGATCGCATGGATCATCGTCCATTCGTCGTCATAGCCGCCCGGCACGGTGACGGTGGGAAAGCCGGTGGCGATATATTGCGTCAGACCGTTCTGCATCGCCTTGCGCCCGACCATCACGCCGAGATCGGGCCGCCCGATCGAGCGCGACAGCTCGTCCGCGAGCAGGTGATCGCTATCGCTGGTCGCGTCGGCCGCGATCTGCTTCACGAACGCGGTCTGGTCCTGCCAGTCGTTCGCTGAACCGAGGAACTGCGCGGCGCGCACCACCTCCCGGCCATAGAAGGCGGTGCGGGCGGCGGGCGCGACCGGGCTGGCGTTGAGCGGCGGCGGGGCGACCAGCGCCCGGCCGAGATGCTCGTTGGCGAGCTGGCCGTAATATTGGTCGCGGAAGCCGGCGGCGCGCTCGAAGAAGGCGTTCGCTTCCGTCGCCCGCCCGGCCGCTTCCGCCGCGCGCGCCGCCCAGTAGAAGCCCTTGGCCCGCGTCTGCGGCGCGATCGTGCCGCGGCCATAGCGGTCGAACAGCGGCATCGCGTCCGCCGGCCGCCTCAGCCTGGTCAGCGCGGTCTGGCCGGCGAGCCAGACCAGGTTGGTATATTGGTCGCGCTCGCCATAGGATTTGGTCGAGACGTCGGTGCCGGCGGGATAGGCGTCGTCGACCTGCCGGGCGATGTCATAGGCGGTCTGCCACTGGCCGTCGTTCGCCGCCGCCTTGGCGTTGGCGTAGAGCACCAGATAGAATTTCTCGGGATTGCCGGGCCGGTTCATCCCGGCGGCGCGGCTGCGGGCGAGCCACATGCGGGCGGCGGCGGGGTTGGTGCGGCCGAGCCACGTCGCCTTGTCCGCGATATAACCGGCGTCGCGCTCCCCGATCACGTCATATTGCGCGGCGAGGTCGGCCGCGTTGGCCGCGCCGCCGCGGAAGGCGAGCCGCGCCTCGAACAGCGGTCGCTGCGACGGGGAAACGAGGTTGATCTGCCGCGCCGCTACGCTGGTCGCGCCCTGCCACAACAGCGCGTCCATCCGCGCGTCCTGATCCTCCGGCCGGAGCGCGCCGCCGAATTGCTGGAGCAATGCCGCCTCGTCAGCGGCGGAGAGCGCGCCGCGCCGCCACGCCGCGCGCGCCGCCTCATTCGCCTCCGCCATCGAGCCGGTCGAGGCGAGCGCGCGCGCATAGGCGAGGCCGCCGGCGGCCGATTGCGGCGGGAAGCGGCGGAAATAGGCGACCATGCTCGACGCCGACGCGGTTCCGGCCGCCGCCTGCTTCTCCGCCGCGCGGCGATTCGCCGCTTCGCCCGGCCAGCCGGGATGGGCGAGCAGGAAGGTGGCATAGCTGTCGAACGGCAAGGCGTCGGTCTGCTGGAGTGCCTTCCATTGCGCGATCGACTGGACCAGCCCGGCGGCGTTGATGACCGGCATGGGGCGCGGCGCGGCGGCGGGCGCGGCGACCTGTGTCTCCCGCTGCTGCGCGCGCATGTTCGCCATGCGGGTCGCATATGATTCGCCCTGATCCTGCGCGAGCGCCAATGCCGCGCCGGCCCCTGCAAGCAATCCGATCAAAACACCTGCCTTCAATCCAGCCACCGTTATGGACAGACTAGCCGCTCAACCCGTATCTGTCCTGAACGAACCTACCATCTTCGCGCATTCAGGAACGCACAATCATGTTTTCCGGCTCTATTCCGGCGCTCGTCACGCCGTTCGACGCGCATGGCGATTTCATCGAATCGGCCTATCGCGAGCTGATCGAATGGCAGATCGCCGAAGGCTCCGCCGCACTGGTGCCGTGCGGCACGACGGGGGAAGCGGCGACGCTGACCAAGGAGGAGCAGTTCGCGATCGTGAAGATTTGCGTCGATCAGGCGAGGGGCCGCGTGCCGGTGATCGCCGGGGCCGGATCGAACGACACCCGCGTCGCCGCCGCGAATCTGGCCGCCGCGAAGGAGGCGGGGGCGGATGCCGCGCTGATGGTGCCGCCTTATTACAACCGCCCGTCGCAGGAAGGCATCTACCGGCATTTCGCCGCGCTCGCGCCACGGGCGGGGTTGCCGATCGTGCTCTACAACGTTCCCGCCCGCACCGTGACGGATATCCAGCCGGAAACGCTGATTCGCATCGTCGCCGGCTTCCCGGAGGTGTTCGTCGCGGTGAAGGACGCCTCGGGCGTGCTCCAGCGCGTGTCGCAGCATCGCGCGGCGCTCGGCGCGGGCTTCTGCCAGCTTTCGGGCAACGACGATCTTGCGCTGGGCTATAACGCGACGGGCGGGGTAGGGTGCATCTCGGTCACCGCCAATGTCGCGCCGCGCCTGTGCGCCGATTTCCAGTCGGCCTGCGCGGTGGGCGATTATGCCAGGGCGCTCGAACTGCACGATCGCCTGTTCGCGCTCCATGTCGCGCTGTTCACCGATGCGTCGCCGGGGCCGGTCAAATATGCAATGACGAAGGTGAGGCCGGGATTCCCCGCTGGCCTGCGCCTGCCGATGACCCCGGCGGGCGAGGCCGCGCGCAAGGCGGTCGACGCGGGGCTGGCGCACGCCGGCCTCTGACCCTACATCGCGCGCCTTATGCCTCGTCCCAAGCCAGCCACGTTCGACAAGAAGAAGGTCGTCGCCGAGAACCGACGCGCACGGTTCGAATATTCCATCGAGGACAAGTTCGAGGCGGGGATCGTGCTCACCGGCACCGAGGTGAAGTCGCTGCGCTTCGGCGAGGGGTCGATAGCGGAGAGCTATGCCGAGGTGAGCGACGGCGCGGTCTGGCTGATAAACTCTAACGTGCCGGAGTTCAGCCACGGCAATCGATTCAATCACTCGCCGCGCCGCCCGCGCAAGCTGCTGCTCCACGAGCGCGAGATCAACAAGCTGCACGGTGCCGTCGCGCGCGAGGGCATGACGCTGGTGCCGCTCTCGGTCTATTTCAACAGCCAGGGCCGCGCGAAGGTGGAACTGGCGCTCGCCAGGGGGCGCAAGGCGCATGACAAGCGCGAGGCGATCAAGGAACGCGACTGGAAGCGGGAGGCGGGACGCCTGATGCGCCAGCGCGGATGATCGCGCGAAATCGTCGCATCCGTAACCGGTATTTGACGAGGCGTGTTATCGGCGTAAATCACGACGCATCCTGAAAAGACCAGAAGGTCCACTGTCGATGCGTTCGATCATCCTTGCTTCCCTGCTCGTTACCGCCGGCGCCGCCGCCATCGCGCAGACCGCGCCGCAATCCGCCCCCGCCGACCAGTCGCGCCCCGAGATCGGGGATTTCGGCGTCGACCTGGCCGGTCGCGACACCGCCGTCCCGCCGGGCAAGGATTTCTACGACTACGCGAATGGCGATTGGCAGAAGAATGCGCAAATTCCCGCCGATCGCGCCTCTTACGGCATGTTCCACAAGTTGCAGGACCTGTCGCAGCAGCGGCTGCGCGCGCTGCTCGAGGAAGTGTCGGGGCAGCCCGGCAACAAGTCGGGCGATTTCTATGCCAGCTTCATGGACGAGGCGACGGTCAACGCGAAGGGCGCCGTGCCGATCAGGCCGTGGATCACCGCGATCAAGGCGGCGAACGACAGAAACGCGCTGACGATCGAGGCGGCGCGGATGCAGCGTTACGGCGTGTCCGACCTGTTTGAAACCTATGTCGGGCAGGACGACAAGAACCCCGACGCCTATATCGTTTCGCTGGCGCAGGGCGGGCTGGGCCTGCCGGATCGCGATTATTATCTGAAGGACGATCCCGAACTCGCCAGGACCCGCACCGCCTATCAGGCCTATCTCGCGAAGATGCTGACACTGGCGGGCGAGCCGGATGCCGACAGCCGCGCCGCCGCCGTCTTCGCGTTCGAGAAGGCGCTGGCCGGCGCGCACTGGACGCGGATCGAGAGCCGTGACGCGGACAAGACCTACAACAAGATCGCCTTCGCCGATCTCGCCACGCGCGCGCCGGGGTTCGACTGGGCCGGCTTCGCCAGGGCGGCCGGAATGCCCGTCACCGGCGACTATCTCGTCGCGCAGCCGAGCGCGCTTGCCGCCGAGGCGAAGATCTGGGCCAACACGCCGGTCGCGGTGCTGAAGGATCACCTGCTGCTCCGCATGATCGGCGGCTATGCGCGCTTCCTCTCGGACGATTTCAACAAGACCCGCTTCGGCTTCTACGGCACCGTCCTGTCGGGCACGCCGGAGCAGCCGGCACGGTGGAAGCGCGGCAGCGACCTCATCAAGGACGAACTGGGCGAGGATATCGGCCGCGCCTATGTCGCGAAATATTTCCCGCCCGAGGCGAAGGCGGCGGCGGACGAACTGGTGAAGAACCTGATCGCCGCGATGGGCGAGCGGCTGCGCAAGCTGGAATGGATGGCGCCGGAGACGAAGGAGAAGGCGCTCGCCAAGCTCGCCACCTTCCGCCCCAAGATCGGCTATCCGGTTAAATGGCGCGATTATTCGAAGCTGGTGGTGAAGCGTGACGATCTCGTCGGCAATGTCGCGCGCGCCAATGAGTTCGATTTCCAGCGCGAGCTGGACAAGCTCGGCAAGCCGGTGGACCGCGACGAGTGGTTCATGACGCCGATGGAGATCAACGCCTATTACAACCCGCCGATGAACGAGATCGTCTTCCCGGCGGCGATCCTCCAGCCGCCGTTCTTCGATCCCAAGGCCGATCCGGCGGTGAATTACGGCGCGATCGGCGCGGTGATCGGGCATGAGATCAGCCACGGCTTCGACGACCAGGGCCGCAAATACGACGCGCATGGCAAGCTGACCGACTGGTGGACGCCGCGCGACGTGGAGCGGTTCAAGAGCTTCACCGACCGGCTTGTCGCGCAATATGACGCCTATGAGCCTTTGCCCGGCCAGCATATCCAGGGCGGGCTGACGCTGGGCGAGAATATCGCCGACCTCGCCGGCCTCACCGTGGCGATCGATGCCTATCACAAGACGCTCGGCGGCAAGACGGCGCCGGTGATCGACGGCACCACGGGAGATCAGCGCTTCTATCTCGGCTGGGCGCAGGTGTGGCGGATCAAGCAGCGCGAGCCGGCGCTGCGGCAGGCTCTGCTCTCCGATCCGCACTCGCCGGGGCATTGGCGCGTGCTGACGGTGCGCAATCTCGATCCGTGGTATGCCGCTTACGGCGTGAAGGCGGGCGACGCGCTTTACCTCTCGCCCGAGGCCCGGATTCGTATCTGGTGACCGCATTCGCCGCTCGTCCGCGCTTGACGCGTGGCGGGCGGCGAAGGATCACCCGCGATCATGGCTTCCCGATCGCCCGTTTCTCCGACCCTGCTCACCCCGCGCACGGCAATGCCGGTCGCGGTGGCGGCGGCGCTGCTCGCGGCATTGCTCGTGCTGTGGCTGGTGGGAGACCGCGTGTTCGCCGCCGGCTTCGGCGCGAGCGCGATCGTGGTGGTCGGCGGCGTGATCGCATGGCGTTCGCTGGGGCAGGGACGCGACGAGGCCGATAGCGAGCCGGACTGGGGCCTCGCCCGCGCCGTCACGCAGACCTCGCACGACGCGGTGGCGATCACCGATCGCGGCGGGCGGCTGGTTTGCGCCAACGACCTTTATGAAACCCTGTTCGGCGGCTTCCCGACGCCGCCAGATCTGACCGCGAAGGAGGGAAGCGTGTCGGCGCTCGCATCCGCCGGGCGCGCGGCATGGCGCGACGGCGCGGCGCAGGTGGCGCAGCTCCGGCTCGATCGCCAGACGGTGAGCGTGGAGATCACCCGCGCGGGCGACCGGCAGGACATGCTGATCTGGCGCTTCGAGCGCGCCGCGAACGCCAATCGCGTCGACCGGCTCACCGATGCGCTGGCGGGCGATCTTGGCGACCGGCTCGGCGCGGCCGGAATCATGGCGGCGATGATCGCGCCGGACGGCCATATCCTCGCGGCCAATCCAGTATTCGCGCATCGTGCGCTCGGCCGTGCCGAGGGACAGGTGGAGGGCATGGACTTCGCCCGCTTCCTCATCACCGACAGCCGCGGGCTGGTGCGCTTCGAGCGCGAGGGGCTGGACGGCAATCCGCTGCGGCTCGTGCAGGTGCCGTTCACCGATGGCGACGGCGGCCCCCTCCTCATCGCGATGCTCGACGAGGAGGAGGAGGCGCAGGCGATCGATGGGGTGACGGCGTCGAGCCATGTCAGCACGCTCGTCTCGCTGATGCCGGTCGGGATCGCGCTGGTCGATCGCGAGGGACGATTCGTGCAGATGAACCGTGCCTTCGCGCGCGCCGCCGGGGTCGATCCGGCGGTGCCGCCGCTCTATCCGGGCGATCTCGTGGTGCGCGAGGACAAGGCGGCGGTGGCCGACGCGGTGCGCCGCTTCGCCAACGGCGCCGCGCAATCGAGCGACATGGCGGTCAGGCTGCGCGACCATCCGGACGAGCCGGTCGCGCTCACCATCGCCGGCGCGCGTGGCCTCGGGCAGGCGGCGGTGGTGCTCAGCCTCAAGGACAATAGCGAGGAATCGCGGCTGAAGCGCGAGGTCGCGCAGGCAACCAAGATGCAGGCGGTCGGCCAGCTCGCCGGCGGCGTCGCGCACGATTTCAACAATATCCTCACCGCCATCCTCGGCCATTGCGACCTGATGCTGATGCGCCATTCGCCCGGCGACAGCGACTATGACGATATCCAGCAGATCCGCAGCAACTCGAACCGCGCGGCGGGGCTGACGCGGCAATTGCTCGCCTTTTCCCGCCAGCAGACGCTGCGGCCGCAAGTCCTGCAACTGCCCGACGTGGTGTCGGAAGTGTCGAACCTGCTCAAGCGGCTGCTCGGCGAGACGGTGACGTTGAACGTCAGCCACGGGCGCGATCTCGGCGCGGTGCGGGCCGATCCGGGGCAATTGGAGCAGGTGGTCGTCAATCTCGCGGTCAATGCGCGCGACGCGATGATGACGAAGAATCCGCATGGCGGCGGCACGCTGACGATTCGCACCCGCTCGGTCGGCCTCGCGGAGGTGCGCGGGCGTGGCGACATCATGCCGGCGGCGGATTACACCGCGCTGGAGATATCCGATACCGGCACCGGCATCCCGCCCGAGGTGCTGCCGAAGATTTTCGAGCCGTTCTTCACCACCAAGGAGGTGGGCAAGGGCACCGGCCTTGGCCTCTCCACCGTCTATGGCATCGTCAAGCAATCGGGCGGCTACATCTTCGCCGATTCGCGCCCCGGCCAGGGCGCGACGTTCACCATCTACCTTCCGGTCCACAACAGCGGCACGGTGGCGCCGGCCCGCGCGCCCGCGCGCCCGCGGCAGACCGACCTGTGGGGCTCCGGCACCGTCCTGCTGGTGGAGGATGAGGCGATGGTCCGCGCGGTGGCGGAACGCGCGCTGTCGCGCCAGGGCTATACCGTGCTGAGCGCCGAGAACGGGGAGGCGGCGCTGGAGCTGCTGGAAAGCTGCCAGCCGCCCGACCTGCTGATCTCCGACGTGGTGATGCCGACGATGGATGGGCCGACGATGGCGCGCCACGCGCGCGAGCGGTACCCGCACCTGCCGATCCTGTTCATGTCGGGCTATGCCGAGGAGCAGCTCCGCCGCTCGATCGACCTGGACAATGTCGCCTTCCTGCCGAAGCCCTTCTCCGTGCAGCAGCTCGCCGAGGCGGCGCGCGACGCGCTGACGGCAGCGTAACGGACTTGCTTCGCCGCCGCCGCTCGTTAAGGGCCGGAGCATGACCAAGAGAGTCCTGATCGTCGAGGACGAGCCGCTCATCGCCATGATGCTGGAGGACTTTGTCGATGCGCTGGGGCGCAGCTGCGCCGGCACCGCCGATTGCAGCGCGGAGGCATTGCCGTTGGTCGAATCCGGCGCGGTCGATTGCGCGATCCTCGACGTCAACCTGCGCGGCGGGGAAAAGAGCTGGGCGATCGCCGACGCGCTGGAAACGGCCGGCATCCCGTTCGTCTTCGCGACCGGCGGGACGAGCGACACGATCGTCGAGCGCCATCGCGATCGCCCGCAACTGATGAAGCCCTTCACCATGGAGGGCGTGCAGCGGGCGCTCGATCGGCTTTGAGCGCGATGCGAAGGGTTGCGCGGGTATGGCGCGGAGCCTAGCGGAGCCGGCATGACAAATCGATTCGACAAGTCCCGCCTGCCCAGTAGGCACGTTTCAGTCGGTCCGGAGCGTGCCCCGCATCGCAGTTATTACTATGCGATGGGGCTGACGGAGGCGGAGATCGCGCGCCCGTTCGTCGCGCTCGCCTCCGCCGGCAACGACAGCGCGCCGTGCAACACCACGCTGGACGCGCAGGCGGACGCGGCGCGCAGCGGAGTGGAACAGGGCGGCGGCACGCCGCGCCGTTTCAACACGATCACCGTGACGGACGGGATCGCGATGGGGCATCAGGGCATGAAGTCCAGCCTCGTCAGCCGCGAGGTGATTGCCGATTCGGTCGAGCTGTCGGTGCGTGGCCATTGCTATGACGCGCTGGTCGGTTTCGCGGGGTGTGACAAGTCGCTGCCGGGCATGATGATGGCGATGCTGCGGCTCAATATCCCGTCGATCTTCGTCTATGGCGGGTCGATCCTCCCGGGCCGCTACCACGATCGCGACGTGACGGTGGTCGACGTGTTCGAGATTGTCGGCAAATATGCCGCTCACGCCTGCCCGCTCGAAGAAGTGCACGCGCTGGAGAAGGTGGCCTGCCCCGGCCATGGCGCGTGCGGTGGACAATATACCGCCAACACCATGGCCTGCGTCGGCGAGGCGATCGGATTATCCTTGCCGAACAGCAACATGGTGCCGGCACCTTACAGTTCGCGCGAGCAGATCGCGGTGGCGGCCGGCGCGCAGGTGATGGAGCTGCTGGCGCGGAACATCCGCCCGCGCGACATCTGCACCCGCGCGGCGTTCGAGAATGCCGCGCGCATCGTCGCGGCGACCGGCGGCTCGACCAACGGCGCGCTGCACCTGCCGGCGATGGCGAACGAGGCGGGGATCGACTTCGACCTGTTCGACGTGGCCGAGATCTTCAAGACCACGCCTTATTGCGCCGATCTGAAGCCCGGTGGCCAATATGTCGCCAAGGACATGTACGAGGCGGGCGGCGTCTATATGCTGATGAAGACGCTGCTGGCGGAGGGGCTGCTGCACGGCGATTGCCTCACCGTCACCGGCCGCACGCTCGCCGAGAATATCGACGAGGTCACGTGGAACCCTGACCAGAAGGTGATCTACGACGCGCGGACGCCAATCACCCCGACCGGCGGCGTCGTCGGCCTCAAGGGCAGCCTCGCGCCCGAGGGCGCGATCGTGAAGGTCGCCGGGATGCATCGCCTGCAATTCGAGGGGCCGGCGCGCTGCTTCGATTGCGAGGAGGAGGCGTTCCAGGCGGTCGAGCAGCGCGAGATTCGCGAGGGCGAGGTCATCATCATCCGCTACGAGGGGCCGAAGGGCGGGCCGGGGATGCGCGAGATGCTCTCCACCACCGCCGCGCTCTACGGCCTCGGCATGGGCGAGAAGGTGGCGCTCATCACCGATGGGCGGTTCTCCGGCGGCACGCGCGGCTTCTGCATCGGCCATGTCGGGCCGGAGGCTGCGGACGGCGGCCCGATCGCGTTGGTCGAGGACGGCGACACGATCCGCATCGACGCCGAGGCGGGCACGATCGACCTGCTGGTCGACGAGGCCGTGCTGACGGAGCGCCGCAAGGCGTGGACCGGGCGCGTCAACGATTACGGATCGGGCGCTTTGTGGCGCTATGCGCGGAATGTCGGCCCGGCGCGCAAAGGCGCGGTGACGCATCCCGGCGCGGCTGCCGAGCGCCATGTCTACGCGGATATCTGATCGACGGATCGCGGCGTTCCTTGCGGTCGTGCTGCTCGCCGGCTGTAAGGAGCATCAGACTGACGCGCCATCGCCCAGGCTCGCCGGAGATCTGGGCTGCGCGCTCGGCGGGGCGGCCGGTTTCTCGCCTTCCTGCGGGGTGGAGCGGGCCGAGACGACGCGCGGGCTGGTGCTGACGTTGCGTCATGCGGATGGCGGCTTCCGGCGCATGCTGGTGACGAAGGACGGGCGCGGCGTCGTCGCGGCGGACGGCGCGGTGCCGGCAAGGGTGACGATCGTGGGGAACAACGAGATCGAGGTCGCGCTGGGGGACGACCGCTACCGTCTGCCCGCGACGATCGCGACGCGGCGATGATGCCGCTCGACTGCAGGCCGATCCTGACGGCGGCGGCGATGCGCGCGGCGGAGGAGCGCGCCGTCGCGGCCGGCACCAGCGTCGAGACACTGATGGAGCGCGCCGGCACGGCGATCGCGGGACAGGTGCGGCGGCTGGCGGGCGATCAGGAGGTGCTGATCCTCTGCGGCCCCGGCAACAATGGCGGGGACGGTTATGTCGCGGCGCGCGTGCTGGCGGCCGCAGGCCATCCGGTGCGGGTGGCGGCAACCGGCGAGCCGCGCAGCGCGGCTGCGATCGCGGCGCGGCGGCGATGGGATGGCGCGGTCGAGATACTGGGAGAGGCGCGCCGCGCGCCGGTGCTGGTCGATGCACTGTTCGGTACCGGGCTGACGCGCGGACTTGAACCGGAAGTGGCGGCCACGCTCACCTGCCTTGCCGCCGGCGCGCGGCTGCGGATCGCGGTCGACCTGCCGAGCGGCGCAGCGACCGACGACGGGCGGCTGCTCTCACCGGTGCCGGAATATGACCTGACGCTGGCGCTGGGCGCGCTCAAGCCCTCGCACCTGCTGCTGCCGGCGGCGGCGCGGGCGCGGCATGTCGCGGTGCTCGATATCGGCGTCGCGGCGGAAAGCGAGGTCACGGCGCTCACCCGCCCGCGTCTGTCCGCGCCGGGAGCGGAGGCGCATAAATACAGCCGGGGGATGGTCGCGATCGTCGCGGGGGCGATGCCCGGCGCTTCGGCGCTGGCGGCGAGCGCGGCGGCGGGCGGCGGCGCCGGTTATGTGCTGCTGCTCGGCAGCGCGACCGATCAGGTGCCGCATGCCGTGGTGCGGCGTCGGTTCGATCCCGTGACGCTCGCCGACCACCGGATCGACGCACTGCTGATCGGGCCGGGGCTGGGCCGCGATGAGCGAGCGCGGGAGCGGCTGGATGCGGCGATCGACTCGGATCGGCCGCTGGTGATCGACGGCGACGCGCTGCGGCTGGTTTCGGTCGAGGTGGTTGCGGCGCGGAAGGCCCCGACGATCCTGACTCCGCATATGGGCGAGTTCGACGCCCTGTTCGGCGCGAGCGACGCGGCGAAGACCGATCGCGCGCTCGCCGCCGCCCGGTCGAGTGGCGCGACGATCGTGTTCAAGGGCGCGGATACGGTGATCGCGGAGCCGGATGGCAACCTGCGCGTCGCGACCGGCGCGCCGACGTGGCTCTCCACCGCCGGCACCGGCGACGTGCTTGCCGGGCTGGTCGCGGCGCGGCTGGCGGTCACCCGCGATCCGCTGGCGGCGGCGGGCGAGGCGGTGTGGTTGCACGGCGAGGCCGCGCGCCGCGCCGGCCCCGCCTTCATCGCCGACGATCTCGCGCGCCATCTGCCGGAGGCGATCGCGGCATGTCTGTGAGCGAGATCGTGCGAGTCGCCGCGCGCGGCGAAGGGGTTACGGCGGACGGCCGCCACGCGCCCTTCGCCGCGCCCGGCGATCTGCTGGAGGATGACGGCACGGTCGTTCCTGGCCCGCATCACATGACCCCGCCGTGCCGGCATTTCCCTGCATGTGGCGGGTGCCAACTCCAGCATCTCGACGACGTATCATGGGCGGGCTTCATCACCGACCGCATCGCCTCCGCGCTCGCCGCGCAGGAGCTGGCGAGCGACATCCGCCCGCCCGCGCTCTCCCCGCCGCGCACCCGCCGCCGCGCGACATTGCATTGGGAGCCGGCGGGGCGGCTCGGCTTCACCGGCGAGAAAAGCCACGCGATCGTCGATCTGGCCGAATGCTATGTCCTCGCAACGGAACTGTTCGCTTTGGTCGCGCCGCTAAAGCGGCTGCTCGGTCGGCTGCGGCTGAAGCGGCGGCTCGACGTGCACCTGACGCTTGCCGATCAGGGAGCGGACGTGCTGATTTCGGGCGCGCTGCCAGAGGGGCTGGAGTCGGCGGAGGCGATCACTGATTTCGCCGCGCGCCATGCCCTAGCGCGGCTGGCGTTCGACGAGGGGTTCGGTCCCGAGGTGCGTTGGGAGCCGGATGCGGTGACGGTCACGCTCGGCGGCGTGCCGGTGCCGCTGCCGCCCGCCGCTTTCCTTCAGGCGACGCGCGAGGGAGAGGCGGCGCTGGTCGCCGCGATGCGCGAGGCGGTGGCGGGTGCGCCGACCGTCGCGGACCTGTTCGCCGGCCTCGGCACCTTCGCGCTGGCGCTGCCGGCGAAGGTCTATGCGGCGGAGGGCGCGCGCGATGCGATTCTGTCGCTCAAGGGCGCGGCGGCGCGGGCTGGCCGGCAATTGTTTACCGAGCATCGCGACCTCTATCGCCGCCCGCTGATGCCGACGGAACTGGATCGCTTCGCGGCCGTGATCCTCGATCCCCCCCGTGCCGGTGCGCGCGAACAGGTCGAGATGCTGGCGGCGAGCAAGACGCCCTTGGTGGGCTATGTTTCATGCAATCCCAGCAGCTTCGCGCGCGATGCCAAGACATTGTGCGAAGGCGGCTATGTGCTGGAATGGGTGCAGCCGGTCGGCCAGTTCCGCTGGTCGACCCATGTCGAGCTGGCGGCGCGCTTCACCCGGCCGGATAGTCCGCCCCGATGAAATAAAGCCCGTCCGGCGGCGCGTTATAGCCGAGCGCTGCGCGAGCGCGCGCCTCCAGCGCTTCCGTCACGTCGTCAGGCGTCCATCTGCCTTGTCCGACCAGCGCGAGGCAGCCGACCATCGAACGCACCTGATGATGCAGGAACGAACGGGCGGAGGCGTACACGTCGATCCGCGCGCCGTCCGCCACGACGTCCAGCCGGTCGAGCGTGCGCAGCGGGTTGTCCGCCTGGCAATGCGCCGAGCGGAAGGTGGTGAAGTCATGCCGCCCGACCAGCCGCGCCGCGCCCGCCTGCATCGCCGCCACGTCGAGCGGCGTGGTGACGCGCCACGCGAGGCCGTGCTCGAAGGTGAGCTGCGCGCGGCGCTGGACGATCACGTAGCGGTAATGCCGGCCGATGCAGGAGAAGCGTGCGTGCCAGTCGTCCGCCACCTCCTCTGCCGCCAGCACCGCGACCGGGGCGGGGCGGACACGGGCGTTGAGCGCCTCCATCAGCCGGAACGGGGTGATCGGCTTCGCGATATCGACATGCGCGCGCATCGCGGTGGCGTGAACGCCCGCGTCGGTGCGTCCGGCGGCCTGGACAGCCGCTTCCTCGCCGGTGATCGCGAAGACGGCCTCCTCCAGCGCCTGCTGCACGCTGGGGCCGTGCGCCTGCCGCTGCCAGCCAATGAAGGGGCGGCCGTCATATTCGATCGTCAGCGCGAATCGGGTCACAGCGCGGTGCCGGCGGGAATGGGGAAGCCGCGGAGCAGGTCGGTGGCGGTCATCACCCCGCGCCCGGCGCGCTGGACCAGAGTCGGCCGGATCGCACCCGTCGCGCAGGCGATGGCGAGGCGGTCGTCCAGCACGATTCCCGCCGCGCCGCCGGTGTCTTCCACGGTTGCCTCCAGCATCCGCACCCGCTCGCCGTTCGCCTCGAACCAAGCGCCCGGCGGGTTGAAGGCGCGGACCTGCCGCTCCACCGCCGCCGCATCCTGGGCGAAGTCGAGCCGGGTTTCCTCCTTGGCGATCTTGGCGGCGTAGGTGACGCCTTCCTCCGGTTGCGCGACCGGCGGATACGCGGCCGGATCGGTCAGCACCTCCACCATCAGCCGCGCGCCGAGCGCGGCGAGCTCGTCGGTCAGCTCGCCCGCCGTCTTGCCGTCGATCGGCGTGCGCCCCTCCAGCCGCACCGGGCCGGTATCCAGCCCCGCCTCCATCTGCATGATGCCGACGCCGGTCTCCGCGTCGCCGGCAAGGATCGCGCGCTGGATCGGCGCCGCCCCGCGCCAGCGCGGCAGTAGCGAGCCGTGGACGTTGAGACAGCCGAGGCGCGGCGCCTCCAGCACGGCGCGCGGCAGGATCAGGCCGTAAGCCGCGACCACCGCCACGTCCGCGTCGAGCGCCGCGAACGCCGCCTGCTCCTCCGGCGCCTTGAGGCTTACCGGCGTGCGCACCGCGATGCCCAGTTCCTCCGCGCGCCGCTGGACAGGCGAGGGGACCAGCTCGCGCCCGCGCCGCCCGCCGGGACGCGGCGGCTGGCTGTATGCCGCGACGATCTCATGCCCCGCGTCGGCCAGCGCATCGAGCGTCGGCACCGCGAAGGCTGGCGTTCCCATGAAGACGATCCGCATCGCCGCTCTCGACACGCTGGCGGCGCGCGACGCAACCCCCTATCTGTTCCGCTTATGGCATCGCAGGAGATCGAGGCGCTGACGAGCGCGCTGGCGCGGCTTCCCGGACTGGGACCGCGGTCGGCGCGGCGCGCGGTGCTGCATCTGGTGAAGAAGCGCGAGACGGCGCTCGTCCCGCTGCTCGCCGCGCTGGCGCAGGTGGAGGAACGGCTCGCGACCTGCTCGGTGTGCGGCAATGTCGACACCACCGATCCATGCGCGATCTGCGCCGATCCGCGACGGGACGCGCGATCCTTGTGCGTGGTGGAGGAGGTGGCCGATCTCTGGGCGCTGGAACGCTCGCGGCTGTTTCCGGGGCGGTTCCATGTGCTCGGCGGGCGGCTTTCCGCGCTGGAAGGCGTGCGGCCGGAGGATCTCGCGATCGATTCGCTCGTCCGCCGGATCGAGGCGGGCGGGGTGGACGAGGTGGTGCTGGCGATGAACGCCACGCTGGAGGGGCAGACCACCGCGCATTACCTCGCCGAGCGGATCGAGCGTTTCCCGGTGCGCGTGACGCAACTCGCCCACGGTCTGCCGGTCGGCGGCGAGCTGGACTATCTCGACGAGGGGACATTGGCGCAGGCGTTGCGCGCGCGCCGTCCGGTCGCTTGACGCCCGCCGCCCGCGCTCCTAGCTCAGACGCATGTCTCTGCTCTCGATCGTTGAAATCCCCGATCCCCACCTGCGCCTCGTCTGCGAGCCCGTGGCGGCGGTGGATGACGAGGTGCGCACGCTCGTCGCCGATATGTTCGAGACGATGTATGCCGCGCACGGCATCGGCCTCGCCGCAAGCCAGGTCGGCGTGATCCGCCGCGTGATGGTGGTCGACCTTCAGGAGCGCGAGACGGAGGAAGAGGACGCCAAGCCGGAAGCGAAGCGCGATCCCCATGCCTTCATCAACCCGGAGATCCTCTGGGTCAGTGACGAGAAATCGACCTATAACGAAGGCTGTCTTTCGATCCCCGAGCAATATGCCGAGGTCGAGCGCCCCGCGCGGTGCCGCGTGAAGTGGCTGGATGAGCAGGGCAAGACTCATGAGGAAGAATTCCACGGCCTGATGGCGACGTGCGTCCAGCACGAGATCGACCACCTCAACGGCGTGCTGTTCATCGATCATATCTCGCGCCTCAAGCGCCAGATGTTGATCAAGAAACTCGACAAGGCGCGCAAGGCGGCGGCCTGACGCCGACAAAAGGCGCACTCGTCTCACTTGAGCGACGCGTCATGCTCGCCTAAGTCGCGGGCATGAACTCTACCAACGACATCCGCCGCGCGTTCCTCGACTATTTCGGCCGCAACGGGCACCGGATCGTGCCGTCCGCGCCGCTCGTGCCGCAGAACGATCCGACGCTGATGTTCGTCAACGCCGGGATGGTGCCGTTCAAGAACGTCTTCACCGGGCTGGAGACGCGGCCCTATTCCACTGCCACCTCCTCGCAGAAATGCGTCCGCGCCGGCGGCAAGCACAACGATCTCGACAATGTCGGCTATACCGCGCGGCACCATACCTTCTTCGAGATGCTGGGGAATTTCTCTTTCGGCGATTATTTCAAGGAACAGGCGATCATTCACGCCTGGACCTTGCTGACGAAGGATTTCGCGCTGCCGGCCGATCGGCTGCTCGTGACCGTCTATCACACCGACGATCAGGCGTTCGACCTGTGGCGGAAGATCAGCGGCCTGCCCGATCACAAGATCATCCGCATCCCGACCAAGGACAATTTCTGGGCGATGGGGTCGGACGGCCCGTGCGGCCCGTGCTCGGAGATCTTCTACGACCACGGCGACCATATCTTCGGCGGCCCGCCCGGCTCGCCCGATGAGGACGGCGACCGCTTCGTGGAGATCTGGAACCTCGTCTTCATGCAATATGTGCAGGAGGCGGACCAGATCATCGGCGACCTGCCCAAGCAGTCGATCGACACCGGCATGGGGCTGGAGCGGATCGCGGCGGTGATGCAGGGTGTCCACGACAATTACGACACGGATACGTTCAAGGCGCTGATCGCCGCCTCCGGCGCGCTGACCCACACCGCCACCGACGGCGAGATGAAGGCCAGCCATCGCGTGATCGCCGATCACCTGCGCTGCTCGGGCTTCCTCGTCGCAGACGGCGTGCTGCCGGCGAACGAGGGGCGCGGCTATGTCCTGCGCCGCATCATGCGCCGCGCGATGCGCCACGCGCACCTGATCGGCGCGAAGGAGCCGCTGATGCACCGGCTGGTCCCCGCGCTGGTGGCGGAAATGGGCGCGGCCTACCCCGAACTGGTCCGCGCGCAGCCGCTGATCGAGGCGACGCTCCAGCAGGAGGAGACGCGCTTCCGCCAGACGCTCGACAAGGGCCTGAAACTGCTCGACGAGGCGACGACCGGCATGAAGGCGGGCGACGTGCTGCCGGGCGAGACGGCGTTCCGTCTCTACGACACCTACGGTTTTCCCTATGACCTCACTGAGGATGCGCTGCGCGCGCAAGACCTGTCGGTCGACCGCGCCGGCTTCGACAGCGCGATGGCCGAGCAGAAGCGCGCGGCGCGTGCGGCATGGAAAGGCTCGGGCGCGAAGGCGTCGGACGAATTGTGGTTCGATCTCGCCGAGGAACTGGGCGCGACGGAGTTCACCGGCTATGCCAACGATATCGGCGAAGGTGTTGTTCTTACGCTAGTAAAGGATGGTGTTCGCGTGGATCGCGCCGGTGCGGGCGATGCGGTGGACGTGATCGTCAACCAGACGCCTTTCTACGGTGAGAGCGGCGGCCAGGTCGGCGATACCGGCACGATCAGCGCGGAGAACGGCTTCAGCGCGAGCGTTTCAGACACGTCGAAGCAGCTCGGCAAATTGTTCGTCCACCATGCGAAGGTGGATGCGGGCGAGGTGAAGGTCGGCGATCCCGTCAGGCTGGCGATCGACGTGAAGCGCCGCGACGCGATCCGCGCCAATCACTCCGCGACCCATCTGCTGCATGAGGCGCTGCGCCAGCGGCTCGGCACGCATGTCGCGCAGAAAGGCTCGCTGGTTGCGCCGGATCGCCTGCGCTTCGACGTGTCGCATCCGGTGGCGATGACGCCGGCCGAGATCGCCGACGCCGAAGCACAGGTCAACGCGATGATCCGCCAGAACGGCGCCGTCAGCACGCGGCTGATGACGCCGGAGGAAGCGATCGAGATGGGCGCGATGGCGCTGTTCGGCGAGAAATACGGCGACGAGGTGCGCGTTGTCTCGATGGGCAGCGAGGACGGCGACAAGGTCTATTCGCTTGAATTGTGCGGCGGCACACATGTCAACGCGCTCGGCGACATCGGCCTGTTCAAGGTCGTGGGCGAGGGTGCGGTGTCGTCCGGCGTGCGGCGCATCGAGGCGCTGACCGGCGAGGCGGCGCGGACATGGTTTGCCCAGCGCGAGGAGAAGCTGCGCGAGGCCGCCGCCGCGCTCAAGACCACGCCGGACGAAGTGCCCGCGCGCGTTGTCTCGCTGCTGGAGGAGCGCAAGCGGCTGGAGCGCGAACTGGCAGAGGCCAGGAAGGCCTTGGCGATGGGCGGCGGTTCCGGTGCGCCGACGCAGGTCGAGCAGGCCGGCGGCGTTGCCTTCATCGGGCAGGTGCTCGACGGATTCGAAGCGAAGGGCCTGCGTGGCGCGGTCGACGAGGCCAAGCAGCGGCTCGGTTCGGGTGTCGCAGTGCTGGTGGCGGTCAATGATGGGCGCGCGTCGGTCGCGGTAGGTGTCACCGACGATCTGGTGGCGCGGTTCAGCGCGGTCGAACTGGTGAAACGCGCGGTCGCGACGCTCGGCGGGCAGGGCGGTGGCGGTCGTCCCGATATGGCACAGGGCGGCGGGCCTGATGCTGCGAAGGCTGACGAGGCGCTCGCCGCGGTCCGCGCGACGCTCGACGAGGCCCGCGCCGCGGCCTGAACGGCTCGCCCCGGCATAGCGTCGGGGCGAGCGCGTATAACTTACTTCTTCGGCGCGGCGCTGCTGATAGCGGCCTGAAGCTGCTCGGCGGTGAGGCCGATCGTCACGCCCTTCGGCCCCGGCCCGAAGGCGGTGATCGGCAGGCGGGCTTCGCCGCTCGACGTGGTCAGCGTGACGAACTGGGCATCGGCTTCCTTGATCGTGCCAAGCTCGGTCCCACCGCTGCCATAAACGGCCGCGCCAGGCACCAGCTTCGCCTTGAACTCGGCCGAACCGCCCGACTGCTGCTGGGCGGCGGCCTCTAACTGCGCCTTGGTCAGGCCCAGGGTCGGGCCTTTCGGGCCGGTGCCGAACGAGCTTACCGCCAGCGCCGCCTTGACGGTGCCGGTGTCGACCACCGCATTGGTGCCATCCGTCGATGCGATCGTGCCGACCACATCGCCCTGCGCGTCGTAAACGGTCGCTCCGGTCGCTACGCCTGCGGCAGCGGTCGCCGCCGGTGCTGGCGCGGTCTGCGCAAATGCGGGGGTAGCGAGCAGGACGCCCGCCGCGATCATGAACACTTTACGATCCATGGTTACTCCTCGGTTGGTAAACAGGACAACGATCCTGCCTGAAACTTGCTCCGCAACCGTTGCGCGACAAATCGAGCCGGCGGGGGGATGAACTGGCGGTTGATCGGGCCGCGCGCATCCCTACCTGCCGGATCATAGCTGACCTCATGGAGCCACGCCGATGACTGATCTCACCGCTTTTCCGATCACCCGCCGCTGGCCCGCCGAGCATCCCGATCGCATCCAGCTCTATTCGCTCCCGACGCCCAACGGCGTTAAGGTCTCGATCATGCTGGAGGAGACCGGACTACCCTATGAGCCGCATCTGATCGATTTCGGGAACAACGACCAGAAAACACCTGAATTCACATCGTTAAATCCCAATGGCAAGATACCCGCGATCATCGATCCGAACGGGCCGCACGGCAAGCCGCTGGGCCTGTTCGAGAGCGGTGCGATCCTGCTCTATCTGGCCGACAAATCGGGACGGTTCATCCCAGCCGATCCGGCCGGCCGCTGGCATACGGTGCAATGGGTGATGTTCCAGATGGGCGGAGTCGGCCCGATGCTCGGCCAACTCGGTTTCTTCAACAAATTCGTCGGCAAGGAGTGGGAGGACAAGCGCCCGCTCCAGCGATACGTCGATGAGGCGAAGCGGTTGCTTGGCGTGATGAACGGCGTGCTGGAGGGCAGGAACTGGTTCCTCGGCGAGGATTATACGATCGCCGATATCTCGATGCTTGGCTGGATGCACAATCTCATCACCTTCTACGAGGCGCGCGAATTGGTGGAGTTCGACCGCTATGCCAATGTCGCGGCGTGGCTGGAGCGCGGCCTTGCCCGGCCGGCGGTGCAGCGCGGGCTGACGATCCCCGCGCGGGAGTGAAGCGTCAGCCCCATGCGGAGCAGCGCGGGGGAAGGAGGTGTTTCACACCTTCCAGCCGGATGACGCGTTTGGTGGAGCAAATCGGCGCGGCGCTGAGGCGCATCCGGTGATGCGGTGCGCCGTCCGCCGGCGCGATCTCCACGTCGAGCGTGAAGCCGCGGCAATGCGCGATTGCGTGGGCGCGTAGCTGCTCCATCGCCGCGCGGGATTCGCCGACGTAGCAATCGGCGGCGGAGCGGCGCGTGATCCGCGCGTCGACCGGGAAGCCGAACAGCTCATACACGCCGCGCTCCCACACCATCTCGCCGCTGAGCAGATCGAACGACCAGCGCCCGCCGATCGTCCCGGCATCGCTTCTCCAGCGATCGATCCGCGCCGCGCGCTCCGTCAATGGCCAACTGAACTGGAGCGGCAAGGGCGCGGGGAGTCGCATCCCCATGTTTCTCGCATTGCGCGGGTTAACGAAACGTCACCATGTTCCCCTATCGTTCCGCTTCTGTTAGGGAGGTTGCATGGCCAAGATCCAGAAGCGTTTCGTTTGCCAATCCTGCGGGTCGGTCACGTCGCGGTGGCAGGGGCAATGCCTCGATTGCTCGGAATGGAACACGTTGGTCGAGGAGGCGCCAGCGATCGTCACGCCGTTCCAGGCCAAGCACAACCTGCAAGGCGGCGGCCGTGCGATCGCGCTGGTCGGGCTGGACGCGGAGGTTGCGCTGCCCGCGCGGCTGGCCAGCGGCATCGCGGAGCTGGATCGCGCGCTGGGCGGCGGTTTCGTCGAAGGGTCCGCGACGCTGATCGGCGGCGATCCGGGGATCGGTAAGTCGACCTTGCTGCTTCAGGCGGCGGCGCGGATGGCGCTGGCGGGCGCGCATGTCGCCTATGTCTCGGGCGAGGAAGCGGCCGATCAGGTGCGGCTGCGCGCGCGGCGGCTGGGGCTGGGCGCGGCGCCGGTGCAACTCGCCGCCGCCACTTCGGTCCGCGATATCCTGACGACGCTAGGGCAGGGGCGGCCGCCAGCGCTGCTCGTCATCGATTCGATCCAGACGATGCACTCCGACCTGATCGAGGGCGCGCCCGGCACGGTCAGCCAGGTCCGCGCCTCCGCGCAGGAACTGATCCGCTTCGCCAAGGAGCGCGGCACGGCGCTGGTGCTGGTCGGCCATGTCACCAAGGACGGCACGATCGCCGGCCCGCGCGTGCTGGAACATATGGTCGACACGGTGCTGTCGTTCGAGGGCGAGCGCAGCCACCAATATCGCATCCTGCGCGCGATCAAGAACCGTTTCGGCGGCACCGACGAGATCGGCGTGTTCGCGATGCAGTCCGAGGGTCTGGCCGAAGTTTCAAATCCTTCCGCGCTGTTCCTGACACAGCGTGAGGAGGGCGTGACCGGCACCACCGTTTTCCCCGCGCTGGAGGGGACGCGGCCGGTGCTGGTGGAGATACAGGCGCTGGTCGTCCGGCTGGCGAGCGGGGCGACGCCGCGCCGGGCGGTGGTCGGCTGGGATTCCGGGCGGCTGGCGATGATTCTCGCGGTGCTGGAGGCGCGGTGCGGGCTGAGCTTCTCCTCCGCCGAAGTCTATCTCAACATCGCCGGTGGCTATCGCGTGCAGGATCCGGCGGCGGACCTCGCGGTGGCGGCGGCGCTCGTCTCCGCGCTCAGCGAGCGGCCGGTGCCGGCGGAGGCGGTGGCATTCGGCGAGATCGCGCTGTCTGGCGAGGTGCGCCCCGTCGCGCATGGCGCATTGCGGCTCAAGGAGGCGGGCAAGCTTGGCTTCGAGCGCGCGCTGGTGCCCGCCGCGATCGCGGGCGAGAAAAGCGAGCTGCGGCTCGCCGGCTTCCGCACGCTCGGCCAATTCGTTGACCATATGCTGGGGCGCGGGTAGCGCCTTCCGTGCCTGCCCTCCTTGCCCGAAGCGGACCCGATGAACCTCAACGGCGTTGATATCCTCGTATTGATCGCGGTCGGAGGCAGCGCCCTGCTCGGCATCAAGCGCGGTTTCGTGACAGAGGTGCTGGCACTGTTCGCATGGGTGGCGATGGTCTTCGCGCTGAAATTCTTCCACCTGCCACTGGCGAAGGTGCTGGCCGGGATCGTGGGCACGGCTTCCGGCGCGGCGGTGCTGGCCTTCGCGCTGCTGGCGGGCGTCACCTATTTCCTCGGACGGATGGTCGCCAATGCGATCGGCGCGCGGGTGCGCAGTTCGGCGGTCGGCCCGATCGACCGGGCGCTGGGCTTCGGCTTCGGCGCGCTCAAGGGGCTGATCCTCTCCAGCCTCGCGTTCCTGCTGGTGGTGCTGGTGCTCGACACGATCGGCGGCGGGCGGACGCACCGCCCGGCGTGGCTGACCGGCGCACGCACCTATCAATTGCTCAACGCGACCAGCGCCGGGATCGCCGATTTCGTCGACCGCCGTCGGCGTGGCGAGCCGGTGTTCGGCACCTATGTGCCGTCCGGCAACGCGGACGACGGGGCATGAACGCGCCGCTCTACAACGAACGCATATTGCGGCTGACCACCGAGGTGCCGGATCGCCGGCTGGCCGCGCCGATGGCGTCGAGCGAGAAACGCTCGCCGGTCTGTGGCAGCCGGGTGACGGTGGACGTGAACCTCGACGCGAGCGGGCGGGTCGGCGAGATCGGGATGCTGGTCAGTGCCTGCGCGCTGGGGCAGGCGTCGTCCGCGTTGCTCGCGGCGCATGTCGTCGGGCGGTCGCCGGGCGAGCTTGCCGCCGCGCGCGACGCGCTGGCCGCCTGGCTGGCGGGAGCCGGCGCGCCGCCCGACTGGCCCGGCCTCGACGTCTTCGCGCCCGCGCTGTCCCACACCGCGCGCCACCCGGCGATCCGCCTCGCGTTCGAGGCGGCGGCGGAGGCGGCCGCGCGGGCGCGAGGCACCGCCGGATGAGCGATCCCGGCGCCACCTCGCTGCTGCGCGACGGTTTCATCCTGCTCGGCGCGGGGTTGGGCTTCGTCCTGCTGTTCCGCCGGCTCGGACTGGGCGCGACGCTGGGTTATCTGGTCGCGGGCGCGGTGGTCGGCCCGCAATTGCTCGGCCTCGTCGGCGACGCCGAATCGAAGATGGGGATCGCCGAACTTGGCATCACGCTGCTGCTGTTCGTCGTCGGGCTGGAGCTGAACCCGTCGCGCCTGTGGCGGATGAAGCGAGATATCTTCGGCTTCGGGTTGATTCAGGTGATCGCCTGCGGACTGGCGATCAGCGCGATCATCGCGGTGTTCGCGCATTTCTCGCTCCCTGCCGCGCTGGCGCTCGGTCTGCCGCTCGCGCTGTCGTCGACCGCACAGGTGCTGCCGATGCTCCAGTCGTCGGGCCGGCTGCGCACGCCGTTCGGGGAGCGTGCCTTCTCGATCCTGCTGTTCCAGGACCTGTCGATCATCCCGCTCATTACGATCATCACCGCGATGAGCCGTAATCCTGCTGATTCCGTCGGTCCGCCGGGCTGGCTGCTGGCGATCTACACCGTCGCGGCGATCACCGGGTTGATGGTCGCCGGCCGCTTCGTGCTGCGGCCGCTGTTCCGGGGCATCGGCAATCTCGGCGAGCGCGAGATGTTCGTGTTCGCGGCGCTGTTCACCGTTATCGCCAGCGCCGCGCTGATGGAAGCGCTGGGCCTCTCCACCGCGCTCGGCGCGTTCGTCGCGGGCGTGATGCTGGCGGACAGTCCGTACCGGCACGAGCTGGAGGCCGATGTCGAGCCGTTCCGCTCGATCCTGCTCGGCCTGTTCTTCCTGACGATCGGGATGATGCTCAACCTCCACGCGATCGCGGAGCGACCGCTGTTCGTGGTGACGATGGCGCTGGCGCTGATCGCGACCAAGACGCTGGTGATCTTTCTGATCGCATTGGCGTTCCGCATGAACTGGCGGGCGGCGCTCGCGCTCGGTGTCCTGCTGAGCCAGGGCGGCGAGTTCGGCTTCGTGCTGTTCGCGCAGGCGACCAACGCCTATCTCGTCGCGCCGGAGGCGGCGTCGCTGTTCGGCGCGATCGTCACCCTGTCGATGGCGACGACGCCGTTCCTGATGATGGCCACGCGGCGGCTGCGCGAGCAGCCCGCGCGCGACGATGAGGAGCGCGAGGGGCCGAGCGCGGACGGCGCCAACGCGCTGGTGGTGGGATACGGGCGGTTCGGCCAGACGGTCGGCCAGATTCTTCTCGCAAGCGACATTCCCGTCACGCTGATCGACACCGATATCGAGATGATCGACGTCGCCGCCGAATTCGGTGCCAAGGTCTATTATGGCGACGGCACGCGGCTCGACGTGCTGCGACAGGCGGGCGCGGCCGAGGCGGAGCTGATCCTGTTCTGTATCGATGGCGACCAGATCGCCCCCGACATCCTGGAGGGCGTGCACGAGGCTTTCCCCGATGCCGCGATCTACGTGCGCGCCTATGACCGTCGCGCGCTGGTGAAGCTCAAGGGTGGGCCGGCGAAGCTGGTGGTGCGCGAAGTGCTCGAATCCGCCGTGCGGATGGCCCGGCATGCGCTCGAGGAGTTGGGCATCGACAAGGAAGAGATCGACCGCGCGGAGCAGATGTATCGCGCGCGCGACAAGGAACGGCTGCGCCTCCAGATCGAGGCTGGTGGCGACATGCGCGCGGCGCGCGCCGATGTCGCGCAACAGGTGCCATGGGGGAACGGGAAATGAATCTGCTGATGATCCTCGCCGCGCTGTCCGGCGCGCTGGCGGTGGCGGCCGGGGCGTTCGGCGCGCATGGCGCTAGCGGCGCGGCGGCGGAGTGGCTCAAGACCGGGGCGCATTATCAGCTCGTCCACGCGGTCGCGGCGCTGGTCGCGCTGCGGCTGGAGGCGCGCGGGCCGGCATGGCTGTTCGTCGCGGGTGGCGCGCTGTTCGCGGCGACGCTCTATCTGATGGCGCTCGGCGCGCCGCGCTGGTTCGGCGCGATCACGCCGATCGGGGGCACCTTGCTGATCGCCGGCTGGCTATGGCTCGCGTGGAACGGGCTTCGAGGGTGAATCAGGCGGCGAGAAATGCCTCGACCGCGGCAAGATCCACGTCGCGATCGAGATAGGTCTGCCCGATCCCCCGCGCGAGCAGGAAGGGGATGCGTCCGGCGCTGGCCTTCTTGTCGTGACGCATATGTTCGATCAACCGCGCTGCCGGCGCGCCGATACCGGCCGCGTCGAGACCGTCCGGCAACCCGACCGCGCGCCAGTGCGCCGCGACTCGCGCGGCATCCTCGGCGGGGCACAACCCCCGCGCGGCGGAGAAACCGAACGCCAGCGCGCAGCCCGCCGCGACGCCCTCGCCGTGCAGCAGCCGGTCGGAGAAGCCCGCCTCCGCCTCGAGCGCATGGCCGAAGGTGTGGCCGAGGTTAAGCAGCGCGCGCCGCCCGGATGTCTCGAACTCGTCGTCCCCGACGATCCGCGCCTTGGCGGCGACCGAATGGGCAATGGCATAGGTGCGCGCCTCGGCATCGCCCGCGAGCAGCCGCGCGCCATTCTCCTCGCACCAGGCGAAGAAGGCCACATCGTCGATCAGGCCATATTTCACCACCTCGGCATAGCCGGCGCGAAGCTGGCGCGCGGGGAGCGTATCGAGCACGTCGGGATCGATCAGCACCATCTTCGGCTGGTGGAAGGCGCCGATCAGGTTCTTGCCGGCACGGGTGTTGATCCCGGTCTTGCCGCCGACCGACGAATCGACCTGCGCGAGCAATGTCGTCGGCACCTGCACGAAGCCGCAGCCGCGTTTCAGGATCGCGGTGGCGAAGCCGACGAGATCGCCGATCACCCCGCCGCCCAGCGCCACGACATGATCGCCGCGCTCGACGCCGATATCGAGCAGCCAGTCGCACAGCGCCTCCAGGGTCGCCCAGCTTTTCGATCCCTCGCCGGCCGGAAGGACGATCGCTTCGCTGCGCAGGCCGGCCGCGTCCAGCGACGCGCGCAGGGTGGCGAGATGGCCCGCGACATTCTCGTCCGCGACAATCACGATCGGGCGCCCCCGCGCGATCGGTGCGAGATGCTCGCCGGCGCGGGCGAGCAGCCCGGATTCGATGATCACCGGATAGCTGCGCGCACCCAGTTCAATCTTCACCACGCTCACTTGCCGATCGCCTCCAATATCGCCCGGACGGTAACGTCATGCGGCACGTTGTTGCTCGGCACGCGGACATGCGCCTGCGCGTAGAGCGGATTGCGCACCGCCGCCAGTTCGCGCAGCACCTGCGCGGGGTCCTTGCCGACCAGCAGCGGGCGGTGGCCGCGTTTGCGCACGCGCTCCACCAGCACCTCGATCGAGGCGTCGAGCCACACCGCCATCGCCTCCGTCAGGATCAGCGCGCGCGTCTCCTGGTTGACGAAGGCGCCGCCGCCCGTGGCGATCACCTTTGGCGCGCCGTCCATCAGCCGCGCGATCACCCGGCGCTCGCCATCGCGGAAATATTGCTCGCCATATTGGGCGAACATCTCCGCGATGGTCATCCCGGCCGCCTGCTCGATTTCCGTATCGGCATCGACGAAGGGCAGGCGGAGCCGCAGCGCCAGCCTTCGCCCGACGGTGGATTTGCCCGCGCCCATCAGCCCCACCAGCACGATCGGCTGGCCGGTCCAGACGGCCTGGGGCGGGGCGGGGCTTTGCAACATCGTCAGCGCGGCTATACAGCGCAGCGGCGTGGAGGCCATAGTGGACGTGGCCGGGTTCTCGCGTCGGACAGGATAGGTGTGATGTCACGATTGATCGTCTCGCTGGTGGTGCTGTTGGTGATCGTGATCGGCGCGCTGTTCTTCTTCGCCGGCCGCGCCGGTGAAAAGCCGACGGCGCGGATCGAAAAGGCGGTCGAGCTTGGCAATCTCGCGAGTTAAGGTTGCGGCGGCCGCGCTGACGGCCGCAACGCTGGCCGCCGCGGCGGTCGCGCAGAGCAACAAATCCCCCGAATCGCTGTTGCCGCCCGGCTTCGGCGAGCCGGTCGCGCAGCCGAGCGCCGCGCCGCAAGCCGGCGGGCCGCCATCCGCGACCGCCGCGCCGCCCGCGACGGTGCAGCAGGTTCCGTCGAGCATCGCCGACAACGGCACGGCGCCGGAGCCGACTCCCAGCGCCACGCCGACGCCGGATGCGGCGACGCTGGCGCAATATGAGATGCCCGCCTTCGCCCGCCGTTCGCTGGCGCTGGTCGGGCCGACCGGCATGGCGGAAGGCGGCCTTGCGCCCGACGCATGGGGCAATGCCAACGGCCGTTTCCTCGAGATATTGATGCGGCGGCTCTCCGCGCCGCTGCCGTCGCGCTGGCTGTCTATCGCGCTGCGCCGCGCTCTGGTGTCGCGGGTCGACACGCCGCGCGGATTGAACGGCGCGGACTTCGCGGCGGAGCGGGCGTGGCTGCTGCTGCGCATGGGCGAATCGGTGTCGGCGCGCGCGGTGGTCCAGTCGGTCGATACCGGCAATGTCACCCCCAAGCTGCGCGAGGTGTGGATGCAGGCGGCGCTCGCCACCGCCGATCCGGCCGCGCTCTGCCCGCTGACCGACGCGGCGTTGCGCAACGACAACCAGCCCGGCTGGGTGCTGGCTCAGGCGATGTGCGCCGCGCTGACCGGCAATCCGGGCGAGGCGCAGCCGCTGATCGCCGAGGCGCGCCGCGCCCATTTGGCGAGCGGCATCGACCTGCAACTGGCGCAGAAGGTGATCGGCGCGGGAGCGGACAGCCGGCAGGCGATCACGATCGAATGGACCCCGGTGGTCCAGCTCAACGCCTGGCGCTTCGGCCTCGCCACCGCGACCGGCATCGCCGTGCCCGATTCGCTCTACGACACGGTGGGTCCGCAGGTGACCGGCTGGCGCGCTTTGGCCCCAGCGATCCCGCTCGCCGCCCGCGCCGCGCCGGCCGAGCAGGCGGCGGCGATGGGCGTACTCTCCAATCTCGCGCTGGTCGATCTCTATGGCGCGATCGACGCGGCGGACGATATGCCGGCTGTTCTCTCCTCTACCGCGTCGGACCTGCGTAGCGCTTATGCCGGCGCGGACGTGGCGACGCGGATCGGCGCGCTGCGGCAATTGTGGGAGGGAGGCACGACGCCGCAGGGCGAATACGCCCGGCTGATTCTCACCGCGCGCGCGGCGGCGCGCGTCCGCCCGATCGACGGCAAGGGCGAGGCGGATCGCATCATCGCCGCGATGCTCTCGGCCGGCATGGATCGCACCGCGATGCGCTGGCGCGACACGGTGAGCGCCGGCACCGATGGCTGGGCGCTGCTGATGCTCGCCGATCCCGACGCAACCGCGCGGCTGGGCTACGGCGCGGTGTCCGGCTATGCCAGCGCGCGCAAGCAGCAGGTCTTCTTCGCCGGTCTCGCCGGTCTCGGCCGGCTCTCATCGAGTGATATCGAGCGCGGCGCGCAGGCGTTCGACGTGAGGATCGGCGCCGACAATGCGTGGACCCGCGCGCTCGACCGCGCCACGCGCGACCGTCAGCCGGCGACTGTTCTACTGCTCTCCGCGATCGGCATGCAGACCGGCGACTGGCGCGGGGTGCCGCCCGAGATGCTGTATCGCATCGTCACCGCGCTGCGCGTCGTCGGGCTGGGCGGCGAGGCGCGGATGATCGCCACAGAGGCGCTGACGCGCGCCTGACGCGATGGGCGCCGACCGCGACCTGATCGAACGCTTCCTCGAGATGATGGCGGCGCAGGCGGGCGCGGCGCGCAACACGATCGCCGCCTATCGCAGCGACCTGCTGCTCGCCTCCGAGGCGCTGGGCGGCGGGCTGGCCGACGCGGACACGGCGGCGCTGGAGCGGCTGAGCGAAAGCTGGCTCGACCTTTCGCGATCGAGCGTGGCGCGCAAGTCGGCGGCACTGCGGCGCTTCTACGCCTTTCTGGCCGATGAGGGCCTGCGCGGCGACGATCCGGGCAAGGCATTGCCGCGCCCCGGCACGCGGCGCGCGCTGCCCAGGACGCTCTCCCACGCCGATATCGATAGGCTGTTCGCGACGATCGCCGCGCGGCTGGCGCGCGATCCGCCCGATCCCACCGACCGGCGGATGGAGGCGCTGCTGGAACTGCTCTATGGCTCCGGCCTGCGCGCGACCGAGCTTGTCTCGCTGCCGCGCAACGCGATCCAGCCCGACCGGCCGTTCCTGATCCTGCGCGGCAAGGGCGGGCGGGAGCGGCTGGTGCCGGTATCGGATCGCGCGCGGGCGGCGGTGGCGCGGTGGCGCGAGCATGTCGCGGCGGAGCGGCCGTTCCTGTTCCCCTCCGGCAAGGGGCATCTCTCGCGCGTCAGGCTCTACCAGCTCGTCCGCGCGCTGGCGGGGGAGGCGGGGATACCGCCCGAGCGGATCAGCCCGCACGTCCTGCGCCATGCCTTCGCGACGCATCTGCTGGAGGGCGGGGCGGACCTGCGCGCGCTGCAATCGATGCTCGGCCATGCCGATATCGCGACGACCGAAATCTACACCCATGTCGACAGCAGGCGGCTGGTCGAACTGGTCAACGAACGCCATCCGCTCGTTGACGTGGCGAAGCGCGCGCCCTAGCGCAGCGGGATGCCGACTTTCCTCGATTTCGAGAAGCCGATCGCCGAACTTCAGGCGCGGATCGACGAACTGCGTGAGACGGGCGCCGATGGCGGCGTCGATCTCAGCGCGGAGATCGCCAGATTGCAGGCGAAATCCGACAAGTTGCTGCGCGACACCTTCGCCAGACTGTCGCCGTGGCAGAAGACGCAGATCGCCCGCCATCCCGAACGGCCGCATTTCAACGATTATGTCGCGGGGCTGTTCAGCGAGTTCGTGCCGCTGGCCGGCGATCGCGGTTTCGCCGACGATCAGGCGATCCTCGGCGGCTTCGCGACCTTTCGCGGCCGGCGCGTGATGGTGCTGGGGCATGAGAAGGGCGACGACACCGCCTCGCGCCTCCGCCACAATTTCGGGATGGGCAAGCCGGAGGGCTATCGCAAGGCGGTGCGCCTGATGGAACTCGCCGACCGGTTCGGGCTGCCGGTGGTGACGCTGGTGGACACGTCCGGCGCTTTCCCCGGTCTTCAGGCCGAGGAGCGCGGGCAGGCCGAGGCGATCGCCCGCTCGACCGAGGCGAGCCTCGCGCTCGGCGTGCCGATGGTCGCGGCGGTGGTGGGCGAGGGCGGCTCGGGCGGCGCGATCGCGCTGGCCGCCGGCAATCGCGTGCTGATGTTCGAGCACGCCGTCTATTCGGTGATCTCGCCCGAGGGTTGCGCCTCGATCCTGTGGCGCACCGCCGACAAGGCGCCGGAGGCGGCCGAGGCGATGAAGGTGACGGCGCAGGACCTGAAGGCGCTCGGCGTGATCGACGCGATCGTGCCGGAGCCGATCGGCGGCGCGCATCGTGATCCGGCGGCGGCGATCGCCGCGCTCGGCGACGCGATCGAGCATTCGCTGGGCGAGCTTTCCGGCATGTCGGCGGATGCGCTGCGCAAGGATCGCCGCGCGAAGTTCCTCGCGATGGGCCGGGTGTGAACAATGCGCTGACCGGCATCGCGCAGGCTGCGCCCGCGATCGGCATGATCGCGGCGTTCGCCTGTCTGATCGGCGGCCTCTATCTGCTGCGCAACGGGCGCGACCGTCGCAAGGGCGTGCTGCTGCTGGTGATGACGGCGGTGCTGGTGGCGAACGTCCTGATCTGGACACTGCCGACCGCGTAGAATTGGGGCGCCCGGTAGCGCCCCTTTCCGTGTCAGCGGATCGGCGAATCCGGCGCGAGGCGCATGTCGAGGTAATTGTCGACCGACCTCATCATATCGTCCATCTCATGCTCGAAGAAATGGTTGGCGCGCGGGATCACGTCATGGTGGATCGTGATGTGCTTCTGCGTGCGCAGCTTGTCGACCAGCTTCTGCGTCGCGCCGGGCGTCGCCACCTCGTCCTGCTCGCCCTGGATAATGATGCCGGACGAGGGGCAGGGGGCGAGGAAGGTGAAATCATAGAGATTGGCCGGCGGCGCGATCGAGATGAAGCCGCGGATCTCCGGCCGCCGCATCAGGAGCTGCATCCCGATCCACGCGCCGAACGAGAAGCCGGCGATCCACGTCGTCGATGCCTCCGGGTGGAAGCTCTGCACCCAGTCGAGCGCGCTGGCGGCGTCGGAAAGCTCGCCGATGCCGTTGTCGAATGTCCCCTGGCTCTTGCCGACGCCACGGAAGTTGAAGCGCAGCGTGGCGAAGCCGCGCCGCTGGAACGTCTTGTAGAGCTGCTGCACGATATGGTTGTTCATCGTGCCGCCCGCGTTGGGATGCGGATGCAGGATCATCGCGACCGGCGCGCGGGGCTTGGGGGCGGGGGCGAAACGCCCCTCCAGACGGCCCTCGGGGCCGGGGAAGATCACTTCAGGCATTGTTTCCCGTTCGTTGGTGGGCGCGGGTGTAGCGCCGTGCTTTGCGCGCTATATAGGACGCATCACCGGATTTGGAACGAGTTTTGCCGGAATCAGCCTTGGCCCCACGTCTCTATCTCGATCACGCCGCGACCACGCCGATGACGGCGGCCGCGATCGCCGCCGTCGCGCGCGGGCAGGCGATGTGGGCGAACCCCTCCTCGCCCCATGCCGAGGGACGCGCCGCGCGCGCCGCGCTGGAGGAAGCGCGCGCCGCGATCGCCGCCGCTTATGGCTGGCGGCACGAGACGTTGCTGACCAGCGGCGCGAGCGAATCGCTGACGCTCGCGCTCGGCCGGGCGCAGGTGGCGCGGCGCATCGTCTCGGCGGTGGAGCATGACGCCGCTATCCGCGCGGCCGGCGTGGCGGAGACGGCACCGGTGGATGCGGACGGCGTGATCGACCTTGTGGCGCTCGCCCGGCTGGTCGAGGGCGAGCCGGCGCTGGTCTGCCTGCAATGGTGCAATAGCGAAACGGGCGTGCGCCAGCCGATCGCGGCGGCGGCTGAGATCGTCCACGCCGGCGGTGGCCTGCTGCTGGTCGATGCGGCGCAGATGCCGGCGTCGGGGGAATTGGCCGATCACGCCGATCTGGTCACGCTCTCCGCCCACAAGCGCGGCGGGCCGCCAGGGGTCGGCGCGCTGCTGGTGCGCGATCTGGCGACGCTGCGGCCGACCGGCGGGCAGGAGCGCGGCTATCGCCCCGGCACCGAGAACCTTCCCGCCGCGCTGGGCTATGCCGCCGCGCTCGCCGAGCCGGAGCCGGATCACGCCGCCCTGCGCGCGCGGCTGGACGATGCGATCCGCCGCTCGGGCGGGATCGTCGTGGGCGAGAAGGCGGCGCGTCACCCCGCGATCGGCAGCTATCGCCTGCCCGGCCTCGCCGCGAGCGCGCAACTGATCCGCTTCGACCTCGCCGGCATCGCCGTTTCCGCCGGCAGCGCCTGCGCGAGCGGCAGCCTGAAGCCGAGCCACGTCCTGCGCGCGATGGGCTGGGGCGAGGAGGAGACGCGCGAGGTGATCCGCGTCAGCTTCGGCCGCATGACGGGCGAGGCGGACGTGGATCGCTTCATCGCCGCGTGGCGCGACGTCGCGCGGCAGGCGCGGCGGCTGGCGGCATGATCTACCTCGATTATCAGGCGACCACGCCGCTCGCGCCCGAAGCGTTCGAGGCGATGCTGCCGTGGCTGCGCGACGAACATGCCAACCCGCATTCCGCCCATTCCGCCGGGCGCAAGGCCAAGGCGGCGATCGAGGTGGCCCGCGCGCAGGTCGCCGCGCTGCTGCCGAAGGGCGGCCGGGTGGTGTTCACCTCCGGCGCGACCGAGGCGCTCAACTGGGCGATCAAGAGCGTCGGTGGCCCGGTCGTGACGATCGCCACCGAACATGCCGCCGTGCTCGACACCGCGCGGGCGGGCGGCGAGGCGCGGATCGTGCCGGTCGATCGAGAGGGACTGATCGATCGCGCCGCGCTGGCCAAGGCTCTGCCGGGCGCAAAGCTGGTCGAGGCGATGCTGGTCAACAACGAGATCGGCGTGATCCAGCCGGTCGCCGAGATCGCGGTGCAGGCCCATGCCGCTGGCGCGCTGATGCTGTGCGACGCGGTGCAGGGCTATGGCCGCGTGCCGATCCCGGACGGCTGCGATCTGATCGCGCTCTCCGCGCACAAGATCCACGGGCCGAAAGGCGTCGGCGCGTTGTGGGTCCGCGATGGCGTAACGCTCGCGCCCTTACTGCACGGCGGCGATCAGGAGAGCGGGCGTTCGGGCACGCTCAGCCCGGCGCTGTGTGTCGGCTTCGGCGTCGCGGCGCGGTTGATGGCGGAGCGCGCGGCGCAGGACGCCGCGCATGTCGAGCAGCTGTGGTCGCTGGCGACCGGTATGCTCGCCGGCTGGACGATCAACGGCGCGGTCAGCCCGCGCTATCACGGCAATCTCAACGTGCGCCGCGCCGGGCTGGACGTGAACCGGCTGATGTCCGACTGTCGCGATATCGCCTTTTCCGCCGGGTCGGCCTGCGCCAGCGGCTCGGGACGGCCGAGCCATGTGCTGAAGGCGATCGGCCTGAGCGATGCGGAGGCGCGCGGCTCGATCCGGCTCGGCTTCGGGCGCTACACCACGGAGGAGGAATTGCGGATCGCGCTGACCCGCATCGCGGCGGCGGCCGACGCGCAGAGGATCGCGGCATGACCGTGAAGGTGCATTTCGTCGCCACCGACGGAACGGTGAGCGAGGTGGAAGCGGCGCCCGGCGAGAGCCTGCTCGAAGTGGGGCAGCGCAACGGCCAGCCGCTGGAGGGCACCTGCGAGGGACAGATGGCCTGCGCCACCTGCCACGTCATCGTCGATGCGGCCGACTTCGATCGGTTGCCCCCGGCGAGCGAGGACGAGGAGGATATGCTCGATCTCGCCTATGACGCGACGCGCACCAGCCGGCTGTCGTGCCAGATCATGCTGTCGGAGGCGCTCGACGGCCTGACTGTACGCTTACCATCGGGTTCACGGAACATGCAGGGGCGGTGAATTAATGTCGGCCTCATGTGGGAAGAAGCACTGGAGTGAACCACATGAAGAAGATCGTTCTCGCGCTCGCCGGCCTGATGGTGGCGGGCACCGCGCTGCCCGGCGCGGCGGAAGCGCAAGGCTGGCGCAACGACGGCTATTACGGGAAGCATGATCGCTGGCGCGGCGATCGCGGCTATCATCGCGGATGGGACAGGAATCGCGGCTGGCATCGTGGCCCGCGCTTCCGGACCGTGTGCGAGTGGCGCGGCCACTATCGCCGGCACCGCGTCTGCTATCGCGTGCGTGCTTGGTAAGATGGCTTGAACACGCCGCCCGGCTCCGCCATATGGCGCGCGGGAGTCGGGCGGACGTGGTCGTCGCCAACCTGGTCAGATCCTGACGGAAGCAGCCACAACGATTTCGCCACGGGTCGTTCCGGCTCCCACCGCGCGCTGCGCAAGCGATAGTGAAGCTATCGCGCGCACCAGCAGCGCGAACGGCCGGCGGCGTTACCAGCGCCGTCCGACGACGCGGCTTCGCCGCGTCGCACCCCGATACATTCCTCACCTACTCATCCGAACGCGGAAAGCTGTTTCCCGGATTGTAGCTGACGAATCCCTCCGCACCCCCTATCTACCTCCGGGTGAATGATCTCTCCGCCTCGCTCGGCCTCGACGAGCCGCCACAGCCGCAACGCGCAGGCGACGCCTATCGCGTGCTCGCGCGCAAATACCGGCCGCAGACCTTCTCCGCGCTGATCGGGCAGGAGGCGATGGTCCGCACGCTGGAGAATGCGATAAAGCGCGACCGCATCGCCCATGCCTTCCTGCTGACCGGCGTGCGCGGGGTGGGCAAGACCTCCACCGCCCGGCTTATCGCCAAGGCATTGAACTGCATCGGCCCGGACGGGCAGGGCAACCCGACGATCGACCCGTGCGGTGTCTGCGAGCCGTGCCGCGCGATCGCCGAGGGGCGCCATATCGACGTGATCGAGATGGACGCCGCCAGCCACACCGGCATCGACGATATCCGCGAGATCATCGAGGCGTCGCGCTATGCGGCGGTTTCCGCGCGCTACAAGATTTACATCATCGACGAAGTCCACATGCTGTCGAAGGCGGCCTTCAACGGCCTGCTCAAGACGCTGGAGGAACCGCCCGCGCACGTGAAGTTCCTGTTCGCCACGACGGAGGTGAACAAGGTGCCGGTGACGGTGCTGTCGCGCTGCCAGCGGTTCGACCTGCGCCGCATCCCGGCGGAAATGCTGGCGAAGCATTTCGCCAACGTCTGCGAACAGGAGCAGGCGGCGGCCGAGCCGGAGGCGCTGGCGCTGATCGCGCGCGCGGCGGAAGGATCGGCGCGCGACGGCCTGTCGATCCTCGACCAGGCGATCGCCCATGCCGATCTGGAAGGCGGCGGCGTCCGCGCGGCGGCGGTGCGCGAGATGCTCGGCCTGTCCGATCGCGGGGCGGTGCGCGATCTGCTCGGGCTGTTGCTTGCGGGCGATGCGCCGGCCGCGCTCGCGGCGCTGCGCCGGCAATACGACCTTGGCGTCGATCCGCAATCGGTGTTCCGCGCGCTGCTGGAGGCGGTGCATGGCGTGACGCTGGTGAAGGTCGGCGCGCCCGACGATCCGGCCCAGCCGGAGGATGAGCGCACCACCTATCGCGACTGGGCGACGAAGCTCTCCTTCGCGATGCTCCATCGGCTGTGGCAGTTGCTGCTCAAGGGGCATGATGAGGTCGCCCGCGCCGCCATGCCGATCGAGACGGCGGAGATGGCGCTGCTGCGCATCGTCCATGCGTCGACCTTGCCCGATCCCGGCGAGCTGGCGCGGCAGATCGCGAGCGGCTCGATATCGGTCGGTGGCCCTGCCGTCGCCGCAGCGCCCGCACCGCCGCAGGGCGCGCAAAACGAATTCGCCGCGATCATGGCGCTGCTGGAGGAACGCGGCCACCACGCGCTCTATCACCGGCTGCGCGGCAGCGCGCGGCTGGTGCGGATCGCGCCGGGCGAGATCGCCTTCAGCGGCTCGCGCCCGGTTTCGGCCGATACCCTCGCCGAGTTCGCGCAGGTGCTGAAGGCAGAAACCGGCCGCGCATGGAAGGTGGCGATGGTCGACGAGCCGGGGGAGCCGACCATGAAGGAGACGGATGACGCGGCGGAGGAAGCGGCGCGTCAGGCGATCCTCGACACGCCGATCATTGCCGCGGCGCGCGCCGCCTTTCCCGACGCTGAACTCATCGAATGGCCCAGACGGAGCATATTGTGAAGGACTTGAACGACATTCTTGCCATGGCGCAGAACGTGCAGAACGAGCTGACCAAGGCGCAGGAGAGCCTCGACACGATCGAGGTGGAGGGGGCCGCCGGCGGTGGCCTCGTCAAGGTGAAGGCATCGGCCAAGGGGCGCATCATCGCGGTTTCGATCGACGAATCCCTGCTCCAGCCGTCCGAGAAGCAGATGGTGGAGGATCTCGTCGCCGCCGCGCTCAACGATGCGCGGGCGAAGGCCGATGCGGCTTCCTCCGCCGAGATGGCGAAGATGACGAGCGGCCTGCCGCTGCCGCCGGGATTCAAGCTGCCGTTCTGATCGCCTTGCACGGAGCCGGCTGGCGCGCGGATCGTGCCGGCCGGCTCCTGCCCGTCAACTCGCGGCGGCGGTGCAGTCGCCGATCCGCGAACCCTTCACCTTGGTCTTGGTGGTGATGCTCTGGCCGTTCATGTCGGTCTTGGTCTCGCTGACCAGATCATAGCCCTTGCTGCCGAAATCGCCTGACAGCGTGCTCTGGATCGTGCCCTGGCCGGCGGGACCGCCCTGGCAGGTCATCTGCGCATTGAGCTTGCCGCCCTTGATCTCGAACGTGTCGTAGCGGCACGATTTCATGCCCTTGCCGCCGAGCAGGTCTTCCGGCGGTCGCTCGGCCTGTTCCTTGGTGACGCAGGCTTCGACGGTCTGCTTGCCGGAAGCGGAAAGCCGCTTCTTCATCATGTCGGCGACCTGCGGCGGCGCGTTGGCGATCTCGACCGAATCGACCGACACCTCGGTGCGCCATTTGCCCGGCTCCATCCGTATCGCGCTGTCGGCGGCGGTGGCGACCTCCGCGACGGAGGCGTTCTCGGCCTTCACTTCCGGTTTGTTGTTACATCCCGCCAACGCCAGCGGAACCAGCGCGATCGCATAGGCGAGCTTCATACATCCGTCTCCCGTTCCGTTCCCGTCACGTCCGTCTGATGGCGGACCCGCCCTCAACGCGCGCAAGCCGCGCGGTATCCCTGCGGGCAGGAAACGCCTTTATTTCAGGCAGCTATCCAGCCCGTTGCGCTGCACCACGCCAACGTAGCGCGCCAGCGCGTTGCCGTGGCGCCGCACGAAGCCGCTGGGATCGATGGCGGCGCGCTTTTTCGGCAGCGGCAGCACGGCCGCGATCCGCCCGGCCTCCAGCGGCGTCAGATGCGCGGCCGAATGGTGGAAATAGCGCAACGCCCCGGCCTCCACGCCATAGGTGCCGATGCCGGTCTCGGCGACATTGAGATACATCTCCATGATCCGCCGTTTGCCCCAGATCGTTTCGATCAGGACGGTGAAATATGCCTCGAACGCCTTGCGGAGATAGCCGCCGCCCTGGAACAGGAAGACGTTCTTCGCGGTCTGCTGGCTGATCGTGGAACCGCCGCGAATCCGGCCGCCCTCGGCATTGCGATACGCCGCGCCCGCGATCGCCCGGAAGTCGAAGCCGTGATGGGAGCAGAAGCGCGCATCCTCCCCGGCGATCGCGGCGCGCGCCATATTGGGGTCGATCCGGTTCAACGGCCGCCATTCCTTCGTGACCGAGCCGCCGGACAGCAGGTCGCCCAGCATCGTGAAGGTGAAGGGTGTCGGCACGAAGCGCAGGATCACGACCCACAGCACCGACAGGGCGACGAACCACAAGGCGACCTTGCCGCCGACACGAAGCACGCGAGCGATCATGCGCCCGTCGTTAGCCGAGCATCATGATCGCCAGCAATGCCTCGCAAGGGAATGCCTCAGGCCGGCAGCAGCCGTTTCTCCCCCGCAAGGCGCATCATCGCCTTCTGGAGCTTCTCGAACGCGCGCACCTCGATCTGGCGGACGCGCTCGCGGCTGACGCCGTACACCTGCGACAGTTCCTCCAGCGTCTTGGGATCGTCGGTCAGGCGGCGCTCGGTGAGGATGTGCTTCTCGCGATCGTTGAGGTCGTCCATCGCGGAGACGAGCATCTCGTGCCGCACGTCGGCTTCCTGCGACTCGGCCAGGACGCTGTCCTGCAACGGCGTGTCGTCGGCCAGCCAGTCCTGCCACTGGCCCTCGCCGTCCTCGCGCATCGGCACGTTGAGGCTGGTATCGCCGCCCATCGCCATGCGGCGGTTCATGCTGACGACTTCCGCCTCGGTCACGCCGAGATCGGTGGCGATCTTTTGAACGTCCTCCGGCTTGAGATCGCCGTCCTCGAACGCGTCGAGCCGGGCCTTCATGCGGCGCAGGTTGAAGAACAGCTTCTTCTGCGCCGCCGTGGTGCCCATCTTCACCAGACTCCACGAGCGCAGGATGAATTCCTGGATCGACGCCCTGATCCACCACATCGCATAGGTGGCGAGGCGAAAGCCGCGATCCGGCTCGAACTTCTTCACGCCCTGCATCAGGCCGATATTCCCTTCGGAAATCAGCTCGCTGACCGGCAGGCCGTAGCCGCGATAGCCCATCGCGATCTTCGCCACGAGCCGGAGGTGCGAGGTGACGAGCTGCGCAGCCGCCTCGGTATCGCCATGCTCCTGGAAGCGCTTGGCGAGCATATATTCCTGCTCGGGCGCTAGGATGGGGAACTTCTTGATCTCGGCGAGATAGCGGTTGAGGCTCTGCTCCCCGCCGAGCGCAGGGATCGTCGCGGGGACGTTGCTGCGGTTTGCCATGATCCTTACCCTTTCCCTTTGCGGAAAGTCGCGGCCGTGATGAACGCCGCGCCGTTTCCAGTCTTATACGTTGAGCTGAATGAACAGTTCCTGCATGTCAGCAGGCATCGTGCTTTCGAACGACAAAGCAACTTTTGTTATCGGATGGATGAACCCCAGCCGCGCCGCATGCAAGGCCTGACGCCTGAAACCCAGCGTTTCGAGCAAGGCGCGATGCGCCTGCTTCGTCCGGCCATAGACCGGATCGCCGAGCAGGGCGTGGCCGAGCGAGGCCATATGCACGCGCACCTGATGCGTCCGCCCCGTCTCCAGCCGGCATTCGACCAGCGCGGCGTCGCGCTTCAGCCGCTCCACCGTGCGATAATGCGTAACAGCGCGCTTGCCGTTCGCGACGATCGCGATCTTCTTGCGGTTCTGCGGGCTGCGCGCGAGCGGCGCGTCTACGCTGCCGGCGGGCGGCGTGGGCTGACCAGAGACGATCGCCAGATAGCGGCGGTCGATCGAATGGTCGGCGAACTGCTTCGCCAGCCCCTCGTGTGCGCGATCGGTCTTGGCGGCGACCATCAGGCCGGATGTGTCCTTGTCGATGCGATGGACGATCCCCGGCCGCGCCACCCCCCCGATGCCTGAAAGCGAGCCTTGGCAATGGTGCAGCAGCGCGTTGACCAGCGTGCCGTCGAGGTTCCCTGCGGCGGGATGAACGACCAGCCCGGCCGGCTTGTCGACGACGATCAGATGCTCGTCTTCGAACGCGATCCGGAGCGGGATATCCTGCGCCTCGTTATGCGCCGGCGCGGGATCGGGCACGGTGACGGCGAAGGTCTCGCCCGCCGCCGCCTTGCGCGCCGGCTCGCGGACGAGCTGCCCGTCGCGCGCGACCTTGCCGCCCGCGATCAGCACCTTCAGCCGCTCGCGCGACAGCGTGGGAACAGCGTCCGCCAGCGCGCGATCGAGCCGCCACCCGTCGGCGGTCGGCGTGATCGTTGCTTGAATGACGGAAGCCCCCCGGTGCATCGTGTCTTAGATGGATATGACGCTCCGAATTTCAAGGTCGCTGCTCCGGCGGCTCGTCGCGGAAGCGGGGGCCAATAGGGAGGAGATTTGCGGCCTGCTGCTGCGTGCGCCGGACGGCAGCATCGGCGCGCGGCCGTGCGCCAATGTCCACCCCATGCCGGCCACCCGCTTCGAGCTCGATCCGGCGGCGCTGCTCGCGGCGCATCGCGCGGCTCGGATGGGGGGAGATGCGGTGATCGGGCACTACCATTCGCATCCCTCGGGTGACGCCATGCCGTCGCGCACCGACGCGGCGCAGGCGGCCGACGGCGCGATCTGGCTCATCGTTGCCGGGAACGGCGAGGCGCGCGCGTGGCGGGCGGTCGGCGACGGGGCGGTGCATGGCCGCTTCGATCCGCTGACGATCCTGATCGACGAGGCTTGCGCCTGACTCCGCGCTTCGCCAAAAGGCCCGCGCCTGTTTGGGGGACCAATATGACGATCAGCCCGGTCGATTTCGCCAGCCTGTTATGCTCGCGGCTGTGCCACGACCTGCTGTCGCCGGTGGGGGCGCTCAATAACGGGCTGGAACTGCTCGCCGACGAGACCGATCCGGCGATGCGCGAGCGCTGCCTCGACCTGCTGGGCGAGAGCGCGCGGGTTTCGGCGAACAAGCTGAAATTCTTCCGCCTCGCCTTCGGGGCCGGGGGTGGTTTCGGCGACCTCATCGACACGCGCGAGGCGCAGGCCGCGATCACCGGGCTGCTCGGCGAGAACAAGCGGCTCGACCTCAACTGGCTGGTCGAGGAAGCGGAACTGCCCAAGACGGCGATCAAGGTGCTGCTCAACCTGGCGATGATCGCGGGCGACGCGCTGGTGCGCGGCGGCACGCTGGCGATCGGCGGCGAGAACAATGCCGGCGTCATCGAAATCGTGCTGAAGGCGGAGGGCGCGCGCGTCATCCTGGACGATGAATTGCGCGCGACGCTTACCGAGGGCGCGGGCGGGCGCGAGGTGACGCCGCGCAGCGCGGCGGCCTATATGGTCCATTCGCTCGTCACCGAGACCGGCGGATCGGTGCAGGTGAGCGCGCCGGCCGAAAACGTCCTGCTGTTCGGCGCGACGCTCAACGCCCGGTAAACGCTGATTTAACTGTCGCCGGGGCAAGGTCGCGGCGACATGGACGACCTGTTGCAGGAATTCATCGCCGAGACTCGCGAATCGCTGGAGGCGATCGCGGGCGAAATCGTCGCGTGGGAAGCCGATCCGGCTGACCGCGCGCGGCTCGATGCCATTTTCCGCTTCGTGCATACGGTGAAAGGAAGCTGCGGCTTCCTCGACCTGCCGCGCGTCGGCCGGCTCAGCCATGCGGCGGAGGACGTGCTGGCGGCGGTGCGCGCTGGCGAGCGCCTGCCGGATCGCGCGCTGGTCAATGCCGTGCTGTCGATCGTCGACCGGATCGGGGAGATCGTCGAGGCGATCGACGCTGGCGCCGGGCTGGACGACAGCGGCGAGGATGCGCTGATCGCGGCGCTCGAACGTCAGGATGACGCGCCGGCCACCGCGCTTCCCGTCCAGCCGGCCGTGGCGGCCGGTCGCGCGCAGAGCCGCAGCATCCGCCTCTCGGTCGATCTGCTCGACCGGATGATGAACGGCGTGTCGGAGATGGTGCTGGCGCGCAACGAACTGGCCCGCCGCCTGCGTGAGACGGGCGAGGACGCGGCCGGCCATACGCTCGACCGGCTGTCGCAGACCGTCGCCGAACTTCGCGACACGGTGACGCGCACGCGGATGCAGACGGTCGATGCTTTGTTCTCCGCTCTCCCGCGCGTGGTGCGCGACACGGCCGCCGCGCTGGGCAAGCAGGTGTCGCTGACGATCGATGGCGGCGACGTGGAGCTTGATCGCGAGATGATCGAGCTGCTGCGCGATCCACTCGTCCACATGGTCCGCAACGCGCTCGACCACGGCCTCGAAACCCCCGCCGAACGCCGCGCGGCCGGCAAGCGCGAGGCGGGGCGGCTCACCGTCTCCGCGCGCCAGTCCGGCAACCGCATCCTGGTCGAGATCGCAGACGACGGGCGCGGGATCGACACCGATCTGCTCGCCGCCCGCGCGCTGGCGCGTGATCCGGCGCGCGATGCCGAGATTCGCGGGTTGAGCGAGCGCGGACGGCTCGACCTGATCTTCGAGCCGGGACTCTCGAGTCGCGATGTCGTCACCGGCACCTCTGGGCGCGGCGTCGGGATGGATGTGGTGCGGACGAACGTCGAGCAGATCGGCGGCCGTATCGCGATCGCCAACCGGCCGGGGCGCGGGCTGAGCATCACGCTGGAAGTGCCGCTGACGCTGGCGATCCTTTCCGCCGTGATCGTCGAAGCCGGCGGCCAGGTGTTCGCGCTGCCACGACAGGCGATCGACGAGATCGTCTCGGTTCGCGCGGACATGGTGCGGATCGACCCGATCGGGGAGGGGCGCCTCGCCACGATCAGGGACCGTCAACTGCCGCTGGTCGCGCTCGGCGGAATACTGGGGTTGCCGCACGGCGCGCCGGGGCTGCTGATGGTGCTGGAAGTGCCGGGCGGCGCCTATGCGCTGGCGGTCGACGCGGTGCTGGATACCGAGGAACTGGTCATCAAGCCCGCCGCGCCGGCGGTGATGCGCGCGGGCGTCTATGCTGGACAGACCTTACCCGACAGCGGACGGCCGATGCTGCTGCTCGACGTCGCGGGGCTGGCGGCGGTAGCGGGGTTGCAATTCTCCGCGATCGAGCGCGAGGAGCCGCCCGTCGCGGAAGTGCCGGTGGAGGCGGGTGTTCAGGCATTGCTGTTCCACGATATCGACGGCTGCCGCCGGGCGATCGCGCTGGCCGCGATCAACCGCATCGAGCCGCTCTCCCCGGACGCGGTGCATGAGGCCGCCGGACAATGGTGGATGACGAGCGGCGAACAGGCGGTCGGGCTGGTCTGCGCGGCGACTCCGCGCGCGGCGGAGACGGGCTGGTCCGTGCTGCGGTTGAACGAGGAGCTTGGCGCGCTGGCCTATCCGGTGTGCGAGGCGATCGACATCGTCATGCTGCCGGCGGAGATCGCGCCAGCCTTGGGAGCCGGCGTCATTGCCGGTATCGCGATGATCGACGGCGCGCCGGTGGAGGTGATCGATCCGCTCGCCCTGACCGAACGGAACGCGAGCACGCGCCATGCGCCGCTGTGCCTGTTGCGCGGGGCGGAGGCCGGCTGGATGGAAATCTTCCTGAAACCGGCGATCGAAGCGGCCGGATATCGCGTCGTGCGGCGACTCGCGGAGGGCGAGGCGGCGGACGTGATCCTCGCGATGGACGACGAGGAAGTCGGCGGAGTCGGCGAGGAACGTATCCTGCGGCTTGGCCGCTCGCCGGGCGACCCGCTCTATCGCTACGATCGTGTCGCGTTGGTCGATGCACTGGGGAGGGCGGCATGAGCCAGCCCGCGCTTCATCTGATCGGCAGCCTCGGCGATAGAGGTGTCCTGTTCGACGCCGCGCAGGTCAAGGCGGTGATCGATGTCGGGGAAATCGTGCCGGCGCCCGGCGCGGCGCCGGCGGTGCGCGGGCTCGCCGCCTTGCGTAGCCGCGTCGTGACGGTGATCGATAGCTGGCAGGTGCTGGGATTGCCCGCGCCTGACGGCGAACGTCGCCGCGCCGTCATCACGTCGGTGGAAGGGCAACTCTATGCCGTGCTGGTCGATGCCATGGAGGATGTCGCCCCGGTCGAGGTCACGCCGCTCGCGCCGGGCGTGGCGGTGGGCGATCGCTGGTCGGCGGTGGCGGCCGGAAGCGCGGTGCGCGATGGCCAGCCGATGCTGGTGATCGATCTTCCCCGGCTGGTTTCGCGCGTGGCGTGATTAACCTTGCCGTTACTGCTTTCTGCGATGACGGCATGTCATTGCGTTTCAACAGGATTGCGGCATGAAATCGTGTCTCGTCGTCGATGATTCCAAGGTGATCCGAAAGGTCGCGCGGCACATTCTGGAAGGAATGGATTTCGCCGTCGCGGAGGCGTCGGACGGGCGCGAGGCGCTCGATCACTGCATGACGACCACGCCGGACGTGATCCTGCTCGACTGGAACATGCCGGTGATGAGCGGCATGGAATTCCTCCGCGCGCTGCGCGAGACTGCGCTGGAATCACGGCCGAAGGTGGTGTTCTGCACCACCGAGAACGGCACCGCGCATATCCGCGCGGCGATCGATGCGGGCGCGGACGAATATGTCATGAAGCCATTCGATCGCGAGGCGCTCGCGAGCAAGCTCCAGATCGTCGGCGTCGTCTGACCGGCGGCTGCCGATGCCTGCATCGCCCGGTCTCCTGCGAAGGAATGCGCCGTCCCGGCCGCGTGTGCTGATCGTCGACGATTCGGCGGTGGCGCGCACCGTCCTGGCGCGGATGACGGAGGACGGCGGGCAATTCGCGGTCGCCGGCGCCGTCGCGAACATCGCGGACGCGCTGGCCTTTCTCGGCGGCGAGCGGGTCGACCTGATCCTGCTCGATCTGGAGATGCCGGACATCGACGGCCTGACCGGCCTTCCTGACCTGGTCGCGGCCGGCGGCGGCGACGCGCGGGTGCTGGTCGTCTCGTCGAGCTGCGATCAGGGCGCCGCGACGACCGTGCAGGCGCTCGCGCTGGGGGCGGCCGATACGCTCGTGAAGCCGGGCGGCCCCGGCTTCGTCGGGCGGTTCGCGGAGGTGTTGCGCGAGCGGATGACCCGGCTGACCGAGCGCCGGCCCAAGCCGATACCGCCAAGAACCGTGGAGCGCCCCGCCATCGGGCGTTTCGATATAGTGGCGATCGGCGCCTCGACGGGCGGAATCCACGCGCTCTCCAGCCTGCTCCGCGCGGTGCCGCGGACCTTCGACCGGCCGATCCTCATCACCCAGCATCTGCCAGCCTCCTTCTCGCCCTATTTCGCGGCGCAGATGGCGGTGCTCGGCAATCGCCCGTGCGATATCGCGGGGGACCGGATGCGGCTCCATCCGGGGAGGATCGTGGTCGCACCGGGCGATGCGCATATCGTCGCCGTGTCGCTGGGGGATAGCGGCTGCGCGCTGCGGCTGTCGCGCGAGCCGGTCGCCAACGGCAATATGCCATCGGTCGACCCGATGCTGTCGTCGCTGGCCGAGGTCTATGGCCCGCGCCTGCTCGCGGTGGTCCTGAGCGGCATGGGCCGCGACGGGCTGGAGGGCGCCGAGGCGGTCCGCCGCGCGGGCGGCACCGTGGTGGTGCAGGACGAGGCGTCGTCGGTCGTCTGGGGGATGCCGGGCGCGGTCGCCGGGGCGGGCCATGCCGATGCCGTCATGCCGCCGGAGGCGATCGGCGAGATGATCGCCGCGCAGGCGCGATGACCCAGCCGTCCGAGCCGGCCAGCGCCAGCACCGCTTCGATCGGCGCGCTCGCCGCGCTGCTGGCGGAGCGGACCGGGCAGCAGCTTTCCTCCTCGCGCACCTGGCGGATCGACGTCGCGCTGAAGCCGCTGGTCGCGGAATGCGGGCTGGCCACGATCGAGCAGCTCGTCCAGCGCTGGCGCGCGGACAAGGATGCGGCGATGGGCGAACGGATCGTCGACGCGCTGCTCAATCAGGAAACCTCCTTCTTCCGCGATCCCGGCATCATCGACACCTTCGCCGAGGCGGTGCTCACGCGCGGCAAGGGCGGCCTCCGCCTGTGGTCCGCCGGCTGCGCCTTCGGTCAGGAACCATTGTCGCTGGCGATGGCCTTCGCGGAGCGTGGCGCGACGGCCGAGGTGATCGCCACCGACGTCTCGCCCGGCGCGCTCGCGCGGGCGCGGACCAGCCGGTACAGCCAGTTCGAGATACAGCGCGGCCTGCCGGTAACGCGGATGCTGCGCTGGTTCGAGCAGGCCGGGAGCGACTGGGTGGCGGTGCCGGCGCTTCGCGCGCATATTTCCTATCGCCGCCACAATCTCGCGACCGACCCGCCGCCACCCGGCCGCTTCGACGCGATCCTGTGCCGTAACGTATTGTTCTATCTGGCGCCGGTGCTGCGTACACAGATACTGAGCCGTCTCGCCGATGCGATGCGGCCCGGCGGGCTGCTCATGCTCGGCGCGGGGGAGACGGTGATCGGCCTTTCGAACCGCTTCGTGCCGAGCGCGCGCTTTCGCGGCTTCTACGAACTGGCGCCGGTGCGCGCCTGCCAGTCTTCACTTGGTTCCGCCACCGCATCGGGCTAGCGATATCCCCGGCGGCCGTAGCCGTCTGTGATGAGGACAGGCAATGAAGGTGATCGAGGCGCCGTCGCCCAATTTCGACGACCGGTCGCTGCCGATCACGATGATCGTGCTTCACTATACCGGGATGCAGGATGGCGAATCCGCTATCGCCCGGCTGCGCGATCCGGCGGCGAAGGTCTCCTCGCATTATGTCGTGGCGGAGGACGGCACGATCCTGCGGCTGGTGGAGGAGGAGATGCGCGCGTGGCACGCGGGCGCGTCGCACTGGCGCGACGTGGATGACGTCAACTCCGCCTCGATCGGGATCGAGATCGTCAATCCCGGCCACGAATTCGGCTATCGCCCGTTCCCGGACGAGCAGGTCGACGCGGTGATCCGCCTCGTCCATGACATCAAGGACCGCTACGAGATCACGCGCGGCAACATCGTCGGCCATTCAGACGTGGCGCCGGCCCGCAAGCGCGATCCGGGCGAGCTGTTCCCGTGGGGCAGGCTCGCGCGCCTTCGGCTGGCGCTGCCGCGTCCGACGAAGAACCTCGTCGACCCGATGTGGAGCCAGTCCGGCTTCCTGCTCGCGCTGGAACGGTTCGGCTATGACGTGAGCGACGCGATGGCGGCGATCATGGCGTTCCAGCGCCGCTTCCGCCCCGAGCTGATCGATGGGGAGATCGATGCGGAATGCCGCATGATCCTGCTCGCGCTGCTGCTTCCCAAACCGCAGGGAGACGATTAGGAGGGGCAAGCCAGAGGGCCGGGCGACCGCGGCTTCCCGCAAGGGAGGGCGAGGAAAGTCCGGGCTCCACGGAACGACGGTGGCGGGTAACGCCCGCCGGGGGCGACCCCAGGGAAAGTGCCACAGAGAGCAGACCGCCAACCGCCCGGCGACGGGCGCGGCAAGGGTGAAAGGGTGCGGCAAGAGCGCACCGCGCGGCTGGCAACAGCGGCGGCATGGCAAACCCCACCGGGAGCAAGACCGAATAGGGGCGGCAAATCGGCGTGTTCCCGCCGGTCGCCCGGGTTGGTTGCTTGAGCCCGTCGGCGACGGCGGGCCTAGAGGAATGGTCGCCCAGTCCCGGTCCGCCGGGATGGACAGAACCCGGCTTACAGGCCCTCTGGCATTTTCGCTTTGCGTGGGCGGGGCGAGTGCCTATCTCGCACCCGCATGGCGCGATCGAGCAGATCAAATGACTGGGGCTTCCCTCGCTGGCGCGGCTACGGCTCCAGCCGGGAAGCGCGGCAGGTGCGCATCTGCGATCGCCACGGCTGCGACGAGCCGGGGGATTGCCCCGCGCCGAAATCGCCCAACAGCCCGGATCGCTGGTATTTCTGCGAGCGGCACGCGGCCGAATACAATCGCGGCTGGAACTATTTCGAGGGGCTGGACGCGGAGGAAGCCGCCGAGCGCGAGGCGGCGGAGCGGCGCGACGCTTCCGGCTTCGAGCAGGCGCGGCACTATCGCTGGGCCGGGCCGGGCGACGGCACGCGCTCGCGCGACGAGATGCGCGCACTGGAGGCGCTTGAGCTGGAGCCGGACGCCGATTTCGACGCGATCCGCGCGGCATGGCGGCGGCTCGCCAAGGCCAATCATCCCGATGTCCGCCCCGGCGACGCCGAGGCGGCGACGCGCTTCCAGGCGATTCAGGCGGCCTATGACGTGCTGCGTGTCGCCGAGGAGGCCAAAAGCTGGCGCCCGGCATGAAGCGCGCGCGCTCCAACTGGCAGGAGGCGGTGCTGGTATGCGACAAGTGCAGCCGCAAGATCGACGGCAGCTTCGGGCCGAAGGGGCGCGGCCGGCTTGCCAAGCTGCTCAGGAAATGTCCCGGAATGGGAAAGGGACGCAAGGCGACGGTCGGTGTGATCGAGACGAAATGCCTCGGCCTCTGCCCGAAACATGCCGTGACGGTGGTCGACACGCGCCACCCCGGCGAGTGGCTGGTGGTCGAGCGCGGTGAGGATGTCGCGGTGCTGGCCGAGCGTTTCGTCTCGCTCGGAGATTAGGTGAGCCGCGCCGCCGTGTCGCGGATCAGCGCGATCATGTTCGGAATGCCCTGCGTCCGGTTCGAGCTGAGCTGCGCCTTCAGCTCGAACGGCGCGAGCGCGGCGTCGATGTCGGTCGCGCGCACCTCGGCCGGGGTGCGATCCTGCACCGTCGCCAGCACCAGCGCGATGATCCCCTTGGTGATCGCCGCATTGCTGTCCGCCAGGAAATGCAGCGTCCCGTCCTCGCGCTGCTGGGGATAGACCCACACCGCAGCCGAGCAGCCGCGCACCAGAGTCGCATCGGTCTTGAGCGCATCGGGCATCGGCTCCAGCGCGCGGCCGAGGTCGATCAGCAGGCGATAGCGGTCGTCGGCGTCGAGGAACTCATATTCGGCGTGAAGCTCGGCAATGTCGGTGCGGTCGGCCATTGCCGGCCCGCGTAGAACCTCCGGCGAGCCGCCGCAACCGCCGGGCGGGAGCGGCGGCGCCTCGATATGTCAGAGATCGACCCCGGCGGCGATGGCCTCCAGCTTGCGGATACGTTCCTTGAGATCGGCGATCTCAATGCGCGCAGTGGCGCTCGTCGCCGTACCGGGCGCGCGCATCTCATGGTCGGCGGCGAGCTGTTGCTGCTTGAGCTGGAGCCAGCCGCGCCAGCCGGAAAGCGCGGCGGCGACCAGCATCGCTAGCCCCGCGAGCGCGGCGGAAGCCATGGTGAGGTAGAAGCTCGGGTCGGACATGGTTCGACTCCTCGTTCAGCGGTCACGCAGTTCTTCGATCTGACGGCTCAGATCGGTGCTGCCGTGATTGTCGGTGATGACACGCTCAAGGACGGCGACGCGCTCCTTGAGCTGGCGGATCTCGTCGCGCGCGGCGATCAGGTCGGCGGGGGGCGGTTGCTGCCCGTCCTGCTCGCGGCCCAGCGCCTTGTAGCGTTCGGAGAAAATCTTACCCAGCGTTGCGATCAGCACGATCGCCACCACCATCGAAAATGGACCCATCGTCCAGGCTCCCTTGCCCTGCTTGTTTCGCGCGCGCCGGCGATCAGTTGCCGCGCAGCGCCTCGATCTCGGCGGCGGTGCGGGTGGCGGGATCGGTGGCGATCCGCTCCAGCACCGCGATCCGCTCCTCCAGCCGGCCGACCTGCCCGGTCAGCTTCTCATTCTCGTTCGACAGCAGCATGATCTGTCGCTGGTCGTCGAGGCTGGAAGCGTTGCGTGCCCGGCGGCCCCGCCGGAAATCGTCCAGCGGATAACCGTGTTTCGCCTGCACCCACGTGCGGAAGGCGCGGCTGCCGAATACGATCGCGACCATCGCGATCGGCACCAGGAAACCGAAGTCATGCATGGTTAGTCTCTCCGTTGCCCGGCTTTATGCTCAGCGCAGGCTGTCAATTTCGTTGGCGAGCTGCGTGTTGCGGCTCGTATAGTGCAGCTCGATATCGGCGAGGCGGCGGTCCAGTTCGCGGAACTTGGAGCGGACCTCGGCGGTGGTGCGCTTCGGGTTGGAGCGCACGCCCTGCCAGAATTTCTCCTGATCGGCGGACTGGTAAAGGCCGATAGGTTTCTTCGGCGTCACCCAGGCAATCACGAGATAGGCGATGACGATCCACCATTGCTGCGCCACGAAGACCATCGCCGCGGTGCCGAGGCGCACCCAGAGCGGATCGATGCCGGTATAGTCCGCGATCCCGGCACAGACGCCCTTCCATTTGGCGTTCTGCTTGTCGAGATAGAACCTCGTCGGGCTTTCGTCGGCCATCAGTTCCTCCTCTGGGTCTGGTTTTCCAGCCGATAATCCGGTTCGCGGTGATAATCACTCAGCCCGGGACGGAAATCGGGATTGTCGGCTGCGACCAGCCGCTCGACGGTATTCACGCGGTCCTCAAGCCGGCGCGCGAGCGAGTGCAACTCGTCGAGCAGTTGCTCATCCTCCGCCGTCATGCCGCCGGGGGCCTGTTTCCACTTCGTGACATAATGCATGATCAGCCAGGGCAATCCGATGAACAGGATGCCGCAGACGAACACCGGGACGAACACGTCCTCCATCTCAATTCCCCTTGTTCAGCCGGGCCTTCAACGCGGCCAGCTCGGCATCGATCTTGTCGGCGGATTTCAGCTCCGCGATCTCCTCCTCGAGCGTCTTGGGCTGCGCGCCCAGACCCATCGCGTCGGCGCGGCCCTCGGCCTCGTCCACGCGGCGCTCCAGCATGTCGAACCGGCTGAACGCCTCGTGCGTGCGCGGCCCATTCCACATCTCGCGCAGGCGGGTGCGGTTGTTGGCGCTTTCCAGTCGCGTCGCGATGTTGTTCTGCTTGGCCCGCGCCTCGCGCAGCTTGGCCTGGAGCTTGGCGATATCCTCCTCGGAGGAGCGCAATGCATCGTCCAGCACCTTCACCTCGGCGCGGAGTTGATCGACCATGTCGGTCGCCTTCTGGCGCTCGACCAGCGCGGCCTTGGCCAGATCCTCGCGATCCTTGGAGAGCGCGAGTTCCGCCTTCTCCGTCCAGTTCGCCTCCAGCGATTCCAGCTTCGCGATATGGCGGCGCATCTCCTTGCTGTCGGCGATCGTCCGCGCGGCCGATGCCCGGACCTCGACCAGCGTCTCCTCCATCTCGAGGATGATCATGCGGATCATCTTCGCCGGGTCCTCCGCCTTGTCGAGCAGCTCGGCCATGTTCGCGGCGACGATGTCGCGGGTGCGGGAAAAGATGCCCATTCACGAAACTCCAAGGTTGCCCCTGCCGATATAAACCTTCCGCCGGGGTGGGGCGAGGGGCGGCGCACCTCCCCGGCGAGGCGACTTATGCGATCGAACGGGCGATCGCGCTCGCCTGAGCTGCATTCCCCTGATTGGCCGGGCCGACCGCCATGATCAGCATCGACGCGCTGGCGACGAAGGTGAGGGCGATGGCGGCGAAGGTGCGGCCGATGGTGTCGAGCTTGGTCATGTCTTCCTCCGTGATCCTGATCCGTACATTCCGCCTCGCGGCGGTTGCCACATGCTTTGCAGGAGCCGTGCCAATTTCGTTTTTGGCGGATTTGCGTGGGTTTCGTGCGCTCGCGGGAATAAAGTCGCCATGCCGCACTTGCCAAGCGTTGGGAAATTACGCCAGATATTGGCGATGGAGCGGACGACACAGGTTATCGGGCAATCGGGCGTGTTCCTCGATGCGCTCGAGCGTGCCAGCCGCGCGGCGGCGCTTGACCGGCCCGTGCTGGTGATCGGCGAGCGGGGCACCGGCAAGGAGCTGGTTGCCGAACGCCTCCACCGTCTCAGCCCGCGCTGGGATCAGCCGCTCGTCGTCATGAATTGCGCCGCGCTGCCCGAGACGCTGATCGAGGCGGAATTGTTCGGCCACGAGGCGGGTGCCTTCACCGGCGCGACCAAGGCGCGCGTCGGGCGATTCGAGGAGGCGCACCGCGGCACGCTGTTCCTCGACGAGCTGGGGACCCTGTCGATGGGCGCGCAGGAGCGGCTGCTGCGCGCGGTGGAATATGGCGAGGTGACGCGGATCGGCGCCTCGCGCCCGGTGCAGGTCGACGTGCGCATCGTCGCCGCCACCAACGAGCATCTGCCCGACAAGGTGGACCGCAACGAATTTCGCGCCGACCTGCTCGATCGCCTGTCGTTCGAGGTGGTGACGTTGCCGCCACTACGCGCCCGGCGCGGCGATATCCCGGTGCTGGCGGACTATTTCGGCCGGCGCATGGCGGCGGAGCTTGGGTGGGATAGCTGGTCCGGCTTCGGGCCGGCGGCGCTCGACGCGATGCTTGAATATCGCTGGCCGGGCAATGTGCGCGAGTTGCGCAACGTGGTGGAGCGCGCGGTCTATCGCTGGGACCTGACCGACCCGATCGACGTGATCGAGTTCGATCCCTTCGCGTCGCCCTATCGGCCCGGTTCGGCGGGTCTGGTGCAAACGGCGCCGGCAAGGGTCGCGCCGATGCCGGATCAAGAGGACGATGAGGTCGCGGCGTGCGAGGTCGGGCCGTCCGACTTCAAGAGCCGGGTCGCGCGGTTCGAGAAGGAATTGCTGACCCGCGCGCTGGCGGAAAACCGCTTCAACCAGCGCGCGACGGCGGACGCGCTCGGCCTCAGCTACGACCAGCTTCGCCACGCGCTTCGCCGCCATGATCTGGTCGGAGCGGTTGCGTAACGAGGTTCGTGGAGCCATTTGGGCCAAGTCGCGTTTGCCAACGCGAGACCAAGGAGGATCCAATGGCTTTTGAACTGCCGCCGCTGCCCTATGCCTATGATGCGCTGGAGCCCGTCATCTCCAAGGAGACGATGACCTTCCACCACGACAAGCACCACGCCGCTTATACCGCGAAGCTCAACGAGGGCGTCGAGGCCGATCCGAAGCTGGCGGGCAAGTCGATCGAGGAAATCATGGGAATGATGTCCCAGCTTCCGCCGCTCGTGCGCAACAATGGCGGCGGCTATTGGAACCATGACTTCTTTTGGAAGATCATGGCCCCCAAGGGCTCGACCCAGCCGAGCGGCAAGCTCAAGGAGGCGATCGACGCCTATGGCGGGCTGGACAAGCTGAAAGAGGATTTCAACGGCAAGGGCGCGGGCCAGTTCGGTTCGGGCTGGGCCTGGGTGATTGTTGATTCATCGGGCAAGCTGAAGGTCACTTCGACCCCCAATCAGGACAACCCGCTGATGGACGACGCCAAGGAGCCGGGCACCCCGGTCCTCGGCAACGACGTGTGGGAGCACGCCTATTATCTCACCTACAAGAACGACCGCCCCGGCTATCTGAAGGCGTGGTGGGACGTGGTGAACTGGGACGAGGCGGGGCGTCGCTACGACGCGGCCGTCGCCTGATCCCGATCGGTGCAAGTGGAAGGGGGCGGCGCCACGAAGCGCCGCCCTTTTTTCGTATCAGCCTTCGGGAGGAATCGTGTCCGGCGCGCTCGCCGCTTGCAGACCATGCTTGAGCAGCATCGGCACGTTGGCAAAGGCGAACAGCAGGGTGAGGGGGATCGCGCCCCACAGCTTGAAACCCACCCAGAAATCGGTCGAGCTGTTGCGCCACACCGCCTCGTTCAGGACCGCCATCAGCACGAAGAAGATCGTCCAGTTGCGGGTGAGCTTGCGCCACCCTTCCTCGTTCAGTCCCGGATAGGCTGTTTCCAGCAAGCTCTGGAGCAGCGGCCGTCCAGTCGCGAGGCCGAAGCCCAGCACGGCGGCGAAGGTCGCATAGACGAAGGTCGGCTTCATCTTGATGAAACGCTCGTCGTGGAAATAGATGGTGAGGCCGCCGAACACGAGCACCAGCACGGCGGAAATCAGCAGCATCGGCGAGACGCGCCCGGTCCTGAACCAAGACAGCGCGATCGCGACCACCATCGCGACCATGAAAGCCGCGGTCGCCGCGATGATGCGGAAGATCGCCGCGCCGGGCGTCAGGAAGTTTACCGCGAAGAAGACAAGCAGTGGCCCATAATCCAGCGCGAGCCGGAAACCGGCCGAAGCGTTGCGCGGTTCGCTCATTTGCGTGCTCCTTCGTCCACTCCGGCGATGATCCGGCTGACCTCATTGGCGTCGAACGGGCGCAGGTCCGTCATGCCCTCGCCGACGCCGATCGCATGGATAGGCAGGCCATAGCGTTCCGCCGCCGCGACCAGCACCCCGCCGCGCGCGGTGCCGTCCAGCTTGGTCATCACCAGCCCGGTGACGCCGGCGACCTCCTTGAACACCTCGATCTGGGAGAGCGCGTTCTGCCCGGTGGTCGCGTCCAGCACCAGCACCACGTCATGCGGCGCGGCCGGATTGAGGCGGCCGAGCACGCGGCGGATCTTGGCCAGCTCGTCCATCAACTCGCGCTTGTTCTGGAGCCGGCCGGCGGTGTCGACGATCAGCACGTCGATGCCGGTCGCGGTCGCCTGCTTCACCGCGTCCCACACCACGCCCGCCGCGTCGCCGCCCTCCGGTCCGGTGACGATCGGCACGCCGATCCGCTCGGCCCAGGTCGCGAGCTGGCCGATCGCGGCGGCGCGGAAGGTGTCGCCCGCCGCCAGCATCACGCCGTAATCCTGCTCCATCAGCAGGTGCGCGAGCTTGGCGATGGTGGTGGTCTTGCCCGATCCGTTGACGCCGATGACGAGGATCACTTGCGGACGGGGGAAAGCGTCCACCTCCAGCGGCCTGGCGACCTGCGCCAGCACCTTTTCCACCTCCTCCGCGACGACGAGGCGGATGCCGAGATCCTCCATGTTGCGCTCGAAGCTGCCGTCGGCCAGCCGCGTGCGAATCTTGCCCGCCGTCTCCGGCCCGAGATCGGAGGCGATCAGCGCCTCCTCGATCTCGTCCAGCGTCGCATCGTCGAGCGGCGCGGTGCCGAGGCCGGTGAGGTTGCCGATCAGCCGGTCCGAGGTGCGGCGGAAGCCGCCGAGCAGCTTTTCGTGCCAGGATGGGTTGGTACTCATATTGGTGTTCCGATGAGATGGTCGTCGGTCGCGCCGGTGACGCGCGTTGTGAGGATTTGTCCGATATCGTCGCGCGGTCCGGCGAGGCGAAGCTCGGCAAAACCGGGCGTGTGGCCACGATCGCCGGGTTTTTCCAGCACGATCGCCTGTTGGCTGCCGATCATGCCGGCGAGCCATGCCCGCCTGAGCCGCGCCGACGTCGCGCGCAGCCGCGCCGCACGCTCTCTCGCCACCTCGGTCGCCACCTGCGGCATCCGCGCGGCGGGGGTGTTCGCGCGCGGCGAATAAGGGAAGACATGGGCTTGGACGATCTGGCAATCGTCGATCAGCGCCAGCGTGTTGGCGAACATCGCCTCGTCCTCGGTCGGGAAGCCGGCGATCAGGTCCGCGCCGATCGCGATGTCGCGCTTCGCCTTCAGCCGTTCGATCATCCGTACCGCATCGGCGCGCAGGTGACGGCGCTTCATGCGCTTGAGGATCAGGTCGTCGCCGGCCTGTAGCGACAAATGAAGGTGTGGCATGACGCGCGGCTCGCCGGTGACCAGCTCGAACAGCCGCTCGTCGATCTCGATCGTGTCGAGCGAGGAAAGCCGGAGGCGGGGCAGGGCGGGAACCCCGGCAAGGATGCGCTCGACCAGCCCGCCGAGCGTCACCTCGCCATCGGCATAGCTGGTGAGGTCGACGCCGGTCAGCACCACCTCGCGCGCGCCGGCCTCCGCCAGCGCGGCGACGCGCGCGACCACCGCGCCGGCCGGATCGCTCCTGCTCGGCCCACGCCCGGCGGGGATGGCACAGAAGGTGCAGGCGTGGTCGCAACCGTTCTGCACGCCGACGAAGGCGCGGGCGTGGCGTGGCGCGGGCGCTCGATTGGGAAAGCCGCCCCATGTCGCCGGAAGCAGCTTGGCGGCATTGCCGACGACACGGGACACCCCCGGAAGCGCCGCGAAGCCGTCCGGGTCGAGCTGCGCCGCGCAGCCGGTCGCGACGATCTCGGCCCCCGGCCGCGCGCGATGGGCGCGGCGAATCGCCGCGCGACTCTGCTTGACCGCCTCGTTAGTGACGCCGCAGGTGTTGACGACAACCATGTCGCGCGCGCCGAGCAATCCGCGGATCGTTTCGCTCTCGGCAAGGTTGAGGCGACAACCCAGGGTCACGACGTCGGGTCGGGGCAGGGCGGTCATAAGGGGCGATCTAGGGATGAGCGAAGCCGAAGTCCACGAAAAGGCCGCCGAGGTGCTGCGCTTCTGGTTCGGGTTGTCGCCCGACAGGCATTTCGCAAAAGACGCCGCGCTGGATCGCGAGATTGCGGAGAGGTTCGGCGCATTGCGCGACGCGGTGCTCGCCGCCGGTGCTGCCGGTTGGCGGGAGGCGCCGGATACGTTGCTCGCGGCGGTCATCCTGCTCGATCAATTCTCCCGCAATATCCACCGCGATTCGCCGCGTGCCTATGAAGCCGATCCGCTCGCCCTGGCACTGACGCTGTCCGCGATCGAGCGCGGCTGGGACGAAGGCTATGCGCCGGAGGAGCGGGCGTTCCTGTATCTGCCGCTGATGCACGCGGAGAGCGAGGCGATGCAGGCGCTGAGCGTAGAGAAATACACCGCGCTGGGGCTACCGGAGAACCTGCGCTTCGCTCGCGACCATGCCGCCGTGATCGCGTGCTTCGGCCGCTATCCCAGCCGCAATGCCGCGCTCGGCCGGGAATCGACGCAAGAGGAAGAAGAATATCTCAGCCAGCCAGGCGCTGGCTGGTGACCGTTGTGGGGATGAGGCGCTGCTCGGCGAGCATCCGCCGCGTCTGCATCAGGCTCATCGGCTGGCCGAACAGATAGCCCTGGCCGATCGTGCAGCCCATCGCGCGCAAGCGCTCGGCGATCCGCATGCTTTCCACGCCCTCCGCCACGATCGGCAGGTTGAGGCTCTCGCCGAGACGCAGGATCGCGTCGGCGATCGAGGCGCGCGCCGGATCGTCGGTCATCGCGGTGACGATCGAATGGTCGATCTTGATGCGGTCGAACGGCAGCGCGCGCAAATGGGTGAGGCTCGACACGCCGGTGCCGAAATCGTCCAGCGCGACGCGCACGCCCTGCGCCTTCAGGCTCTCGATGATCGAAGGGGCGATGCCGTGCGGATCCATCAACGCACCCTCGGTCAGTTCGATCTCCAGCCGGGATGGCGGATAGCCAAGCTCGGTGAGCAGGCGGATCACTTTCTGCGCGAGCCACGGATCGCGCATTTCCGGCACCGCGCAATTGACCGACAGCACCAGCCGCGCGTCCCAGTCCTTCGCGGCGCATAGCGCCTGCCGCATCACCGAGAGCGTCAGGTCCGAGATCAGGCCACGCTCACGCGCGATGTCGATGAAATGCGCCGGTGCGATCGTGCCGTGGACCGGATGTTCCCACCGCGCGAGCACCTCGAAGCCGAGCAGTTCGCCACTCTGGAGATCAACCACCGGCTCGAAATAGGGAGCGATCGCGCCGCTTCCGATCGCTTCGGGCAGGCTGTGCGCGATGGTGTCGCGCGCGCGGCGCTGGACGGCCATTTCGTCCTCGAACCACAGGCTGCGCTCGCCGCGCATGCGGGCGACCATCGCGGCGATATCGGCGGCCTCAAGAAGCGGCTCGATCGAGCCGCTTTCGCGATCCGACCGCGCGAGGCCGATCGAGGCCCCGCGCGCCGCCGCGCTTTCCTGGTGGGCGAGGAACGAAGTGAGCCGTCCGACGAGTTGATCCGGGGCATTGGGCGAATGGGATTCGACGGTCAGCACGCAGGCGAGCTGTGTCGGGCCGACGATGCCGGCCAGCGTCTCCCCCGGAAGCATCGCGGTGATCGCCGGGGCAACGTCGCCGATCGCGCCCACCGGCGCTTCCGGCCCGACATCGATGGCGATGACGGCGACGACGCGATCCCCGGAGCGCGTGAGGATCTGCGTTCCAGCCTCGATGAAGCCCTGTCGATTCGAAAGGCCCGTCGCGGGATCGCGCGGGATCGCCCGATTGAGACGCGGCGACAGCGGCTCGCCGTGCAGATCCGGACGGCGCCGGATGATGAGGACGGTGGCCAGCACGAGGGCGCCCAATAAAGCGATAACGGGGAGAACTTCCATCGATGACCTTATCCTGACCGCGCCGTTGGCATGTCGCACGGGCGGGGTGTAGAAGGGGTTAAGGGGCAGGTGCTTGCTTCCGCAGGCGCTTTCCACTAGGAGCCGCGCCACGTTCCGACGTTGAACGCTGAAGGAAAGCGCCCATGTGGTGCACGCTGGCCGGCGAGGTTTCGCCCGCCGGCGCTTTTGTGTTTGGGGCCGGACCTCCACCCCGGCTGTTGCGGGCGGTGGGCGGATATAGTTGGGATTCTGGATGTTCGACAGCCTGAGTGATCGTCTTGGCGGAGTGTTCGACCGGCTGCGCGGCCGTGGCGCGCTGACCGAGGCGGACGTGCGCCAGGCGATGCGCGAGGTCCGCATCGCGCTGATCGAGGCGGACGTGGCGCTGCCGGTGGCGCGGCAGTTTGTCGAAGACGCGACCGAAAAAGCGGTCGGGCAGAACGTGTTGCGCTCCGTCACGCCGGGGCAGCAGGTCGTCAAGATCGTCCATGACGCGCTGGTCGACATGCTCGGCGGCAAGGAGCCGCAGGACGCGGAGCTTGATCTGAACGCCGCGCCGCCGGCCGTCATCATGATGGTCGGCCTGCAAGGCTCGGGCAAGACGACCACCACCGCCAAGATCGCCAGGCGCCTCGCGGGCAGGGAGCGCAAGAAGGTGCTGATGGCGTCGCTCGACGTCAATCGCCCGGCCGCGCAGGAGCAGCTCGCCACGCTCGGCACGCAGGTCGAGGTGCAGACGCTGTCGATCGTCGCCGGCCAGCAGCCGGTCGATATCGCGCGGCGCGCGTTGCAGGCGGCGAAGCTGCAAGGCTTCGATGTGCTGATGCTCGATACGGCGGGCCGCCTCCATGTCGATCAGGCGCTGATGGACGAGATGAAGGCCGTGGCGGAGATCGCGCGACCGCAGGAAATCCTGCTCGTCGTCGATTCGCTGACGGGCCAGGATGCGATCAACGTCGCGCAGAGCTTCTCGGCGCAGGTGCCGCTGACCGGCGTGGTGCTGACCCGCATGGACGGCGATGCGCGCGGCGGCGCGGCGCTGTCCATGCGCGCCGTCACCGGCAAGCCGATCAAGTTCGCCGGCACCGGCGAGAAGATGGACGCGATCGAGGCGTTCCATCCCGAGCGGGTCGCCGGCCGCATCCTCGGCATGGGCGACGTCGTGTCGCTGGTCGAGCGCGCGGCGGAGGCGATCCAGCAGGAGGACGCCGAGCGCATGGCCGCGCGGCTCGCCAAGGGCCAGTTCGACATGGACGACCTGCGCGGCCAGCTCGCGCAGATGCGGCGGATGGGCGGGCTGGGCGCGCTCGCCGGCATGATCCCCGGCATGAAGAAGGCGCAGGCTGCGATGGCCTCCGGCGCAGTGGACGAGCGCATCCTGCTCCGCATGGACGCGATGATCACCTCGATGACGCGCAAGGAGCGCGCCAAGCCCGAGCTTATCAACGCCAAGCGCAAGATCCGTATCGCCAAGGGTAGCGGGACGACCGTGCAGGACGTCAACAAGCTGCTCAAGATGCACCAGGAAATGTCCACCGCGATGAAGCGCATCAGGAAGATGGGCGGCATCAAGGGGATGATGGCGATGCTCGGCAAGGGCGGCCTCGGCGGGCTGGGCAATGCGCTCGGCGGGCCGGAGCTTGGCGACGTGCTGGGCAAGGCGGGCGGCGGCTTGCCGGGGCTGCCCGGTGGCACGGGCGGGCTTCCGCCAGGGTTTCCGAAATTCAAGAAATAAGTTAATTTAGATAGTTGGAAGGAAGAATTAACAATGGCTCTCAGCATTCGCTTGTCGCGTGGCGGCTCCAAGAAGCGTCCTTACTACCGCATCGTCGTGGCCGATGCCCGTTCGCCGCGTGACGGCAAGTTCATCGAGAAGATCGGCAACTACAACCCGCTGCTCAAGAAGGACGACGAGAAGCGCATCGTGCTCGATGCCGATCGCGCGAAGCATTGGCTGGGCGTGGGCGCGCAGCCGACCGATCGCGTCGCCCGCTTCCTCGACGCCGCCGGCGTGCGTGAGCGCGCGGCCCGCAGCAATCCGAAGAAGGGCGAGCCGGGCGACAAGGCCAAGGAGCGCGCCGAGGAGCGTGCCGAGAAGCTGAAGGCCGCCGAGGAAGCGCAGAACGAGGCGCAGGAAGTCGTCGCGGCCGAGGTCGAGGCGGCCACCGAGGAGCCGACGCCGGAGGGCGAGCAGGTCGCCGAAGCGACCTCCGAGCAGTAAGGTCGGGCAAGGGTCGCGGGTGCCGCTCGCGATCCTTCCGGTCCTGGCGCGATGAGCGACAAGGCTGTCCCCACCGAACCCGAGGTCGTTCTCGCGGCCGTCATCGGCGCGCATGGCGTGACCGGCGAGGTGCGGCTCAAGGTGTTCGCCGACGATCTTGGCGCGCATCGCTCGTTCAATCGCGGCGCGCTCACGCTGAAGGCGTTACGCGACGGCCCGAGCGGCGCGATCGCGCGTTTCGCCGAGGTGGGCGACCGCAATCGCGCCGAGGCGCTGCGCGGCACGGAGCTTTCCGTGCCGCGATCGGCGCTGCCTCCGCTCGGCGAGGGCGAATATTATCATTGCGATCTGATCGGCCTGGCGGCGGTTTCGAGCGACGGCGACGCGCTGGGTCGCGTCGTGGCGGTCGAGAATTTCGGCGCGGGCGACGTGATCGAGATCGAGCGCGCCAATGGCAAGCGCTTCATGGTGCCGATGCGCGCCGAGGCGGTGCCGGAATGGAATGGCGAGCGGCTGGTGGTTGCCGCGTCTTTCGTCGATGGTTGAGGCATCACCGCCGCGCCCTTCGGCGGCATGATCGCGCAATTCGATATGGGGGGATCAGGCGATGATTCGTAAGACCGCCGCGACGCTGGTCGTTCTGGCCATGGCAACTGCCGCCACCGCACCGCCGCAGGCCGCCGTCGCCCCGGCGTCCACGGCCGAAACGCCGCGGACGATCGAGGCGATGGCGCCGCAACTGACCACCTATTTCGATACATGGATGAAGGATGCGCACGTCCCCGGCCTTGTCTTCGGCGTGGTGAAGGACGGCAGGCTCGTGCTGGTGCGCGGTCTGGGCGTGCAGGACCCGGCGACGGGCGCGCCGGTGACGGCGGACAGCAGCTTCCGCATCGCATCCATGTCCAAGGCGTTCACCGCGCTCGCGATCCTCAAGCTGCGCGATGCCGGCAAGCTGTCGCTCGACGCGCCGGCCGAACGCTACGTGCCGGAATTGGCGAACTGGCGCTATCCGACCAAGGACTCGCCGCGCATCACGGTGGCGGACCTGCTCCATCACGTCGCCGGCTTCGTCGAGGACAATCCCTGGGGCGACCGGCAGCAGCCGTTGCCCGAGGCCGACTTCACCGCGCTGCTGAAAGCCGGTGTCCCCTTCGCGCGGGCGCCGGAGTTGAAGATGGAATATTCGAATCTCGGCTATGCGACGCTCGGGCGGATCGTCTCGAACGTCTCGGGGATGCCCTACGAGCGCTATATCCGGCGCGAGATCATGACGCCGCTCGGTATGAAATCGACCGGCTATGACGTGGCGGGCCTGCCGCGGGGCAAGCGCGCGCTCGGCTATCGCTGGCAGGAGGACGCGGCCGGCAAATGGGGCTGGGTGCGCGAGCCGGACATGGCGGACGGCGCGTTCGGCGCGATGGGCGGCGTGCAGACCAATGCCAACGACTATTGGCGCTGGGTCGCCTTCCTCCTTTCCGCCTGGCCCGCGCGCGACGACGCCGACAACGGCCCGGTTCGGCGCGGCACCGTGCGGCAGATCGTGGAAGGCGCGAACTTCGTCGAGACGAGCGAGCGCGCCGCCGCGCTCGGTGCGCCGTGCCGGCAGTCACGCGCTTACGGGAAGGGCTGGTTCGTGGTGTCCGATTGCGATCTCGGGCGCGTCGCCACCCATACCGGGGGCTATCCGGGGTACGGCTCGGTCGTCGCGCTGCTGCCGGAAGCGGGCGTGGGCGTGTTCGCCTTCGCGAACCGGACCTATGGCGCGCCGAGCCTGCCGGCGTTCCAGGCGCTGATCGCGTTGCGCGCCGCCGGGCTGGCGGCGGACCGGCCGATCCCGGTCTCGCCCGGACTGGCCGACGCCTATCGTGCGGCCAGGGCGAGCTGGCGGAGCGGCGATCCGGCGAGCGCGCCGCTCGCGATGAACGTCCCGCTCGATCGCGACCTTGCGCGGCGGCGGGCCGATATCGCGGCACTCAAGGCGAAGGTCGGCGCGTGCGCGATGGGCGAGGCGATCGTCCCCACCTCCGCGATGGAGGGGACATTCGTGTGGCACTGCGCGACCGGCAAGGTCGCCGGCCGCGTCCAGCGCGCGCCGACGCCAGCGCTGAGCCTGCAGGTTCTGGATTTCAAGCCGGCGCCGTGACCTTCGCCGCCACCGTCCTCACGCTCTACCCGGAGATGTTCCCCGGCCCGCTCGGCCTGTCGCTGGCGGGGCGCGCGCTGGGCGAGGGGCGCTGGTCGCTCGATGCGCTCAACATCCGCGATTTCGCCACTGACAGGCACCGCTCGGTCGACGACACGCCGGCGGGCGGCGGGGCAGGGATGGTGCTGCGCGCCGATGTCGTGGCGCGCGCGGTGGATCATGTGTCTGACGGCCGCCCGATCCTGGCGATGACGCCGCGCGGCAAGCCGCTCGCCCAGGCGCGCGTGCGCGAACTCGCGGCCGGTCCCGGCGCGATCGTCCTGTGCGGCCGGTTCGAGGGTTTCGATGAACGCCTGTTCGAGGCACGCGCGATCGAGGAAATCGCGATCGGCGACTATGTGCTCTCCGGCGGTGAGATGGGGGCGCTCGTCCTGCTCGACGCTTGCGTTCGGCTGCTTCCCGGCGTAATGGGCGCGGCTTCCAGCGGTGACGAGGAAAGCTTCGAAAGCGGCCTCCTCGAATATCCGCACTATACCCGACCTTATGAATGGGAAGGGCGCACGATCCCCGAAGTGCTGCGATCGGGGGATCATGCGAGGATCGCCGCCTGGCGGAAACAACGGGCGGAGGACGACACACGGCTAAGGCGGCCGGACCTTTGGGAACGTCACACCGGCGTTCGGGTCGACCGCCCTCTGGCGCGCGGCGAGGATTGAGGACGTAACGCAAATGAACCTGATCCAGCAGCTCGAAGCCGAGCAGATCGAGAAGCTGACCGCGCAGCGCGCGATCCCCGAATTCCGCCCCGGCGATACGCTGAAGGTCGGCGTGAAGGTGGTCGAGGGCGAGCGCACCCGTGTCCAGAATTACGAGGGCGTGTGCATCGCGCGCTCGAACAAGGGCATGGGTTCCAGCTTCACCGTGCGCAAGCTGTCGTTCGGCGAGGGCGTGGAGCGCGTCTTCCCGCTTTATTCGCCGAACATCGATTCGATCGAGGTGGTGCGCAAGGGTGCGGTCCGCCGCGCCAAGCTGTATTACCTGCGTGGTCGCACCGGCAAGGCGGCGCGTATCGCCGAGCGTCGCGACAACCGCACCACGGTTGCCGCCGCCGAGTGATCGCCGCCCGGCGTTGACTTGCCGAAAGGGCGCGGACGCGATGCCGTCCGCGCCCTTTCTCTTTTCCCGGCTTGTTTTTTCGCGGCGGTCGGGCTTTCCCGTGGCAATTCACGGAGAAAGATATGCGCGCATGGCCGCTCGCGATTGCCCTTGCCTGTTCCGCCGCGAACTTCGCGGTGCCCGCCGTGGCTGAGACGGTCGCCGCGCCGCAGGCGCTGACGCTTGAACGCGTCTTCGCCAGCCCGGACCTGTCCGGCCCACAGCCGCAGGCGCTGCGCCTCTCGCCCGACGGATCGCTGCTGACGTTGGTGCGCAACCGCGCCGACGAGCGTACCCGCTACGACCTCTGGGCGATCGACACGCGTACCGGCGCCGAGCGGATGCTGGTCGATTCGCGCCAGGTCGGCAGCGGCGCGGCGCTGTCCGAGGCCGAGAAGATGCAGCGCGAACGCGACCGCTCCAAGACCGGCAAGACCGGCGTGCTCGATTACGACTGGTCGCCCGACAGCCGCTCGCTGCTGGTGCCGGTCGACGGCGAATTGTTCCTCGCCGACCTTGCCGGCGGGACGCGCCGGATCGAGGGGACCAAGGGCGTGCTCAACCCGGCGATCTCGCCGCGCGGCGGCTTCCTGAGCTTCGTGCGCGACCAGAACCTGTGGGTCCAGCCGCTCGCGGGCGGCGCGGCGCGCGCGCTGACCAGCGGGGGCGGGGGCACCGTCCATTTCGGCGAGGCGGAGTTCGTCGCGCAGGAGGAGATGGATCGCCGCACCGGCTATTGGTGGTCGCCGGACGACAGGCTTCTCGCGGTCGAGCGGTTCGACGAGGCGCCGGTGAAGGTGTTCACACGCGCGGCGATCGGCGCGTCGGGCACCAATATCTATCAGCAGCGCTATCCTGCCGCCGGCACGCCCAATGCGCTGGTCGAGCTGTGGGTGATGCGCGCCGACGGCTCCGGGCAGGTGAAGGTCGATCTCGGCGCCGATCCCGATTTCTATCTCGCCCGCGTCAACTGGCTGCCGGACGGATCGGCGCTGCTCGTCCAGCGCGAGAGCCGGGATCAGCGCGCGCTCGATATGCTGCGCATCGATCCGGCGACCGGCAACGCGACGGTGATGTTCACCGAAAAGGCCGGCGAGAAAAGCTGGATCAACCTGTCGGACGCCTATCGCGTGATGCCGGACGGCAGCCTGCTCTGGCGGTCGGAGCGCGACGGCTTCGCGCACCTCTATCGCTGGAAAGCGGGCAAATGGACCCAGCTCACCAAGGGCGACTGGGTGGTGAGCGCGCTGGTCGGGGTGGACGACGCCTCCGGCCGGATCTTCTTCACCGGCAATCGCGACGGGGTGCTGGAGCAGCATCTCTACGCGCTGGAGCCGGACGGCCACCGGATCACCCGCTTGACCGAGGCGGGGTGGTGGAACGGCGCCAGCGCCGATGCGCGCGGCTCGCGGTTCATCATCACCCGCTCCAATTCTGACCAGCCGCCGCAGACCTATCTCGCCGATGCGAACGGCAAACGGCTGTCGTGGATCAATCAGAATGCGGTGGCGGGCGATCACCCCTATGCGCCCTATCTGGCGGCCCAGCGCCCGACCGGGTTCGGCACGCTCAAGGCGGCGGACGGCACGACGCTCTACTGGAAGATGATCGCCCCGCCGCTGGAGCCGGGGAAGAAATACCCCGTGTTCTTCCAGCATTACGGCGGACCGGGCAGCCAGACGGTGACACGGGCGTGGAACCCGCCGCTGATGCAATATCTCGCGCGGCAGGGCTGGATCGTGTTCCAGCTCGATAATCGCGGATCGCCCAATCGCGGCAAGAAGTTCGAGGATGCGATCTGGCACGCGATGGGCACGGTGGAGGTGGAGGATCAGCTTGCCGGCGCCCGCTACCTGAAGTCGCTGCCGTTCGTGGACGGGGACAGGATCGCTACCTACGGCTGGTCCTATGGCGGCTATATGTCGCTGAAGATGCTGGAGAAGAATCCCGGCGTCTATGCCGCCGCCGTCGCCGGCGCGCCGGTCACGGACTGGTCGCTGTACGACACGCATTACACCGAGCGCTACATGGGCGACCCGGCGAAGGACGCCGCCGGTTATGCCGCCTCCAGCGCATTGCCGGACGCGACGGGCATCCGCGATCCCCTGCTCATCATGCACGGCATGGCGGACGACAACGTGTTCCTCGACAACACCACCGCCTTCGCCGCGCGGCTCCAGGCGGCGGACATGAAGTTCGAGATGATGCTCTATCCCGGCAAGACGCACGGCGCGGTGCGCGAAATCCATCCATGGACGACGATGCTCGATTTCCTCGACCGGACGGTGAAGAACAAGCCCGCGCGATAAGGGGCCGGCGATGCGTTTCCTGACGACCTTTCACCTGTGGCCGTTCCTCGACATGCTGGTCAGCTACGTCGCCGCGTTCGTTCTCGGCACGCTGATCGGTGCGGAGCGGCAGTATCGCCAGCGCACCGCCGGGTTGCGCACCAACGCGCTGGTGGCGATCGGCGCGGCGGCATTCACCGATCTCGGGCAGCGGCTGGGCGGGGACGTCGAGTCGATCCGGGTGATCGCCTATGTCGTTTCGGGCATCGGCTTCCTCGGCGCCGGCGTCATCATGAAGGAGGGGATGAACGTCCGCGGCCTCAACACCGCGGCGACCCTGTGGTGCTCCGCGGCGGTCGGCGCGATCGCGGGCAGCGACATGCTGGCCGAGGCGGGATTGCTCGCCGCGTTGGTGATCGTCGCGAACACGCTGCTGCGGCCGATCGTCGATGCGATCAACCGCATCCCGCTGGAGGGGCGCAGCCTGGAGGCGACCTATTCGGTGACGATCACCGGATCGGCCACCCAGGCCGGGCCGCTCGGCGACATGCTGGTCGAGCATCTGGAGGCGCAATCCCTGCCCGTCGCGGAGCTGGACGTGGAGGAGCGCGGCGAGGGCAGGGTGGATATTGTCGCGACGCTGGTCAGCACCAATGTTCCCTCCAGGGAACTGGACGATATCGTCGATCATCTCGCGACAGTGCATGGTATCGCCCATGCGACGTGGCAGGCGCGAACGCACGATTAGAATAAGGTTGATGCGGCCCGCGCAATGACTGTAATGCCGCGTTGCAGCAAGGAGTGAGTCATGGGTTATCGGGTGGTGGTCGCCGGTGCGACGGGCAATGTCGGGCGCGAGATGCTGAACATCCTCGCCGAGCGCGAATTCCCGGCGGACGAGATCGCGGTCGTCGCCAGCGCACGGTCGACTGGCGATCAGGTCGAATATGGCGAGACGGGCAGGAAGCTGACCGTCAAGAACATCGAGCATTTCGATCCCGCCGGCTGGGATATCGCGCTGTTCGCGATCGGTAGCGAGGCGACCAAGATCTATGCCCCAAAATTCGCCGCCGCCGGCTGCACGGTGATCGATAATTCGTCGCTCTACCGCATGGACCCGGATGTTCCGCTGATCGTGCCGGAGGTCAACCCCCAGGCGATCGACGGCTATACCCGCAAGAATATCATCGCCAATCCGAATTGCTCGACCGCGCAGATGGTCGTCGCGCTGAAGCCGCTGCACGACGCCGCCACGATCAAGCGGGTGGTCGTCGCGACTTATCAGTCGGTGTCCGGCGCGGGCAAGGCGGGCATGGACGAACTGTTCGAGCAGAGCCGCAACATCTTCGTCGGCGATCCTGCCGAGCCGAGGAAGTTCACCAAGCAGATCGCCTTCAACGTGATCCCGCACATCGACAGCTTCCTGGAGGACGGCTCCACCAAGGAGGAATGGAAGATGGTCGCGGAGACGAAGAAGATCCTCGACCCGAAGGTGAAGGTGACGGCAACCTGCGTGCGCGTGCCGGTGTTCGTAGGCCATTCCGAGGCGCTCAACATCGAGTTCGAGAAGGAAATCTCCGCCGACGAGGCGCAGAAGATCCTGCGCGAGGCGCCGGGCGTCATGCTGGTCGACAAGCGCGAGGACGGCGGATACGTCACCCCGGTCGAATGCGTCGGCGACTATGCCACCTTCGTCAGCCGGGTGCGCGAGGATTCGACGATCGAGAACGGCCTTTCGCTGTGGTGCGTCAGCGACAATCTCCGCAAGGGCGCGGCGCTGAACGCGGTGCAGATTGCCGAGCTGCTCGGCCGCCGGCATCTGAAGAAGGCCGCATGACGATCACCGGCGGCTGCCGCTGCGGCGCGTGCCGCTACGAGCTGGCGCTCGACGCGCCGCCGCCGGTCTATGCCTGTCACTGCCATATGTGCCAGCGCGCGTCGGGCAGCGCGTTCAGCGTGCAGGCGCTGGTGCCGGAAGCGAGCCTGACCGTCACCGGGCCGATCGTGGTTCATGAGATCACGACCGGGGACAGGACGTCGATCCAGCGTTTCTGCGGAACCTGCCATGCGCGGGTCTACAACACCAACACGCGTCGGCCCGGCATCGCGGTGGTACGCGCGGGCACGCTCGACCGCTCCGAGGAACTGGAGTGCCGCGCGCATATCTTCACCGACTATCGCCAGCGTTGGGTGACCATTCCCGAAGGCGTGCCGCAATGGCCGGAGATGGCGCCGCTAGCCGAGTTCGCCGCCGCGCTCACGCAGGGATGAGGCACCGCCTCATTCGGCGTGGATGATCTCCATCTTCCCCTTCGGCCGCTTCAGCAACAGCACCATCGGGATGGCGGCGAGGCTGATCCAGCTCATCAGGTAGAAATCGTCGATATAGGCGACCATCGCCGCCTGCTGATTGATCATCGCGTCGGCGAACGAGAAGATGCTGTCCCCGATGCTGCCGAACTGGTCGATCTGGCTCAGGTTGATCGCCGGCACCTTGTCCTGCGTGACGTGCTGGACGAGATCGGCGTGGCTGACCTGGATGTTGCGCGCGAGGAGCACCGTCACCATCGAGATGCCCGCCGACTGCCCGATCGAGCGCATCAGGTTGAGCATGCTCGCCCCGTCCGTGCGATAGCGGTTGTCGAGCGTCGCGAAGGCCAGCGCGTTCATCGGCATGAACACCAGCCCCATGCCCAGCCCCTGAACGAAGCCGGCGGTGATCACCGGCCAGAAATCCATCTCAAGGGTGTAGCCCGCCATCCAGCGCAGCGAGACCGCGAACAGGACCAGCCCCAGCATGATGACCCAGCGCGTATCCGCGCCGCTGGTCATGAGGCGGCCGGCGAACCACATGGTGAACAGGACGCCGACGCCGCGCGGCGCCATCATCAGGCCGGTATCGATCACCGGATAGTTGAAGAGCTGCTGGAGCATCGGCGGCAGCAGCGCCATCGGCGCCATCGTGCTAACGCCGATGACGACCATGAAGAACATGCCGGTCACGAGATTGCGGTTGCCGAACAGGTGCCGGTCGAACAGCGGTTTCTTCGCCGTGGAGAGGTGGACGATCGCCATCCAGGCGAAGGCGGCGGCGATCATCGCCTCCAGCACGATCTCCCAGCTCGAGAACCAGTCCTTGTTCTGCCCGCGATCGAGCATAAGCTGGAAGGCCGCGACGGCGATGCCGATGAACATGAAGCCCAGCCAGTCGAACGAGCGATGCGCACGCGGCCGGGAAGGGAGCAGGAACCACAGGATCGCGAAGGTCAGCGCCCCCACCGGCACATTGACGTAGAACACCCAGCGCCAGTTGTAGCTCTCGGTCAGCCAGCCGCCGATCACCGGGCCCATGATCGGCCCGACCATCACGCCCATGCCCCAGATGCTCATCGCCTTCGCCGCATGTTCGGGCGGGTTGATGTCCAGCATCGAGGTTTGCGACAGCGGGTTGATGAAGGCGGCGAATACGCCCTGGAAGATGCGGAACAGCACCATCTCCTCCAGGCTGACGGCGGTGCCGCAGGCCATCGAGGCGAGGATGAAGCCGCCGACCGCGATCAGGAACAGGTTGCGGCTGCCCAGCCGGTCGGAAAGCCAGCCGGTCGCCGGCAGCGCGATCGCGGTGGCGACGATATAGCTGGTCAGCACCCACGTCACCGTGTCGGCGGTCGCGCCGAGGCTGGTCTCCATATGCGGCAGCGCGACATTGGCGATCGTGGTGTCGAGGATCTGCATGATCATCGCGCCCATGATGCCGATCGTCAGCACGCCGCGATGCCGGACCGGCAGCAGTGGCTGGCTGGCGCGCGGTCCCTCGGCGGGCGACGCGCCGGCCGGAGCGGCGGCGGAAGCCATCAGCGCGCCTTCGTGTCGATCGTCACGTCGGTCGACAGGCCGGCGATCATCGCGCGCGGCGGCGTGCCGTCGATCGCGATGCGGACCGGCACGCGCTGCGTCACCTTCACCCAGTTGCCGGTGGCGTTCTGCGCCGGCAGCACGGAGAATTCGCTGCCGGTGCCGGCGCCGATCGACTGGACGCGGCCCTTCACCTTCAGCCCCGGATAGGCGTCGAACGACAGCTCGGCGGGCTGGCCGACCTTCATGTGGTTGAGGTCGGTTTCCTTGAAGTTCGCCTCGACCCACGCCTGCTGGCTGACGACGAGGCTGAGCGCGGGAACGCCGGAGGGCGTGATATTGCCCACCTGGAGTCGGCCGGTCTGGCTGACGATACCGTCCTTCGGCGCGCGCACCACGCTTCGTTCGAGGTCGTAGGCGGCCTTCTCGCGCTTGGCGAGCGCGACCTGGATCGCGGCCGGCTGGCCGGTGCCGCCGCCCGAGCCAAGCTGCTGGCGCGCGCGCGCGGCGGCGGCCTCGGCGGTGGCGAGCTTCGCGTTCGCGGCGGCAACGCCCTGCGTGGCCGCGTCGAAGGCGGCGCGGGTGGTGAAGCCCTGCTTCATCAGCGCGGCCTGCCGGGAATAGGTGGCCTGCGCCAGCGTCAGCTCAGCCCTGGCATTCTGGATATCGGCGGCGGCGCTGCCGGTGTCGGTCGCCATCGTGGAGACCTGCACCCGCGCGGTGGCGAGATCGGCGTCGGCCTGCGCCAGCGCGATGCGATACGGTTCCGGATCGATGCGGAACAGCACGTCGCCGGCCTTCACCTGCTGGTTCTCGCGCACGTCTACCTCGACGATGCGACCCGACACGTCGGGGCTGACCGAGATCATGTCCTGCCGGACATAGGCGTTGTCGGTCGAGATGTAGCGGCCGGAGGTGATGTAGAAATAGCCGCCGACCAGCGCGATCAGCAGCGGCACACCGAGCATCAGCACCAGCCGCAGTACGCCGCGCTGCTTCGGGGCGGGCCCATCCTCCTGCGTCAGCACGGAGATTTCCTTGTCGGCGGCGAATTCGCGCCTCGGATCGGCGTCAGCCATGAACGGCGTCCTTCTGCTGCTGCGGCGCGTCGGCGAGATTCTCGCGGATGCGGTTCAGCACTTCGGAGAGGTGGGTGATGGATTCTTCGGGGATGCCGCGCAGCGCCTGCGCGGTGAGTTCGATGCCGGTCTCGCGGAGCAGATCGATGACCGGGTGAGCCTTGTCGGTGAGGAACAATTGCCATGCGCGGCGGTCGTTCGGATCGCGACGGCGCTCGACCAGCCCGGATTCCTCCATCCGGTCGATCAGGCGGCAAAGCGTGATCGGCTCGACCTCCAGGATGTCGGCAAGGCTGCCCTGATTGATTCCCTCCTGCTGGCTGATGCCGAGCAACGCCTTCCACTGCGCGCGAGTCGCGCCGTGCGTGCGTGCGCGCTCGTCGAAGCGGCGGCGCAGCAGCCGTGACGTATCGCTGAGCAGGAACCCGAATGTCTCTGTCATGGGCGCGCATATAATAAGCGTGCTTATATAATGGAAGTGCCGCGTCGTGCGAAATTTGCAATCGTTCCGTCGCCGCGCGAAACTGTCGACACGGAGGAAAGCGATGACCGAGATGACCGGCGGCTGCCAGTGCGGCCGCATCCGCTATACGGCCGAGATCGACAGCGACGACGCCTATCTCTGCCATTGCCGCATGTGTCAACGCGCGACCGGGGGTGTGGCGGCCGCGTTCCGGAACGCGAAGCGCGCGGACGTGCGCTGGGAGCGGGAGCCTGATCTCTATGCCTCGTCGCCGATCGCGCGGCGCGGCTTCTGTTCGGCGTGCGGCACGCCGCTGACGTTCGAATACGTCTCCGGCTCGGACAAGATCGACCTTACCGTCGGCAGTTTTGACGATCCCTCGCGCTTCCGCCCGATCTCGCATTTCGGGATCGAGCATCGCCATGACGCATGGTTCGACACGCGCGGCTTGCCCGGCCACCGCTGCGACGAATATCAGGCGCTGGTCGATCGTTGGCGGGAAGCAGGTCAAGATGTCCCCGAGTGAAACGCATTATTTCGAGAGTTTCGACGGCACGCGCCTCGCGTGGCGGGAAATGGGGGAGGGGCGCCCGGTCGTCCTGATCCACGGCTATTTCTCCGACGCGCGGACCAACTGGATACGCTATGGTCACGCCGCCGCGATCGCCGCGCGGGGCTTCCGCGTCATCATGCCGGACCTGCGCGCGCACGGCGAAAGCGCGAAGCCCCACGAGACGGCCGCTTATCCGCCCGACGCGCTGACGAAGGACGGCCATGCGCTGATCGCGCATCTCGGGCTGAAGGAATATGATCTCGGCGGCTATTCGCTCGGCGCGCGGACCACCAGCCGGATGCTGGCGACGGGCGCGACCCCTCGCCGCGTGATCTTCGCCGGCATGGGGCTGGACGGGCTGATCTCGGCCGGACGCCGGGCGGACCATTTCCGCAACATCCTCACCAACCTCGGCAAGCATCCGCGCGGCAGCGCCGAATGGATGGCGGAAGCCTTCCTCAAGACGACGGGCGGCGATCCGGTCGCGTTGCTCAACGTGATCGACACGTTCGTCAGCACGCCGATCGAGGTCGTTGAGGGCTTCACATGGCCGACGCTCTGCGTGAACGGCGTGTATGACGACGACAACGGCTTGGCGGCGGCGCTGGCCGACGTGCTGCCCGACGCACGCTATGTCGAGATTCCCGGCAATCACATGAGCGCCGTGACCAAGCCGGAGCTTGGCCAGGCGATCGCGGACTTCCTCGCCGGCTGAAGCGGGGTCACACCTTGTCGGGAATCGAATTCTCGTCGGCGATGCCGGCACGGAACGATGCCGAGGCATCCTCGCCGTCGGGGCTGTGTGCCCCGCCTTCCGCCTCGTCCTTGCGGGGTGTCGAGCCGCGCAGCGAGAGCAATGCCGCGGTGGCGGCCGCGCCGACTACCGCCAGCCCGCCGGCGATCGCGGCCGATCCCCATTTGCCGCCGACCTTCTCGCTGGCTTTTCCCGCAGCCTTCGTCACCCGCGCCTTCACGGTGGCGACCTTGCCGGTGGCGACCTTGCCGGTGGTGGCCGTTTTGGCCTCGCCCTTGGCGGGGCGGGCCGAGGCGCGCGGCTTCGCGGCGGGCTTTGCGCCATTGGCGGCGGATCTTTTGGCCTTGGGCGCGGCCTTCGCCGCCGGTTTGGCGGCGCTGGTCTTGCGCGGCGCGTGGCGGCGGGTGGCCGCGCGGGGCACGGGGGCCTTGGGTGTCTCGGGCGTGTCGGCCATGCGGAATTCTCCCTGATAGCGGCGGATCAACGCACGGCCGCCCCGGTCGTTGCGTCAGCGGAAGGGTGGCTCGTTGAACGCCCGCAATTTGCGACTGTGCAGCCGGGCGCCCTCGCGGCGCAACTCCTCGCACGTCTCGATCCCGATTCGCATATGCTCACTGATCGCGCGCTCGTAGAAGCGGTTGGCCTGACCCGGCAGCTTCAGCTCGCCGTGGAGCGGCTTGTCCGACACGCAAAGCAACGTGCCGTAGGGGACGCGGAAGCGATAGCCCTGCGCGGCGGTGGTGGCGGATTCCATGTCGATCCCCACCGCGCGGCTGAGCGAGAAGCGCAGGGCGGAGCGGCTGTAGCGCAATTCCCAGTTACGGTCGTCGGTGGTGACGATCGTGCCGGTGCGCAGCCGGCGCTTCAGCTCCTCGCCCGACTGGCCGGAGACCGTCTCCGCCGCGCGGGCGAGCGCGAGCTGCACCTCGGCGATGGCGGGCACCGGGATTTCCGGCGGCAGCACGTCGTCCAGCACATGATCGTCGCGCAGATAGGCGTGGGCGAGCACATAGTCGCCGATCCGCTGCGACGGGCGCAGGCCGCCGCAATGGCCGATCATCAGCCACGCATCGGGGCGCAGCACCGCGAGATGGTCGGTGATCGTCTTGGCGTTCGACGGCCCGACGCCGATGTTGACGAGCGTGATGCCGCTACGATCCGGCGCGAGCAGGTGATAGGCCGGCATCTGGAGCCGCCGCCACGCGCTGTCGTCGAGCATCGCCGGATCGTCGCCGGGCCGGAACATCACCCCACCGGGACCGGAGAGCGCGGTGAAGCGCGAATCGCCGTTGACCTGCGTCGCCGCCCAGCGGACGAACTCGTCGATATAGCGGTGGTAGTTGGTGAACAGCACGTAACGCTGCACATGCTCCGGCGGGGTGCCGGTATAGTGGCGCAGCCGGGCGAGGCTGAAATCGGTGCGCAGCCCGTCGAACAGCGCCAGCGGGCGAGTCTCGTCGACCGGCGTCCATAGCCCGTCCGCGATCTCGTCGCCGATATGGGACAGCTCGGTCGCCGGGAAGAAGCGCGCCAGCTCGGCGGCGGACACTTCGTCGAGGCCGAGCGCATGGCCGGGATCGAGGACATAGGGGAAGGGTATCTCCGTCCGCCCCGCGACCGCCTGCACCTCGACGTCGTAATCCTCCAGCAGCAGCGTGAGCTGCTCGGTGAGGTAATCGGCGAACAGCGCCGGCTTGGTCACGCTGATGCGATATTCGCCCGGCGTCACCAGCCGCCCGAACGATCGCGGCGGCGTCGGGCGATCCTCCTGCCCGCGATAACGCAGGTGGATTTCGGGATAGGCGAACGATCCGTCGCGGCGCGATTCGGGCGGCGGCGGCGTGCCGTCGGTGAGGTAGCGGGTCAGCGCCTGCTGCAACCGGCTGACGGAGGCGGTATAGAGCCGATCCAGCTCGGCGACGATTTCTGAAGCGATCATCTCCAGCGGATAAGGCGTGGACGTTACGCTGGCAAGACGGGTGGGGCTCGCCCGCTATGCAGCCTGCACCCGGCCCGAACGCTCCAGCTTGCCCCAGCCGACCACCCAACCGCCGATCGCGGAGCTGATCGCGCGCAGCACCACCCAATACATGATCTGGCGATAGACCAGCCGCTGCGCGACCAGCAGGAACGCCGGATAGCGCACCTTCCGCCCGTCCAGCCGATAAGCGACCCAGCCGCAGATCACGTCGATCACGGTGAAGCACAGCCAGTAGAGGCCCATCTTGCCCACATCGCCGCTGGTCTGCGCCCAGCCGTGCTGCTGGACGCGCATGATCGTGCCGCCGATCGACAGCACTAGCGCGAGATCGATCAGCGGCGAGATCGCGGCGAAGGCGATCTGGAACAACCACGCCTGCGGCAACCCGATATGCGCCAGCCCCTTGGGCTTGCCGCTGGCGATGACGCCGCGATGCTTCCACAGGCATTGCAGCGTGCCGAACGCCCAGCGATAGCGCTGCTTGGCGAGCGCGCGGAACGTCTCCGGCGCCTCGGTCCACGCCACCGCGCGCGGATCATAGGATACGCGCCAGCCCGCGCGCTGGATCGCGATGGTCAGGTCCTGATCCTCCGCCAGCGTGTTCTCCGGATAACCGCCGACCGATTCCAGCGCCGCGCGCCGCCACGCGCCCACCGCGCCCGGCACCACCGTCATCGCGTCGAACCCGGCGAGCGCGCGGCGTTCGAGGTTCTGCGCGGTGATATATTCGATCGCCTGCCAGCGCGTGACGAGGTTCACGCGATTGCCCACCCGCGCGTCGCCCGCCACCGCGCCGATCGCGGGATCGGCGAACCAGCGCGTCAGGCGCGCGATCGTCTCCGGCTCGAACTGCGTGTCGGCGTCGAGCGCGATCACCACCTCGCTGTTCGCCTGCGCCAGCGCGCGGTTGAGCGCCGCCGCCTTGCCGCCGTTGGTGAGCGTCATCAGAGTGACGCGCGGATCGTCGGCGAACGCCTCCGCCACCAAGGCGCTGGTGCGGTCCTTCGATCCGTCGTCGGCGACGATCACCTCGATCCCCGGATAGTCGCTCGCGAGCACGCGGCGCACGGAAGCGACAATCACCCGTTCCTCGTTATAGGCGGGAATGATGACCGACACGCTCGGATGGAAATCGGGCGGCACGGCGCGGCGCCGGCGCGTCTGTATCCAGGCCAGCCCGGCCATCAGCACCGCGCGCGCCACGCCCAGCACGATCGCGACATAGAACAGCCACGACAGCGCGATCGACAGCAGCGCGAGCGCGATGAAGATGCCGACGTCGGTCCGCACCGCGAGCAGGTCGCGCCCCCTCACCTCCGGCATCGCCACCGATTGCGGCAGGCCGACGAGCTGCGAGGCGGTGACGAAGCTGTAGCCGCGCGCGCGCAGCCCGGCGATGATCTGCGGCAGCGCCTCGACCGTCTGCTCGCGATTGCCGCCGCCATCGTGGAGCAGCACCACATTGGCCGACCGGTCCGGGGTGACGGCATCGACCTGACCGAGCACCTCGCGGATGATGGTCTGGGTCCCTGGCCGCTGCCAGTCGTTCGGGTCGACGTGCAGCCCGACCACCGTATAGCCATGTTGCTGCGCGATCAGCGCCGGGCCGATCTCGTCGGCGGTGGTCGGCTCGGCGTCCCCGAAATAGGGCGCGCGGAACAATGTCATCGAACGGCCGGTATAGGCCTGCACCAGCCGCTGCGTGGTGTTCAGCTCAAGGTCCACCGTCCGCTCGCCCGAGAGCGCGAGATTGGGGTGGGTATAGGTGTGGTTGCCGATCTCCGATCCGTCCGCGACGATGCGGCGCAGCAATTGCGGATGCTGCAAGGCATTCTCGCCGATGACGAAGAAGGTGCCGGGCACATGCTCGCGCTCGAGGATATCGAGGATCTTCGGCGTCCAGGTGGCGTCGGGGCCGTCGTCGAAGGTCAGCGCGATCTTCTTCGGCACCGCGCCGGCGCGCTGGACGACATAGGGCGTCGGCAGCGACACATAATCCTCGCGCCGGATCATCGCGTCCTTGTCGTAAGCCACGCGGCGCTGGCCGTCGGTGGGGGAGGCGGTGATGCGCAATATCTCGCCCGATCCCTCCACATCCACCTCGAGGTCCGCCTTCAGCTTGTCGAGCACCGGCACCTTGTTCGGCAGCTTCGTGCGGAAGGCGGCGAGCGCGTTCCAGAAGCCAGGGTCCTCGGTGCCGATCCGCCACATCGCGATATTGGCGATGCCGAGCCGGCGCAGCGCGACGAACTGGTTCCAGCTCGTCGCCGCGTCCAGCATCCATATCTGATGCTGCGTGCCGTCCTCGTTATAGGCGTAGCCGGCGTTGCCGCTGGCGGGATCGAAGGTGACCGGCGTGTCGGCGTTGCGCGCGGCGAGCCACGCCTCGCCGACCGACATCGCGTCGGCGGAATCGTCGTGCCAGTCATAGCCGTAGCTGCCGAGCGCGACGATCAGCTTGTCGTGCCCGACCTGCCGCAGCGCGTCCTCGACAACCTGCACGAACCACGGCTGCGAGGCGATCGGCCCGGCCTTGCCGCTCTGCCAATGCTCGTCATAGGCCATCAGGATGACGTTATCGACGACGCGGGCGAAGCTGGCGAGCCGCCACTCCGGCTCGCCCGCCGGCACTGTCACGGCCAGCGTCGCGCTTTCGGGAAGCGCCTTGTTGAGCTGCGCGAGGAACGAGACATAGGCGGGCAGCACCTCCGGCGGGAGGTTCTCATAGTCCATCACCAGCCCGGCGGCGTGCTGGTCCGCGACGAAGGCGACGAGCCGCTGGATCGCCGCCTTGCGGTGGGCGCGGTCGCGCAGCATCGTGGCGGCGCCCTTGCCGTCCCATTGCGCGTTGATGATGTTCTGCACCATCGGCAGCAGCTTCGGCGGGCGCGCGGCAGCGGCCATCACCTGCGCAAGGCGCGGCGCGCGCGACTGGATGACATTGCCGGAGGCGTCGGTGGTCAGCACCGCCGGCACCACCCAGTCGAGCGAATTGATGTGTCGTTGGAGCGAGGCGATGCTGCCGTCGTTGCCGGAGACGTAGAAACCGATCGTCACCGGCTTGCCGGCGGTGCCCTTGGTCGCCTTCGGCGTGCGCACGAGATGCGGCAGCCAGCGCGAGGCGGACCTGGTGGTTGGCGCGGCGTGCGGGTTGAATCGCTCCGCCTGGCGATGCGCGAAGGGCAGCGGCAGGTCAGGCCCCGACGGCACCGCGACCAGCGTCGAGGCGAAGGCGATCGCCACCAGCACGATCAGCGCGATCAGCACCGCGACCGATCGCCGCGCGCGCGTTCCTCGTCGGCCACTGGGATCGTAGAAGATCGGAGTATTCAATTCGCTTTTCCCGGATCATGCCGCTTCGCCGCGGGCAGGACGCGTCCCTATAGCATGGTGCGGCGGGGACGCAGTGTTCGCCTTATTACGCTTTTGTCACATCCGTCGGCGCGTCCGCGCGGCCGGCCGTCACCGCCAGCCAGCATAGCACGGGGACGGCGACCGCCTGCCACAGAATGAACCCGGTACCGGGGGACCAGCCGAGCCAGTCGCTCGCGAAGCTGCGGATATGGCCGTCGACGAACGGCCCCATCACCACTTCGCGAAGCTGGAACGCCGCGCTCGGGCTGCCGTATATATCGGTCGCCGCCATGCAGGCGTTGATCGCGACCGACAGCACGATCACCTCCGCCGGCAGATAGCGCCCCGCGCCGCGCCCGCGCTTCGCCCATGCCGCCGCGACGCCGAGCGACAGCACGCCGACGATCGGCACCGAATGGCGCGGGCCGGTCGAATAGCCGCCGTCCCAATAGAAATAGCCGGCGTTGATCAGCAGGGTGATCGTCGCCACCGCCAGCACGACGAGGCCGATGTCGCGGGTCCGCCGGTCGCGGATCAGCAGCGCCACGCCCCACAGGCCGAGCAGCAGCACCGGCGCGAACCAGAACAGCCCGCGCTGCTGGCCGAAGGTGATGCGCCACAGCACCAGCGGATCGGGCAAGCCGACGCCGAACAGCCCCCGGTTCATGCCGTCGAAGCCGACCACGCCTTCATAGCCGAGCTGAAACGGGTTGCCGAAGGCGAACAGGTTGTAGGCGAACAGCGGCGCGAGGCCGATCAACCCGCCGGCGATGGCAAGGCCGAGGACCGTCACGCGATCCGCTCGCCGCCACGCGCGCCACGCGGTCCACAAGGCGATCGCGCTGCCCGCGACGACGGCGGGATATTCCACCACCACCGCCCAGCCGAGCACCAGCCCGAGTAGGAACGCGGGCCAGCGCCGCGTCTCCTCCCCGCTCGTGGCACGCAACGCCGCCCACAAGGCGATGACGTAGAGCGCGGCGAGCGGCGCATGGCCGAGCAGCGAGGTCGACCACGCCCAGGCCGGCGTCCCCAGCCCGTAGGCGACCGCCGCCGCCAGCCCCGCCGAGGCGCTGCCGGTGAGGCCCAGCCCCATGTCGAACAGCAGCAGCGCGGCGATCGCGGTGAGCAGCGCGGGGCCGGTCGCCACCGCCAGCCGTGTCCGCACCCGGATGAAGCGCGCGAACGCGCCGCTGCCGGTGATGAGCTGGAAATTGTTGCTGCGCGCCGGCGACAGGGCGTGGAGCGCGGCGACGGCGGGGATCGCCATCAGCGTCATCCCCGGCGCCTTGTCGAGATAGATGTGGTCGCCGAAGCGCGCCTTGTCGGTGGTGGCCGAATCATATTGGTCGATCGTCGCCTCGCCGCGTTCGACGATCGCCAGCGTGGCGTAGAGGCGCACGGCGTTGTTGGTGTTCATCTCCCATGATCCGAACCAGCTGCAACTGGCCCAGACGAGCAGGAACAGCACGATCCTGATCGGGCGCAACCGCCCGTTGGCCCTGATCGGGCGCAACCGCCCGTCGACAATGCCGCTCACACCGGGACGAAGGCGTTGGCGGCGCGGTCCTTGCGCACCTTGTCCGCCGGGAAGATCGTGCCGTTCATCGCGATCCACACGCCCGCCGGCGCGATCTGCGCGGTGGCGAAGGCCATGCCGAGGTTGAACGTCGCGTCGCTGTCCGCGAAACGTGCCGGGGCGAGCGCGCCGACCAGCACGATCGTCTTGTCCGCGATGCCCGCCAGCGCCTTCGCGGTCTCGGTCATCGTGTCGGTGCCGTGGGTGATGACGATCCGCCGCTCGGGCGCCTCGGCGGCGGCGCGGGCGATCGCCGCGCGATCGGCGTCGTCAAGCTCCAGGCTGTCCTTGCGCATCAGCCCCTGAACGCGGAACGGCTTGCTCACCCGCGCGGTGGTGAGGAGCCGGTCCACCACGCTGTCGCCGATCTGATATTCGCTGAGCGCGTCGAAATAGAGCTTGTCGATCGTGCCCCCGGTGGTGAGCACCAATATGTCCGGCATAACGCAACCTCTTGCTGTCGGACGCTCCCTAACGCCCGCGCCGGGAAAGCGCGAGCGGGGAAGCGGCCGGCCGCGTCGGATGCGTTACTTGCTGAGATCGGTCAGCAGCGAGCGGAAATAGGTGACGCCCAGCGGCACGTTGTCGACCGGCGTGCGCTCATTGAGGCCGTGGGAGAATTCGTCCGATTCCTTGATGAAGATCGGGCTGATCCCGTAGCTGGGGATGCCGACGGCACGGAAGTGCATCGAATCGCTCGCGCCGGCCGACATCGACGGGAACACCGGCACGCCGGGCCGCACCAGATGGATCGCCTTCGTCACCGCATTCACCAGATCGGGGCGCAGCGGCGAGGCGTCGGTGGGGTTGGAGCCTTCTGTGACGTCGCTGAACTTGATGCCGGAATCGCCCGCCACCTTTTCCAGCTCGGCCATCACCGCCGCCGGTTTCACGCCGGGGAAGATGCGGCAGTTGATATTGGCGGTCGCGCGCTGCGGCAGCGCGTTGAGCGCATGGCCGCCCGACACCATCGTCGGCACGCAGGTGGTGCCGATCTGCCCGACATAAGCGGGATTGGCCGCCAGCGTCTCGATCGCCTGCTGGTCGGCGGGATTGGCGGCGAACGCCTTCATCGCCGCGCCGACATCCGGCGTCTGGAGCGGCGCGACGCCCTCGAAATACGCCTTGGTGATCGGCGAGATCTGCGGCGTGAAGCGATAGCCGTCGATCTTCACCAGCCCCTTGGACAGCTCGACGATCGCGTTCACCTTGCGCGGCGCGGAGGAATGGCCGCCGGGATTGGTGACGGTGAGCTGGAAATCGGCATAGGTCTTCTCGGCCGCGCTGATCGAGAGATATTCCGGCTTGCCGCTTTCGCTCAGCAGCCCGCCGCCGCCGTCGACATTGAGCACCATCTCCGCCGCGCCCTTCACCTTGCCGGCCAGCATGGCGGAGGTTTTCATCGTCGTCTCCTCGTCGCCCGAGAAGGCGAGGACGATGTCGCGCCGCGGCTTGTAGCCGGCGCGCTTCATGTCGATCACCGTGGCGGTGACGAGCGCCAGGTCCATCTTCATGTCGGTGGCGCCGCGGCCGAAGATGTAGCCGTTCTCGATCACGGGGGTGAACGGATCGCGCTGCCAGTCGGCGGGCTTGGCCTCCACCACGTCCATATGGCCGGAGATGACCAGCGCCTTCGCCTTCGGATCGGTGCCGCGCCAGCGCAGCAGCAGATAGGCGGTGTCGTCGACCGGCTCGACCGTGACGTCGGCGGCCGGGAAGCCCGCCTCGACGAACAATTGCTTGAGATAGGCGGCGAGCTGCGGCGTCTGGTTGCCGGGGCCTTGCACGCTGCGGAAAGCGATCGCGCGCTTGGTGATCTCCAGCGCGTTGTCGGCAGCGTTCGATGCCGGGGCCGCGTGCGCCGCGCCGGCGAGCAGGATGGAGAGGGTCGCCGCGAATCCGATTTTTTTCATGCCCCACCTTTTAGGTTGTTCTGGCGCGAGGCTAGCGCCGGATCGCGGGCGGGGAAAGCCGTGAGTTGGCCATCGATCAGATATGAGAAGAGGTTGCCGGATACCTCCGAAGAAGCATCCGACAACCCCTAAACATGGTCAGCGGCCGGAGAGCTCCAGCCCGGGAGACCATGCGAGCCTCCTTGCCTGTGGATCGTGCCGTTGATTGGGGGAGGATACCCCCCGGCGCGATCCGGCGGCTTCAGAAGCGCGTCCCCCGAACGAACTGAACCGACCCCATTGCTGAACCATGAGACATCGGATCACCTCCTTTCGCTGGTTGAAGACGAATGTGGCTCAAGCCACGACCGTTATGTCGGGGTTAAATGGCAGATAAACAAGTCTTGTATTTCAGGCCCTTTTCAACGATCTTCATTGGCTGTTGCCCGGTCCCGAGGCAACGACTCGCTCAGCCCCGGCAATCCTCGATGACGCGCCCGATCTCGGCATAGGACGGCACGACCAGCACGGGCGCGCCCTCCTGCTGGAGCGCCACCCGGCCACGGCTGAACGCCATCGCGTCGAGCAGCGGATCGTTCACCGCCAGCGCCGCCGCGACATAGGGGAGCGTGCCGCCGGTCGGCTGCACGGCAAGCGCGCGGCTGGCGCTGCTGGTGCGCACCGTGAGCGGCGCTGTCACCGCGCCGGCGCGTGACAGGTACATCCGCCGCTCGATCCGATCGCAGCGCAGCACCACCAATGCGTCCCCGCCATTGCCGAACATCGCGCGCGTGCCCCGGCTGTCGGCGGCGTAGCGCCATGTGCCGGGCGTCACCGGCCAATCGTTCCAGTCGCTCGCCAGCGGCGGCGGGGGAGCGATCGGCGCGGGCGCCGGGGCGGGGGCGGCGATCACCGGCGGCTGCCTGGGCTCCGGCGCGGCGACGCAGGAGGCGAGGGCGAACATGGCGATGACGGGAACGGCGGAACGTGGCTGAAACGGCATGCCCCATGGTATGACCGGGCCAGCGCCGCTACTCAACCGGAACCGGCGCCGCGACGTATCGGTTCAACGTGAATGGAAGGGATTCCACGGATGCAGTCATCGAAGGGGGAAGCGACGCTCGCGCTGGCGCACGCCGATATCGCGGGCACGCTGAAGGTGGAGAGTCGCGACGGCGACAGGCTGGGCAGCGTCGCCGCGTTCATGGTCCACAAGCGCATCGGGCGGGTGACCCATGCGGTGCTCAGCCTCGGCGGGTTCCTGGGCATGGGCAAGAGCTTCTACGCGCTGCCGTTCGCGCTGCTGCAATTCGATCCGGTTCGCGACGTCTATGTCGTGACGATCGACCGCCGGATGCTGGAGGGCGGCCCGAGCTGGGCGAGCAACGCGCCGGTGTTCGACCAGGCCTATGCCGATCGCGTCGCGGGCTATTACGGGGTAGCGCAGGAAGACCTGACGCTGGGTTGAGAAGGACGATCGATGGACGAAAAGAAGAAAGAGAATCTCGTTGAGGAGACGCTGGACGAGGTGTTCACCGATCCCGATTCGGTGAAGAACCACCAGTCGAAAACACCCCCGCAGACGATCGAAGCGGAGGATGACGACGAGGATTGAAGGTATTGGGCGGCGGGGGCGTCACCGTCCCCGCCCACCGAACTTGCGCTGCACCTTGCCGTAGCGCGTCTTGCGCGTGCCGGGCTTGCCCTCGTTCGAGCGGCCCATGACCTGCGCCTTGTGCTCGCCGGCGGGCAGGCCCAGTTCCTCCTGCTCCAGCGCGCGAATCTCGTCGCGCAGGCGGCCGGCCTCCTCGAATTCCAGATCGGCGGCGGCCTTGCGCATCTTCTTTTCCAGCTCCTCGATATAGGCGCGCAAATTGTGGCCGACCATGTGCGGCCGTTCCTCGTCGATCTCGACCGTCACCTGATCCTTCGAGGCGACATGCGCGATGATGTCGCCGATGCTCTTGCGCACCGTCGCCGGGGTGATGCCGTGCTCGTTATTGTACGCCTCCTGCTTCTCGCGGCGGCGCGCGGTTTCGTTCATCGCGCGCTCCATGCTGCCTGTAATGCGGTCGGCATAGAGGATCACGCGCCCGTCGACGTTGCGCGCCGCGCGGCCGATCGTCTGGATCAATGAGGTCTCGGAGCGCAGGAAACCCTCCTTGTCCGCATCCATGATGCAGACGAGGCCGCATTCCGGGATGTCCAGCCCCTCGCGCAGCAGGTTGATGCCGACCAGCACGTCATAGACGCCGAGCCGCAGGTCGCGGATCAGCTCGATACGCTCCAGCGTCTCCACGTCGGAATGCATGTAGCGGACCTTCACCCCCGCCTCGTGCATATATTCGGTGAGGTCCTCCGCCATCCGCTTGGTCAGCGTGGTGATGAGCGTGCGATATCCCTTCTCCGCCGTCTTGCGGCATTCGACGATGCAATCCTGCACCTGTTCCTCGACCGGGCGGATCTCGACCGGCGGATCGATCAGGCCGGTGGGTCGGATCACCTGCTCGGCGAAGACGCCGCCGGTCTGCTCCATCTCCCACGATCCCGGCGTGGCGGAGACGCTGACCGTCTGGGGACGCATCGCATCCCATTCGTTGAAGCGCAGCGGGCGATTGTCGATGCAGGACGGGAGGCGGAAGCCGTATTCGGCGAGCGTGATCTTGCGTCGGTGGTCGCCGCGCGCCATCGCGCCGATCTGCGGCACGGTCTGGTGGCTCTCGTCCACGAACAGCAGCGCGTTCTCGGGGAGATATTCGAACAGGGTGGGGGGCGGCTCGCCGGGCAGGCGGCCGGTGAGGAAGCGCGAGTAATTCTCGATCCCGGCGCAGCTTCCGGTCGCCGCGATCATCTCCAGATCGAAATTGGTGCGCTGCTCCAGCCGCTGCGCCTCCAGCAGCCGGCCTTCGCCGGTGAGTTCCTTCAGGCGCTCGGCCAGCTCGTGCTTGATCGCCTCGCTTGCCTGCTTGAGCGTCGGGCCGGGCGTCACATAGTGTGAATTGGCATAGACGCGCACGTAATTGAGCGAGGCGGATTTCTTCCCCGTCAGCGGATCGAACTCGACGATCTCCTCGATCTCGTTCCCGAAGAAGGACACGCGCCACGCGCTGTCCTCATAGTGCGAGGGGAAGATTTCGAGATTGTCGCCCTTCACGCGGAAATTCCCGCGCGCGAAAGCGGCGTCGTTGCGCTTGTATTGCAGCGCGACCAGCTTGCGCACGATCTCGCGCTGGTCGACCGTCTGGCCCTTCTTGAGATCGAAGATCATCGCCGAATAGGTCTCGACCGAGCCGATGCCGTAGAGGCACGAGACCGAAGCGACGATCAGCACGTCGTCCCGCTCCAGCAGCGAGCGGGTGGCGGAGTGGCGCATCCGGTCGATCGCCTCGTTCACGCTCGACTCCTTCTCGATATAGGTGTCGGAGCGCGGGACATAGGCTTCGGGCTGATAGTAGTCGTAATAGCTGACGAAATATTCGACCGCGTTCTCCGGGAAGAAGCTCTTGAACTCGCCGTAGAGCTGCGCGGCGAGGATCTTGTTGGGCGCGAGGACGAGCGCGGGGCGCTGCAATTCCTCGATCACCTTGGCCATCGTGAAGGTCTTGCCCGAGCCGGTGACGCCGAGCAGCACCTGATCGCGCTCGCCCTCGCGCGCCGCCGCCGTCAGCTCCGCGATGGCGGTCGGCTGGTCGCCGGACGGTTCATAGTCGCTGACCAGCCGGAAGGGCTTGCCGCCCTCGACCTTGTCGGGGCGCTGCGGACGATGCGGGACGAAGGTTTCGCCGGTTTCCGGCTCGGCCAGGCTGGTGCGTATCTGGATCGCCATGTTCCCTATATGGACCCGGCGACCCGTTCAGAAAAGGCCGAGCGCGGCGACTTCCTCCTCGCTCAGGTCGATTCCGAACATCAGGCTCATGCGGATGCGATAGACACGCGGATCGGTGATCTCGCCGCTCGTCTCGCCCTCGCTCGAGATGCGGCGATAGGTGCGGTCGACCAGGGTCGCGAAGCCCAGGGGCAGCACGATCGAGGCGATGGTGATCTGGGTGAAGCGGCTCTCCGGCGCGACGGACGCCCAGAGATTGCCCATGCCGATGTCGTTCTCGTACACCTGCCGCAGGTCGAAGCTGTATTGCGGCTGCCAGCCGGGGCCGATGCCCGAGGCGACGGTGGTGGCCGGCACGCCTTCGCGCAGCAGCATCCAGCCGAACTCCTCGTTCCGCTCCAGCCGGTGCCGCGTGCCGTCGGGTGCCTCGGTCTCCGCGCCGTCCGCCAGCGGCATGACGGGCGCGAAGCTGCCGCCGAAACCGGCGTCGGCGATCCAGTCCTCGCCGTCGATCGTGACGAGCGTCAGCGCATGGGTGAGCGGCTGCGGCTCGGTCATCCCCAGCCACACCCGCGCGAGCAAGGGCCGCGCCTCGAACCCCAGCGCGGTCAGCGCGTCGCCGAGCAGGCGGTTCTGCTCGAAGCAATAGCCGCCGCGCCGCCGCCTCACGAGCTTGTCGAACACCGATGCCGAATCGACCGCGACGCCGCGCCCCAGCCGCACGTCGAGATTCTCGAACGGGATGGCGAGGCGGTGGGCGCGCTGCACCGTCGCCAGCCCCGCGACATCGGGAGCGGGCGCTTCGGGCAGGTCGATACGGGCGAGATAGACGGGAAGATCGAACATCGCGTGCTTATAGGGCGGCCGCGCCGGAAACACATAATCCGATCGGCTCAGCGCCCCCGCCACGCCAGCCTGACGAGCGGCGCGAGCGCTGCGGGCAGGCCGGGGCGCAGCAGCAGCCAGTCGCGGATCATCGGCCCCGGCGTCGCGCCGATCACGCCCTTGTAGCCGCTGTCGCCGGCGCCCCAGTCGACCTTGCGCGTGCCGCCCGCCAGCGCATCCACGAGGTTGCGGTAATAGAGCAACTTGCCCGGTGAGTGCTTCGCGTAGGCCGGGTCGTAGCTGTTGGCGATCGCATAGCGCAGGCCGCCGACGTCGAGGTCGAAGGAGAAGGCCGCCGGCCGGCCGCCCACCGACAGCAACGCGCCACGCATCATGCCGGCGAGCGCCTCGTCCTCGGCCAGCGCGCGCCAGAAGGCGCCGTGGCCGCTATCGGTGAACTTGGCGTCGCGGCCGTCGGTGCGCGCGCTGATCCAGCTCGCCCGCTCGATCGCCGCGAGCGTGTCGAAGGCGGCGGGCCAGTCCGCCGCCGAAAGGAAGCGCCAGTCGAGCGCGCCATGCGCCGCGAGGTGCCGCTCGTGGTTGCGGTTCTTGCGCAGCGTCGAGTTGCGCGGCCAGTCGCCCGCCGCGCGCAGCCCGGCCATGTCGAGCAGGAAGCCTTGCGCGATGGTCCGCTCCACCACCGCCCAGCCGCGCGCCCGCGCCGCCTCGACCAATGGGGCGGCGGCCGGATCGTCCTGATAGACCGGGCCGATGCGCAAGGCGTTGACCTGTCGCGCCAGCACCGCGAGCGCGGCCTCCAGCACCTCGAACCCGGCGCTTTCGGCGACCGGGAAGCTGCGGAAGGGCCAATAGCAGCCCGGCACCGCCGCGACGCGCAGCCATGCCGGCCCGATCGCGACCATCGGCAGCGCCAGCACCGGCACATCCTCCGCGCTGACCAGCAACGTCCGCGCCTCGCCGCCATAAGCGCGCAACGCGCCGGCGAACCATTGGTGACGCAGGAAACGATGCGTCGGCGCGGCCGCGTCCGCCACCAGATCGAGCGCGGCGGCGAGGCCGTCGACGGTCTCGGCGCGCAGGAGGCGGGGCAGGCGGACGAACTGGTCGAGCGGCATCGGCTTGGTCATCTCGGCGAATCGGTCTAGGACGCCACGGTTACCAGCCCGTTGCCGCTTGCCTCCATTCGGCGTCGCGGGCATCCTGTTCGCGGTGCTGCAATATTCCCCCGCCGTTTCGACGATCGCGCAGACGATCCAGCTTTCGCTCAGCCCGGTGTTCATGCTCGCCGGGATCGGCGCGCTGCTCAACGTGCTGACCGGGCGGCTGGGGCGCGTCATCGACCGCGCCCGCGTGCTGGAGGCGCTGCACCCGCGCTCGCACGGACCGGAGCATGATCGCCATGTGTGGGAGCTGCGGCTGCTCGACCGGCGCATCGTCATCATCAACCGCGCGCTGTATCTCGCCGTCTCGTCCGCCGTGATGACCTGCTCGGTGGTCGCGCTGCTGTTCATCGCGGAGCTTGCCGGGCTGCGCATCGGGCAGTTGGTGGCGACCGCCTTCGTCCTGTCGATGGTGCTGCTGATCGCGGCGCTGGTGTCCTTCCTCGTCGAGGTGCGCATGTCGCTCCGCGCGGTGGAGGTGCGGGAAGAATTGTTGCAATAGCTGGCGCTTGGAGCAGGACGCCCCTATCTCTGCGCGACTTTTCCGGGGAGCCTGCTCTTGGCGTTAGTCCTGAAGATCGCCGGCGCGGTGATCCTGTTTTCCGTCATCGCCCTGTGCCTCGCGATCACGATCGTCCCGCGCTTTCTCGATCGCATCTATTATGAGGGGCCGGCGAGCGACCATTTCGACGGCGCGCGCTTCTTCAACCCCGGCGGCGATGACGACACGTTCCGGATGCCGACCGGCAGCGGCAGCCGCGCCGGCTTCTTCTGGCGCTACCTGACCGGCAGCGACGGGCGCCCGCCATGGCCCGCCAGCGTGCCGGTGACGCAGGGCAAGCCCGAGCCGCGCGTGGAAGGCGAGCGGATGGTCGCCACCTGGATCGGTCATGCGACCGTCCTGATCCAGACGCAGGGGCTGAACATCCTGACCGATCCGATCTGGTCCGAGCGCACCGGGCCGTTCGTGTTCGGGCCGAAGCGCGTCACCGCGCCGGGCGTGGCGTTCGAGGACCTGCCGAAGATCGACCTGATCCTCGTCAGCCACAACCATTATGACCATCTCGACAAGCCGACCCTCAAGCGCCTGTGGGAGCGCGATCATCCGACGATCGTCACCTCGCTGGGCAACGACACGGTGATCGATTCGGTCGGCGCGAAGGCCACCGCGCTCGATTGGGGGCAGAAGCTGGCGATCCGCCCCGGCGTGGAGGTGATCGTCGCGCGCAACCATCATTGGGGCAGCCGCTGGTTCACCGATCGCAATCGCGCGCTGTGGTCGGCCTTCGTCGTGAAGCTGCCGTCTGGCGGCAACATCTTCTTCGCGGGCGATACCGGATTCGGCGACGGCAAATGGCCGGCGGAGGCCGCCGCGCTCGGGCCGATCCGGCTGGCGATGATCCCGATCGGCGCGTTCCGCTTCGTTCCCGGCCAGATGGATTCGGGCAGCCATATCGGTCCGGCCAACGCCGTGCGCGTGTTCGACCGGCTCGGCGCGGGTCACGCCATCCCGATCCACTGGGGCACCTATCGGCTGAGCTACGAGGCGCGCGACACGCCGCCGACGATGCTCACCACGCTGATGCGCTGCACCGGTGGCGACGTGGAACGCTTCGCGCCCGCGACGGTGGGCAAGCCGACCGAGATCGCGCCGTGGTCGGCGCCGGCGAAACGGCCGGACGAATCGCTGATCGACGCCTGCCTCAAGCGGCCCGAGATCGCCGCGCTGGACTAACCGGCGCGGCGATAGGTGAAATACCAGACCTCATGCCCCTGCCGGCGGGCCTTGCGCTCATAACGCGTCTCCGGCCAGTCGGCGGGGCGGGTGAGGAAATCCTGCGGGCCGCGCGCGGTCCATTGGAAATCGCGGCGCTGGTTCATGACCATCATTGCCCAGCGGCAATAAGTGGGATCGTCGGTGCCGAGGCGGAACTCGCAGCCGGGCTTCAGTTTCGCCGCGATCAGGTCGAGCGGGCCGTGGTTGACCATCCGCCGCTTGGCATGGCGCGCCTTGGGCCATGGATCGGGGTGGAGCAGGTAGACGCGGGTGAGGCTGGCGTCGGGCAGCCGCTCCACCACCTCCAGCGCGTCGCCCATGTGGATGCGGACATTCTCCAGCCCGCGATCGCGGACATGGCCGAGCGCGCCGACCACGCCGTTGAGGAACGGCTCGCAACCGATGAAGCCGGTGCCCGGCGCCGCCTCCGCCTGCCCGGCGAGATGCTCGCCCGCGCCGAAGCCGATCTCCAGTTGCAGCGGGCGATCGTCGCCGAACAACGCCTGCGCTGTCAGCGCGCCGGTTTCGGGGACGGCGAGGCGGGGCAGCAGTTCCTCGACCAGCGCGGCTTGCCCGGCGCGCAGCGCATGGCCCTGTCGCCGGCCGTAGAGGCGGCGGATCGTCGTCGGATCGTTCATGGCGAGGCCGGGTAGAGGCGTGGCGTGACAAGGGCAATGCCGCGTTCATCGACGCGCACCTAAACACGCGCGCGGACGAAGGATCGCAGGAGAAGAAAATGCGTTGGGCCTGGGTGTTGGCGGCAACCGCACTGGCGCTTCCGGTGGCTGGCGGCGCGCAGCTTGCCTCGGAAAAGTCGATATCGTTCGTGAAGCGCGACGGACGCTGGTCGCCGGTGCCGCTGATCTGCGACGCGACCAACCGCGACCGCGTGCTGGTGCTCGGCGCGCCGGGGCCGGACCGGCAGATGGACCTCATCAGCTTCGCCAAGCCGGACCTCACCGCGCGGCGCATCGCGGTGCGGCTCGGCGCGGGCGATCCGGGGGCGGGGCAGATCTATTATCCGCTATTCAATCTCGTCGGACGCCAGGTCGGCAACGTCCATGCGATCAACCCCGGCATGGTCGAGCCGGGCGCGACGACGCCGACCGTCACCTCGATCACGCTGGGGCGGGAAACCACCAACTGCCGCTTCGCCGCGCAGACCCGCGTGCTGGGCATCACCGGGCGGCGCTCGATCCAGATCGTGCGGACGGAGCGCAACGGCTATCGCTACACGAGCTATAATTTCGACAGCGACCTGCCGGAGGTGACGCAGCCGTGGGGCGGGCAGGATACGCGCGCCTCGCTCACCATCGATGGCGGGCGGCTGGTCGACCGGAGCGGCGGGCGGCGCATCTATGAATTCGCCAATCGCGGCTTCGTCTATCGCGTGATGGTGTCGGTCGAGCCGGGCCACGCCGGCGGCGGCGTCGAGGTGACGCAAAATGGCCGCACGGTGCTGCGCGAGGCGTTCGGGGCCTATACGGCGGCGTTGCAGTAAGAAGGCAAGGGCGCCCCGCGAAAGGGCGCCCGAGCGGTAGGCCTCAGGCCGCTACAGCTTCCTTCAGCTTGTCGACCAGATCGGTCGCTTCCCAGGTGAAATGCGTGCCGTCCGAATCGCGGCCGAAATGGCCGTAGGCAGCGGTCCGGGAATAGATCGGCGCGTTGAGCTTCAGATGCTCGCGGATGCCCTTGGGCGTCAAGCGGACGAGCTTGGGCAGCACCTCCTCCAGCTTCGCCTCCGGCACGGTGCCGGTGCCGTGGGTGTCGACATAGACCGAAAGCGGCTCGGCGATGCCGATCGCATAGGAAAGCTGGATCGTCACCCGCCGCGCAAGACCCGCCGCGACGACGTTCTTCGCCAGATAGCGCGCGACATAGGCGGCCGAACGGTCCACCTTGGTCGGGTCCTTGCCGCTGAACGCACCGCCGCCGTGCGGGGCCGCGCCGCCATAGGTGTCGACAATGATCTTGCGGCCGGTGAGGCCGGCGTCGCCGTCCGGGCCGCCGATCTCGAACAGGCCGGTCGGGTTGACGTAGATCTTGTCCTCCGCCGGCAACCAGCCCTGTGGCAGAACGTCCGCGAACACGCCCTTAACGTAATCGCGCAGCTTCTTCTGCCCCGCGTCGTTCGACAGCTCCGCCGAATGCTGCGTCGAGACGACCAGCGCGGTGGCGCGCACCGGCAGCTCGTTCTCATATTGAAGCGTCACCTGGCTCTTGGCGTCCGGCTCGAGGAACGGCGCCTTGCCGGAGTGGCGATCCGCCGCCATCCGCTCGAGGATCTTGTGGCTGTAATAGAGCGTCGCGGGCATCAGGCCGGGCGTCTCGTCGGTGGCGTAGCCGAACATGATGCCTTGATCGCCCGCGCCCTCGTCCTTGTTGCCGCTTTCGTCCACGCCCATCGCGATATGCGCGGACTGCGGGTGGAGGTTGTTCGAGAAATCGAACGTCTTCCAGTGGAAGCCGGACTGCTCATAGCCGATCCGCTTCACCGTCTCGCGCACGGTGCGCTCGATCTCGTCGAGGATGCCGGGCGCCCAGTTGCCGTTCGTATCCATGATGCCCCTGCCGCGGATTTCGCCCGCCAGCACCACCTTGTTGGTGGTGGTCAGCGTTTCGCAGGCGACGCGCGCTTCGGGGTCTTTCGACAGGAACAGATCGACGATCGAGTCGGAAATCTGGTCGGCAACCTTGTCCGGGTGGCCTTCGCTGACCGATTCGCTGGTGAAGATGAACGACTGACGCATGATCGCTCCAATTAACTTAACGATATAAAGATAGCTTTATATGCGCCCTAGCGACGGCGGCGGCGGAAGGCAACCGCCGTACCGGCCAGCAGCAGCGCGATCGCCAGCGCCGCCCAGTTGCCGACGCGGGAGAACAGGGTGGGCGGCGCGGGGGGGGGAATCGCCACCTCGATCGCGCCAGCCTTCTCATGCGGCACGTTGGCGATCAGGCGGCCGTCGGCGGCGATCACGGCGGAGATGCCGTTGGGAGTCGCACGGACGATCGGCAATCCTTCCTCGATCGCCCGCATCCGCGCCTGCGCCAGATGTTGCGGCGGCCCCCATTTGCCGAACCACGCATCGTTCGACGGGTTGAACAGCAGGCGCGGGCGGTGCGCGCGGTCGATCACCTGCCCGGAGAAGATGATCTCATAGCAGATCTGCACCCCGATCGCGCCGAAGCCGGGGAGGGTGAGGTCGCGCGGCCCCGGCCCGTCGGCGAAGTCCATGTCCCCCGGCACCAGCCGCGCGAGGCCGAGCGGCTTCAGCAGCCACGGCATCGGGAGATATTCGCCATATGGTACGAGATGCGCCTTGTCGTAGCGCCCCACGATCCGCGCGGACGGGTCGATCGCGAACACCGAATTGGTCGCGGTGGTGACATTGCCGTTGCGGTCGAATTGCAGCGCGGTGCCGCCGGTCAGCAGCATGTCCCCCGGCCCGAGCAGCGCGGCCATGCGGCGGCGTATATAATAAGGGCTGGACTGGAAGCCGTAGGCGTAGGTGGGATAGCCGTCCTCGATGAAGTCGCGCACCACCCCCTCGGGCCATAGCAGCAGGCGGGGCGCGGTGCCGGGAGTGCCGGAAAGCGCCGAGAGCTTGCGGAGCAGCAACTCACCGTCGCTCTCGCCGCGCTGGTCCTGCGAGACGTTGGGCTGCACGACGACGAGGCGCGGGGCGGCGGCGCGCGGGGCTAGAGGAGCGGCGCGGTAGCTGAACGCCTGCGCGACGATCAACGCGGCCAGCGCGACGCCCGCCCCCATCCACGGCAACGGCCGGCGCGGCAGGAGCAGGAGCGCGCCCGCCAGCGCCACCGTCAGCCCCGACAGCGCATAGGTGCCGATCCACGCCGTCAGCGCCGCGACCGGCTGTACGGGCACCCAGATCACCCCGAGCGGGTCCCATGCATAGCCGGTGAACATCACGCTGCGCAGCCACTCGCTCGCGATCCAAGCCGCGCCGAAGCCGAGCACATAGCATGCGTTCGTCCGCGCCCCGCGCAGCCGCCATGCAAGGCCAGCCGCGAGCGCCGGATAGACCGCGAGATACAGCGCCAGCGCGACGGGCGCGGCATAGCCGAGCAGCGGCGGCATCTTGTCCTGGAAATCGAAGGCGTGCTGGAACCAGTTGTCGTTGATCGTGAAATGCCCGACCCCGAACACCCAGCCGAGCCACAGCGCCTGCCTCGATGAAGCCGCGCGCCGGACCAGCCACATCCACGCCGCAACACACGCCAGCGTCAACGGCCACCAATCCAGCGGCGCGAAGCCGCAGGCCGCGAGCGCGCCGAGCAGGAGGGCGATCGGGGCAGGGCGCCGGGCGAGGGAGATCATCGTCAAACCTTCGTCGATGCGCGCTACATTGTCCCGCGCGGGCGGTTCATGCGGGAGGCGCGGGAAGGCTTCAAGTCCGGGGTGACGAATAATCGCGCCGGGTGTATGATCGAGGCATGACACTACGCCCGTTTCATCTCGCCTTTCCCGTCCACGATCTTGCCGCCACGCGCGCCTTCTACGGCGACGTGCTCGGCTGCCGCGAGGGGCGGTCGAGCGAGCGCTGGATCGATTTCGACTTCGGCGGCCATCAGATCGTCGCCCATCTCGACGATTCGCTGCGCGCACCGGAGGCGTCGAACCCGGTCGACGGGCATGACGTGCCGGTGCCGCATTTCGGCGTCGTGCTGACGATGACGGACTGGCGCGCGCTTGCCGCGCGGCTGGAGGCGGCGGGCGTCGCGTTCGGCATCGCGCCGCATATCCGCTTCGCCGGCCAGCCCGGCGAGCAGGCGACGATGTTCTTTCGCGATCCTTCCGGCAACGCGCTGGAGTTCAAGGCGTTTGCCGATGACGCGATGCTGTTCGCGACCGGCAGGGAGGAGATCGCAGCATGACTGCCCCGATCGAAGTGGATGTGCCGCACCGGCTGGGCAAGACGGCGGCGCGGGAGCGTATCTCGAACGGCTTCGGCAAGCTCGCCGATTTCGTGCCCGGCGGCGCGATCACCGAGCATCGCTGGGAAGGCGACTCGCTGCACTTCACGGTGGAGGGGCTGGGGCAGCGCGTCTCGGCGCGGATGGACGTCAGCGACGCCAACGTCCATTGCACCTTCACGCTGCCCGCCTTCCTGTCGATGTTCTCCGACCGTATCCGCGCCAAGCTGGAGCGCGAGGCGCCGAAATTGCTCGAATAGGGGCTTATTTCGCGCTCACCCGCCAGACGCGGTTGCCCACATCGTCCGCCACCAGCAGCGCGCCGGTCCTGTCGATGATGACCCCGACCGGGCGGCCCTGCGCCTCGCCATCCTTGTTCAGGAATCCGGTCAGCACGTCGATCGGTTTCGCGTCCTTGACGGGCCAGCCGGTATCGCCGAACGGCACGAACACCACCTTGTAGCCGGACAGCGGCTTGCGGTTCCACGAGCCATGCTCGCCGATGAACGCGCCGTTGGCGAATTCCGGCCCGAGCCTGGCGTCCTCGGCGAAGGTCAGCCCCAGCGCCGCGACGTGCGGGCCGAGCGCATAGTCCGGCCGCTTGGAATATTGCTGGAGCGGGGCATTGCCCGGCTCGACCCGCCGGTCAGGATAGCCGCCCCAATAATACCACGGCCAGCCGAAATGGTCGCCCATCTCCACCGCCGTCAGATAATCCGGCGCAAGATCGGAGCCGATCATGTCGCGCTCGTTGACGACGGTCCAAAGCTCGTGGCTGTGCGGCTCCAGCGCCATGCCGTTGGGGTTACGCAGCCCAGCCGCGTAGATGCGGTACGTCTTCTCCTTCGGCCATACCTGGAGGATGTTGGCGCGATAGCGCTCCGCCGCCAGCCCGTTGTCGGCGATGTTCGTGGACGAACCGACCGAGACGTACAGGGTCTTGCCGTCCTCCGCCGGGATGACGTTGCGCGCCCAGTGATTGCCGCCACCGCGCAGCTTGATCACCAGTTCCGGCCTGGCGGTCACCTTGGTCATGCCCTCGGTATAGGGCACGCGGACCAGCGCATCGGTGTTCGCGATGTAGAGCTGGCCGTCGAACAGCGCCATGCCGGACGGCGAGTTCAGCCCGGTCATGAACACCGTCTTTACCTCCGGCACGCCGTCGCCGTTCGCGTCGCGCAGCAGGGTGATGCGGTTGGCGGAAGGGACGCCCGCGCCGGCACGACCCATCAGGAAGCCCATCACCTTGTTGGCGATGCCGCCGGCCTCGCGCGGCGGCGAATTGCTCTCCGCGACGAGCACGTCGCCGTTGGGCAGGCGATAGAGCCAGCGCGGATGCTCCAGCCCGGTGGCATAGGCGGCGACGGTCAGCCCCGCCGCCGCGACCGGCTTCGCGTCGCCCTGCCAGCCTACCGCCTTCGCCACGTTCATCGTGGGAATCCACTGGGCGCGAGGATCGGTGATCTCGGGGCGCTGGCCCTCGACCCTGGCGATGTCGAGCCGGGCGGTGTCCGGCCAGGCGATCCACGCGATGATGGCGATCGCCGCCAGCACGACGAGGCCCGATACGATGAGGATATGTCTGCGCATCGCGCGACGATAGGCGCGCGATCACAGCGACGGAAGGGGGCAGGTGTGCGGGGCCGCGATCAGCCCTGCGCATCCTCCGGCGCGGGGCGGGGCGGGTGGAGGCGGACGCGGTTGACGCGCCGCTCGTCCGCGTCGACCACCTCGATCCGCCAGCCGCTCGGGTGGAGGATGCAGGCGCCCGGCTCCGGCACACGGCCCGCGAGCACCGCGGTTAGCCCGCCGATCGTGTCGACGTCGCTTTCGGCATCGCCAAGCCGGGGATCGACCGCCTCGCCGATATCCTCCAGCTCGACCCGCGCGTCCGCTTCCCACGCGCCGCCGTCGAGCGGGACGAGCAGCGCCTGCGGCGCCTCGTCATGCTCGTCCTCGATCTCGCCGACGATCTCCTCGATCAGGTCCTCGATCGTCACCAGCCCCTCGGTGCCGGAATATTCGTCGAGCACGATGGCGAGATGCACGCGCGTCTGGCGCATGTCGGCGAGCAGATCGAGTGCGCCGCGCGACATGGGGACGAACAGCGGCTGGCGGATCAGCCCGGCGATGCCAGCCGGACGTGCATCGTCGGCGGCGAGGATCGCGAACACGTCCTTCAGATGGACCATGCCGATGATCGTATCGAGTTTCTCGCGATAGACCGGCAGTCGGCTGACCCCCGCCTCCGCGAAGACGCGGACGAGATCGTCGAAGCCGGTCCGCTCCTCCACCGCGATGATATCCGCGCGCGGCACGCCGACGTCGCCGGCATCGCGCTCGCCGAAATGGAGCAGGTTGCGCACCATCTGCCGCTCCAGCAGCGTCAGATCACCCTTGGCATCGGGGCCGGGATCATCCTCGTGGCGGTCGATCGCGTCCTCGAGCTGGTCGCGCAGCGTATCTTCCTGGCCGTCGCCGAAGATCAGGTTGCGCAGGCCGCGCCAGATGCCGCTTTCATGGGAATCGCCGTTGCCGGCGCTACTTCGGTCCTCGGGCAAGTCAGTCCTCGCGGATGGCATATGGGTCTGCGACGCCGAGGTCGCCAAGGGCGTCGCGTTCGATCGCTTCCATCGCATCGCCCTCGTCGTCGGTCAGATGGTCGTAACCTAGCAGATGCAGCGTCCCGTGCACGATCAAATGCGTGAGATGCGCGTCGAACGTGACGTCGCGCTCCGCCGCCTCGCGCGCGCACACGCCGTATGCCAGCACGATATCGCCGAGCAGCAATTCGCCGTCGTCGGTGTTCTGATCGACCGTTTCGATCAGGTCGGGTTGCACCATCGGGAAGGACAGGACGTTGGTGGGCTTGTCCTTGCCGCGATACTGGCGGTTGAGCCGATGCACCTCCTCATCCGAGGTGAGGCGCACGCTCACCTCGACCAGCGCGGGCACGGTGGCCAGTTCACCATTGGGCGTCCGCGCAACCGCCGCGCGCACCGCCACGTCGGCCAGCGCCGTCCAGTCCCGGTCGGGCCAGGGCTGCTCGCGGCTCAGTTCGATCTGGATCATATCCGGTCCCTATGCGCGATTTCGGTTCCCGCGTCCCGGAGATGCGGTATGCCGGTTCGCGGATCGACCAGCGTCACGTTATGCGCCGTCTGGATGCGCCATTCTCCCTCGCGGCGCGTCACCACCGCGACGAGTAATGTATCGACCTGATGCGGGCCGGCTGGATGCGCGGGGCCGGCGGAGAGTCGCGACCAGAAATGCAGGATCGCCGCATCGTCGGATAGCGGATCGACGTCCGGCGCATCGTTGGCCAGTGTCGAATCGCTGTAGATGGTCGCGTGGATCGACGCATGGCCCGCAACGATATCCTCCACCCCGCGCCAATACGTGCCGAAGCGGTTCACGAAGGTCGCGTCGGTGTGGAACAGCGCCCCGAAAGCCCGCATGTCGTGCGCGTTCCATGCGTCCTCGAAGCGCTGGACGACCGTGGCCGCTGATCCCGTGTCGCTCAAGCCTCGCCCTCATAGGCTTCGACGATCCGCCCGACGATCGGATGGCGCACCACGTCCGCGGCGGTGAAGCGGCACATCGAAATGCCCTCGATCCCCTCCAGCCGGAAGGTCGCGTCGGCCAGCCCCGACGCGCCGATGCCGGCGGGGAGGTCGGTCTGGTTCGGATCGCCGCAGATCACCATGCGGCTGTTCTGGCCGAAGCGGGTGAGGAACATCTTCATCTGCGCCGGCGTGGTGTTCTGCGCCTCGTCGAGGATCACGAAGGCGTCGGCGAGTGTGCGCCCGCGCATGAACGCGATCGGCGCGATCTCGATCTCGCCCGAGGCGATGCGGCGCTCCACCTGCTCGGCGGGCAGGCAATCGTAGAGCGCGTCGTAGAGCGGGCGGAGATAGGGATCGACCTTCTCCTTCATGTCGCCGGGCAGGAAGCCCAGCCGCTCGCCAGCCTCCACCGCCGGACGCGACAGGATCAGCCGCTGCACCGATCCGGTGATGAGCTGCGCCACCGCCTGTGCCACGGCGATATAGGTCTTGCCCGTGCCAGCCGGGCCGAGCGCGAAGATCATGTCGTGGGTGGTCAGCTCGCGCATGTAATGCGCCTGCGCCGGGGTGCGCGGGACGATCGTCTTCTTGCGCGTGCGAATCATCACCGAAGGGGCGGGCGCGCGCTCGGCCGAGACGATGCCGTCGAGCGTCGGCTCCGCCGCCATCGCGATCGCGGCGTCCACCAGCCCGGCGTCCACCTCCTCGCCGCGCTGGATGCGGGCGTAGAGGTCGTTGAGCACGTCGCGCGCCATCGCCACCTGCTCGGCGGTGCCTTCCAGCCCGATGCGATTGCCGCGCGCGGTGATGTAAACGCCGAGCCTGTTTTCCAGCGCCACGAGGTTCTGGTCGTATTGACCGAACAGCCGGGAAAGCAACTGGGGCTTGTCGAACAGCACGTCCACCCGGCTGCGTTCGCCGGAATGGGCGGGGACGGGCTTGCGGCTCATGCGCCTCCTTCGATTCTCGCCATCATGGCTCGCCCACAAAGTGCGGCGCGCGCCGGCTTGCCGCAAGCGCTAATGGCGAAGGATTTCATTACTGTGTCTCCGCTGCATCACGCGGCGGCGACCGAGACCGGCGGAGACGGGATTTCCCGCGCGGTGAGCGAATTGGGGCCGGCGCTGAGCAACTCGACCTCGACGATCGAGCCGATCGGCGCGTCGGTTTGGAGATGCACCGATTGCAGCCACGGCGATTTGCCGAGCATCTGGCCCGGCAATTTGCCGCGCCGCTCGATCAGCACGGCGCAGCGCCGCCCGACCGATGCCTTGTTGAAGGCGAGCTGATCCCGGTTGAGCGCTTCCTGAAGCCGCTGGAGCCGCTCGTCCATCACCTCCGGCGCGATTTGGCCGTCCATCGTCGCGGCGGGCGTGCCGGGGCGGGGGCTGTATTTGAAGCTGAACGCCTGCGCATGTCGCACCTCGTCGATCAGGCTCAGCGTCTCCGCAAATTCCGCCTCCGTCTCGCCGGGGAAGCCGACGATGAAATCGCCCGACAGCGCGATATCGGGCCGCGCGGCGCGGACGCGATCGAGCACGCGCAGATAGCTGTCGCGCGTGTGGCTGCGGTTCATCGCCCTGAGCACACGGTCGCTGCCGGCCTGCACTGGCAGGTGAAGGAACGGCATCAGCTTCTCGACATCGCGATGCGCGTCGATCAGCTCCTGCGTCATGTCGTTGGGGTGGCTGGTGGTGTAGCGGATGCGCGCCAGCCCGGCGATCCGGTCGAGCGCGCGGATCAGGTCGTGCAGCCCGCGCCCGTCGTCGTCGCTCCACGCGTTGACGTTCTGCCCCAGCAAGGTCATCTCGCGCGCGCCGGCATCGACCAGCGCCTTCGCCTCGTCGACGATCTCGCCGAACGGCCGGCTCGTCTCCGCGCCGCGCGTATAGGGGACGACGCAATAGGTGCAGAATTTGTCGCAGCCTTCCTGCACCGTCAGGAAGGCGGTCGGCCCCACCTTGCGCCGCGCTGGCAGCGCGTCGAACTTGGAGAGCACCGGCATGTCTGTATCGAGCGCCGCCTCGCCCTTCGCCGCGTCCGCCACCAGCTTCGGCAGGTTGTGATAGGCCTGCGGACCCACCACCACATCCACCTTCGCGCGGCGCACGATCTCCTCACCCTCGGCCTGCGCGACGCAGCCGGCGACGGCGATCATCTTGGCGGGGTCGTCCTTCCGCAGCCGGCCGATGTCGGAATAGACCTTTTCGGTCGCCTTCTCGCGGATATGGCAGGTGTTGAGCACCACCAGATCGGCGCTGGCGGCATCGACGGTCGCGGTCAGCCCTTCGGCGGCCATCAGCTCGGCCATGCGCTCGCCGTCATAGACGTTCATCTGGCAGCCGAACGACTTGACGTGGAATGTCCGGGGCGGGGTCTTGCTCATCGCGGCGCCTATACAGGCGTGGGTGGCGGATCGCCACCCGCCGCCGCGATCCGCGCGCGCGCCTCCGCCGCAACCGCCTTTCGGCCGGGGAAGTCGCGCGGGTCGAACGGGTCGCAGAAGTGGAGCGTCGCGGTGAAATGGCCCGGCCGGCGCATCACCCGCCGCGCATGATCCTGTCCCGGCTCGTCGCCGACCCACGCCAGTTCGCGCGTCGCCGCGCCGTAATCGACCCGCACCGGCTGGACCAGCACGCCGGGCGGCGGCGGATCGAGCACCGCGAGCAGCGCCGCCTTGAACGGCAGCAGTTCCGCACCGTCACCGGTGGTGCCTTCCGGGAAGATGGTGATCGCCCATGTCTCCGCCAGCGCCTCGCGGAGCTGGTTGATTTGCCCGGCGATGCCCAGCCGGTCCTCGCGGCGGACGAATATGGTGCGGTTGAGCGTGCAGAGCCAGCCGACCACCGGCAACCCGCGCACCTCCGCCTTGGCGACGAAGGCGCTGCCGTTGGCGCCGGCGAGAATAGGGATGTCCATCCAGCTCAGATGGTTGGCGAGGAACACCACGTCGCGTTTGAGCGGCGTGCCGATCACCCGTCGCCGCGCGCCGATGATCCGGCCCATCGAGCCGAGGAACCATTTCGGCCAGGGAGAGGGGAGGCGGAGCAGCCGCCACAGCAGATGCAGCGGCACCGCCACGATCAGGGCGGCGACGATGCCGGCCAGTCTCAGCCGGGCGCGAACAGTCAGTCCTCGCGGCTCAGACTGACGCCGTAAAGCTCCATGCGGTGATCGACCAGCCGATAGCCCAGTTTTTCCGCGATCTGCTTCTGAAGCTGCTCAAGCTCGGGATCGACGAACTCGATCACCTTGCCGGTTTCCACGTCGATCAGATGGTCGTGATGTGCCTCGGGAGACGGTTCGTAGCGCGCGCGGCCGTCACCGAAATCGTGACGATCGAGGATTCCCGCCTCCTCGAACAGCCGCACCGTGCGATAGACCGTGGCGATCGAGATGCCGGGGTCGATCGCGGACGCGCGCGCATAGACCTTCTCGACGTCCGGATGATCCACCGCCTCGGACAGCACGCGCGCGATGACGCGCCGCTGCTCGGTGATGCGCAGTCCCTTTTCGTGACACAGGGCTTCAAGATCGATCTTCAGGGGCATGGTAGCAATGTAATACCCAAAGCCTGTTGCGAAAAGCGAAAGCGACTCGCAATTACGGATTAAGCGGAAATTACAGGCCGATCCGCGCCAGCAGCACGTCGAGCAGCCGCGCATCGGATGGCGCGCCGGCATCCGGGCCGAACCCGCCGCATTCGATGCACGCCGCCTGCACGCCGCCGCCGGTCACCAGTCGCTTCACGTCGCCGATCGCACGCGCCACCAGCGCGCGACGCTCCCACGCCACGCGGGCGAAGGCGTCGGCCGGCGCGGCGCTGTCGTCGTCATTGTCACGGTTGAACTGGCGCGCCAGCTCGGCCGCCCAGCCCGGCTTCTTCTCGAGATAGGTGACCTGCACCGTCGCCGGATCGAGCTTCGCGCGCTTCGCCGCCTCGGCCACCGCGTCCTTGAGCGTGCCGAAGCGGTCGATCAGCCCGAGTTGCCGCGCGGTGCCGCCGATCCACACGCGGCCCTGCGCGATCTCGTTCACCTTGTCGACCGGCATCCGGCGCGATTGCGAGACGCGGGCGAGGAACTGTGCATAGCCGTGGTCGATCGCGGACTGGAACACCGCGTCGGTCACCGGATTGGTGCCGCCCATCATGTCGGGCTGGCCGGAAAGCGGCGTGGTCTTCACGCCATCGGTGGTCACGCCGATCTTCGCCAGCGTGTTCTCGAAGGTGGGGATGATGCCGAAGATGCCGATCGATCCAGTGATGGTCGAAGGTTCCGCGAAGATCACGTCGCCCGGCGTCGATACCCAGAAGCCGCCCGACGCAGCGACGCCGCCCATCGAGACGACCACCGGCAGGCCCTGCTTCTTCGCCTCCAGCAGCGCGAGCCGGATGCGTTCGGACGCGGTGACCGATCCGCCCGGCGAATCGACACGCAGGACGAGCGCCTTCAGCTTCTTCTTCGCAAGGCCGTCGTAGATGAACTTCGCGATGGTATCGCCGCCGGCGGTGCCGGGGCCAGCCTTGCCGTCGACGATATCGCCGGCGACGGTGACGATCCCGACATCGCCGCTCTTGGGCAGTGGATGGGCGTCCAGCCAGGCGTCATAGTCGATCGTCCTGAACCAGCCGGCCGGCTTGCTGCTGTCGCCCCCCGCGAGTTCGGCGACACGACGGCCGAAGGCCACGCGATCCCCGAGCTTGTCGACGATGCCGTCGGCCAGATTGGCCTGCGCGATATCACCGTGCGCCGTCTCCACCACCTTGTCCGGTGCGGTGAGCCATTCGGCGATCTTCGCCTTGGGGCGGACGCGGGCGATCGCTTCCTTCCATTGGTCGAACAGGCCATTCTGGAGGACGGTGGCGGCTTCCTTCGCCTCCGGGCTTTGCCCGGTGCGGGTATAAGGCTCGACGAACGATTTGTACTTGCCGACGCGATAGACGTGCGCGTTGACGCCCAGCTTGTCGATCAGCCCCTTGTAATAGAGCTGGCTGCCGCCCGGCCCCGCGAAGATCGTGCCGCCCATCGGGTCCATCCACACCTCGCTCGCGGCGGAGGCGAGGCGGTAGCCGCCGTCGGTATAGCCGGTCGCGAAGGCGAGGACGTGCTTGCCGGCGGTGCGCGCACGGACCAGCGCGTCAGCCACCTCGCCGAGCGCGGCCGGATAGGCGCCGCCGAAATGATCGAGATCGAGCACGATCGCCTTGACGCGCGCATCGTCCCTCGCGTCGTCGATCGCGCGCACCACGTCGCGCAGGCGATATTGGCGCATCGCGCCCTGCTTGCCGCTCAGCATCGCGAGAGGCGCGACTTCCTCCGGCTGTTCGACGATCGACCCGTTGAGGTTGAGCAGCAAGGCCCCGTCCTTCACCGCCGAGGCCGACGGGCGGCTGTTGAGCGCCGCGAACAACAGGCCAAAGAACAGCAGCATCGCGACGAGCACCAGCGCGTCCTTGATGCCCACCAGCAGTTTCCACGCACCGCGCACGAGGCTCATCGCGATCGTCACTCCAGATATTCGCGATCCGCTTTAGCGCGAAGTGTATGGCTCGGGCAATACGCTTGCCTGCGCGCCCTGCGCCTCCCGCGCCCGAAGAAAACCGGGACGCGCCGACAGGCGTTCCCAATAGGCGGCGATCGCCGGCTGCAGGTCGGCATCCAGCCCCAGACCGCGCGCGAGCAGCAGGGCATAGCCGACCGAGATATCCGCGCCGGTGAACCGCTCCGCCACCAGCCACTCGCGACCGTCGCCAAGCGCCCGATCCACTGCGCGCAGGCGGGAGCGATACCATTGTGCGTAATCGTCCGCCGCCTGCGGCAACCGGCGCTCCGGCGGCTCCATCCTGCGATAGCGGAGCACCAGCGTCTGCGGGAAGGTCAGCGTCGCCTCGCCGAAATGCAGCCAGTTGAGCCACGCGCCATAATCCGCCTCGTCCGCCGTGACAGCGATCGGGGTCGGCCCGTGGCGGACGGCGAGATATTCGATGATCGCGGCGGATTCGGTCATCCGCGTCTCGCCGTCGATCAGCAAGGGAATGGTGCCGAGCGGATTGCGTTCGAGATAGTCGGGCTGGCGGATGCGCGGCGGGAAGGGGAGAAGGTGAAGGCGATAGGGGAGGCCCATCTCCTCCAGCGTCCACAATGCGCGGAAGGAGCGTGCGTCGGCGCAATGCCACAATTCGATCATGCCCGTTCAGTCCTCGCCCGCCCTCATCGGCCCGCCGCGTGATCGGGATCGAGCGCGGGAACGGAACGCGCGGCCTCTCGCGGATCGATGCCGGTGCGCGGGCCGGCGGGCAGCCGCTCGTCGCCGTGCATCGCCCGCGCCGCGCGCTGGATCGCGTCGATCAGCCGGGGATAGATGCCGCAGCGGCAGATATTGTCGATCGCCGCCGCGATCGCCTCTTCGCTCGGCGCGCGTTCGCGCTTGATGAGTACGGCGGCGGCCATCGTGATGCCGGGAATGCAATAGCCGCACTGCGGGACGTTGGCGTCGATCAGCGCGAGCTGCACCGGATGGCTGCGCTCGCGCGACAGCCCCTCGATCGTCGTGACGAACGTGCCCTCGGCCTGCTCCAGCGTAAAGCGGCAGGATTTCACCGCCTTGCCGTCGACATCGACGATGCAGGCGCCGCAGCTTCCCGTGCCGCAGCCGTATTTCGTGCCGGTCAGGTTCGATGCGTCCCGCAGCGCCCACAACAGGGGCGTCCGCGGGTCCATGCGATATTCGATCGCCTCGTTGTTCACCGTCAGCTTGGGCACGCCGCGATGAATAGGCCAGGCGCACCGCCGGCGCCAAGCACGTTCCGATCGCTGCGCGCGGGATTTACGGTCTTGTCATCCTGTTTGTTGTCGGCTTTGTCTGCCGTCTGTGGCGTCCATCGCGCGCCGGGGAGGAAATCTGGGCATATGCACGTCGATACACGTTCGACCGCCGCCAGCGGTGATGCCGCGCACGGCTATGACGCGCCGGACCTGCGCGTGTTCGTCTTTGCGCTGTTCTTCATCTTCGGCGGGATCACCAGCCTCAACGACGTGATCATTCCGAAGCTGAAGGAGCTGTTCACGCTCAACCACGCGACGGCGATGCTGGTGCAGACCGCGTTCTTCCTCGCCTATGCCTTGTTCTCGATCCCCGCGGCCGCGATCGTGCGCCGGTTCGGCTATATGCGCACGGCGTCGATCGGGCTGGTGATGATGACGGCGGGGTGCCTTTTGTTCATCCCGGCATCGTCGCACGCGGCGTTCGGCATGTTCCTCGCCGCGCTGTTCGTGCTCGGCGCGGGTATCACGATCGTCCAGGTCGTCGCCAATCCGCTCATCTCGCTGCTCGGCAAGCCGCAGACGGCGCACAGCCGCCTGACCTTCGCGCAGGCGTTCAATTCTCTCGGCACCACGCTCTTTCCGCTGGCCGGATCGGCGCTGATCCTCGGCGGCCTCGCCCATGTCTCGGCGGCGTCGCTGACGGGCGCGGCGCTCGACGCCTATCGCGCGGAAAGCTCGCGGGCGATCGTCCACACCTATATCGGCCTTGCCATCGCGCTAGTGGTGATCGCGGCGGTGGTGTGGACGCGCCGCAACCGGCTGCGCGAGGAGCAGGACGAGGGCGGCGGCATGTTCCACGCCTTCTCCCTGCTCTCTCGCCCACGTTTCGCCTTCGGAGTCGCCTGCATCTTCCTTTACGTGGGGGCGGAGGTCTCGATCGGGTCGATGATCGTCAATTACCTGATGCAGGGCGATGTATGGGGCGTTCCCGACAAGGTCGCGGGGAATCATGTGCCCTTCTACTGGGGCGGCGCTCTGCTCGGGCGGTTCGTCGGCGCCTGCGTGCTGACGCGCGTTTCGCCAGGCAAGGTGCTCGCGGGCGTGGCGACCGGGGCGATCACGCTGATCCTGATCTCCGCCAACACCGCCGGGCTGATGTCCGGCTGGACGCTGCTGGCGATCGGATTGATGAACTCGATCATGTTCCCGACGATCTTCAGCCTCGCGAGCGAAGGGCTGGGCGCACGGGCGGCGGAAGGCTCGGGCGTGATCGCCACCGCGATCGTCGGCGGCGCAATCGTCCCGCCACTGACCGGGCATCTCGCCGACGTCACCGGCAGCCTGCATTTCGCGCTGCTGCTGCCGGCGCTCTGCTACGGAGCGATCCTCGCTTACGGCATCTACGCCCGCCGTCCGGCGCAGGGGATCGCCGCGGACTGACCTTTCAAAGACCGAGCGCGGCGACCTCCGCGTCGTCGAAACCAAGCTCGCGCAATACCTCCGCATCGTGTCGCTCGCCGGCCATCACCGGCGCGACGGTCTCGCTCTTCGAATAGCGCGGCGCCGGGGCCGGCTGGCGCACGCCGCCCGCCTCGACGAAGGTACCGCGCGCGCGATTGTGCGGATCGTCCCACGCCTCGTCGAAGCCAAGCACCGGCGCGAAACACACTTCATGCCCCTTGAACGCCGCGACCCATTCGTCGCGCGTCCTTGTCTTGAACAGCTCTGTCAGCTCGGCCTTGAGCGCCGGCCATTGCCGTGCATCCATCTGCGCCGCCCATTTCTCGTCGGAAAGGCCCATGACGTTGCGGAATTCGGCATAGAATTGCGGCTCGATCGCGCCGAGCGAGACGAAGCGGCCGTCCTTCGTCTCATAGGTGTCGTAGAAATGCGCGGCGGTGTCGAGCAGGTTGGCCCCGCGCTCGTCACTCCACCGCCCCATCGCGCGGAACGACCACATCATCGACATCAGCACCGCCGAACCGTCGGTCATCGCCGCGTCCACCACCTGACCCTCGCCGGTGCGCTGCGCATGGAGCAGGGCGGCGAGCATCCCGAAGGCCAGGAACATGCCGCCGCCGCCGAAATCGCCGGCGAGGTTGATCGGCGGCGTGGGCTTCTCGCCCTTTCGCCCGAGCGCGTGGAGCACACCGGAGATCGCGATGTAATTGATGTCGTGCCCCGGCTCAGGCGCCATCGGCCCGGTCTGCCCCCAGCCGGTCATGCGGCCATAGACGAGCTTCGGATTGTCGGCGAGCAGCACATCCGGTCCCAGACCAAGCCGCTCCATCACACCGGGACGAAAGCCCTCGATGATCGCATCCGCCGATTTGACGATGCGGCGCACTGCCTCGATCGACTTCGGGTTCTTCAGATCCAGCCCGATCGACTTTCGGCTGCGCAGCAGCGCGTCCTTGGTGTCGATCGACAGCGCGTCGCCACGTACCGGGCGGTCGATGCGGATGACCTCCGCACCGTGATCGGCCAGCATCATGCCCGCAAACGGTCCGGGGCCGATTCCAGCGAACTCTATCACGCGGATGCCGGAAAGGGGCGGGGTGCTCACGATGCGTCTCTCCTCGATATCTGCGCCACGCCTATAACGGGTGGGCGCGGCGGACAAGCGCGACATGACAAATGTTACGCTCGCCCACCCTTGTCTTTGCGGGCCGCCCGGCCCATCAGATCGCGCCATAACGAAAGACAATAGGGGATCATCGGAAATGAGGTCGCGTATCAGGAGCCTGCGCCTGTTCGCCGGAGCGGCAGCCGCATTGTCCCTGGCGGCGTGCGGCGCGGACGGCGAGCGGCCGAAGACCGCGTCGAGCACCCCCGCCAAGGCCGGCACGCCCTATCCGCGCGATCCGTATCCCTCGACCTATCACACCTATCCCGGCGTCCCGACGCTGGTGCGCAACGTCACGGTGTTCGACGGCGAGGGCGGGCGGATCGACAATGGCGCGGTGCTGTTCGCTGACGGCAAGATCGTCGCGATCGGCCAGACACTCGATGCGCCGGCAGGGGCGAGCGTGATCGACGGGCAGGGCAAGTGGATCACCCCCGGCGTGATCGACATCCACAGCCACTTGGGCGACTATCCCAGTCCCGGCATTCGCGCCCTATCCGACGGCAACGAGGCGACCGCGCCAGTCACCGCCGATGTCTGGGCGGAACATAGCGTGTGGCCGCAGGACCCCGGCTTCGGTCGCGCGCTTGCCAATGGCGGGGTGACGACGCTCCAGATCCTGCCCGGCTCGGCCAATCTGTTTGGCGGTCGCTCGGTGGTACTGAAGAACGTCTATGCCCGCACGGTGCAGGGGATGAAGTTCCCCGGTGCCGGCTACGGCCTCAAGATGGCGTGCGGCGAGAATCCGAAGCGCGTCTATGGTTCCAAGGGCCGCGAACCTTCGACCCGCATGGGCAATATCGCGGTCGATCGCGCGACCTGGGCGAAAGCGCAGGCCTATAAGCGCAAGTGGGACAAATATGAGCGTGACGGCGGCGATCCGCCCGAGCGCGATATCGGCATGGACACGCTGCGCGGCGTCCTCGCCGGCGAGATACGCGTGCAGAACCACTGCTATCGCGCTGACGAGATGGCCAACGTCCTCGATATGGCGAAGGAGTTCGGCTACAAGGTGACCGCCTTTCATCACGCCGTGGAGGCATACAAGATCGCCGACCTGCTCAAGGCGACCGGCACCTGCGCCGCTGTCTGGGCCGATTGGTACGGCTTCAAGATGGAAAGCTATGACGGGATCGGCGCCAATCTCGCGCTGCTGGAAAAGGCCGGCGTCTGCGCGATGATCCATTCGGACGACGCCAATGGCATCCAGCGGCTCAACCAGGAGGTGGCGAAGGCGCTGGCATCCGGCCGCCGCGCGGGAGTCGACATTCCCGATGCGGTGGCGTGGAAATGGCTGTCGCTCAACCCGGCCAAAGCGCTCGGCATCGACGACAGGACCGGGAGCCTGAAGGCGGGCAAGATGGCCGATGTAGTGTTATGGAATGGCAATCCGTTCAGCGTCTATACCCGGCCGGAGAAGGTGTGGGTGGACGGCGCTCTGCTCTATGACGCCAATGATCCGAAGCGACGGCCGGTGAGCGATTTCGAGCTTGGCCAGCCCGGCGAAGGAGACGTGAAATGATCCGCGCCTTCCTTCTTTCCGCCGCCGCGCTGATCGCATTGCCGGCGGGCGCGCAGACCGTCGCCGTTACCGATGCGACCGTCGCGCTGGGTGACGGCAGCGCGCCGATCCGCAACGGCACGGTGGTGTTCCGCGACGGGCGGATCGTCTCGGCGGGCGCTAATGTCGCGGTGCCGGCGGGCGCGGAAGTGGTCGACGGGCATGGCAAATGGGTCTCGCCCGGCCTGATCGCCGGCTTCACCGATCTCGGTTTGCAGGACGCGGGCGGGATCGAGGAGAGCAACGACACGGCGGCGCGCGGCAGCCCGTTCGCCGCCGCGATCGACGTATCGACCGCGATCAATCCGGCCGGCGCGAAGATCGGCAACGAGCGGCTCGCCGGCATCACCCGCGCGCTGGTCGCGCCCGACGCCGGCGGCTCGATCTTCGCCGGGCAGGGGGCGGTGATCGACCTCGGCGACGATGCCGATGCCGTCACGCGGCCGCGTGCGTTCCAATATGTCGAGCTTGGTGAGCATGGCGCACGCGAGGCGGGCGGCAGCCGGCCGGCGGCGTATGCGCTGTTCCGCGACGCGCTGGCGCAGGCACAGGACTATCGCGGCAACCCGGCCGCGTTCGGCGGGCGCGAGCGCGCTTCGCTGCTCAAGCGCGGCGATGCCGAGGCGCTGCTCAAGGTGATCGACGGGCAGATGCCGCTCGTCGTGCATGTCGAGCGCGCCAGCGATATCCGCACGGTGTTGGGACTGGTTCGCGACTATCCCAGGCTGAAGCTGGTGCTGACCGGCGCGAGTGAAGGCTGGTTGGTCGCGCGCGAGATCGCCGCCGCGAAGGTGCCTGTGGTCGCCGCCGCGCTCGCCGACCTGCCGGAGAGCTTCGAGGCATTGGCCGCGACCGAATCGAACGTCGGCCGGATGCGCGCCGCCGGGGTGCAGGTGGCGCTCTCCGCCGCCGGCGCGTCGGGCGGCGAACGCAACATCCGCCAATATGCCGGCAATCTCGTCGCGATCACCCGTATTCCCGGCGCTACCGGGCTGGATTGGGGGCAGGCGCTGGCGTCGATCACCTCCGGCCCCGCCGCCGCGTTGGGGCTGGAGGGCGAACTTGGCTCGCTCAAACCGGGCCGGCGCGCCGACGTCGTGCTGTGGGACGGCGATCCGCTGGAGATCGAATCACAGCCGGTCGCGATCTGGATCGACGGCCGGCCGCAGCCGATGCGCTCGCGCCAGACCGAATTGCGCGATCGCTACCTGACCCCGACCGAAGGGGTTTTGCCCAAGGCCTATGATCGGCGCTAATATGCCGCCCTGCTTATTGCCGGAGTCTCCGCGTGTTCCTGAATTTCCTCGATGAACTGCGTAGCGCCGGCATCCCGGCGAGCATGAAGGAGCATCTGCTGCTGCTGGAAGCGCTCGACAAGGAAGTGATCGAGCGCACGCCGGAGGATTTCTACTACCTCAGCCGCGCAGTGTACGTGAAGGACGAAGGCCTGCTCGACCGCTTCGATCAGGTCTTCTCCAAGGTCTTCAAGGGGATCGAGACCAGCTATGCGCAGACCGGCGTGGAAATCCCCACGGACTGGCTGAAGGCGGTCGCGGAGAAATATCTCACGCCCGAGGAAATGGAGGCGATCAAGTCGCTCGGCTCCTGGGACGAGATCATGGAAACGCTCAAGAAGCGTCTGGAAGAACAGCAGAAACGCCACGAGGGCGGCAACAAGTGGATCGGCACCGGCGGCACCTCGCCCTATGGCAATTCGGGCTATAACCCCGAAGGCGTCCGCATCGGCGGGGAGGGCAAGCAGAAGCGCGCGCTCAAGGTGTGGGACCAGCGCGAGTTCAAGAACCTCGACAGCACCCGGGAGTTGGGCACGCGCAACATCAAGATCGCGCTCCGCCGCCTCCGCAAGTTCGCGCGCGAGGGCGCGGCCGACGAACTCGATATCGACGCGACGATCGACGGCACCGCGCGACAGGGCTGGCTCGACGTCCATATGCGCCCCGAGCGTCGTAATGCGGTGAAATTGCTGCTGTTCCTGGACGTCGGCGGCTCGATGGATCCGTTCATCAAGCTGTGCGAGGAACTGTTCTCCGCCGCGACCAGCGAGTTCAAGAACCTCGAATTCTTCTATTTCCACAACTGCCCCTATGAAGGCGTGTGGAAGGACAATCGCCGCCGCTTCTCGGAACGCACGCCGACCTGGGACGTGCTCCACAAATTCCCGCACGATTACAAAATCATATTCGTCGGCGACGCGGCGATGAGCCCGTATGAGATCACCCATCCCGGCGGCTCGGTCGAGCATTTCAACGAGGAATCCGGCGCGGTGTGGATGCACCGGCTGACCACCACTTATCCGGCGGCAGTTTGGCTCAATCCCGTGGCGCAGGCGCAATGGGGCTATTCGCAGTCGACCAAGATCATCCGCGAATTGCTGAACAACCGCATGTTCCCGCTGACGCTGGAAGGGCTGGACGATGCGATGCGCGAGCTGTCGCGCAAACGGTGATGGCGGAGAGGGTGGGATTCGAACCCACGGTGAGCGTGAACCCACGGCGGTTTTCAAGACCGCTGCCTTAAACCACTCGGCCACCTCTCCGGGTGCGTGGCCCGCGCGCTGTGGCGTGCTGCGACGGCATGTGCAAGTCCGGCGATGACTTGCTGTTTCACAATCCCGGCGCACCGTGCAAGATGGGAGGTATGAGGGGGACGCTTACCCGCACCGTTCTGGGGATCGCCGCGCTGGCCGGGGCGACGCTCGCCGTGCCCGCGGCGGCACAGGACGAGGCTGGATTCCAGGCTTATCTTTCGACGTTGCGCGGGCAGGCGCTGGCGGCGGGCGTTCGACCGGCGACGGTCGATTCGGTGCTGCCGACGCTGACCTTGAACCCGCGCGTGATCGAGCTTGACCGGCAGCAGCCCGGCGGCAGCCCGAACGCGCCGGTCGCGATGTTCGCGCCCTATCGCGTGCAGCATGTCGATGCGGCGCGGATCTCACGCGGCCGCGCCGCCTATCTCGCCAATCGCGGGCGGCTGGCGGCGGTGGAGCGTGAGACGGGTGTGCCCGAATCGATCATGGTCGCGATCTGGGGGCATGAGACGAACTATGGCAGCTACACCGGCAATTTCGATCTCCTCCGCAGCCTCGCGACCCTGGCCTATGAGGGGCGCCGGCGCGACTTGTTCGCGGGCGAGTTCATCGCCGGGCTCAAGATGATCGACCGGGGCGTCACGCGCGAACAACTCAAGGGAAGCTGGGCCGGCGCGACCGGCAACCCGCAGTTCCTGCCATCGATTTACCTCCGGCTGGCGCGCGATGGCGACGGGGACGGGCGGATCGACATCTGGAACAGCGCCGCCGATACGCTCGCGTCGATCGGCAATTACTTCGTCAACGCCGGTTGGCGCCCCGGCCAGCCATGGGGCATCGCCGTCACCGTGCCGGCCGGTTACGACCGCAGCGCGCAGGTCAACCGCCTCGTCTCGCCGCGCTGCCCGCGTGTGTTCGAGCGGCATAGCGGCTGGCGAACGATGGCGGAGTGGCGCGCGCTCGGTCTGGTGCCGCAAGGGCAGCCATGGCCCGGTGACGACGTGCTCGCGACGCTGCTGGAGCCGGACGGGCCGGGCAAGACAGCCTATCTGCTCACCGGCAATTATCGCGTGATCCTCGATTACAATTGCTCGAATTTCTATGCGCTTTCGGTCGGGCTGCTCGCCGATGCGGTTGAGCGTTAGCGTCGCGCTGCTCGCGCTGCCGCTCGCGGCGGTTTGCCATGCGGGCGGCGATGCGCCGCGTCCGGCGGCCAGTTACGACGAGGTCGGCTATGCCACCTGGTATGGCGAGGAACTGGCCGGGGTGCGCACCGCATCGGGCGCGCCGTTCCGGCCTTCGGCGATCACCGCCGCGCATCGGACACTCCCGCTCGATCTCTCGCGCGGCGCGGCGGCGCTGCTCGGCACCGGCGGTAATTCCAGAGCCGCGGTGCGCGTGCGCGCCGTTGCCGCGCCGGCGGATCGCTCGATCCTGTCGCGTGACACCGCATCGCCGGAGGTGCTCGCTGACCTGCGCCATCGCTTGCCTGGGGCCATGACGGCTCATCTTCCACGGCCACCGCTTCGGACAGACGGCAGGTATATCGCGCAAGCTACAGCTTTTTATGATAATTTCTCTCCAAATTCGCTCGCATCCAGGCGTCGGGGCAGCGTCGATTCGCGCGGGCGGAGCTATCGTGTTCGCCTAGGCTCTTTCGACGATGCCGACGCCGCGCAGCGGGCGCGTGACGACGCCGCCCGGCGCGGCTATGGCGATGCTTCGATTGTCGTTCAGCCCTGAGTATCGGTCATGCCAAAGATTCCATACATCCTCGCCGCTCCCGCCATCGCGCTGTCGATCGCCTATCCTTCGGTCGCCTCCGCGCCGCAGTTCGAGACGCCGGCGCCGGTGGCGTTCATGGAGGATCTGTCCTCTGGCGCGGTGTTGTATGAAAAGGATGCTGACCGACGGATGCCGCCGGCGTCGCTGGCGAAGATGATGACGGTCTATGTCGCTTTCGACCTCGTCAAGCGCGGCGAGTTGAAGCTCGATCAGGAGTTCGAGGTTCGCCCGGAGACATGGAAGAAGTGGCACGGCCCGGCTGCCGGCTCGACCATGTTCCTCTCGTCGGGCGAGAAGGTGTCGGTCGCCAATCTGCTCTATGGCATCGTCACGCTTTCCGGCAACGACGCCTGCGTCGTGCTGGCGGAGGGGATTTCGGGCACTGAGGATGCCTTCGTCCAGCGGATGAACGAGGCAGCCAAGCGGCTCGGCCTGACCAACAGCCATTTCGGTACGTCGAACGGCTGGCCGGACAATGGCGTCACCTATGTCACCGCGCGCGACCTGGCGAAACTCGCCGCCGCGACGATCACCGACCACCCGAAGCTCTATAAGCAATTCTATTCCCGACCCGATTTCACCTGGGGCAAGACCATGGGATCGGGTTCCGCGATCACACAGGCGAACCGCGATCCGCTGCTCGGCCGCGTGGCCGGCGCGGACGGCCTCAAGACCGGCCATACCGAGGAGGCCGGCTATGGTTTCACTGGGTCGGCCGAGCAGAACGGGCGGCGGCTCGTGATGGTGCTCGCCGGGCTTACCAGCTTCAACCAGCGCATCAGCGAATCGGTGCGCTTCATGGATTGGGGCTTCCGCGCGTGGCAGGCGAAGCCGGTGGTGAAGGAAGGCCGGAAGGTCGCCGACGCGGAAGTGCAGATGGGCAGTTCCTCGAAGGTCGGCCTCGTCGCGCCGCGCGACCTGAAGGTCGCGCTACCGGCCGGCGCGGTGCCGGTGCTGAGCGCCAAGGTCGTCTATCAGGGGCCGATCAAGGCGCCGATCAAGGCCGGCGATCACGTCGCCGACCTCATCGTCACCTCGCCGGGCCTGCCGGAGCAGACGCTGCCGCTGGTGGCGGACAAGGATGTCGGCGCGGCGGGCTTCTTCGGTCGCGCCTGGGCCGGGCTGACCGGCCTCTTCGGATGACCGGCCGCTTCCTCTCGCTCGAAGGCGGGGAGGGAGCCGGCAAGTCCACCCAGGTGCGTGCGCTGGCCGACGCGCTGGAGGCGCGCGGCATCCGCACCCTGGTGACGCGCGAACCTGGCGGCAGCGAGGGCGCGGAGGCGATCCGCGCGCTGCTGATGCAGGGCGATGTGCAACGCTGGAGCCCGCATACCGAGGCATTGCTGTTCGCCGCCGCGCGCGCCGATCATGTCGAAAAGACGATCCGCCCGGCAATCGGCGCGGGCGTGTGGGTGATTTGCGACCGCTATCTCGATTCGAGCCGCGCCTATCAGGGCGTCGCCGGCGGGATCGACGATGCGGCGGTGCTGGCGCTCCACGCCTTCGGCTCGCGCGGGCTGCTGCCCGATCGCACCTTCGTGCTGGAACTGCCGCCCGAGGAAGGCGCGCGCCGCGCCGCCGGGCGTGATGGCGCGGGGGCGGACCGTTTCGCTATGCGCGGCGACGACTTCCATATCGCCGTCGCTGCCGCATTCGATCGCTTCGCCGCCGCCGAGCCGGATCGTTTCCGCCGCATCGATGCCACCCGCCCGCCCGAGACGGTGACGGCCGCGCTGCTCGATGGGCTGGCCGATCTGCTGCCATGACGTCACTTCGCGGCAACGCCCCGGCACGCGCGGCCTTCGACGCCGCGATGGCGAGCGGCGCGCTTCATCACGCATGGCTCCTCACCGGCCCGCAGGGAGTGGGGAAGGGGACGTTCGCCCGCGAGGCGGCGGCGCGCCTGCTCGCACAATCAGCGGGTGACGAAGGCGGCGCACGGACGCGCGCGCTGATCGAGGCCGGCTCGCACCCCGATTATCGTGAGCTGGCCCGGCTGGCGAAGGAGGAGCGCGGCGAGACACGTCTGGCGCGCAGCATCACGATCGCGCAGGTCCGTGCGCTCCAGCCGTTGTTCGCCACTACACCCTCGCTCGGGCCGCGCCGCGTGATCGTGATCGACGCGATCGACGACCTCGAGCGGGAAGGGGCCAACGCCCTGCTCAAGAGCCTGGAGGAACCGCCGCCCGGCACCGTCTTCCTGCTCGTCAGCCATGCGCCGGGCCGGCTGCTGCCAACGATCCGCTCGCGCTGCCGCGCCCTGCGTTTCGGGCTGCTCGACGAAAGCGACGTGCGTGAGGTGCTGCGTGAGCGGGCGCCGGAGCTGCGCGGCGACGAACTGGACACGCTGATCCGCGCCGGAGCAGGCGCACCGGGGCGGGCGCTGCGTTATGCCGGGCTGGAACTTGCCGCGATCGACAACGCGCTGGCCGCGATCGCTCGCAGTGGCGACCGAAGCAACGCGGAGCGCGCGCGGCTCGCCAAGGCGCTGTCGACCAAGGCCGCACAGCCGCGTTACGAGGCCTTCCTCGATCGCGCGCCGGAATTCATCGCTTCCCACGCGCCGGGGCGCGCCGGCGAGGAGTTGCGCGTGGCGCTCGATGCCTATGAAGAAGCGCAGGGAATCGCGGGCGCGGCGCGGCGGCTGTCGCTCGATGCGGGGGCGACCGTATTCGAGCTGGCGGGGGTGGTCGCACGGCTTGCGCGGATGTAGGGGAGCGGCATGGGCCAACCCTTCTACATCACCACCGCGATCAGTTATCCCAACGGCAAGCCGCACATCGGCCACGCTTATGAAGCGATCGCCGCCGACGCCATCGCGCGCTTCAACCGACAGACCGGGCGCGAGGTGCGCTTCCAGACCGGCACCGACGAACATGGCCTGAAGATGGTCCAGACGGCCCGCGAGCGCGGCGTCGACGTTCGCGATCTCGCGACTGAAATGTCATCCATGTTCAAGGGGATGTGTGATGTTCTGAACATCTCCTATGATCGTTTCATTCGCACCACGGACCCCGATCACTACCGCGCCAGCCGGGCGATCTGGCAGGCGATGCGCGATGCGGGCGACCTGTATCTCGATCGCTATGAGGGCTGGTATTCGGTTCGCGATGAAGCCTTCTATGACGAGAAGGAACTGATCGAAGGGGAAGGGGGGGAGAAGCTCTCGCCACAAGGCACGCCGGTGCAATGGACGGCGGAGGAGACCTGGTTCTTCCGCCTGTCGAAATACCAGCAGCCGCTGCTGGATATCTATCGCGACAATCCCGATTTCATCCGGCCGGAGGCGCGTCGCAACGAGATCATGCGTTTCGTCGAAGGCGGGCTTTCCGATCTTTCGGTATCGCGAACGAGCTTCGACTGGGGCGTGCCCGTTCCGGACAGCCCCGGCCATGTGATGTACGTGTGGGTCGATGCGCTGACCAATTACCTCACCGGCGCGGGCTATCCCGATGGCGACATGCGCTGGTGGCCGGCCGATCTGCACCTGATCGGCAAGGACATCGTCCGTTTCCATGCGGTCTATTGGCCGGCCTTCCTCATGTCCGCCGGCATCGCACTGCCGAAGTCGGTGTTCGGCCATGGCTTCCTGCTGCACCGCGGGGAGAAGATGTCGAAAAGCCTCGGCAACGTGGTCGATCCAATCGACCTGACGGCGGCGTTCGGCGTCGATGCGCTGCGCTATTTCCTGCTGCGCGAGGTGAGCTTCGGGCAGGACGGCAGCTATTCCGCCGAAGCGATCGTGACGCGGGTCAACGCCGAACTGGCCAATGCCTTCGGCAATCTCGCCCAGCGCACCCTGTCGTTCATCGCCAAGAATCTGGACGGCGAGTTTCCCGGCGTTGGCCGGGCGGACGAGGCGGATGGTGTGTTGATCGAGGAAGTGATCGTCGCCGCCGCTGGCTTCAAGACCGCGTTCGGCGACCTGATACTCAGCCAGGGGGTCGAGGCGTGGCTGCGCGGGGTGTTCGCCTGCAACGCCTATATCGACGTGCAGGCGCCCTGGGCGCTCCGCAAGACCGATCCTGAGCGGATGCACGCCGTCCTGCGCACGCTGATCCGCGCGATCCGCATCCTGGCTATCACCATCCTGCCGGTCGTGCCGGATTCGGCGGGGAAGGTGCTCGACCAACTCGGCGCGGCGGAGCGCGATCATGCGGCGGTTGACGATGACGGGTGGTATGACCGCCACGCCGCCAGCGGCTTCCGTATCGCGCCGCCGTCTCCGGTCTTCCCGCGTCTGGAACTGCCGGTGGAGAGCACCTGATGCTGGCCGACAGCCATTGTCACCTCAACTACAAGGGGTTGGTGGAAGAGCAGCAGGCGGTGCTTGAGCGCGCCCGCGCGCGCGGCATCACCGCAATGCTCAATATCGCGACACGTGAAAGCGAATGGGATGATGTGCTCGCCACTGCCGAGCGCGAGCCGGACGTATGGGCGACGGTTGGCATCCATCCGCATGAGGCCGATCAGCATCCACATATCGATACCGCGAAGCTCGTCGCCCGTGCCGCGCATCCGCGCATCGTCGGGATCGGCGAGACCGGTCTCGATTATTATTACGATCATTCCGACCGCGCTCGCCAGCAGACGAGCTTCCGCGCTCATATCGTCGCCGCGCGCGAGGCGGGTGTGCCGATCGTGGTCCACACCCGAGACGCGGAGGGCGACACCGCCGCGATCTTGCGCGAGGAAATGGGGAAGGGCGCCTTCAAGGGCGTCATCCACTGTTTCACCGGCACAGGCGCGTTCGCGGACATCGTGCTGGACCTCGGTTTCTATATCTCCATCTCCGGCATCGTGACGTTCAAGAGCGCGCGCGAGCTGCAGGAAACCGCCGCGCGGCTGCCGATCGAGCGGCTGCTGATCGAAACGGACGCCCCATTCCTCGCCCCGGTGCCACATCGCGGCAAGACCGGGGAGCCGTCGTTCGTGGCCGATACCGCCGCGTTCCTCGCGCAATTGCGTGACGATACGGTCGATCAATTACAGGATGTTACCGCACGTAACTTCCACGCCTTGTTCAACAAGACGGCCGCGTGAAGGCGCGAATCCTCGGCTCGGGCACCTCGTCCGGCGTGCCGCGGATTGGGAACGATTGGGGTGCGTGCGATCCGGCAGAGACGCGTAACCGCCGCACCCGCGCGTCGCTGCTGGTAGAGCATGAGGGCACCCGCATCCTCGTCGACACCAGCCCGGACATGCGCGAGCAATTGCTCACGGCGGATGTGGGAACGGTCGATGCGGTGATCTGGACGCATGAACATGCCGACCATGTCTTCGGCATCGACGACCTGCGACAGATCTTCCATACGCTTGGGCGGCCGGTCGTGGCCTATGCCCGGCCAACGACGGGCGCGGCGCTGAAGGCGAGGTTCGGCTATGTCTTTCAGGGGCATGACGGCTATCCGCCGACGGTCACACTCTTGCCGTTGCCGGACAGGCTGATGATCGGATCGATCGCGGTTGAGGTCGCGGATCAGCCGCATGCGTCGATCACCACCGCCGGCCTGCGCTTCTCGGCGGATGGCAAAAATATCGGTTATGCCACTGATCTCAGCGGCATGACCGATACGATGCGAACGCTTTATTCCGGGCTGGATGCATGGATCGTGGATGCGCTCCGCCGCCGTCCGCATCCGTCGCACCCGCATCTCGCGCAAGTCGTCGAGTGGGTTGCCGAACTGTCGCCGCGCCGAACCGCGCTGATCCACATGGATTCGTCAATGGACTATCAGGCGCTGTGCGCTGAACTGCCGCCCGGAATCGAGCCGGGATATGACGGCATGGAGATCATCGCATGAGCAACGGCGCGGAGATCGCGCTCTATGCCTTGATGTTGGTGCTGCCGCTGTCGGCGCTGCTCAGCCGCCGGGTGCCAATAGGCAGGACCGTGAAGATGGCATTGGCGTGGATCGCGATCTTCGCGATCGCATTGGTGATCGTCGGACAACGCGATCGGCTGCGCCCGATATGGGAAGACACGCAGAACGCTCTGTTCGGCCGCGACCAGCGCGTCGTCGGATCGGCCGTGCGGGTCAACATGGGGCCGGACGGTCATTTCTGGGCCAGCGCGCGGATCAACGGTGTCGAACGCCGGATGCTGATCGACAGCGGCGCCACGTCCATCGCCTTGTCGACAGCCACGGCGAAGGCTGCGAACGTCGAACTGGACGAAGGCCCGTTCGCGACCATGATCGAAACAGCCAACGGACCGGTGCCGGCTCAGCGCGGGCGTATCGCGAAGCTCGAACTGGGCGGCATCGTCGCGCGCGATATCCCGGTGGTGATCGCGCCGGAATTTGGGGACATGGACGTGCTCGGCATGAATTTCCTCTCGCAACTCGCTTCATGGCGGGTGGAAGGGAGTACGTTGGTGCTGGAGCCGAAACCGAGAGTGTAATTTACATAATGTATATTATCAGCTCAAAATATGAATAGTCTGAGCAAGCCCCCTATCGAGCGGTTGCGAGCGATCATGGTTCGCTTGCGCGATCCTGTCGTTGGTTGCGAATGGGATACCGCGCAAACCTTCGCGACGATCGCGCCTTACACGATCGAGGAAGCGCACGAAGTCGCCGACGCAATCGCGCGCGGCGACATGGCTGATCTGAAAGACGAGCTTGGCGACCTGCTGTTCCAGGTGATCTTCCACGCCCGGATGGCCGAGGAAGCCGGCCAGTTCGATTTCGATGCGGTTGCCACGGCGATCTCCGACAAGATGGAGCGGCGCCACCCCCATATCTTCGGCGACCGCGTTGAAGGCGGTCATCATCTTTGGGAGCAGATCAAGGCCGAGGAGCGCGCCGGCAAGGACGACACGGATCGTAGCGCGCTGTCGGGTGTCGCACTCGGCTTGCCGGCGTTGCTGCGCGCGGAAAAGTTGCAGAAGCGCGCCGCTCGTGTCGGCTTCGACTGGCCCGACGAGAGCGGTCCTCGCGCCAAGATCGACGAGGAGCTTGAAGAAATAGAAAACGCGCCTGAACAAAAGGTTGCGGAGGAAATCGGAGACCTTTTGTTCGCTGCCGTCAATTGGGCGCGCCATCGTGGAGTCGACCCGGAAGCGGCGCTGCGAGCCGCCAACGCCAAGTTCGAGCGTCGTTTCCGCGCGATGGAGGATAGTGCCGGTGCGGCGTTTCCCGGACTGACGCTCGATGAAAAGGAGCAACTCTGGCAGCGCGCCAAGGCAGCCGAACGCTGATCACACGCCGCGCCGCGTCATGAACCTTTCGTAATCGCGCGGTGCCATCCGCACCTCATAAGCAGCGCGATCGCCTTCGACCTCCTGGTCCAGTACCTCGCCATGCTGGTGGAGCCACGCCGCCCCCGCACCGTCGGCCGCGTCGAGCGTGATCGTGTAGCGTTGGTGGCCGGCGGTAAGAAGATCGGCAACGGTGGAAAGCAGCGTCGCCACCCCTTCCCCGGTCAGCGCCGAAATCGCCACCACGTCGTCGCGCCGAGCGGCTTCAGCCAGCACCTCCGCGCGCGCATCCGGCTCCAGCAGATCGAGCTTGTTCCATGCCTCGATGCGCGGCGTCGTCTCGGCAACGCCGATCTCGGCAAGTACCGCCTCGACGTCGGCGCGCTGCGCCTCGCTGTCAGGATGCGCCACGTCGCGGACATGGATGAGGAGGTCGGCTGAAACCACTTCCTCCAGCGTGGCCTTGAACGCGGCGACGAGCTGGGTCGGCAGTTCGGAGACGAATCCCACCGTGTCGGACAGGATCGCCTTGTCGATCCCCGGCAGCGATATCTGTCGCAACGTCGGATCGAGCGTCGCGAACAGCAAGTCCTTCGCCATGACGTCACTTCCCGTCAGGCGATTGAAAAGCGTCGACTTACCGGCATTGGTATAACCGACCAGCGCAATCACCGGCCACGGCGCGCGCTGCCGGCGGCCGCGATGCAGGCCGCGCGTGCGCGTCACCTGCTCCAGCTCGCGCCTCAGCCGCGCCATCCGGTCGCGGATCAGGCGGCGGTCGGCCTCAATCTGCGTTTCGCCCGGCCCGCCGAGGAAGCCGAAGCCGCCGCGCTGGCGCTCGAGATGGGTCCAACTCCGCACCAGCCGCCCAGCCTGATAGTCGAGATGGGCCAGTTCCACCTGCAGCCGGCCTTCGGCGGTCGCCGCGCGTTCGCCAAAAATCTCCAGGATCAGGCCGGTGCGATCGATCACCTTGGCTTCGAGCCGGGTTTCGAGGTTACGCTGCTGGATCGGCGTGAGGCTGGCGTCGAATACCACCAGCCCGGCATCTTCCATCCGCGCCAGCGTGGCAATCGCCTCTACCTGCCCCGCGCCGATCAGCGTCGCGGCGCGCGGCGCGCGGACGCGCACCGCCTCGCGGCCGACGACTTCGATGCCGATCGCCTCGGCCAGCCCGGCGGTTTCCGCGAGCCGTGCGTCGGCGTCGCGGGAGGAACCGCCGAGATCGGGATAGACGACGATCGCCCGCGCGCCACGCGCGAACTCATCGCGATCGCGTTCGAAACCGGTGCTCAATCCTCGTCCGAACCCGCCGCTTCTTCGGCCAGATTGAGCGCGCGCGACGGCTGGATCGTCGAAACGGCATGTTTGTAAACGAGCTGCGACGCACCATCGCGCTGCAACAGCATGCAGAACAGGTCGAACGCGGCGATATTGCCCTGAAGCATCACGCCGTTGACCAGGAACATGGTGACCGGATCGTGCGTCTTGCGCACCGCGTTGAGGAACACTTCCTGCAACAGCGGCTGCTTCTTCCCGTTCTCGCCCATCTGCTCGACGATCGTCTCGACGTCGAGGTGACCGCCCGGCATGATGGTGGAAATGGCGTGCTTGTAGATCAGTTGGGATTGTCCGTCGCGGCGCAGCAACACCGAGAAATTGTCAAACCAGGTGACGATGCCCTGGAGCTTCACACCCTTGACGAGGAACATCGTGACAGGAGTCTTTGAACGGCGAAGCGCGTTGAGGAAGAGATCCTGAAGAGAGGTTTGCTTTTCGGCCATTGGCTCGATCCTTCGATTCTTGGCGGGGTTTGCCCCGCGATGCGCCGGTGCCCGGCGTCGGGTTGCCGCCGGCCCGGCGGCGGCGCTAATCTAGGGGCGCACGCGAGCGGCGGCAACGGAGATCGACATGCCCTCGCTTATTCTTCGCGCGTTTCGGTGATGCCGAGCAGCTTCAACTTTCGGTGCAGCGCGGATCGCTCCATTCCGATGAAGGTCGCGGTGCGGGAGATATTGCCCGAAAAGCGCCGAATTTGGACGCGCAGATATTCGCGCTCGAACGTCTCGCGCGCCTCGCGCAGCGGCGCGCCCATGATCGCGGCAGTGCTCGCCGCGCCCTCATTCTCGCCCAGCACCTCGGCGGGCAGAAGATCGAGGTCGATCCGTCCGATCCGGTCGCCCGGCGCGAGGATGATGGTGCGCTCGACCACGTTGCGCAGTTGGCGGACGTTGCCGGGCCAGTCGTAGCTTTGCAATGCGACCATCGCATCGACTGCGACCTCGGGCGTCGGCACACGACGCTCAGCGGCGTAATGGGCGACGAAATGCTCGATCAACACGGGGATATCCTCGCGCCGCTCAGCCAGTGGGGGCAGCGTCACCGGCACGACGTTGAGCCGATAGTAGAGATCCTCGCGGAACCTGCCCTCGGCGATTTCGGCCGTTAGGTCGCGCGCGGTGGCGGATACGACGCGGACATCGACCTTAACCTGCCGCGTGCCCCCCACCCGCGTGAAGCTCTGGTCGGTAAGCACGCGTAGGATGCGCGCCTGCGTCGCGATCGGCATGTCCGCGATCTCGTCGAGGAACAGGGTGCCACCATGCGCCTGCTCGAGCAGACCGGTGCGGACGAGATCGCCCCCCTCCTCCACGCCGAACAATTCCTCCTCGACGCGTTCGGGTGTCATGCGCGCCGCGCTGACGATCACGAATGGCGAGCCGGCACGCGGACTCCAGCCGTGAAGCAGGCGCGCGGCGATCTCCTTGCCAACGCCCGCCGGACCGGTGATCAGGATGCGGCTGCCGGTGCCGGCAACCCGCTTGAGCGTCGCGCGCACCGCGTTGATCGCGCTCGAATTGCCGGTGAGATCGGTGTCATGCCCGGCCGAGGCGCGCAGCGACGCCACCTCGCGACGCAGTCGCTCCGTCTCGGTCGCGCGCTCGACCATCAGCAGCAGGCGTTCGGCCTGGAACGGCTTTTCGATGAAATCCACCGCGCCCGCCCTGATCGCCGCCACCGCTGTATCGAGATTGCCGTGGCCGGAAATCATCAGCACCGGGATCGAGGCATCACGGCGCTTTATCTCGTCGAGCAATTGCAGCCCATCCAGCCGCGACCCTTGCAGCCATACGTCGAGCAGCACGAGGCTCGGGCGGCGTGTGGCGATCGCCTCCAAGGCGGCGTCGCTGTCGGCGGCGACGCGGGTTTCATAGCCCTCGTCCTCCAGCACGCCGGCGACCAGTTCGCGGATGTCGAGTTCGTCATCGACGACGAGGATATCGAGGGCCATGTCAGATTGTCCGGTTAGGGGTAAGCGCGGCGATGCCCCCCACATCGCCGTCAGTGACAAGATCTTCCCCGGCATCGACGCCGGAGAGCATGGTGGTATCGAATGTCATGGTCACCACGGCGCCCCCGCCCTGATGGTCGGAAAACGTAATCGTTCCAAAATGTTCCTCGACAATCTTCTTGACGATCGCGAGGCCGAGTCCAGTGCCCCGCGCGCGCGTGGTCATATATGGCTCGACGATGCGGTCACGCTCCACGGGCAGGCCGACGCCGCTGTCCGCCATTGTGATCGTCACCCGTCCCGGCGCCTCGGAAAGCGTCATGCAGACCTCACCGCCCTCCGTGCCCTTGGCCTCGATCGCTTCCACCGCGTTCTTGACGATATTGGTGAGCGCCTGCCCGATCTGCCGCCGGTCGCAGACCAGCATCGGGCCAGGCTCGTCATGCACCAGCTCGAACCGCACGCCGCTGTGCGCGACTTCGTGGAGGAACATCGTCTGTCGCGCGATATCGACCAGCGATTCCGCGCGGAACACCGGCTTGGGCATGCGCGCGAAGGAGGAGAACTCATCGACCATCCGCCGGAGATCCCCCACCTGCCGGACGATCGTGTCCGTCAGCCGGGCGAATGTAGTGTCCCCTTCCTCCACCTTGCCGCCGTAGCGGCGCTGGAGCCGTTCCGCCGCGAGCTGGATCGGGGTAAGCGGGTTCTTGATCTCATGCGCGATGCGCCGCGCGACATCCGCCCAGGCGGCACGGCGCTGGTCGAGCAATTGCTGGGTGATGTCGTCGAAAGTGAGGATCGGGCCGGTCCCGTCGCGCGCGATGCGCACCGCGAGCGTGCGCGGTTCGCCATTGACCGCGACCTGCACGATCGCCTCGCGCGCATTGCCGTCAAGCAGCGCGTTCAGCTCCGGCGCGATCGTCGCCAGCGGCTTCCCGGCGGGCGCCTCGGAAGTTCCGAGCAAGGTCTGCGCCGAGCTGTTCATCAACCGCACGGTGCGGTCGCCGGCGATCGAGATCACGCCCGCCGACACGCCGGACATCACCGCCTCGATCAGCGCGCGGCGGCTGTCGAGCTGGGCGTTGGCGGTGACGAGCGCTTTGTTCTGTGCCTCCAGCCGCTCGGTCATGCGGTTGAAGGCGGTGGCGAGCGTGCCGACCTCATCGCGCGCGGTGGTGTCGGGCACGCGCGCCGAAAGATCGCCGCCTTCCACGCGCCGCGCCGCATCGACAAGTTGCCCCACCGGTCGCACCAGCCGGTCCGCCACCGCCAGCGCGATCCACACCGCGACCCCCACGATCAGCAGCGACAGCACCAGCAGCGCGACGTTGAAGCGGATCTGCAACGTCCGCGCCTTGGCCAGCAAAGCGTGATAGTTGGCCAGCGCCGCCTCCGCGCGCTTGGTCTGCGTCGTCATCTGCTTGGGGTCGGTGACGCGCGCGGCATAGAGGAACATGTCGGAGCCGGGAACGCGGGTGACCGTCTGGATGCGGTCGCCAGTCACGGTTACGACGCTGCGCTGCCCGCGCCGAAGCTCCTTCACCGCATCCGCCGACACCTGTCGCGCGAGATTGAGGTCATAGGGGTTAACGAACGCCAGCGTCTGCAACTCGCCATTGGGGGCGACGGCGAACAGCAGGGCTTCCGAAAGGCTGCGATAATAGGTCTGCTGGAACAGGAAGGGGCGGAAGCGGGGATCGTCGAGCGGGCGCTGGCGAAGCTCGTCGGAAATGTCCTGCGCCATCGTCACTGTGGCTTCCTCCCAACGCTGGAGGAACTGGTTGTACGAGGCGCGGGTCAGCGTGGTCGCATTCTCGAACACGCCGCGCGCGCGATCCGAATACCAGAATTGCACGCCATATTGGAACAATAGCGACGCCGCGATCGTGACGAGCAGCATCGGCACCGCCGCGACGATCGAGAAGATCGCCACCAGCCGGACGTGCAACCGCCCCTCCCCGCCGATCGGCGATCGCCGCGCGCGACGGTTGGCGATACGCCGGCCGAGCAGCATCAGCAGCGCGATTCCAGGCACGAGATTGGCGATCAGCAGCAGCGCGACCAGCGGCGGCGCGATCAGCCCCTGTGGCTTTCCGGCATGCTCGATGACGAAATAGCTCGCGACGCCCATCGCGATCGACAGCCCAAGCACGGCAAATTCGAGCAGGGGCGTGACGGCGAAGCGCCTTTTCGGCGCGGATTCGCTTCCAACAGGTGCCAGGCCGGCAGTCATCGTCACCCTGCTACAACAAAGGTGTTGCAGCGAGAACACATAAAACGATCGCTGAGGCTACATCAAAGATCAGGCGAGCGTGGCGCGGGATCAATGCCCAGCATGTCGAGCCGCTTGCGCAAGGTGTTGCGGTTCAGCCCCATCGCCCGCGCCGCGCGAAGCTGGTTGCCGCCGAACCGCGCCAACATCGCCTCGATCAGCGGCCGCTCCACCTCGGCGATCAGCCGGTCGTAGAGCGTCCCGTCCTCCAGCACTTTCGGCTCGGTGCGGGCCAGCCGGTCGATATAGGCGCGCACCGCATCGTCGATCGCCACGACCTGAGCCGGCGTGGCAGCCGGCTCGCCCAGCATCTCGCGGATTTCGCCCGCGCTTATCTGGTCGTCGCGAGACAGCGCCGCCAGCCGGCGCATGAGATTCTCCAGCTCACGGACGTTGCCGGGCCAGTCGTGCGCCTCCAGCACGTCGACCGCATCGTCGTCGAGCATCTTGCGCGGCAGCCCGGATTCGGCCGCGCGATCAAGGAAATGCCGGGCGAGCGCGCCCACGTCCTGCCGCCGCTCGCGCAACGCCGGCAGCACCACCGGCACGACATTGAGCCGATAATAAAGGTCCTCCCGAAACGCGCCGCGCGCGACCGCCTGCCTGAGGTCGCGGTTGGTCGCGGCGACGATGCGGACGTCGGCGCGGATCGTGCGCGAGCCGCCGACCGTGGTGAACTCGCCCTGCTGCAAGACGCGCAGCAACCGCGTCTGCGCCTCGATCGGCATGTCCCCGATCTCGTCGAGGAACAGGGTGCCGCCCGCCGCCTGCTCGAAGCGGCCGGCGTTGCGCTGCGCCGCACCGGTGAACGCGCCGCGCTCGTGCCCGAACAGCTCCGCCTCGATCAGCTCGCGCGGGATCGCGGCCATGTTGATAGCGACGAACGGCCCATGGCGGCGCGGCCCGAGATCATGGATCGCGCGCGCCACCAGCTCCTTGCCGGTGCCCGATTCGCCGGAGACGAGCACGGTCAGGCCGTTCGACACCAGCCGGGCGATCACGCGATAGACTTCCTGCATCGCGGGCGAGCGGCCGATCAGCGGCAGCGCGTGATCGTCGTCCACATCCGGGCGCGGTTCCACCGGCCCGCGCCGGGCGAGCGCGCGGGCGACGGTGCGCCCCAGCGTGTCGAGGTCGAACGGCTTGGGGAGATAGTCATAGGCGCCGGCCTCGTTGGCGCGGACGGCAGTGGCGAGCGTGTTGCGCGCGGACAGCACGATCACCGGCATGTCCGGCCGCTCCGCGACCAGCCGCATCGCCCGCTCGATCCCGTCGCCGTCGGGCAGCACGACATCGGTGATGAGCAGGTCCGGCGTACCGAGCCTCAACTCGCGGTCAAGCTCCGCGAGGTTGGCGGCGGTGCGGACGCGGTGCCCCGCGCGGCGCAACGCCTGCGCCACCACGGTGCGCACCGCATTGTCGTCATCGACCAGCAGCACCTCGCCCGGCGTCACGCCGTCGCTCTCGGCAGCAGGATACGGAATACGGTCATATGCGGCGTGCCCTCGCGCGAATATTGGATGATCCCGCCCATGTCGCGGACCAGCTTGTCGACCAGCGCGAGGCCCAGCCCCTTCCCCTCTGGCCGACTGGAAACGAACGGGTCGAACAGATGCTCGGCTATGTCCTCCGGCGCGCCGGGACCGGAATCCATCACGCAGATCTCGATCGGCAGCGGCAGGCGCGGCCGTCCCGGCGCGGGGCTGACGGCCATGCCGTGTCGATAGGCGGTGGCGAGGACGATGCGCCGCTCGCCGCGCGGCCCCAATATCTCGGCCGCGTTCTTGAGCAGATTGAGCAACACCTGGAGCAAGGCGTCGCGGTTCGCCAGCGCCGGGGGAAGCGAGGGATCGAACCGCTCCTCGATCGTCATGCCGCGCGCGAAGCCGGTGAGCGCGACGCCGCGCGCATGGGCGAGCAGGGGATAAATGTTGAGCGGCTCCACCGCGAGCGGCCGGGTGTCGGTGAAATCCTCCATCCGGTCGATCAGCGCGGCGATGCGGTCCACCTCATCGATCACCAGCCGGGTAAGCTCCTCGGCGGGCGCGCCGTCCGCGATGAGTTGCGCCGCGCCGCGGATGCTGGACAGCGGGTTCTTGATCTCATGCGCCAGCATCGCCGCCGCGCCGACCGCCGAGCGCGCCGCCGCCGCGCGGTCCGCCGAATGGCCCAGCCGGCGCGTGGTCGCGGCATTGTGCAGCGTGATCGCGCGCCATCCAGGGTGGTCCGCCAGCTCAACCCGTGCGAGATCGACGCGGATGCGCCCGTTGGCGCGCGTCTCGATCTCGGTATCGAAGGCGGCGAAGCCCCTTCCATGCTGCCCGTCCACTTCCTCCGGCAACGCCAGCACCGCGCGCAGCGGCCGCCCGATCATCGAGCGTTCCGAGCGGTTGAGCAGCAACTCGCATTCCGCATTGGCGCGGACGATACGCTCGTCGGGATCGATCAGCAGCACCGCGACCGGAAGCGCCGCCAACACCTCGGCCGGCTCGGGCGCGGCGGCGATCGTCACGCGGCCGCGCGGCTCCGCCACGGCGCGTAGAATTCCGCGAGCATCGCCTGCACGCGCTTCGCATCCGGTTCCTGGTTCACCTTGTTACGGAATTCCGCCGAGCCGGGCAGGCCCTTGGTGTACCAGCCGATATGCTTGCGCGCCATGTTGACGCCGGTCATCGTGCCGTAATGTGCGAGCATCGCATCATAATGCTCAGTGATCGCTAGATATTGTTCCTCGATCGACGGATCGGGCACGCGGCGGCCGGTGGCGAACCATTCCATCACCTGGGCGAGCAACCATGGCCGGCCATAAGCGCCGCGCCCGATCATCACGCCGTCCGCGCCGGACAGCTCCAGCGCCCGCTCGGCATCCTCGATGCCGCAGATGTCCCCGTTGACGATCACCGGCACGGTCACGGCATTCTTCACGCGGCGCACGAAACCCCAATCCGCCGAGCCTTTGTACATCTGATTGCGGGTACGGCCGTGGACGGTGATCATCCGGCAGCCGAGATCCTCCGCGATCCGCGCCAGTTCCGGCGCGTTGAGGCTGTCGTGGCACCAGCCCATCCGCATCTTGAGCGTGACGGGCGCCTTCACTGCCTTGACCACCGCCTCGACGATCCCGCCGGCCAGCTTCAGGTCGCGCATCAGCGCCGAACCGGCATCGCCGTTCGTCACCTTGCGGACCGGACAGCCCATGTTGATGTCGATGATCGCGGCGCCCTTGTCCTCCGCCAGCTTCGCCGCCTCCCCCATCTCATAGGGGGTGCAGCCGACAAGCTGCATCGACACCGGCTCCTCAGAGAGGTGCCACGCCGCCTTCTGAAGCGACTGCCGCGTCTCGCGCAGCGCCGCCTGACTGGCGATCATCTCGGTGACGTTGAGGCCCGAGCCGTAGCGGCGCACAAGCGTGCGGAACGGCTGGTCCGTCACGCCGGTCATCGGCGCGAGCACCACGGGGCTGTCGATCCGCACCGGGCCGATCTGGATGGGGGCGAGGGTTCGCATAGGCTGCCTGAAAAATAGGCAATTAAGCGAAACCGGCACCTCTGGCAAGATGCTGCGCTGCGGTATCCCAGTTATAGCGCGCGGGCGAAGATCAGGTCGTCGTGCCAGGTCGCACCGACCAGGAAGCGTCGCTCGCCGGCCACGGTGAAGCCCTGCTTGCGATAGAAGCGTTGCGCACGACGGTTGCCGCCATAGACGCCGAGCAGGATGCGCTTGCGCCCGAGCGCTCGGGCATCGCTGAAGGCGCGCTCCATCAGCGCGGGGCCGAGTCCGGTGCCATGACTGGGGAACAGCGCGTAGATGCGCTTCAACTCGATGTCCCCCTCCTCCACGGGCACGGGAAGATCGGGCGTGGTGAGCACGGTATAACCGAGCGGCGCGGCACCGACGTTTGCTTCGGCCAGGGTTACGACACTGTTCGGGTCGGCGATCAGCGTGGCGAAGCTCGCCGCATCGGATTTCGATCCGACATGGGCGACGATATCGGGACCATCGAGGATGCCGGCGAACGCCTCGAGGAAAGTCGCCCCCGCGACGAGGGCGCAGGCGGCCGCGTCAGCCGGTTCGGCACGACGCAGCCGCCATTCCATGTCAGCCGACGATTTCTTCGGGGCGGAAGAAATAGGCGATCTCGATCGCTGCATTTTCGTCGCTGTCCGAGCCGTGGACCGAATTGGCCTCGATCGACTCGGCCAGTTCCTTGCGGATCGTGCCGGGCGCGGCATTCTCCGGGTTGGTCGCGCCCATGATGTCGCGGTTGCGCTGGACGGCATTGTCGCCCTCCAGCACCTGCACCACCACCGGGCCGGATATCATGAAGGAGACGAGGTCGTTGAAAAACGGGCGTTCCTTATGAACAGCGTAGAAGCCCTCGGCCTGCTCCCTGGTCATCCGGATGCGCTTGGAGGCGACGACCCGCAGGCCGGCTTCCTCCAGCATCTTGGTGACGGCGCCGGTCAGGTTGCGGCGGGTGGCGTCGGGCTTGATGATCGAAAAGGTACGGTTCGCGGCCATGACGGTCACGGGCTCCTTGGGCATGTTATGGGTGGAAAAGCTGCGCGGCGCTCTAGTGCGGGTACGGCCAAAGCGCAACGGGGCTAAGCGACCTGCTCCCAGCGGCCAGCATCATTCTGCTTCCAGTAGCGCCGCTCGACGCCCTCGCGCGCCTGCAACCCGCGCCACGCCGCGCGCGCCGCCTCGATCGAATCCTCGTCGAAGAAGTGGAAGGCGCGCTCGAAATCCAGCGCCGCGTCACGCCATATGCCATCGACCAGCGCAACGTGCCGCGCGCCATTCGCCGCCGCTATCTCGCCTGCGATCAGCACCGGCTGCACCGCATCGTCGCCCGCCCCGGCCTGCGCGTGGGGCAAGAAGCTGTCGGGGGAATAGCCCCACAGCAGCCGGTCGAGCGCGGCGCGCTGCGCCTCGCCATCCGCGACGATCAGCAGCCGATTGCCGGACGCCACCACCTTCTCGGCGATCTGCGGCAGCGCCCGGTCGAGCGGTGTGATGGTCAGGTGATAGAAATCGACCTGCATGGCTTTCCCGACATCAGCCCTCGAAATTATCCGCGATGAAACGATCGAGCAGCCGCACGCCATAGCCGGTCGCGCCCTTCGCCCAGGTCGCACCGTCCTTGTCGGCCCAGACCATCCCGGCAATGTCGAGGTGCGCCCATTTCACGCCATCCTCCACGAAACGCTGGAGGAATTGCGCGGCGGTGATCGAGCCGCCGCCGCGCGGGCCGACATTCTTCATGTCGGCGATCTGGCTGTCGATCAGCTTATTGTAGGCGTCGCCGAGCGGGAAGCGCCACAACTGGTCGCCGCTCGCCTTGCCCGCCGCGAGCAATTTGTCGGCAAGGCCGTCATCATTCGAGAACAGGCCGCCATATTCGGCGCCGAGGCTGATGATCATCGCGCCGGTCAGCGTCGCGAGATCGACGATCGTCTTCACGTTGTGCGTCTTCTGCGCCCAGGTGATGCAGTCGCACAGCACCAGCCGCCCTTCGGCGTCGGTGTTGATGACCTCGATCGTCTGGCCGGACATGGAGGTGACCACATCACCCGGCCGCTGGGCATTGCCGTCGGGCATATTCTCCACGAGGCCGCAGATGCCGATGACGTTCGCCTTCGCCTTGCGCAGCGCCAGCGTCTTCATCGCGCCGGCAACCGCGCCCGCGCCGCCCATGTCCCACTTCATGTCCTCCATCCCGGCGGCGGGCTTGATCGAGATACCGCCGGTGTCGAAGGTCACGCCCTTGCCGACCAGCGCCACCGCCGGGTCACCCGCGCCGGCGCCGTTCCAGCGGATCGCGAGCAGCCGCGGCGCGCGGCGCGAGCCTTGCGCCACGCCAAGCAAGGCGCCCATGCCGAGCCTGCTCATCGCCGGCTCGTCGAGCACTTCGATCTCCAGCCCGAGGCCGTCGGTATCCGCGATCACGCGCTCGACAAAGCTCTCGGGATAGAGGATGTTGGCCGGCAGCGTGACGAGGGTGCGGGTCAGCGCCAGCCCCTGCGTCACAGCGTCGCGTTCGCGCCACGCCTCCTCGCTTCCGGCGGGCGCGCCGGCGATCGTCACCGTCGCAAGCGTCGCCTTCGACTTTTCGGGCAGGCGGGTGCGATATTCGTCGAAGCGCCAGCCGCGCTGCGCCGCGCCGGCCGCCAGTCGCGCCGCGCTCACCGCATTCGCGCCGGTGCCGGAAAGGTCGACAGTCACGCCCGTCGCGCCCGAGGTGATGAGCTTCGCCGTCAGCGCCCCGCCCGCTCGCTCATAAGAGGCGTCGTCCCCTCCGCCCACGCCTAGCAGCAGCACGCGCGTCACTCCCTGCCCTTCGCCCACGAAGGCCTCCGCGACGCTCCCCGGCTCGCCCTCGAAACGCTGCCCGGTGGCGGCGGCGGCCAGTACCGCGCGGCCAGCCGCGTCTACGCCCGGCAGCGCGAGCGCAGGCAGATCGTCCTTCTTCACCGCATAGGCGACGACATCGGCATCGGCGGGGCGCGACTGGGCGAAAACGATCTTCATTGCATGTTCCTCTATACCTGCGTCCGATCCCTGGGCTTTCCCGCTCCGGCTGGCAAGGCGTTGCAGCCCGCGCGCTGCGATGCGATAGGGCGCAAGTCCGCCGCCATCCCGGCCAGCGGACGAAAGTTGCGGGAATTGCGCGCGTTGCGTTTCGACCTTCTGGCCTGTTGCGCTCTACCTGTCGCCCTGATGGCCGGCGTCGCCGATGCGCAGGACTTGCAGGACCGGGCGGTCGGGCCGCCCCCGCCGTCCTCGCAAGCCACCCCGCCCGGCGCCGACGACCAGGTGCAGTTCAGCGCCAATGCGCTCGAATATGATTACAATGCCGATATCGTCACCGCCACCGGCGACGTGCGCATGTTCCGCCAGGGGCAGCGGCTGCGCGCCGAGCGCGTGGTGTGGAACCGCAAGACCGGGCAGGTCATGGCGAACGGCAATGTCGCGATCACCAACCCGGAGGGCGACGTCGCCTACGGCGATTCGATCGACCTGACCGATTCGCTGCGCGACGGCGTGGTGCACAACATGCTGGTCGTGCTGGATCAGGGCGGCCGCCTCGCTGCGACGGAAGGCACGCGGCATGACGACGGCTCGATCTCACTCAAGCACGCCGCCTATACCGCCTGCCCGGTGACGGATTCGGATGGCTGCCCGAAGGAGCCGAGCTGGAAGATCACCGCGATCAAGGTGCTTTACCGCCCCGATCGCGAGCGCGTCTATTACACCGGCGCGCAAATCCATGTCTTCGGCATCGCCAGCGTGCCGCTGCCGCGCTTCTCGCATCCGGTCGGCGATGCGAACACCAGCGGCCTGCTCAGCCCGTCCTTCCGTCTGAACGGGGTGAACGGGCTGGAACTGGTGACGCCCTATTATTTCGACCTGGCCCGCAACCGATCCGTCACGATCACGCCGCATGTGTTCAGCGCCGTGCTGCCGATGCTGCAGGCCAATTATCAGGCGCTGGAAAGCAACGGGGCGTTCAGCGTGACCGGCTATATCACCGCCAGCCGGCGTAGCGACGACATCTCCGCCGGCCCGGATGCGCCGACCACGATGGCGCTGCGCGGCTATCTCGACGGCGCGGGCAAATTCCAGTTCGACCAGAACTGGAGCCTTTCCGGCTCGCTGCGGCTTGTCACCGACCGCACCTTCCTCCGCCGCTACGACATTTCGAACGACGACCGGCTGCGCACCACGCTGTCGCTGGAGCGGGTGGACCGAGACAGCTATTTCTCGCTCGCCGGCTGGGCGGTGCAGACGATGCGCGTCGGCGACGTGCAGGGGCTGCAGCCAGTCGCGCTGCCCGAGATCGATTACCGCCGCCGCTTCACCGAAGGGCTGCTTGGCGGCGTCGTGCAGGTCCATCTCAACACGCTGGCGATCGCGCGGTCCGCCGGGCAGGACACGCAGCGCGCCTTCACCGAGCTGCGCTGGGACCTGCGCCGCATCACCACGCTGGGGCAGGAAGTGACCTTCACCGCCTATGGCCGGCTGGATGCATACAACACCAGCGACATCGCCGCGACGACGGTTGCGAGCTATCGCGGGCTGGACGGTTTCCGCGCGCGGGGCATCGCCGCGCTGGCAATCGACGTGCGCTGGCCCTTCGTCGGCTCGCTGTTCGGTGGCACGCAGCGCTTCACGCCGCGCTTCCAGATCGTCGCCTCGCCGAAGATCGACAATCTTGACGTGCCCAATGAGGACGCGCGCGCGGTGGACCTCGAGGATTCCAACCTCTTCGCGCTCAACCGCTTCTCGGGCTACGACCGCTGGGAGGATTCGAGCCGCGCGACCTATGGCGCGGAATGGGCGCTGACGCTGCCGGGCTTCACGCTCTCCACCGTGATCGGCCAGAGCTACCGCCTGACCGACCGGCCCTCGATCCTGCCGCCGGGCACGGGGCTGAGCGACCGTTTCTCCGACATCGTCGGCCGCACCGAGCTTCGCTTCCGCGATTTCGTGTCGATCATCCACCGCTATCGCGTCGACAAGGACGATTTCGCGGTGCGCCGCAACGAGCTGGACGCGACGATCGGCTCGCGCTCGAACTACATCATGCTCGGCTATCTACGGCTCAATCGCAACATCACCTCGATCGAGGATCTGCAGGACCAGGAGGAGTTGCGCGTCGGCGGCCGGGTGAAGTTCTCGCGCTTCTGGTCGGCCTATGGCTCCACGGTGATCGACCTCACCAACAGCGCGGCCAACAGCACCGTCCTGCCGACCACCACGAACAGCGATGGCTTCAATCCCGTCCGCCACCGGCTAGGCATCACCTATGAGGACGATTGCCTGACGCTCGGCGCGACGTGGCGGCGCGACTATCAATCGACCGGCGACGCGCGCGCGGGCAACAGCTTTCTCTTGACGCTGGCGTTCAAGAACCTCGGGCGCTAAGCCCAAGTTCAGCAAGCCTGGAGCAGACCCGCGACGCTGCGGAAAATAGGAATCCTATCAGAGTGATGATGCGACGGAACGGAGCGGTGCGATATGGCCGCCTGATCGGGGCGATGCTGGCGGTGGCGGCGGCGACCGCTGCGGTGGGCCAGCAGCAGACGGTGCAGGATCAGTCGGTGCCCGACAATACCGGGCTGGACATTCCGGCCAACCTGCAGATTTTCGGCAAGCTCGATCCGAACATCCGCAAGGCCACCGCGATCGTCAACGACACCGTCATCACCGGCACCGACGTCGACCAGCGCACCGCGCTCATCATGTCGGCGAATAACATCAACCTGAAGGGCGAGGAATATGATCGCCTGCGCCTTCAGGTGCTGCGCCAGTTGATCGACGAAGTGCTGGAGATCCAGCAGGCCAAGACCGCCGACGTGAAGGTCACGCCGGAGGAAATCGACCAGAATTACGCCAATGTCGCGAAGAATTTCGGCAAGACGCCGAAGGAATTCTCCGCCTTCCTGCGCGAGCACGGCTCGTCAGACCGCTCGATCCGCCGCCAGATCGAGGCGGAAATGGCCTGGAGCCGCTATCTCCGCCGCCGCGTGGAGCCGTTCGTCAATGTCGGCGACGAGGAGGTGAAGGCGATCCTCGCCCGGCTGGAGGCCGCGAAGGGCACCGAGGAATTCCACCTCAACGAAATCTACCTCTCCGCCACGCCCGATCGCACCGAGCAGGTCTATGCCCAGGCCCGCCAACTCATCGACGAGATCCACAAGGGGCAGGCGCCGTTCGGCTATTTCGCGCATAATTTCTCCGAAGCCTCGACGCGCGGCGTCAACGGCGATCTCGGCTGGGTGCGCGGCTCGCAGCTTCCCGACGTGCTGGCGGAGGCAGCGGCCCAGATGAAAGTCGGGCAGGTCGCCGGCCCGATCGCCGTGCCCGGCGGCTTCTCGATCCTGTTCCTGGTCGACAAGCGTCAGGTGCTCACCGCCGATCCGCGTGACGCGCGGCTCAGCCTGAAGCAGATGACGATCAAGTTCCCGCCCGGCACGACGCAGGCGCAGGCCAGCGCGCGCACGGCGGAATTCGCCAACGTCACCCATTCGCTGCAAGGCTGCGGCTCGGTCGAGAAGGTGGCGGCGCAGATCGGGGCGGAAGTGGTCGACAACGACACGATCCGCATCCGCGATCTGCCCGCGCCGTTGCAGGAGATCATGCTCCAGCTCCAGGTCGGCCAGGCCAGCCCGCCATTCGGTTCGCCCTCGGAGGGCGTGCGCACACTGGTGTTGTGCGGTCGCGACGAGGCATCGAGCGGGAAGCTGCCCGGCGCGGATCAGATCCAGAGCCAGCTTGAGCAACAGCGCGTGAACCTGCGCGCGCAGCAGGCGCTGCGCGACCTGAGGCGCGACGCGGTGGTGGAATATCGCTGAGGGAAAAACGATGCCGCCGCTAGCGATCTCGATGGGCGACCCGGCGGGGATTGGCCCGGAGATCATCGCCAAGGCATGGAGCGCACGCGACGCGCACGCCCTGCCGCCGTTCGTCGCGGTGGGCGACGCGCGCGCGATCGAGCGCGTATGGCAGGGACCGATCGCGCGGCTCGGCGATCTCCGGCAGGTCGCCGCCGCCTTCGCGGAGGCGCTGCCGGTGCTGACGGTGCAGGATGCCGGCGAGATCGAGCCGGGCGCGCCCGATGCCGATGGCGCCCGCTGCGCTCTCTATTCGCTGGAACTGGCGGTCGGGCTGACGCGCTCGGGCGCGGCGGGCGCGCTCGTCACCGGGCCGGTTTCCAAGGCGCAGCTCTACGGCGTCGGCTTCACCCATCCGGGGCAGACCGAGTTCGTCGCGGAGCGCTGCGGCATCGCTGGCGCCAACGCGGTGATGATGCTCGCGGGGCCAGGGCTGCGCGTCGTGCCGATCACGACCCATGTACCGCTCGATGAGGTGGCGTCGCGGCTGACGGTCGACCTGATCGTCGCCAAGGCGCGCGCGACCGCGCGGGGCCTGCAACGCAACTTCGGGATCGACAATGCCCGGCTCGTCTTCGCCGGCTTCAATCCCCACGCGGGCGAAGGCGGCGCGATCGGGCGGCAGGAGATCGACCTGATCGAGCCGGCCATCGCCATCCTGCGCGGCGAAGGCATCGATGCCCGCGGCCCGTTCGCGGCGGACACGCTGTTCCATCCCCGCGCCCGCGCGCAATATGACGCGGCGCTCTGCTGCTATCACGATCAGGCGCTGATCCCGCTGAAGACTCTGTATTTCGACGAGGGCGTCAACATCACGCTGGGGTTGCCGATCGTCCGCACCTCACCCGATCACGGCACCGCTTTCGCGCTCGCCGGCAAGAACCAGGCCGAGCCGGGCGCGATGATCGCAGCGATCGCGATGGCGGGAGAGGCGGCGGCGCTCCGCGCGGCTTGCCCGGCGGCGTGACCGTGCTTCCGCCGCTGCGCGAGGTGATCGCGCGGCACGGCCTGTCGGCATCGAAGGCGCTGGGGCAGAATTTCCTGTTCGACGCGCAGCTTCTCGCGCGCATCGCCGCGATTCCCGGCAATCTCGCCGATGCGGAGGTGCTGGAGGTCGGCCCTGGCCCCGGCGGCCTGACCCGTGCCTTGCTCGCGGCTGGCGCGCGTGTCATCGCGATCGAGCGCGACCGCCGCTGCCTGCCCGCGCTCGCCGAACTGGGTGACGCCTACCCCGGCCGGCTCAGGGTGATCGAGGGCGACGCGCTGGAGATCGATGCGCGCGCCTTATTTGAAGGTGCGCCGCATATCGTCTCGAACCTGCCCTATAATGTCGGCACCGCGCTATTCGTCGGCTGGCTTTCCGCTGCGTGGCTGCCGTGGTGGAAATCGCTGACGCTGATGTTCCAGCGCGAGGTGGCCGATCGCATCGTCGCGGCGCCGGGCAGCGACGCCTACGGGCGACTTGCCGTCCTCGCGCAATGGCGTTCGTCGGCGCGGATCGCGATGCCGGTGCACCGCTCGGCTTTCACCCCACCGCCCAAGGTGATGTCGGCGGTCGTCCATGTCGTGCCGACGGAAGCGCCCGCTGGCGTGGCGCTTACGATGCTCGAACGGCTGACGGCGGCGGCGTTCGGCCAGCGCCGCAAGATGCTGCGTCAAAGCCTGCGCGGCGTTCCCGGCGCGCTGGAGGCGCTGGAGGTTGAAGGCATCGACGCGACGCGACGCGCGGAAACGGTCAGCGTCGCGGAGTTCGTGGCGGTCGCCCGGCGATTAAGCGCGAGTTGAAGCCGGTTAATCCTTCACCGTCGCGGGCTTTGGCGGCACGACCTGCGCGGTCGCCACCGGCGGCGGCCCCTTGGCGATCACCGCCGCCAGCTCGTTCGCCTGCGGGCATTCGCCCTTGCAGACGGTGCGCAGCTTCGCGAGATTCTCCTTCGCCCGCGCCATCGCGCCCTTGGCGACCAAAGCTTCGCCCTGCCCCTTGAGCGCGACGGGATCGTTCGGCTCCAGCGTCAGCGCCTCGCGATAGAAGCGGATCGACTTGCCCGAAAGCCCGCGCGCCTCGGCCACTTCGGCCAGCACGATGAACGCCTGGCGGTTGCGCGGATCGACCGCCACCGCGGTCTCCAGCGCATCGCTTGCGCCGTCGAGATTGCCGGCAGCCTTGGCCGCGCGCCCTTGCGCCAGCAGCGCCATCGAACGCGCGTCGATCTGGTCGTCGGGGCGCTGGCCGTAGAGCGAGGTCGAGATCGAGACCAGCGCCAGCGAAGCGGCGATGGCGACGGACGAGAAACGCATGATCAGCTCCGGCTTCGGCACGATGTCCATCGGGTTAGCATGGGGCGATGAGGCGTGCGACAAAAAAGCCGTCGGTTCCGTCATGCGCCGGGGTAAGACGGAAACCGGCGCCATGCATGCGGCCGAGCGGCAGCGCTGGCGTTTCCGCCTTCCACCCCGGATGCCGCGCGAGGAAGTCCTCGATCTGCCGCACGCCCTCCTCGTCCAGCAGCGAGCAGACGATATGCACCAACGCGCCGCCCGGCCGGGTCAGGTCCGCGCCGATATCGAGCAAGCGGCGCTGCGTCTCGACCAGCCGCGCAAGCCGCGCCGGGCTGAGCCGCCAGCGCGCCTCCGGATTGCGCCGCCATGTGCCGGTGCCGGAACAGGGCGCGTCGATCAGCACCACATCGGCCGCGCCGCGCAACTCTTCCAGCGCGACGAGCTCGCGGCCGGGATCGAGCAGCACCGTCTCGGCGATCGTCACGCCGGCGCGCGTAGCACGCGGCGCGAGTCGGGCGAGGCGCGCGCGATCGGTGTCGGCAGCCACGACCCGCCCTGCGTTGCGCATCGCCGCCGCCAGCGCGAGCGTCTTGCCGCCGGCCCCGGCGCACAGGTCGACGATAGTCATCCCCGGCTCGACGCGCGCTGCCCCCGCGACGATCTGGCTTCCGGCGTCCTGCACCTCGACCCGGCCGGCGAAAGGCTCGACGTTGGTTCCGGCGAGCAAGCGAAGCGCGTCGGGCACACCGGGAATCGGCGCGGCGTCCGCGATCTCGGCCGCAATTTTCTCCGGCGTGGTCACGAGCGTATTGACGCGCACATCGAGCGGCGCACGCGTCACCAGTGCGGCGATTTCCGTATCGGAAAGCTCCGCCTCTCGCATCCGCTCGACCAGCCACGCGGGGGCGGTGCCCGCAACGGCGACCGGCTCTCCCTCCACGATCGGCGCAGGCCCATGCGGCGAGCCGTCGAAACCGGCGGCGAGTGCCGCGTCGCCCCGCGCGAGCAGCAGCAGCGCCGCGCGGCCCGATGGCGGCGCTTCACCGCAGGCGCGGATCGCGGCGAACACCAGGTCCCTCACCGCCCGTCGATCCTTCGATCCGGCATAGCGCCGCGTCGAGAAATAGCGTTGGACGACCGTATCGGCCGCCGCCCCGCTCTCGCGCGCGGCGACGAGGACGAGATCGAGCACCTCGATCGCCGCCTGGATGCGCGCGGCAGGGGTCATCGTGTGGGGTAGTTCGGCGCCTCGCGCGTGATCGTCACGTCATGGACGTGGCTTTCCTTCAGCCCCGCGCCGGTGATGCGGACGAATTGCGCGCCGCGCTGGAGATCGGGAATGGTGGCCGAGCCGGTATAGCCCATTGCCGCCTTGATCCCGCCGACGAGCTGGTGGATCACCTCGCGCGCCGGCCCCTTATAGGCGACCTGCCCCTCGATCCCCTCCGGCACCAGCTTGAGCTGATCCTTGATATCGCCCTGGAAATAGCGATCCGCCGAGCCGCGCCCCATTGCGCCGACGCTCCCCATACCGCGATAGGATTTATACGCACGACCTTGATAAAGGAAGGTTTCTCCCGGCGCTTCCTCCGTCCCGGCAAGCAGCGAGCCGACCATGCAGGTCGATGCCCCCGCCGCCAGCGCCTTGGCGAGATCGCCCGAGGTGCGCAGGCCGCCGTCCGCGATCACCGGCACGTCGGCCTTCGCCCCGGCCTCCGCGCAATCCATCACGGCGGTGAGCTGCGGCACGCCGACGCCGGCGACGATCCGTGTGGTGCAGATCGAGCCGGGGCCGATGCCGACCTTGATCCCATCCGCGCCCGCGTCGATCAGCGCGCGGGTCGCCTCCGCCGTGGCGACGTTGCCCGCGACGATCTGCACCGAATTGGAGAGCTTCTTCGCCCGCTCGACCGCCGCCGCGACATCGCGGTTATGGCCGTGGGCGGTGTCGATCACGATCAGGTCGCACTCGGCATCGACCAGCGCCTCGGTGCGCGCGAAGCCCTTGTCGCCCACCGTCGTCGCCGCCGCGACGCGCAGGCGGCCGGCGGCATCCTTGGTCGCGTCGGGATAGGTGACCGCCTTCTCGATGTCCTTGACGGTGATGAGGCCGACGCAGCGATAATCCTCGTCCACCACCAGCAGCTTCTCGATCCGGCGCTGGTGGAGCAGGCGCTGCGCCTCCTCCTGCCCGACGCCGCTCCTCACCGTGGCGAGATTGTCGCGCGTCATCAACTCGCTGACCGGCTGGCGCGGATTCTCGGCGAAGCGCACGTCGCGGTTGGTAAGGATGCCGACCAGCTTGCCGCTATTCTCCACCACCGGAATGCCGCTGATGCGATGCTGCGCCATCAGCGCCTGCGCCTCGGCCAAAGTCGCGTCGGGGGCGATGGTGATCGGGTTGACCACCATGCCGCTCTCGAACCGCTTCACCTGCCGCACCGCCGCGACCTGCTCCTCCACCGTCAGGTTGCGGTGGAGCACCCCCAGCCCGCCGAGCTGCGCCATGACGATCGCCATGTCCGCCTCGGTCACGGTATCCATCGCGCTGGAGAGGATCGGGATGTTGAGCGCGATGCCGCGCGTCACCTGCGTCCGCGTGTCCGCCGCGCTCGGCAGCACGCCCGATTCGCCCGGAACCAGAAGGACATCGTCAAAGGTGAGACCGAGTCGAATGTCCATAAGCGTGCCGAATCCTGCTGGGGGTGGAGGAGTGGCGGGCCATGTAACCGCACCGGCGCGGTTTCGCTAGGCCCCTGCCTGCCGCAAGGCTATGATACGCTCTACCGACCGGAGAGGGATGGAGGAATATGGCGACGATCGTGGTGATCCTGCTGCTGGCGCTGGTGCTTTTTTACCTCATGACGAGTATCAAGATCGTCCGGCAAGGCTATCAATATACGATCGAACATTTCGGCCGCTACACGACCACGGCCGCGCCGGGATTCAATTTCTATCCCGCTTTCTTCTATCGCGTCGGGCGGCGCGTGAACATGATGGAGCAGGTGATCGACATCCCCGGACAGGAGATCATCACCAAGGACAATGCGATGATCTCGACCGACGGGGTCGTGTTCTTCCAGGTCCTCGACGCCGCCAAGGCCGCCTATGAAGTGAGCGACCTCTATGTCGCGCTGCTCAATCTCGTCACCACCAACCTGCGCACCGTGATGGGCGCGATGGACCTCGACGAGACGCTATCCAAGCGCGACGAGATCAATGCGCGGCTGCTCTCGGTGGTCGATCACGCGACGACGCCGTGGGGCGTCAAGATCACCCGCGTCGAGATCAAGGACATCCGCCCGCCGCAGGATATCGTCAACGCCATGGCCCGCCAGATGAAGGCGGAGCGCGAGAAGCGCGCCAACATCCTCGACGCGGAAGGTTCGCGTGCCGGTGCGATCCTGCGCGCGGAAGGTGAGAAGCAGGCGCGCATCCTTGAGGCCGAGGGCCGCCGCGAATCGGCGTTCCGCGATGCCGAGGCGCGCGAGCGCGCCGCCGAGGCGGAGGCAAAGGCGACGCAACTGGTCTCCGACGCGATCGAAGCCGGCTCCAGCCAGTCGCTCAACTATTTCATCGCACAGAAATATGTCGACGCGGTCGGCAAGTTCGCCACCTCGCCCAATGCCAAGACGATCCTGTTCCCGGTCGAGGCGACCCAACTCATCGGCACGCTGGGCGGGATCGGCGAACTGGCGAAGGATGCGCTCGCCAGCGCGACCGCGAGCGCGACCCAGACGCCGGCGGAACGCTCCGTGCCGCGAGTCAAGGGATCGTCGACGCCGCAATGATATTCGAGGAGATCGCCCAGCATCTGTCGGCGGCATGGCTCGCCGCCGCGATCCTGCTCGGCATCGCGGAGCTGCTGATACCGGGCATCTTCCTGATCTTCCTCGCGGTCGCCGCCGCGATCACCGGCCTCGCGCTGCTCGCCCTACCGGAACTGCCGCTGATCGCGCAGGTCGGCAGTTTCGCCGCTTGGAGCATCGTATCGGTGACGGTCGGCCGCCGCTGGTATCGCGACTATCCGCTGGAAACGAGCGACCCGATGCTCAACGACCGCGCCGCGCGGGTGATCGGCGCGACGGTGGTGGTGGCGGAGCCGATCGTCGACGGCACCGGCCGCGCCGTGCTGGGCGACGGCACATGGCCGGCGACCGGCCCCGATGCCGCCGCCGGCACACGAATGCGGATCGCCGCCGTGGAGAACGGCGTGCTCCGCCTGGAACCGATAGGTTCAGCCCCGGCCGAACAGCTTCCCGGCCAGCCCGGATAGCAGGCCGCCCGCACCGCCCTCGCCTCCTTCGCCGCCGACCGCGCCGATCATCTGCGCGAACTGGCCGAGCGAGCCTTCGCCGCCGATATGGCCGACAATCTGCTGCAAGGTGTCGGCCGGCAGGCCGGTGGTCTCGGCGGCGGTGTCGACGGTGTCGCCGTCCTGGGTATGGGCATGGCTGAGCGCGGCGATCGCCTGCTCCACCTGATCCTGCGGTAGCCCGACCTTGGCGGCCAGATTGGCCACGTCCACGTTCGACCCGAGCTGGCTCAGAATGGTGTCGATAAGTCCCATCGTTAACCTCGCAAAAACAACCCCCGGACAGCCACTGTAGCAGCGGTCGTCCGGGCGCGCGAGCGCGATCACGCGGGTTGCGAAACCTTCGGCGCGGACCGGCGGACGCCTTCGTCGACATGATCGGCGAATTGCGCGAAATTCTCGTTGAACAGATCGACGAGCCGCGCGGCGGTCGCGTCATATTCGGCCGGATTGGCCCAGGTCGCGCGCGGATCGAGGATCGTCGCATCGACTCCCGGCACGCTCACCGGCACCTTGAAGCCGAAATTCGGATCGGTGCGGAACTCGGCATCGTTCAGGCTACCGTCGAGCGCGGCATTGAGCAGCGCGCGGGTCGCCTTGATCGGCATGCGGTTGCCGACGCCGTATTTGCCGCCCGTCCAGCCGGTGTTGACCAGCCAGCAATCCACCCCGCCCTTGGCGATCCGCTCCTTGAGCAGATTGCCGTAAACCGAGGGGTGGCGCGGCATGAACGGCGCGCCGAAGCAGGTGGAGAAGGTCGCATCCGGGTCGGTCACGCCGATCTCCGTGCCGGCGACGCGCGCGGTGTAGCCGGAGAGGAAGTGATACATCGCCTGGTCCGGCGTCATCTTCGCGATCGGCGGCAGCACGCCATAGGCATCCGCCGTCAGCATCACGATATTGGTCGGCACCCCGCCCATATTCTCTTTCGAGGCATTGGGAATGAAATCGATCGGATAGGCGGCGCGGCTGTTCTCGGCGAGGGTCGCGTCATCGAGGTCGAGCGTGCGCGTCTCCTCGTCCATCACCACATTCTCGAGCACCGTGCCGAAGCGCTTGGTGGTGGCATAGATTTCCGGCTCCGCCTCAGGCGACAGGCGGATCATCTTGGCGTAGCAGCCGCCCTCGAAATTGAACACGGCGGTATCGGACCAACCATGCTCGTCGTCACCGATCAGCGTGCGGCTGGCGTCGGCCGACAGCGTGGTCTTGCCGGTGCCCGAAAGCCCGAAGAACACCGCCGTCGAGCCATCCGCGCCCATGTTGGCGGAGCAGTGCATCGGCATCACGCCCTTCGGCGGCAGCAGATAGTTGAGCAGTCCGAACACCGATTTCTTCATCTCGCCGCCGTAGAGCGTGCCGCCGATCAGGATCAGCTTCTCGGTGAAGTTGACCGCGATCACCGTCTCGCTGCGGCAGCCGTGGCGCGCCGGATCGGCGCGGAAGCTCGGCAGGTCGATGATCGTATAGTCGGCCTCGAAGCCCTTCAGCTCCGACACCTCGGGGCGCACCAGCATCGTGCGGATAAACAGGTTGTGCCACGCAAGCTCGTTGATGACGCGGACGCGCACGCGGTGCGACGGCTGCGACCCGCCGTAGAGGTCCTGGACGTAGAGATCGTCCTTGTCGGCCAGCGCGGCGAGGAAATCCGCCTTGAGCGCGGCGAAATGCGCCGGCTCCATCGCCTTGTTGGTCTTGCCCCACCACACGGTGTCGGCGGTCTCGGCATCCTTGACGATGAACTTGTCCTGCGCGGACCGGCCGGTATGCGCGCCGGTCTTAACCACCAGCGGGCCTTCGGCGGCCAGTTCGCCCTCGCCGCGCCGGATCGCCGCTTCGACGAGGCGGGCCGTGCCGAGATTCCAGTGCAGCGCCGCGCGGGTGCTGATCCCCTGGGCCTCGAGGCCGGCCGCCGGAATACGATCGCTCACAAGCAACTCCCCTAAAAACCTAAGTATCACGCGCCCCCCGCATGAGAACGCGACGTCTCCGGCTCGCATAGAATTAGCGGTCCGCCCCGTCAAACCACGCGGGCATTGAGCCTGTGCCGTCTTTGCACTAGTCGGCTGTCTCATGACGGCAACGATCGCGCTCGTCGACGACGACCGGAATATCCTCACTTCGGTCTCGATCGCGCTTCAGACCGAGGGCTTCCTCACCCGTGTCTATTCGGATGGGGAGACCGCGCTGAAGGCGCTGATCGACAACCCGCCCGATCTCGCCATCTTCGACATCAAGATGCCACGGATGGACGGGCTGGAGCTGCTCCGCCGGCTGCGCGAGAAAAGCCAGATCCCGGTGATCTTCCTCACTAGCAAGGACGACGAGCTGGACGAGGCGCTCGGCCTCGCGATGGGGGCGGACGATTATATCGCCAAGCCGTTCAGCCAGCGCCTGCTGATCGCGCGCATCCGCGCGATCCTGCGCCGCGCGGAACTGACGCAGGCGCCGGAAGGGACGGAGACCGAGGCGCAGGGGCCGCTGGAACGCGGGCGGCTGGTGATGGACCCCGCGCGCCACCGCGTCACCTGGGGCGGCGCGGCGGTCACGCTGACGGTCACGGAATTCCTCATCCTCGAGACGCTCGCCCAGCGCCCCGGCATCGTGCGCACCCGCAATCAGCTCATGGATGCGGCCTATCAGGACGACATCTACGTCGACGATCGCACCATCGACTCGCATATCAAGCGGGTGCGGCGTAAGTTCCGCGAGGTCGATCCCGAATTCGACGCTATCGAGACGCTCTATGGCGCCGGATACCGTTTCTCCGAGGAGTGAGGGCAGCGATCTCGCGCTGCGCTGGTCCGGCCGGGTTTCGCTGACCCGCCGCATTCTTGCGGTGAACATCTTCGCGCTGTTGCTGCTGGCGGGGGGATTCTTCTACCTCGATTCGTATCGCGTCCGCATCCTCGACAACCGCACCGAGCAGGCGATGCGCGAGGCGCGGCTGATCGCGGAGGCGTTGCAGGCCGTCACGCCGAAGCTGCGCGATCCACTGATCGTCCAGCTCGCGCAGGATACCGGCACGCGCATCCGCCTGTTCGGGCCGGACGGCAAGCTGATCGTGGACAGCCGCGCGCTGGGCAAGCGCAACTTCCAGCTCCTCGATCCGGACAAGGACGACAGCGGGCAGCGCATCGCGCGCTTCCTCGATGCCGGGATCGACACCGTGGTCGGCGCGGTGCGCGCGCCGCTCTATCGCGAGCATAATGAGGGGCGCGACTGGCCCGATGTGCGCACCGCGCAATCCGGCCATGCCGCCGCGACCGTGTGGCGCGCGCCGGATCGCACGCCGGTCATCACCGCCGCCGCCCCGATGCTGGACGGCGCGGCGGTGATGACTGCGGTCAACGCGCGCGACATCACTCAGACGGTGCGCGTGGAACGATATCGCCTGAGCCTGGTGCTGCTGACGGTGACGATCGTCTCGATCCTGGTGTCGCTGTTCCTCGCACGGACGATCGTCCGCCCGCTGCGACGGCTGGCGCGCGCGGCGGTCCGCGTCAGGCTGGGCCGCGCGCGCGAGGTGGTGGTGCCGCGCCTCCCTGCGCGCAAGGACGAGATCGGGATGCTCGCCCGCGCGCTTTCCGACATGAGCCTCGCGCTGCGCGCCCGGATCGACGCGACCGAGGCGTTCGCGGCGGACGTGACGCACGAGCTGAAGAACCCGCTCGCCTCGCTCCGCTCGGCGGTCGACGGCCTCGGTCATGTCAAGGACCCGGAATTGCAGGAGCGGCTGCTGTCGATCGTGCGCGAGGACGTCCACCGGCTCGACCGGCTCATCACCGATATCTCGGAGGCCTCGCGGCTCGACGCGCAGCTAAGCCGCGCCAAGTTCGAGCCGGTCGACGTGGGCACGATGATCGAGGGCATGGTCACGCAGCGACGCGAGCGCGGGATAGAGCGCGGCGTGCGCATCCGCTTCGACCGCCCCGCCGGGGAGCGCCTCATCGTCTCGGGCGAAGGCGCGCGGCTGGAGCGTGTGTTCGAGAACCTGATCGACAACGCCCTCTCCTTTTCCCCGGACAGCGGCCTGATCGCGATCGCCGCGCGCCCGCTAGACGGTGAGCTGGAAGTGGTGGTGGAGGACGAAGGCCCCGGCGTGCCGGAGGATGCGCGCGAGGCGGTGTTCCGCCGCTTCCAGTCGATCCGCCCGCACAGCGAGGCGTTCGGCCAGCATTCGGGTCTCGGCCTCGCTATCGCGCGGACGATCGTGGAGGGGCATCAGGGGGCGATCGAGGTGCGGGATCGCAAGGACCGCCTGAGCGGCGCGCGCTTCGTCGTGCGCCTGCCGCTGGCGGAAGGAGGCTGACATGCCCGCGCTTGAGACGATCCACGCCACCAGCGTCGCGATCGGCGGGCGGGCGGTGCTGCTGATCGGCCCATCGGGATCGGGCAAGTCCGATCTCGCGCTACGGCTGATCGATCGCGGCGCGGTGCTGGTGTCGGATGATTACACCGATCTCGATGGCGCCGGCGACACACTGATTGCCCGCCCGCCGGCGACGATCGCCGGGCGGATCGAGGTGCGCGGGGTGGGCATCGTCGATCTGCCATATCTCGACCACGCGCCGGTGGGGCTGGCGGTGCGCCTCGACGCGCGGGTCGAACGGATGCCGGAACCGGCCACATGCACCCTTGCCGAACGCGTGGTTCCGGCTATCGCGGTCAATCCGTTCGAGGCTTCCGCCCCGATCAAGATCGAGCTTGCGATGCGCCGGATTTCCTCGTGACCCCGCCCCCGGAGATATTGCTCGTCACCGGCATGTCCGGCGCCGGCAAGTCGACCGTGCTTAAGACGCTGGAAGACCTCGGCTGGGAGGTGGTGGACAATCTGCCGCTCTCGCTGCTCGACCGGTTGCTCAACGCCCTGCCGCCCGAAGGGACAGAGGGGATGCAGCGCCCGCTCGCCCTCGGCATAGGCGCGCGCACGCGGGATTTCGACGCGGCGCAGGTCGTCGCGCAGGTCGATCGGCTCCGCGCCAAGGGCGGCTATGAGATCGGCACGCTGTTCCTCGATTGCGATTCGGACGAGCTGGCCCGGCGCTACGACGAGACACGCCGCCGCCATCCGCTCGCACTCGACCGGCCGGCGCGCGACGGGATCGAGCGCGAGCGGGAGTTGCTCGCGCCGCTCCGCCGCTGGGCCAACCGGTTGATCGACACCAGCCATTTCAACGCCAATGCGCTGGCGCAGCAGGTGCGCGCGGCCTTCTCCCGCTCCGGGCTGGGCGATACGATCGTCTCGGTCATGTCATTCGGCTTCGCGCGCGGGCTGCCGGGCGACGCCGACCTGGTGTTCGACATGCGCTTCCTGCGCAATCCGCATTGGGAGCCGTCGCTGCGCCCCGGCACCGGCCAGGATGAGGATGTCGCCGCCTATATCGTCGCCGATCCCGCCTATGCGGACGCGCTGCGGCGGATCGAGGATCTGCTGCTGCTGCTCGTCCCGCGCTATATCGCGGAGGGAAAAGCCTATGTCACGATCGCGTTCGGCTGTACCGGGGGGAGACATCGCTCGGTCCATGTCGCCGAACGGGTGGCGGGGCGGTTGCTTAATGCCGGATTTTCGCCCACGGTCACGCATCGCGATCTCGCGGCGGCGCCGCAGGATGCGCTTGAGGGACACCCGATAGGGCAATGAACGACCTGAACAAGCAATTGATCGGCCTGGTACTGGTAACGCACGGGCGCCTCGCCGACGAATTCGTCACCGCGATGGAGCATGTCGTCGGCCCCCAGCAGCAGGTCCGCACCGTCGCGATCGGCCCCGATGACGACATGGAGGCGCGGCGCGGAGACATCCGCGATGCGATTGCCGCCGTCGACGCCGGGCGCGGCGTGATCGTGCTGACCGACCTGTTCGGCGGCACGCCCTCGAACCTCGCCATCTCGCTGATGGAGCGCGGCCGGGTGGAGGTGATCGCCGGCATCAACCTGCCGATGCTGATCCGGCTCGAATCGGCGCGCAAGGCGATGACGGTGGTCGCCGCCGTCGCCGCCGCGCGCGAGGCGGGGCGCAAATATATCTCGGTCGCATCGGAAGTGCTGGGCGAGGCCGCTGCGTGACGGTCTCGCGTGAGGTGCAGATCACCAACCGCCGCGGCCTCCACGCCCGCGCCAGCGCGAAATTCGTGACGCTCGCCTCGGCCCAGCCGATTCCGGTCAGCGTCGCCAAGGGCTGCTCCAGCGTCACCGGCACCTCGATCATGGGGCTGATGATGCTTGGCGCGGCGATGGGGGACACGATCGTCATCAGCGCGGTCGGCGAGGCGGCCGAACAGGTGGTTTCCGCCATGTGCGAGCTGGTCGAGGCCAAGTTCGGCGAGGATTGATGCCCCGCCAGATCACCGCTTATTCCAATCCGCTGGTGAAGCACGTCCGCGACCTGCGCGACAAGCGACACCGCCGCGAGTCACGCCAGTTCCTCGCCGAAGGGCTGCGCATCCTCACCGAGGCGCATGAGACGGGGCGCCTCCCCCGCCTGCTGTTCTTCGCCGCCGCCAGCGCGCGGCATCCGCTGGTCGAGCGACTGGTCGCGGCGGTCGAGGCGGCCGGCGGCGAGGCGATCGAGACGACGCCGGACATCCTTTCCAAACTCTCCGGCAAGGACAATCCGCAGGCCGTCGTCGGCGTGTTCGATGAGTTCGCCACCGCCCTCGACGCGCTCGACCGGAGCGGCGCCGGCATCTGGCTGGTCGCCGAGCGGCTGCGCGATCCGGGCAATCTCGGCACGATCCTTCGTACCGGCGATGCGGTCGGCACCGGCGGGCTGATCCTGATCGGCGATTGCGTCGATCCCTTCTCGGTCGAAGCGGTGCGCGCCAGCATGGGGGCGCTGTTCACGGTGCCGGTGGTGCGCTGCGATTGGGAGGCGTTTCTGACATGGCTGCGCGCCGGGCCGGGCATGTTGGTCGGCCTCAGCCTCCAGACCAAGCATGACTATCGCGCGCCCTCCTACCCCGCCCCCACCTTCCTCCTCACCGGCAACGAGGCGCAGGGGCTGCCGGAGGAATATGAGGCCGCTTGCGACCTGCTCGTGAAGCTGCCGATGCTCGGCAAGGCGGACAGTCTCAACGCGGCGGTGGCGACCGCCGTGATGGCCTATCAGGTGCTTGCAAGCCAGCGCGGATAGAAGCTATCGCCATACCGGGTTTTTGAATGGAACGGGATGAGGGCATGAAGCGCTTCGAGGGCACCCAGAGCTATGTCGCGACCGAGGATCTGAAGGTCGCGGTCAACGCCGCCGTCATGCTCCGCCGCCCGCTGCTGGTGAAGGGCGAGCCGGGCACCGGCAAGACCGTCCTCGCCTATGAGATCGCCAAGGCGACCGGCGCGCCGCTGATCGAGTGGAACGTCAAGTCCACCACCAAGGCGCAGCAAGGCCTCTATGAATATGACGCGGTCGCCCGCCTGCGCGACGGCCAGCTCGGTGACGAGCGTGTCCACGACATCTCGAACTATATCCGCAAGGGCAAATTGTGGGAGGCGTTCACCGCGCCGCAGCTTCCCGTCCTGCTGATCGACGAGATCGACAAGGCCGATATCGAGTTCCCCAACGACCTGTTGCAGGAACTCGACCGGATGGAGTTCCACGTTTACGAAACGCGCGAAACCGTCCGCGCTGCCGAGCGCCCGATCGTCGTCATCACCTCGAACAACGAGAAGGAACTGCCCGACGCCTTCCTGCGCCGCTGCTTCTTCCACTACATCAAATTCCCCGATCGCGAGACGATGCAGGCGATCGTCGACGTCCACTTCCCCGGCATCCAGAAGATGCTGGTGAGCAAGGCGATGGATATCTTCTACGAGGTTCGCGAGGTGCCCGGCCTCAAGAAGAAACCCTCGACCAGCGAATTGCTCGACTGGCTCAAGCTGCTGCTGCACGAGGACATGCCGCTGGACGTGCTCCAGAACCGCGACCCGACCAAGGCGATCCCGCCGCTGCACGGCGCGCTGCTCAAGAACGAGCAGGACGTGATGTTGTTCGAGCGGCTGGCGTTCATGGCGAAGCGGCAGGCCAATCGCCCCTGATTGTCGGCGAATCGATGAAGCGAGTCCCCGGCGCGACGATTCGCGCCGGGCGATAACCGGTTGTTAACCAATAAAGGTAACCATTCCGCCATCAGTGCAAGCTGAGAGAGCGGCGGGTGTTTAGACGATTTTCTTTCGGCCTGATGGGCCTTGCGGTTGCCGCGTCGGCCGTTCCTGCGTCCGCCGCGCTGCTGGATTATGTCGGGCAATGCGTGCCGTTCGCGCGCGCCGCGTCGGGCATCCAGATCTACGGCGACGCCTGGACATGGTGGGATCAGGCAGAGGGCCGCTATCCGCGCGGTCATCAGCCGAAGGTCGGCGCGGTCATCGCTTTCGCGAAGCAAGCCCGTCTCCCGCTCGGCCATGTCGCGGTTGTCAGCCGCATCGTGGAACGGCGCGTGCTGATGCTCACCCACGCCAACTGGTCCCGCATCGACGGTGCGCGGGGGCACACCGAGCAGGACGTGACGCTCTACGACGTATCGCCACGCAACGACTGGAGCGAGGTGAAGGTCTGGTATCGCGACTCCCAGGGGCTGGGCGGCACGATCTACAGCGTCAACGGCTTCATCTACGCGCCGGGCCAGCCTTCGCCCGAACTCACCTCGCGCAACCCCGATTATGTCGGCGCGCTGATCGACGCCTATGTCCCGGATGCCGGACGGGCGATGCGGTAGACCTATTCGGCAGCTTTATTGCCGTTTTGTAACATGGACGACACACAGCAGCTACAAAGTGTCCGTTTCGTAACTTTGCAATTGTGCTCCTCAATGCCGCTTTGGCACTGCCTTCTGATCGCCAACAGGGATTCAGGCGGTTCAAGAGGGGGAATCAATGACTTTACGAGGAACTATCATGCGCTCGAGCGCGCTCGGTGCATTGGCACTGGGCATTGGCGCGGTCTCCGGGCCGGTGTTTGCGCAGACTACGAGCGACCCCGCCGCAGCGGCGGAACAAGGCGAAGTTGTCGTCACTGGATCTCGCATTGTTCGCCCGGACTTGGAAAGCGCCAGTCCGGTCAGCGTGATCTCCGCACAGGAAATCCAGCTTCGTCAGCCGGGCACTGCTGAAGAACTGCTTCGTGACATGCCGGCGCTACGTCCTGCCATTGGTCCAGGCGTAAATAACGGTTCGGATGGCTCAGCCACGCTGGAACTGCGCGGTATCGACGCTAAGCGCACAATGGTATTGCTTGACGGTCGTCGCTTGGTGCCGTTTGGTCTTGACGGCCTCACTGACACCAACAACATCCCGGTTGCGCTGATCGAGCGCGTCGACACGCTGACGGGTGGTGCATCTTCGACTTACGGCGCCGACGCGGTCGCGGGCGTCATTAATTTTATCACGAAGCGCGATTTCAAGGGCATCACCGCTTCCGCCAACTACCGCGTTTCCGAAAAAGGCGACGCAACCCGGCTCAAGGCGGACGTCGTGGTCGGTGCATCGTTTGACGACGATCGCGGCAATGTCGTGCTGAGCGTTGGATATACCAAGGCCAATCCCTTGGAGACCACCTCGCGCGCCATCGGCGCCTATCCGATCAGTTCCGTGAATGGCCAGTTCCAGGGCGCTACTGCGGCGCTGGTGACGATCTTCGCCGCACCGTCGAATGCGAAGCTCGGGCTACCGGCAAGCTCGTTCGGTGCGGTGGTGAATCCAACCACCGGGCTGCTTCAGGCGGCAACGGCGGCGGATACTTTCAACACGAATATCGGCACCTATTTCCAGACGCCGCTTGATCGCATCAACGTCTATGCCGCCGGTCATTACAACATCAACGATAACGTCGAGTTCTACTCGACCGCAATGTTCACCCGGAACACCGTCCGCTTGCAACTCGCATCGTCTGGTACGTTCAGCAACACTTATCAGCTGGCGCTGAACAATCCTTATATTCCAACGGGTATTCTGTCCCAACTCTGCACTGCTAGCAGCATCTCCGCGACCGATTGTGCCACTGCGGCGGCGGTCAAGGGCGGACCTGGCACCGTGGGATATCGCGAAATCCCCGTCGTCGCACAGCGACGTATCACCGAAATGGGACCACGCGGCAACTCTGTGGAATCGCAGATGTTCCAGGTCGTGGGCGGTTTCCGTGGCTCGATCGTCGATTCTCTACGCTACGATGTTTCGGCACAATATGGCGAGACAACGCAGAATCAGACCCGAGAGCACTGGGGTTCGTACAGCAAGGTCCAGCAGGCCCTGCGCGCTTACAAGAATGCTGCCGGCCAATATGTCTGCGCCGATACCAGCAATGGTTGTGTGCCGCTCAACCTGTTCGGCCCGAACGGCAGCATTACTCCGGATCAGGTCGGGTTCATCGACCTGAGCGCGTTGATCAATCGCAAGGTTCGCCAGACGGTCGTCACCGGCAACATCACGGGCGACCTGTTCACCGTTCCGCTCGCCGACCATAAGATCGGCTTCGCGGTCGGTGCGGAATATCGCAAGATTTCCGCCAGCAGCATGCCGGACAGCGCCTCGCAGATTCAGGGCGAGGTGCTCGGAACCGGCGCGCGTACCCCGCCAGACTTCGGCGAATATAGCGTCAAGGAAGTGTTCGCCGAGATCAATGCACCGCTGGTCGAGGACAAGCCGTTCTTCTATCGCCTGGCCGTGGAAGCCGGCATCCGTTATTCCGATTACACCACGACCGGTGGCAGCACGACTTGGAAGGCAGGCGGCACATGGGAACCTTATCAGGGCTTCAAGTTCCGCGGCACCTATTCGGTTGCGGTACGTTCGCCAAACATCCAGGAACTGTACCAATCCCCCGTGCAGAGCCTCGGTAACCTGACGGTTGATCCTTGCTCCGGGAACGTGACGGGTGCTTTGGCGGCGCTCTGCATCGCGACCGGCGCTCCGGCATCGACGATCGGCTCGATTCCGTCGCCGACGTCCAACCAGATCAACACTACAACCTCTGGCAACCGTAACCTCGACGTGGAGCGCGCCCGTACCTATACGTTCGGCACCGCACTCACGCCGTCGTTCCTGCCGGGCTTCGCGCTTACGGTGGATTATTTCCACATCCGTATCCGTGATGCGATCACCCAGCCGGCGCAGTCGGACATTCTGAACGGCTGCTATTCAACCGTGCTCAATCCGACGCTCTCGTACAATTCATTCTGCCAACTCATCAAGCGTAACCCGCTGACGGGCAGCCTGAACGGCGCGGGTGAAACGCCGGGCGTGATCCTCGGTTACTCCAACCTTGGCGTGATCGAGACTGCGGGCTGGGATATCGGTCTTACCCAGCGGGCGCGGATGGACGATCTTGGCATCAACGTGCCGGGTATCCTGTCGATCGCGATGAACGCAACGCGTCTGAATTACTATCACTTCCAGGCCAATCCAAATTCGATCAATCGTGATTGCACCGGTTATTACAGCTCCGGTGGCTGCACCAATCCTCGTGCGAAGTGGCGTTGGACCGGTCGCTTGGGCTACGGCACCGACGTGTTCGACGTATCGCTGCTGTGGACCCACGTCAGCCGCGTTTCGCTCGAGCCGGGCGTGGCCAATATTCTTCCGGCATTCCGACAAATCCCGGCGTACGACTATTTCGATCTGGCCACTCGTGTGAGTCCGACCGAAAACCTCGAACTGTCGTTGACGGTCAACAACTTGTTCAACAAGCAGCCGCCGCTCGTCGGCAATGGCGTCGGCGGGACGACCTATAACGGTGGCAACACCTTCCCGACCATCTATGACGTGATCGGACGCTCGTTCACCATTGGTGCGCGTCTGAAATTCTGATTACCGACACAACGATCAACTCTTGGGGGCGCCGCGCAATCGGCGCCCTTTTTTTTCGACCCACTCCCCGAATGCCGCAGTTCATAAAGCCAGGCGAAAAATGTTTCGCTTCCGGCCCGGATTTGCGCGATGAAACCCGGCGCGTTCATCGCACGTTTCGTCGTCATGCCCCATGTAAGGGGAAACCGTCGACGTGACGGATTTGGAGATAGAAGATGATCAAGCATCTCAAGGGTCGCGGCACGATTTTAGCGGCGATCGCCTCGGGCGCGCTGCTCGTCAGCGGATGCGCGACCGAGACAACCTACCGCCCCGCGACGGGCAAGGGATTCTACCGCACCGGCTATAGCGACCGGCAGATCGAGACGGACCGCTGGCTGGTCACGTTCGCGGGCAACACCGTCACCGATCGCGACACGGTGGAGCGCTACCTGCTCTATCGCGCGGCCGAGCTGACGCTTCAGAACGGTTATGATTATTTCGTGATGGTCGACCGGTCGACCGATCGCCAGGCGCAGACCTATTCCACGCCGGGGCCGAGCTTCGGCATGGGCGGCTGGTGGGGGCCGTCGTGGCGTTATTACGGTCGCGGCTTCGGCTGGCGCGCGTGGGACCCGTGGTGGGGCGACCCGTTCTGGGGCGATGACATCGATATCCGCACTGTCGATCGCTACGAGGCTTCGGCGGAGATTCTGATGCGCAAGGGCACGCCGGCGCGCGATGAGGTCCGCGCGTTCAATGCGCGCGACGTGATCGACAAGATCGGGCCGACGGTGGTGATGCCGAAACCCTGATCTTGGGCGACAGGCAAAAGAAAGGGCGGCGGATCACCAACGATCCGCCGCCCTTTTTGCTTGGGAGCTAAAGAGCGAGCAGGTGGACAGTTCGAAAAACCGATAGCGCCGCGGGCGGAGATATGATTCTGGATTTCCGGTGATTTGTTCGGGGAGTACGGCGTGGGCCAGCGGGGATTTTTCGATGTCGAGGATCGGCTATCGCGGCTGAGCGATCTCGGAGATCAGCTGGAAGCGTTTTCCCGTGCGGTGGATTTTGAGCAGTTCCGGCCTGATCTGGAACGGGCGCTGGCTTATTCGGATGGCAGTAGGGGCGGGCGTCCGCCGATCGACCCGATGCTGATGTTCAAGGTTCTCGTCATCCAGACGATCAACACATTGTCGGACGAGCGGACCGAGTATCTGATCAACGACCGGCTTTCGTTCATGCGCTTCCTCGGGTTGTGCCTGTCGGATCGCGTCCCCGATGCAAAGACGATCTGGCTCTTTCGCGAGCGTCTCACCAAAGTCGGTGCCATCGCCACCCTGTTTGACCGGTTCGATGCCATGTTACGCGGGGCGGGCTATATCGCGATGTCAGGGCAGATACTCGACGCCTCGCTGGTAGCAGCGCCACGCCAGCGCAATACCAGTGCCGAGAAGGCGGACATCAAGGCCGGACGGATTCCGGAGCACTGGAAGGACAAGCCGGCGAAGCTCCGTCACAAGGACCGCGACGCGCGTTGGACGCTGAAGTTCACGAAGGCGAAGCCCAGAGACGATGGCTCGATGCCGGCGGTGAATCTGGCCATCCCGGCCTTCGGGTACAAGAACCACATATCCATCGACCGCCGGTTCAGGCTGATCCGGCGATGGAAGGCGACCGACGCCAGCGCGCATGATGGCGCCCGGTTGCGAGAGGGCCTGCTCGATCGCAGCAATACCGGCTCCAATGTCTGGGCCGATACCGCCTATCGATCGGGGGCGAATGAGGGCTTCATGGAACGCCATGGCTTCGTGTCGAAAATCCATCACAAGAAACCGCCGCATCGTGACATGCCGCCCCGGACCAGGCGGTCCAATACCGGAAAATCCGTCATCCGCTCCCGGGTCGAGCATGTGTTCGCCGACCAGAAATCCCGCATGGGCATCTTCGTGCGCACCGTCGGCATCCAGAGGGCAGAAATGAAGATTGGCCTCGCCAATCTCGTCTACAATATCCGACGCTTCCTGTATCTCGAGCGCATCAACGCCGTCTGAACCCGCCACACACCGTAGTACGGGTGCCGAAAGGCGCCAACCGCACCGCCGCCCAGCCCATCACGCGCTCAAAATAACGCCCTGAGCGCCAAATAACCGGTTCTTCGATCCGTCCAGGTTGCCCGCTCCCGCCTCACACCGCGCCGTGGCAATGCTTGTATTTGCGCCCCGAACCGCACGGGCACGGCGCATTGCGGCTCACCACGCCCTTCCAGCTTTCCGGGTCCTCGCCGATCTCGGCGGCGGTCGGCTGCGCGATCTGGAGCGGCGGGAGCTGGCTGGCGACGATGCCGAGCGTGCCCGCGTCGATATCGGCCGAATCGTCCTCGCCCGAAAACGGATCGAAGTGTGTGGTGATGAAATCCGGCAGCTCCGGCAGATCGGGCGGCGGCTGCATGCGGAACTGAGCGTAAGCGATCGTGCGCGTCACGTCCTCGCGGATGGCGTCGAGCATCCGCTGGAACAGCGCGAACGCCTCCTGCTTGTATTCGTTGATCGGCGTCTTCTGCGCATAGGCGCGCAGGTGGACGACCTGCCGTAGCGCGTCGAGCGTCGCGAGATGCTCCTTCCAGTGATGATCGAGATTCTGGAGAAGGATCGATTTCTCGATCTGCGTCCAGGTCTCCGGCTCGAGATCGGCCGCCTTGGCCGCGACCATCGCGTCGGCCTCGGCCTGGATGCGCTCGGTCACCAGCTCGGGATCGATCGATTCCTCGGTCAGCCAGTCGTCGATCGCCGGGGTCAGGTTGAGCAGCTCGGCGACGCGCTCCTTCATCCCCGCGACGTTCCATTGCTCGGGATAGGAATTCGGCGGGCAGGATTCGCCGACCACCGCGTTGACCGTCTCCGCGCGCATGTCCGCCACCACGTCGCCGACCGTCGCGGCATCCATGATGTCGGCGCGCTGCTCGTAGATCACCTTGCGTTGATCGTTCATCACGTCGTCATATTCGACGACCTGCTTGCGGATGTCGTAGTTGCGCGCCTCGACCTTCTTCTGCGCGGTCTCGATCGCCTTGGTGAGCCACTTGGAGCCGATCGCCTCGCCGTCCTCGATGTTGCTGCGCATCATCCGCGCGAACAGGGTATCCGGCCCGAAGATGCGCAGCAGGTCGTCGTCGAGGCTCAGGTAGAAGCGGCTGAGGCCGGGGTCGCCCTGACGCCCCGAACGGCCACGAAGCTGGTTGTCGATGCGCCGGCTCTCGTGCCGCTCGGTGCCGAGCACGAACAGGCCGCCGGCTTCCAGCACCTTCTGCTTCTCTGCCGCGATCTCGGCCTTGATCGCCTCGATCGCCGCGTCGCGTTCCGGCCCCTCGGGCATTCCCGCCAGTTCATCTTCAGTACGAAATTCGAGATTGCCGCCGAGCTGGATGTCGGTGCCGCGACCCGCCATGTTGGTGGCGATCGTCACCGCGCCCAGCCGTCCGGCCTGCGCCACTATATGCGCTTCCCGCTCATGATGGCGCGCATTGAGCACGGAGTGATCGACGCCCTCCTGGTTGAGGAACTCGCTCAGCATCTCGGACTTCTCGATCGAGACAGTGCCGACCAGCACCGGCTGGCCCTTTTGCGCATGCTCGCGGATCTTGCGGGCGATCGCGCGGAACTTGTCGTGGGTGTTCTTGTAGAACTCATCCTCCTCGTCGACGCGCTGCACCGGCAGGTTGGTCGGGATGGTGACGACGTTCATCTTGTAGATGTCGTAGAATTCCGCCGCCTCGGTCGCGGCGGTGCCGGTCATGCCCGAAAGCTTGGGATACATGCGGAAATAATTCTGGAAGGTGATCGAGGCCATCGTCTGGTTTTCCGGCTCGATCGTCACGCCTTCCTTCGCCTCGACTGCCTGATGCAGACCGTCGGACCAGCGCCGCCCATCCATCATGCGGCCGGTGAACTCGTCGATGATGATGACCTTGCCGTCCTTGACGATATAGTCGGTGTCGGCCTTGAACATCACGTTTGCGCGCAGCGCCTGGTTCAGGTGGTGGACCACCTGCGTATTCTCGAAATCGTAGAGGTTGCTGCCCTTGAGCAGCCCGGCCGCTTCCAGCAGCCGCTCGGCCTTTTCGGTGCCGTCCTCGGTCAGGACGATGCTGCGCTGCTTCTCATCCTTCTCGTAATCGTCTGGGGTGAGCTGCTTCACCACCGCGTCGACGCTGACGTACAGCTCGGACTTGTCGTCGGTCGGGCCGGAGATGATGAGCGGCGTGCGCGCCTCGTCGATCAGGATCGAATCCACCTCGTCCACGATCGCGAAGCTGAAGGCGCGCTGCACCATCTGGCTGCGCTCATACTTCATGTTGTCGCGCAGGTAATCGAAGCCGAACTCGTTGTTCGTGCCATAGGTGATGTCGGCGGCATAGGCCGCGCGGCGCTCCTCGTCCGACAGGTTGGGGATGATGACGCCGGTGGTGAGGCCGAGGAAGCGATAGACGCGCCCCATCCAGTCCGCGTCGCGGCTGGCGAGATAGTCGTTGACGGTGACGACGTGCACGCCCGTCCCTGGCAGCGCGTTGAGATAGGTGGCGAGCGTCGCGACCAGCGTCTTGCCCTCGCCGGTGCGCATCTCCGCGATCTCGCCGCGATGGAGGACGATGCCGCCGATCATCTGCACGTCGTAATGGCGCTGGCCGAGCACGCGCCGCGCCGCCTCGCGCACGGTGGCGAAGGCTTCGGGCAATATCTGGTCGAGCGTCTCGCCATTGTCGAGACGCTCGCGGAACAGCACGGTCTGGTTGGCGAGCGTCGCATCGTCCATCGCCTCAAGCGCCGGCTCGAACGAGGCGATCTTGTTGATGACGGGCTTGAGCGAGCGGACGTAGCGATCGTTGGAGGAACCGAAAAGCGACTTGGCGAAGCCAGCGAACATGGCGGATTTCCTGTAGATATTTGATGGACGCGACGCCACGGCGAACGCGGCGCGCAATTGTTCAGCGATGGGGGAATGCGGCGGGCAAGCGTGCTGCCCGCCGCATCGGGCGCCTTATTCGCGCCGGCGACCCACCCAGGCGGGTATGGCGGAAACCAGGTCGGCGGGAACGGACACGCCGCCCGCGACGGTGGCGAGCGCCGGCAGCGATGCCGCCGGGCGCAGGATCGGCCGCGCCACAACCGCCAGCGGCGCCTGACGCACCGTCTGCTCCTGCGCCACGGCCTGAACCGGCTGCGGCCCCGCGACGCGTGCGCCGACGCCGGTCAGCGCGGACAGCAGGGCGGAAAGGAGCAGCAGCAGGTTCATGCGCGCGAAGACATAGGGATGCCGCCCGCAAACGTCCAACCGTTTTCGCCGCGATCGCCCGTATTGTGTCACTCCGGGATCACCCATTTGACCGGCAGGCGCAGCCTTCCCGCGACTGCATCGCCCCTCGCATCGCGCGCCGGCTGATAGTGAATCCGCTGAAGCGCGATACGGCAGGTCGCCTCGTCGAGCGAGCGCGACCCGCTGCTCGTCACGATCTTGCAGCCGGTCGGCGCGCCGGTGGCATCGATGGCGAGATCGGCCACCGTCCGCCCTTGCTCGCCGCGCCGTAGCGCCTCGGCCGGATAGCTGTCTCCCGAGAAAGCGCCGGTGAGATCGGCCTGCGCGGGCTTGTTCGCCTTCGCCGGATCGCGTGAGGGAATCGTGCGCGCGGGCGACGCTTCCTGCTCGCCGCCGTGCTTCCGGGCGGCGAAATGCTCGCGCGCGCTATCCACCCATTGCTGGAGTTGCAGCGCCACGAGGAAGGCGATGCCGAGGCCGAGCGCCGCGCAGACCAGCGTGACGGCGATGCCGCGCGCGTCCAGTCCCGCTCCGTCCCGTTCGCGCTTCACCTCATCCTCGCTCACACTCACCCCTTTTGCCGCGCCGGGCGGGAGTCTATGGCGCGGGCATGTCCACGTCCACCTCCCCGCTCGCTACGCCTTTTCCCGATCTTCCCGCCGTCGCCGGCGCGAAGCCGCGCGTCGCCCGCGCGCGCTACAAGCAATGGGATCGCTGCGACCTCACCTTCGTCACGCTCGATGCGGGAACGGCGGTCGCCGGGGTGCTGACGCAATCGAAATGCCCGTCGCCGGAGGTGGAATGGTGCCGCAAGGCACTGGTGCTGGGGCAGGCGCGCGCGCTGGTGGTCAACGCCGGCAATTCGAACGCCTTCACCGGCAATCGCGGCCGCGCGGCGGTGGAGGCGATCGCGGCGCGGGCGGCGGGGCATCTCAGCTGCCAGCCGTCGGATGTGTTCGTCGCCTCGACCGGGGTGATCGGCGTGCCGCTGCCGATCGACAAGGCGGAGGCCGGGCTGGACGCTGCCTTCACCGCCGAGCCGTGCGACTGGCGCGCGGCGGCGGAGGCGATCGGCACCACCGACACCTATCCCAAGGGCGCGATGACCCGCGCGGTGGTCGACGGGCGAACGGTCACCCTGGTCGGCATCATCAAGGGATCGGGCATGATCGCGCCGGACATGGCGACGATGCTCGGCTTCATCTTCACCGACGCGGCCGTGGAGCCTGCCTTCCTGCAAGCCGCGCTGTCGGCGGCGAACGGGCGCACTTTCTCCTGCATCACGGTGGACGGCGACACCTCGACCAGCGACACCGTGCTGGCCTTCGCCACCGGCAAGGCCGGCAATGCGCCGCTCTCGGGCGACGACAGCCCCGGCGCCGACGCCTTCCGCGCGGCGCTCGCCGACCTGTGCCGCCAACTCGCGATGCTGGTGGTGCGCGATGGCGAGGGCGCGCGGAAGCTTATCGAGATTACGGTCGAGGGCGCGGAGAGCGACGCCAGCGCGCACCGCATCGCCATGTCGATCGCCAACTCCCCACTGGTCAAGACCGCGATCGCCGGCGAGGACGCCAATTGGGGCCGCGTGGTGATGGCGGTCGGCAAGGCGGGCGAGCCGGCCGAGCGCGACCGCCTCGCGATCCGCTTCGGCGCGACGCAGGTGGCACGCGAGGGGTTGGCGGTGGAGGGCTATGACGAGGCCCCCGTCGCCGCGCATCTCAAGGGCCGCGAGGTGGAGATCGGCGTCGACCTCGGCCTCGGCGACGGCCGCGCGACGGTTTGGACATGCGACCTGACCCACGGCTATATCTCGATCAACGCCGATTATCGGAGCTGACATGCTGCGCATCTGGGGTCGTCTCAACTCGCATAACGTCAAGAAGGTGGTGTGGCTCGCGGAGGAGCTGGCCCTGCCCTATGAGCGGATCGACGTGGGCGGCGCGTTCGGTATGGACGCGGCCTATCTCGCGAAGAATCCCAACCGCCTGATCCCGACGATCGAGGACGGTGATTTCGTGCTGTGGGAATCGAACGCGATCCTGCGCTACCTCGCGGACAGCCATCCCGACGCCGGGCTGTGGCCCGGATCGCCGCGCGAGCGCGCGTTGGCCGATCGTTGGATGGACTGGCAGTTCCTCTACGGCGAGGCGCAAAAGGACGCATTCCTCAACCTCGTCCGCAAGGCGCCGGAGGAGCGCGACACGGCGGCGGTCGAGCGTTCGAAAGCCGCCTGCGCAAAGATGCTGACCGTACTGGAGGACGCACTTGCCCGCGAGCCGTGGCTATCCGGCACGCGCTTCGGCATCGGGGACATACCGATGGGCGTCTATATCCACACCTGGTTCACGCTGCCGATCGAGCGGCCGGACATGCCGCGCCTCGCCGACTGGTATCGAAGGCTGCGGGAGCGGCCCGGCTATGCCGGCCGGGTCGCCATCCCGCTGAGCTGAGCGTCAGCCCAGTTCGCCCTCGAGCCACGCCTTGATCCGGCCCTTCGGCTCCGCCCCGACCTTGGTCGCGGCCGGGTTGCCGCCCTTGAACAGGATCATCGTCGGGATGCCGCGCACGCCGTAGCGGCCGGGGGCGTCGGGGTTCTCGTCGATGTTGAGCTTGGCAATCGTCACCTGCTCGCCCAGTTCCTCGGAGATTTCCTCCAGGCTCGGGCCGATCATCTTGCACGGGCCGCACCATTCCGCCCAGAAATCGACCAGTACCGGCTTGCCGGATGCGATGACGTCGGCGTGGAAGCTCGCATCGGTGATCTTCTTGGTGGCCATTCGTGAATCTCCTTCGCGGCCAATCTAGGATGCGTCGCGTCCGCGCTCAACGGCCATGCGACTAGCTTTGCTCCGCCATGCGATAGCGCGGCTTGTGCTCCGCCAGCAGGTCGGCGGAAAGCGGCACCAGCAACGGGCCGCCGGTATACAGCAGCGCCGCCTCGATCCGGTGGCCGGGGAAGATCACCGCGAGCGCGGCGGCATAGGCCGCCATCTGCCGCAGGTGATAGGGCGGCACCTCGTCCACGCTGCGCGGCACCCGCCGTGCGGTCTTGAAATCGACGATGCGAACGAGCGTGTCGGTGACGAGCAGCCGGTCCACCGTCCCCGCCACGACCATGCCGTCGGGCAGCACCGCGCTGACCGGCGCTTCGGCCAGCGCATCCGGCCCGAACAAGGCGGCGTGCGCCGGATCGTCGATCACCCGCAGCGCCGCCTCGACGATCGCCGCGCGCCCGGCGGCGTCGGCGACCTGTCCCACATCGGCCAGCCAGCGATCGGCGGCGCGCGCGCGATCGGGTGAGGCGACCGCCGGAAGCCGCTCGAACAGGGCATGGATCAGCCGCCCGCGCTCGGCCGACGCGCGCATCGCCGGGCCTGGCGGCGGATCGGCCACCTCGTCCTCGCCAAGCGACGACGGCGCGAGCGGGCGCGGCGGGCGCTGCTCCTGGGGTGCGGGCCGGCGCGCCCATTCCGGCACGGCGGGCGCCTCGAACCGCTCCGCCCGCGTCGCGGCGCGCGGTTTCGCGGCGGTCGGCGGGGCGATGCCGGCGAAGGTCCGCACGCCCTCCCCCGCAACGCCGAGCGCGTCGAAGGTGCCGGCGGCGAGGCCGTACCAGCTTTCCGGAGGCGGCACGCCCTGCCATTTGGCGCTGAGCGAGCCGGCGATCACCAGCCTTTCCTCGGCGCGCGTCGCGGCGACATAGAACAACCGCCAATGCTCCTGCCGCTCGCGCAGGTCGGTCGCGGCGACCACCGCGTCGATCTCGCCGGCGCGCTCGTCCTTGCGCGGGCGGAACACGGGCAGCGGCGCGGCGAGATCGGGCGGCGCCCACATCAGCGCCGAGCGCATCGCCGCATCCGGGTCGGCGGTGGCGTCGGCGAGGATCACCAGCGGCGCCTGAAGCCCCTTCGCGCCGTGCGCCGTCATCACCCGCACCGCGTCGCGCGGCTGGGCGGCGTCGCGCACGATCTCCACCTCGCCGCGATCGAACCAGTCGAGGAAGCGTTGCAGCGAGGGCGTCGCGCTCGTCTCGAAATCGAGCGCGGCGGACAGCAATTCCTCGATCGGATCGCGCGCTTCCTCGCCCAGCCGTTCGAGCAATTTGCGCCGCCCGTCGAGCGCGCCCGACAGCAATTCCTCCAGGAACTGATAGGGCGTGGTGAAATCCGCCCGCGCCAGCATCGCATCGAGCGGCGCGAGCAGGTCGCGATGCCGCGCCGACAGGTGCCGCCACAAGCTCCCCGATCGCGGCACGGCGCGGTCGAGCAGTTCCTCCTGCGTCCAGCCGATCAGCGGCGAGACGAGCAGGATGGCGAGGCTCAGGTCATCCTCCGGTTGCAGCACGAAGCGGATCGCGGCGAGCAGATCCTGCACCGCGAGCGGCGCATTGAGCCGCAGCCGGTCCACGCCCGCCACCGGCACGCCCTCGGCATAGAGCCGCGCGACGAGCAGTTGCGCCAGCTCGCCGCGCCGCTTGACGAGGATCATCACGTCCTCGGGCCTCAGCGCGCGGCCCTTGCTCTCCAGCATCAGCCCCTGATCGAGCCACGCGCGCACCTGCCGGGCGATGCGGGCGGCATTCTCGCGCACCGCATCGTCGATCCATTGTTCCTCGCCGTCGTCGCCCTCGCCCGCCCCGGCGCAGACCGGCGGCCATAGCTCGACCACGCCCGGCCCCGGCACCTCGCTGGCGTGCGGCGGCACCGACTCCGCCATGCCGAGCGCCTCATGCCCGATCAGCCCGATCGCCGCGTCGACGAACTCCAGCACCGGCCGCGTGGAGCGGAACGAGGCGAGCAGCGACAGCTTCTCGAACGCCAGCCCGCGTTCCTCGTCGGGCATATGGTCGTCGCCGCGCACCTCATCCGCCCGGCCCGCGAAATAGCGCTCGGCCGCGACGAAGTTGATCGGATCGGTGCCCTGGAACCCGAAGATCGCCTGCTTGTGATCGCCCACCGTGAACAAGGTGCGCGTCGAAGGGGCATGGACGCCGCGCCCGACGAAATATTCGTCGACCAGCGCGCGCACGATCCGCCACTGGTTCGCATTGGTGTCCTGCGCCTCGTCGATCAGCACGTGCTCGGTGATCTGGTCGAGCTTGAAGCGCACCCACTCGCCGATCCCCGGCTGATCGAACAGATCGACCGTCGCCGCGATCAGGTCGTCGAAATCGACCGCCCCGGTCCGCCGCTTCGCCGCCGCATAGCCGCGCGCATAATCGCGCCCGACCGTCAGCGCGTCGGCGAGCAGGTCGGCGAAGGCGGCGCGCACGCGCAGCGACAGCAGCTCCGCGCATTGCCCGTGCAGCCGCATCGCGAGATCGGCATAGGCCGGCTCCTGCGGCGCCTGCCCCTTGCCGAACGAGCGCGGATCGCCGTCCGCCCTGGCCCAGACGGCGTGGAGGTCATCCAGCGCCGCTGCGCGCTGCTCCGCGCCGAGCGCGAGCCATGTCGCGATCGCCTCCGCCCGCGTGACGCCGTTCTTCGTCCCCCATTCGCGGTTGAGCGCGGCGATCGTCTCCAGCGCGCGCCGGTCGATCGCGTCGTCACCGCAGGCCGCGCGGATCGTATCCTCGACATCGCCCGCCGGCAGCCCGAGCGCGCGCCGCACATAAGGACCGACCCCGGCCGGCAGCGCCTCCAGCGCCCGCCCCGCGCGCGCGCAATCGCGCAGGAACGCCTCCGCTTTCTCCTCGCCCAGTCTCACGGAGAGCGCGCCGATCGTCGCCGCCGGCCCGTCGCGCCCCTCCCGCTCGGCATCGACCAGCAGGTCGGCGAGTGCCTGCCGCATCAGCAGCGCCTCCTCGCGCGGCTCGATCGGGCGGAAGCCGGGCACCAGACCGGCCTCGGCCGGGAAGGCCGCGAGCAGCCCCTGGCAGAAGCCGTGGATCGTCTGGATGCGCAGGCCGCCGCCCGGCGCGTCGAGCACCTTGGCGAACAGCGTGCGCGCGCGCGCGACGCGCTGCGGCGTCGGCTCCTCGCCCAGCGCGATCAGGTCCTTCGCCAGCACCGTCTCCGGCGCGCGCACCCACGCCGCGAGCCGCTGGCTGACGCGCGCCGCCATCTCCGCCGCGCCCGCCTTGGTGAAGGTGAGGCACAGGATCGCCCCCGGCTCCACCCCGCGCAGCAGCAGGCGGAAGACGCGCGCGGCGAGCACCTGCGTCTTGCCCGTGCCGGCCGAGGCGGAGAGCCACACATGGCTGTCCGGCCGGCTCGCGGTGCGCTGCTCGCCGCGCAGCGGGGGCAAGGGGGCGAGCGCGTCAGCGGTCACGGCCATACCATTCGTCGCGCCGCATCAACTGGTCGTAATCGGCATAAGGGGCGTATTCGGGATGGAGCTTGGCGACGAACGGCTCGTCGCCGGTGAGCCATTGCTCCGCCGCCGCCGTGAACGCCCGGCGCGCGCGCTCGACGAACTCGTCCGTCACGATCCGCCCGTTCTTCCCCGCCGGATCGACCGGGCTGGTGACCTGCCCGAACTCGTCGCGATATTTCGCCAGCGACCAATATTCGAACCCGCCGGCCGTCCCCGCGATTCCCTCGAACCCGCCGGCCTCCGCGATCGCGCCGAGCAGGCCGAGCTGCATCGAGAAACCGGCCGCGACCGCCGAGGGCGACGGCGCCTTGCCGGTCTTGTAATCGACGATGACGAGGCTGCCATCGCCCGCGCGGTCGATGCGGTCGAACTTGCCGGAAAGCCTGACGCCGGCGATCTCCGCCGCGCCCTTCTCCTCGACGCGCAACACCTCGCGCCCGGCCGCGCGCTGCTGGACGAGTCGGTTCGCGATCCAGTCGATCGCGGCGATCAGCCGGGGCTGCCACAAGGCGCGGAGCAAGGGATGCGCCGCCGGATCGTCGAGCATCGCCAGCGCGCGCGGGCGCAGCTTCTCGATCGCGCAACCGTCCTCGCGCGCCCATTTCTCCAGCACCTCATGCACCGCCGTGCCGCGCCACGCGGCGGTGGGATCGGCATCGACCGGATCGAGCGCGGCGAGCCGCAGGATGCGCTGGGCATAGAAGGCGAAGGGATCGGCCTTCAGGCGGTCGACCTGCGTCACCGAAATCTCGCGCGGGCGCAGTTCCTTCGCCGGCGCGGGCGCGGGGCGCGGCGCGGGCAGATACACCACGGGCCGGTCGAGCGCCTCGACCCAGCTTTCGAGATCGTGCGCGCGGGCGAAATCCTTCCCCGCCATCGCCTCCAGCCGCAGCCAGAAGCGCGAGGCGAGCGTCGGCGAGCGGCTGTCGCGCCGCGCGCGGGTCATCAGCACGTCCGGCGCGCCCAGCCCCTGCCCGAAGTCATGCGCGGCGACCCCGATCCGCCGATCCAGCCCCGGCAGGCCGAGCGCGGCGCGGATGCGCGGGGCGAGCCACGGGTCGGGCGCTGGCGTGCCCGGCCACACGCCCTCGTTCAGCCCGCCAAGGATCATCAGGTCCGCCGATTGCAACCGCGCCTCGATCAGGCCGTAGATGGCGAGGCGCGGATGCCCGCCTTGCGCAGGGCGCACCGCCACCTCGTCCATCAGCAGCCGGATCAGCGGCGCGAGATCGTCCGGTGACACCGCGCGCGGCCCTGCCGCCGCTTCGGCTTCAAGTTCGGCGAGCAGGTCCGCCGCCGCGCGCCCTGCGGGGCCGCGCCACGCCTCGTCGCCGGCCAGCGCCTGCGCCGCCTCGCGCAGCGCCGCGATGCGTCCCGCGAACGGGCGATCCGCCGCGCCCAGCGCCGCCGCGATCGGCGCGAGCGGGGCGCACGCCTCGCTCCACCAGCGATCCTCGCCCATCCGCGCGTCGATGCCGGACAGCCCCGGCGCGGGTCGCGGCCCGCGCAGCGCGCGGTCGAGCCGCCGCACCCCGTCGAGCCACGCCGCGCGTTGCTCGCCGGCGCGCACCAGCGGATGCTTGAGCAGGGTGAGCAAGGCGAGCGGCGCGAAATCCTGCGCGGCGGCCTCGGCGATCGCACTCAGCAACGTCCCCGGCGGCAGGATCGAGAGCGGCCGCCCGGCGGTATCGTCGATCTCGATATCCCAGCGTTTGCAATGCGCCGCCACCCGGCGCGCCAGCGCGCGATCCGGCGTGACGAGCGCCGCCGTCCGCCCTTCCGTCTCCAGCGCGCCGCGCAGCGCCAGCGCAATCGCCTGCGCCTCGCCGGCCGGATTGGCGAATTCCGCCGCGCGCACGCCTGCCAGCCGCCGGTCGGCCGCCGCCAGCCCGGTCCATTTGCCGGTGAAGTCGGCCGGCGCGAGCGCATTGGCGATCGCTCGCCCGCGCGCCGCCGATGCGTCGAAATCGCTGCCGTCGCGCCATGTCGCCACCTCGCAGCGCGCGACGCCGATGCGTTCGAGCAGCAGCTTGAGGTGGAATTGTGGATGCACCTCGATCGCGCGTCGCCGCTCGTCTTCCGGATGCGGGCCGAGCGCCTCCCATTCCTCCTCGGGCATCGCGGTATCGACGCCGGCCAGCACCACCATGCCTTGCGGCAAGAAGGCGATACTACGCAGCAGCCGCGCGACGGCGGGCGCGGAATCGGTGATGCCCGCTGCGCAGACGAACCCGGCCGGCGGATTAAGGCCCCACCGCTCCGCCAGCCGCGACAGCAGCCGCGCGCGCCGCTCGGCAAGGTCGATCCGCCCGAGCCGCGCCAGTTCGCCCGGCCAGCGATCGAGCACCACGCGGAACGAGGCGAGCGCGCGCTGCCAATGTTCCGACAGTTCCGGTCCGAGGTCCAGCTCGGCCAACCGCGACGGCGGCACCTCCTCGACGATGAGCTGGTCCAGCGTCCGCGCCAGCTCCCCGGCCAGCCGCACCGCCTCCGCCGCGTCGAGGTCGCCACGCTCCTCCTGCACCAGCCGCGACAGGATCATCCGCCGCGCGAGCGGGGCGATGGCGGGCGGCACGGGCGCCGCGTCGTCGGCCGGATCGAGCGCGGCGCCGATCGCCTCACCCAGATCATCCGCGCCGATCGCCACCAGCCGGGGCAGCACCAGCCCACCGCCGGACGCGCGCACGAACGCCTCGGTGATCGCGATCTTGGCGCGGTTGTTCGGCAGCAGCACCAGCCCGCGCGCCAGCCCCAGCGGGTCGCCGCCATGACGTCGCATCAGCCCCGCGACCAGCGCGTCGGCGAAGGCCCGATGCGCCGGGATAGTGTAGACTCGCGGCCGCCGGCCTTCAGCCATCGGCCAGCAGCGCCTCGGTCTGCCTGATCGCGCCGGGCGTGCCGACATCGAACCACAGCCCCTGATGCACCACGCCATAGGCGCGGCCAGCCTCGATCGCGCGATCCCAGAACAGGTTGGTGGAGAAAGGCCCTTCCGGCCAGTCCCTGATGAGACGCGGGTGCATGATCTGCACGCCGGTCCACACGAAGGGCGCGACCTGCCCGCGCCCGCGCCGCCCGACGATCCGCCCGTCCGGCGCGAGGCGGAAGTCGCCCTGCCCGCCATGATTGTGCGCGCGGGCATAGGGCACCATCAGCAGCAGCGCGTCCATCGCCGCATCGTCCCAGCGCGAGGCGAGCAGCCGGATCGCGTCGCTCGGCCCGTCGATCCACAGATTGTCGCTGTTGACGTAGAGGAACGGCTCGTCGCCCAGCAGGTCGCGCGCCTGCACCAGCCCGCCGCCCGTCTCCATGAGCTGCCCGCGCTCGTCGGAGACGATGATCTCGATCCCCTTCACGCGGTGGCGCAGGTGCGCCTCCAGCGCGTCGGCGAGATAGTGGACGTTGACCACCGCGCGCTCGACCCCGGCCGCCTTCAGCCGGTCGAACACATGATCGATCAGCGCCTTGCCCGCCACCTCGACCAACGGCTTGGGCCGCGTCGCGGTGAGCGGGCGCATCCGCTTGCCGAGGCCGGCGGCCATCACCATCGCAGTCTTCGGCACCTTGCCGCCGGGGTTGGGGCGGATCGCCTTGGGTCGGGTCATCGTCCTGACAGCACCATCGGATCGCCACGCAATTCGGGCGGGATATTCGCATCGAACCAGGCGGCGACCGGCGCCAGCGCGGGATAGCTCAGGTCGCGCTCCAGATAGGCCCAGACGCGCGGGCAAAGCGCAGGATAACGCGGCTTGCCGTCGCGCTTCCACAGCCGGGTGAAGATGCCGACGATCTTCGCGTTCCGCTGCGCGCCCAGCACATGATAGGCGTCGAGGAACGCCTCGCCCTCGCCGGTCGCGGCACGATAGCGGGCGAGCATCGCCTCCTCGATCGACGGCTCCACGTCGCGCCGCGCGTCCTGCAACAGCGAGACGAGATCGTAGGCGGAATGCCCCGCCAGCGCATCCTGGAAATCGAGCAGCCCCAGCCCGGCCGGGATCAGCATCAGATTCTCGACGTGATAGTCGCGCAGCACCGTCACCGGCCGCTCGGGGATCGCACGCGCCAGCACCTTGTCCCACGCCGCGCGATAGCCCGCGGCGTCCACTTCCAGTCCGATCGCGGGGCAATACCATTCGGTCAGCAGCCCCGCCTCCCGCTGCAACTCGGCGAGGTCATAGGGCCGCAGCCCCGCCATCGCCTCATGCCCGCGCAGTGCCACCAGCACGTCGATCGCCGCGCCATAGAGCCGCATCGCCGCGTCGGGATCGCGCTCGATCGCCTCGCGCATCCGCGCATCGCCGAAATCCTCGATCAGCACGAGGCCCACCGCTTCGTCCGCCGCATGGATCGCCGGCGCGAAGAAGCCGCGCTCGCCCAGCCAGCGCGCGACCGCGATGAACGGGCGCGGGTCCTCGTGCGGCGGCGGTGCGTCCATCAGCACGCCGCGCCGTTCGCCGAGGCGCACCCGGAAATAGCGTCGGAAGGAGGCATCGCCCGCCAGCGGCGAAATCTCCGCCCCCGCCCAGCCGTTCGCGGCGAGGAAGGCGGCGGCGCCGGCGGGGGGAATCATGTCGATCGCCATCGCCGCTCCCAAGCCGGGGGCGCGGCCCAAGTCAACCCGCGCGCGCCATCCGGCAATATCTCCAGCCTCAGCCGCAGCGCATCGGGCCAGGCGTCCGGCCCGGCGCGCTCCGGCCATTCGACCAGCAGCGCGGAATCATGACGCGCCTCGTCCAGCCCCAGCTCCTCCATCTCGTTCGGATCGTCGATACGGTAGAGATCGACGTGCAGCACCGGCAGCCGCACCTCCGGCGGGGCATAAGGCTGGACGATCGCGAAGCTCGGCGACGGCGCCTCCCCCGCCAGCCCCAGCGCGGCGAGCAGCCCGCGCGCGATGCTCGTCTTGCCCGCGCCGAGCGGTCCGTCGAGCGTCACCACGTCGCCCGGCGCCAGCACGGCGGCGAGCGACGCGCCGATCGCCTCGGTCGCCGCCGGATCGGCCAGCCGGATCATCGCCGCGGCAGTTCCACCGTGACCAAGGTCCCCTCACCCGGCTCGCTGAGTAATTCGATCGTGCCGCGATGCGCCTCGACGAACTGCCGGGCGAGTGGCAGGCCGAGATCGAGCGCGCGCTCCCCGCCGCTGGCGATGCCCGGCCGGGGAAAGCGATCGAAGGCATGGGCGACGGCTTCCGCGTCCATCCCCGCCCCGTCGTCCGACACCACGATCCGCGCCGCGCCTGCATTGCCGTCCACGTGGAGCAGCACCCGGCCGTCCTTCCCGGCCGCGCCGATCGCGTGGCGCAGCAGATGCTCGATCACCTCGCGGATGCGCCGGGCATCGCCGGTGATCCGGCCGACCGAGTGGCTGATCTCCACGACATAGTCGATCCCGTCCTTCTTCGCCTGCGGGGCGAGGCGATCCGCCGCCGCGCGCGCAATCGCGGCGAGGTCGATATCCTCCTGATCCAGCCCCTCGCCCTCGTCGGCCGCCTGCGTCAGGTCGAGCACGTCGTCGATCATCACGCCCAGCCGCTCGACCGATTCGAGGATCGCCTCGACATAGGCGTCGGCCTGTTTGGTGAGCTTGCCGGCATAGCCGCCGTGCAGCATCTCCGCGAAGCCGCTGATCGAGGTGAGCGGCGTGCGCAATTCATAGCTCATGCTGGCGACGAACGCGGTCTTGGTGCGGTCGGCCTTCTCCAGCGCCTCGGTGCGCTCGCGCAGCGCCTGCTCGATGCGGCGGCTGTCGGTGATGTCGAGCATCGTGAACAGCGCGTTGCCGTCCGGCAGCGGCACCGCCGCGAACTCGAAATGCCGTCCGTCCGCCAGATCGACCCGCCCGCTGCGCGTCTGCCGCTCGACGGTCGCGGCGCGAACCAGCTCGTTGATGAACCGCGCCTGCCCCGGATTGGCGAGCTTCGCGGCCACCTTCTCCGCCACCGCATCGACGCGCGGATGGCCGCTGAGGAACTCCTCCTCCAGCCCCCACAAAGCGCGGAAGCGGTTGTTCCACAATTGCAGCTTGCCGTTGGTGGCGAAGACGGCGAGCGCCTCGAACAGATTGTCGAAGGTGGCGGTGCGGACGCGCAGCAGGGTGTCGCGCGCGGAGGCGAGCTGCACCTGCTCGGTCCGGTCCTCGAAGATCAGCAGCAGGCCGCCGTCGGGCAGCGGCTGGGCCAGCACGCGGATATGCGCGCCGTCGGGCAGCAGCCACGTCTCCTCGAACGCGCCGTCCTGCGTGAACCAGTCGCGCCGCTCCGCCTTCCAGCCGGGGAAATCGCGTACTTCGGGCACGCGGTTCGCCTCGCGCATCCGCTCCAGCACGCGGTCGAATTCGGGCCGGTCGGCGAGCCACTCGCTGCGCATCGCGAACATGCGACGGAACGGCTGGTTGCAGAAGGCGAGCGCGCGGTCGCGCCCGAATTGCGCCACGCCAGCCGAGAGCCGGTCGAGCAGCGCGCGCTGCGCCTCGCCGAAGCGCCGCTCGCGCGCATGGGCCTGCTCCAGATCCTCGATGTCGATCGCATAGCCGGCGACACCCCCGCTCGGCAGCGGGATATCATGGAGCCTGAGCGAGCGCCGCTCGCCACCGATCGTCGCGGGCAGCACGCGCTCCTGCGGGCGCCCCAGCTCGCGCGCCGCCACCGCGCCGCCGAGCGGCCCGCCCTGCCCGGAGCCTTCGACAAGCTCCAGCCCGCGCGCCACCACGTCCGCCGCATCCGCCGCCTCGACCGCCGCGACATAAGCGGTATTGGCCATCGCCAGCTTCAGGTCCGGCCCGCGATACCACATCGGCAGCGGGGCGGTCTCGATCAGGCTGGTCAGCGCCTCGAACGCTTCCTGCAACTCGTCCTTCTGCCCGGTCAGCCGCGCGATCTCGCGCTGGCTGTCGGTGGCGTCGAACACCCAGACGACGACAGCGCCGCCCATCTCCTGTGGCCCGCGCTCGCCGCGCCACATCAACGTCCGCGACGATCCGGGAAGCGTCATCGCCCGCGCGAAGCCACGCCCGGCGCGCTGCGCGGCCGCGATATCGCTCTTGAGCGCGGCGATCGTCTCCACCGGCAGCACGCTCGCCAGTTCGTCGATCCGCCCCGGCAACCCCTCGACGCCCAGCCAGCGCGCGACGGTAGCGTTCAGCTCGATCCGCCCGTCGCCATAAGCGATGATCGGCGATGCCGGCGCCGTGTGCAGCAGCGCCTCGTAGCGCGCATTGGTCGCGCCGGTGGCACGCGCTCCGGCCGTCGCGCGCAATCCGGCGAACAGCAACCACGCGCCCGCGAACAGCAGCAGCGCGACGGCCGCGCCAACGGCCAGCGCGGCGGCGGTCGAAATCTCGATCATGCCGGGCGCACCCGCCCTTCGTGGATCGTCATGGCGGGGGTGATAGGCAGAGTCAGGGCATGAAAAAAGGGGGCCGCAACCGCGACCCCCTCGTTTCGGGCATTATTCCCGATCAGTAACGATAATGATCGGGCTTGAACGGCCCCTCGACCTTCACGCCGATATAGTCCGCCTGCTTCTGGCTGAGCTTGCTGAGCTTCACGCCCAGTTTCTCGAGGTGCAGCGCCGCGACCTTCTCGTCGAGGTGCTTCGGCAGGACATAGACCCTGTTCTCATATTCGCCGCTCTTGGTCCAAAGCTCGATCTGCGCGAGCGTCTGGTTGGTGAACGACGAGGACATGACGAACGACGGGTGGCCGGTGGCGCAGCCGAGGTTCACGAGGCGGCCCTTGGCGAGCACGATGATCTGCTTGCCGTCCGGGAACTTCACGAGGTCGGTGCCCGGCTTCACCTCGGTCCACTCGTAGTTCGACAGCGCCGCGATCTGGATCTCGCTGTCGAAATGGCCGATGTTGCAGACGATCGCCATCGGCTTCATCGCCTTCATGTGATCGGCGGTGATGACGTCGGCGTTGCCGGTGGCGGTGCAGAAGATGTCAGCGCGCTTCACCGCTTCCTCCATCGTCACCACCTCATAGCCTTCCATCGCTGCCTGAAGCGCGCAGATCGGGTCGATCTCCGTCACCAGCACGCGCGCGCCGCCGTTGCGCAGCGAAGCGGCCGAGCCCTTGCCCACGTCGCCGAAGCCCGCGACGCAGGCGACCTTGCCGGCCAGCATCACGTCCGTCGCGCGGCGGATCGCATCGACCAGCGATTCCTTGCAGCCGTAGAGGTTGTCGAACTTCGACTTGGTGACCGAATCGTTCACGTTGATCGCCGGGAAGGGCAGTTCGCCCTTCTTCGCGATCTCGTAGAGGCGGTGGACGCCGGTGGTGGTTTCTTCCGAAACGCCCTTCAAATTCTTCACCGTCTCGGTGAGATAGCCCGGCTTCTTCGCGATGAATGCCTTGAGCGCGCGCTGGAATTCCACCTCCTCGGCATTCTCCGGCTCGCCGAACTGCTCGCCGCGCTCCAGCTTCGCGCCCCACAGCGCGAACATCGTCGCGTCACCGCCGTCGTCGAGGATGATGTTGGCGGTCTGGCCGGTGCCGTCGTCCCAGTCGAAGATCGAGCCGACATAATCCCAATATTCCGCGAGGCTCTCGCCTTTCACCGCGAACACCGGGATGCCGGCGGCGGCGATCGCGGCGGCGGCGTGATCCTGCGTCGAGAAGATGTTGCAGGTCGCCCAGCGCACGTCGGCGCCCAGCGCGACGAGCGTCTCGATCAGCACGGCGGTCTGGATCGTCATGTGCAGCGATCCGGTGATGCGCGCGCCCTTCAACGGCTGCGATGCGCCGAATTCCTCGCGCAGCGCCATCAGGCCGGGCATCTCCGTCTCGGCGATCTCGATTTCCTTGCGGCCGAAATCGGCGAGCGCGATATCCTTGATGACGTAATCACTGGTCGGGCGATCGAGAACGGTTGCCACGTTAATTCTCCGGGAAATGCTGGATCACGCGCCCATAAGCGCCCACGCGGTCAGATGCAAATATAAAGATATCTTTATATCGAATGGCGGACATGGCGACCGAGGGCCAGAAGCGGTATCAAGCCGTCCCCGCTTCCCCCGCCAGCAGGCGCGGGTTGATCCCGGCCGCGGCGAAGGCGCGCTCCCAGCGCTCGTCGGCGGACGCGTCGAACAGCAGGGCATCATCCGCCGGCGTGTTGAACCAGCCGTGGCGCGTCATCTCGCCATCGAGCTGCCCCGGCCCCCAGCCGGCATAGCCCAGCGCGACCAGCCAGCGCGCCGGCCCCCTGCCCTCCGCGATCGCGCGCAGCGCATCCAGCGTTGCCGACAAGGCCCAGCGTCCCGCGACGTCGATCGTGTCCGCCCCGCCCCAGTCGCGGCTGTGCAGCACGAAGCCGCGCCGCGTCTCCACCGGGCCGCCGCGATAGACGGGAGCGTCGGGGGCAACGCCGGGATCGATATCCACCTGTCGCAGCATGTCGTGGAGCGTCAGCCCGTCGAACGCCGCGCCGATGTCGATCCCCATCGCGCCTTCCTTGTCATGCGCGCAGATCGCGATCACCGCCTGATCGAAGCGCGGATCGCCGATTCCCGGCATCGCCAGCAGGAACTGGCCGGCAAGAAAGGTCGCGGACTCCATTCGGCACAGCATAGCCGCCGCGTGCCGTACAGGCCACGCTTGAAAATCGCGCCCGTCCTTGCGACCTAGCCGGCGGCCGCATTCGCGCGGCGACAGGAGATTCCAGATGACGATCAGCGTCGGCGACAAGCTGCCCAAGGCCACCCTCGTCAAGGCGACCGCCAATGGCCCGGAGGCGGTGGACAGCGAGGATTATTTCAAGGGCCGCCGCGTCGCGCTGTTCGCGGTGCCGGGCGCCTTCACGCCGACCTGCTCGGCCAAGCACCTGCCCGGCTTCGTCGACAAGGAAGCCGAGCTGAAGGGCAAGGGCATCGACGAGGTGGCCTGCACCGCCGTCAACGATCCGTTCGTGATGAGCGCCTGGGCGAAGTCCGCCGACGCGGACGGCATCACCATGCTGGCGGACGGCAACGGCGATTTCGCCGAGGCGATCGGCCTCACCATGGACGGCTCCAAGTTCGGCCTCGGCAAGCGCAGCCAGCGCTATTCGATGGTCGTCAACGACGGCGTGGTCGAGCAGCTCAACGTCGAGGCGCCCGGCGAGTTCAAGGTGAGCACCGCCGAGCATATGCTCGCCAGCATCTGATATATCCGTGCTCCCGCCCCGGCGGGGGCACGAACGCCCGGTCCTAGCGCGCGATGGTCATCGTCGCGATCAGGCCTGGCGCATTGTCGCCCAGCGTCAGCGTGCCGCCGTGCAGGTGCGCCACCGCCGCGACCAGCGACAGGCCCAGCCCCGCGCCGCCCTCATGCCGCGCCGCATCGAGCCGTCCGAAGCGTTTCAGCGCATCCTCGCGCGCCTCGGGCGGAATGCCGCGCCCCTCGTCCGCCACGCTGATCGTCACCTCGCGCGGCCCCGTTTCGGCCGACAGGGTGATGGCCCCCGCCCCGTATTTCAGCGCATTGTCCACCAGGTTGGCAAGCGCCTGCCCCAGCATCTCGCGATTGGCGTTGACCGCGATCGGCTCGCCCGGCGCCACTGTCACGCTCATGCCGCGATCCTCGGCCAGCGGCCCGAACATATCCGCAAGCCCGTCCAGCATCGCGTGGATATCGACCGCGCCGAACGCCTCGCGGCCCAGCCCGGCCTCGGCGCGGGTGATGCGGAGCGCGGTGTCGAGCATCGCCAGCAGCCGCTCGCCTTCTTCCATCGCGCGCAGGATCGTCGCGCGGCCCGCCTCGTCGGGCGCGGCGGCCAACGCGCGCTCCAGCGTCGCGCGGAGCCGGGTGAGCGGCGCGCGCAGGTCGTGCGCCAGCCCGTCGGTGGCGAGCTTCAGTTCCCCGACGAGCGCGGCGATCCGGTCGAGCATCGCGTTGATCGCCCGCGCCAGCGCCTCGAACGCGTCGTTGCCGCCGCCGAGCGGCACGCGGCGGGTGAGGTCGCCCGCCGCCACCGCATCGGCGGTCGCGACGGTGCGGCCGAGCCGGCGCTCGATCATCCGCGCCGCGATCACGCCGGCCAGCCCCGCGAAGATCAGCGCCACCGCCATCGCCAGCAGCATCGCCTCCTCCATCGCGCGGGCGAAGCGCAGCTCGCTCTCGATGACATGGCCGGTGAGCACCCTGCTCCCATCGGGCAGGCGGGTGGCGATGACGCGCATCCGCTCCGACAGGTCGCGGTCGATGCGGAAGATCTCGATCGTCGTCGCGCCGCCGTCCGCCGTGACGGTCGGCGGCCAGTCCGCGACGTTGCCGGCGAGGAACCGCCCGTCGCGATCGACCAGCAGCAGCACGAGCTGCTGGCCCCGCGCGCGGGTAAGGCGCGACACCTCCGCCCGCACCGCCGCCGTCCCCCCGCGCCGGTAGATCGTGACCAGCCCGTGCCGGACCTGCTCCGCCCCCTCGCCCGCCGCCGCGGTGATCTGGCCGCGCGTGATCTCGCGCACCGTGCCGACGGTGATCGCCGCCCCGGCGAGCTGAAGCCCGAACACCAGCACCGCGAAGCGCAGCGTCGTGGAGCGGAGCAGGTGCGGCCTTATCGCTCGACGCCCAGCTTGTAGCCCGCGCCGCGCACCGTGTGCAGCAGCGGCCGCGCGAAGCCCTCGTCGATCTTCTTGCGCAGCCGGCTGATATGCACGTCGGTGACGTTGGTGCCGGGATCGAAATGATAATCCCACACGCCTTCGAGCAGCATCGTGCGCGTCACCACCTGATCGACATGGCGCAGCAGATATTCGAGCAGGCGGAACTCGCGCGGCTGGAGGTCCACCGGCCGGCCCGCGCGCTTCACGCGGTGGGCGAGCAGGTCCATCTCCAGATCGTCGCACACCAGCTTGGTCTCGGGCGCCGCGCCGCCCGCCTGCCCGCGCCGCACCAGCAGCCGCACGCGCGCCAGCAGCTCGGCGAAGACGAACGGCTTGGTGAGGTAATCGTCCGAGCCGGAGGTGAGGCCCGCGACGCGATCCTCCGGCGTGCTCATCGCGGAGAGGATCAGCACCGGCGTCGTCACGCCGGCCGCGCGGATCGCGGCCAGCGCCGCCATCCCGTCCAGCCCCGGCAGCATCCGGTCGAGGATGATGCAATCGTATCCCCCGTCGGTCGCCTGGAACAGGCCGTCGCGGCCGTTGTCCACGCGATCGACGACGAAGCCCGCCTCGCTCAGCCCATTGGAGATGTAATCGGCGGTCGAATCATCGTCTTCGACCAAAAGGATCTTGCTCAAGATGCGCCTCCCGGCACCTCCTTTAGCAAGGTCAGGGTGAAGACGTCACCATTGCGCTGCACCTTCAGCACGGCGGGCGGGCGCCGCGCCTCGGCCGCGCGGAGCGTGGCGAGCGTCGCGCCGGCATGGCCGTCGATCGCCTCCACCATGTCGCCCACCTTCAGCCCGGCGGCCGCCTCCGCCCCGCCGGTGCGCAGGCTGGTGACGACCAGCGCGTGATGCCGGACATGGCTCACCGGGGAATAGGTCGCGCCGCCCACCGCGCCGCGCGGCGCGGCGACGCGCGGGACATTGTCCGCGAGCAGCCCGAACGCGCCCGCGCCGACCGCCGCCGCGCCGACCGCCGCCCAGCCGGCCATGCGCAGCCCGTTCATCGCCGGGCGCCCCGGCAGCGGTCGATCCGGTGAAGATGAGAAGCGCGCGACATGGTGCATATCCACGCCGGACCATGCGGCAGCGGCCCTTGAAGCCGCGTGGGCGCACCATGACAAATCCGTCATGGACCGAATCGGCCTGAGCCGCGCGCATCCGCCCCCGCCGGGGACACGCTTCATATCGCTGCATGAAATTGGTCGGGGCGACAGGATTCGAACCTGCGACCCCCACACCCCCAGTGTGATGCGCTACCAGGCTGCGCTACGCCCCGACCGGAGGGGCGCCTCTACGCGCCCCCTGCACGCAACGCAAGCGGCCTTAGATCAGCTTGCGCCAGTGCGTCCCGTCCCACGCATCGACCGACATTTCCTGCGGCGAATGGAGACGCAGCGAGCGGCCGAACGCCTTCTGATGCTCCGCCGCGCCGTGCGTCGCCAGCGCCTCCACGCTCGCCCAGCGCTCGGCGACGCGGATCAGGTCGGGATCGGCGGCGTCGAAGGAGAAGCAATATTCGTCGCACCCCGCCTCGGCGCGAGACGTCGCCGCGTGATCGGCGAGCAGCTTCGCCGCCTTCGCCCCCTCGCCCGCCGCCAGCCGGATCGTGCCCATCACCAGAATCGTCATCGCTCTCTCCTTCGTCCGGCGCCGCTTCGGCACCGCTTCTGTTGCGCCGATTTCGTTACGATGATAGCGCGCCACGCTTCCGTGCGGGTTTTTCGCCCGCCGAACAATCACGAACGGGTAAAATGCTCATTTCTCCAGCTTACGCCCAGGTGGCCGGGGGCGCCGCGCAGCAAGGCGGGATGGCCGGATTCCTCGGCCTCGCGCCGTTGTTCCTGGTCTTCATCGTTTTCTATTTCCTGATGATCCGCCCGCAGCAGCGGCGGATGAAGACGCTCCAGAACGCCGTCTCGGCGGTGAAGAAGGGCGATTCGGTCGTCACCGCCGGCGGCCTGATGGGCAAGGTGACGAAGGTCGAGGACGCGGTGGTCGAGGTGGAGATCGCCCCGAACACCCGCGTCCGCGTGGTCAAGGCGACGCTGGCGGAAGTCACCCCGCTCGGCGGCAAGCCGGCGAACGACTGACATGCTGGACTTCCCGCGCTGGAAGGTTCTGTCGATCTGGGCGCTGCTCGCGGTGCTGGTGGCGCTCGCCATTCCCAGCCTGCTGCCGCAGCGCATCACCGATCAATGGGGCCACATCCCGCACCCGCGCATCAACCTCGGGCTGGATCTCGCCGGCGGCAGCTACCTGCTGCTCGAGGCGGACGTGAACGATCTCCAGTCCAGCCGGCTGGAGCAGATGCGCGAGCAGGTGCAGACCGAGATGCGCCGCCAGAATCCGCGCATCGAGATCGGCGACATCTCGACGCGCGACGGCAAGCTCACCTTCATGCTGCGCGATCCGACGCAGGTCGACGCCGCGCGCGAGCGGCTGCTGTCGATCACCGGCGGCGGCGCGGGGATGACCGGCCAGCGCGAGTGGGACATCCAGGTGGTGGACACCAGCCGGTTCGTCCTCACCCCCACGGCCGCCGGGCTGAACCAGGCGGTCGATCGCGCGATGGGCGACGCGACCGAGGTGGTCCGCCGCCGCATCGACGAGCTGGGCACGCGCGAGCCGACGATCATCCGTCAGGGCAGCAGCCGCATCGTCGTGCAGGTGCCGGGCCTGCAAAATCCGCAGGCGCTGAAGGACCTGCTAGGCAAGACCGCCAAGCTGGAATTCAAGCTGGTCGACGCGACCGCCACGCCGGATCAGCTTCGCAACAAGCAGGCGCCGATCGGCAGCCAGATCCTGCCCTATCCGAACAATCCGGCCGGCATCCCGTTCATCGCGGTGAAGCGCTCGGCGATCATCACCGGCGACATGCTGACCGACGCGCGGCAGGAATTCTCGCAGCAGACCAACGAGCCGCAGGTCGCGATCACCTTCGACAGCCAGGGCGGCCGCCGCTTCGCCAAGGTGACGCAGGAGAACGTCAACAAGCCGTTCGCGATCATCCTCGACAATTCGGTGATCTCCGCGCCCAACATCAACGAGCCGATCATGGGCGGCCGGGCCTCGATCTCCGGCAGCTTCACGGTGGACAGCGCCAACCAGCTCGCCATCGCGCTGCGCTCGGGCAAGCTGCCGGTGGCGCTGAAGGTGGTGGAGGAATCGACCGTCGGCCCCGATCTCGGCGCGGATTCGATCCGGGCCGGCATCCTCGCCTCCGCCGTCGCGGTGGCGCTGGTCGTGGCCTTCATGTTCGTCACCTATGGCCGGTTCGGCGTCTATGCGAACCTCGCGGTCATCATCAACGTGTTCGTGATCGTCGGCGTGCTCGCGCTCATCAACGGCACGCTGACGCTGCCGGGCATCGCGGGCTTCGTGCTGACGATCGGCACGGCGGTGGACGCCAACGTGCTCATCAACGAGCGCATCCGCGAGGAGCGGCATCGCGGGCGGTCGATCGTCCAGTCCGTCGAGCTGGGCTACAAGGAGGCGAGCCGCACGATCTTCGAGGCGAACATGACCCACGCCATTTCCGGCGTTATCATGTTCGTGCTGGGTTCGGGGCCGGTGAAGGGCTTTGCGGTGGTGTTGCTGATCGGCATCGTCACCTCGGTGTTCACCGCCGTCACCTTCACCCGGATGCTGGTGGCTGGCTGGCTGCGCCGCGCCAAGCCCAAGACGATCAATATCTGAAGGCGAGCGCTAGACCATGAAACTCCTGAAGCTCGTTCCCGACGATACGAACATCGATTTCGTCCGGCTGCGCAAGATGGCCTTCGCGCTGACGCTGCTGCTGAGCCTGCTCTGCGTGGGGCTGACCTTCGCGCGCGGCCTCAACTTCGGCGTCGATTTCGAAGGCGGACTGATGATCGAGGAGAAATTCGCGGCCGCGCCCGATCTCGATCACGTTCGCAAGGTGGTCGATTCGCTCGGCGTCGGCGACGCCTCGCTCCAGCAGTTCGGCGATCCCAGGACGATCACCGTCCGCCTGCCGGTGCAGCAGGGCGCCGACGAGGGCGCCACCAACGCCGTCGTCAAGAAGGTGGAGGCCGCGCTCGCGCAGAACTTCCCCGGCGCGACGTTCAGCCGCTATTCCACCGTCTCCGGCAAGGTTTCGGGCGAGCTGATCCGCAACGGCGTGCTGGCGGTGGTGCTGGCGATCCTCGGCATCGGCCTGTTCGCGATCTTCCGCTTCGAATGGCAGTTCGGCGTGTCGACGGTGGTGGCGATCGTCCACGACCTGCTGATGACGCTCGGCTTCTTCGCGCTGACTCAGTTCGAGTTCGATCTCAACATCGTCGCGGCGGTGCTGACGATTATCGGCTATTCCATCAACGACAAGATCGTCATCGACGACCGTATCCGTGAGAACATGCGCCGTTATCGCAAGATGGACATGCGCGAGATCATCAACCTGTCCGTCAACGAGACGCTGCCACGAACGGTGATGACCTCGGTGACGATCCTGCTCGCGCTGTTCGCCTTGCTGTTCCTGGGAGGCCACGTCCTTCGCGGCTTCACGGCGGCGATGATCCTAGGCATCGTGGTCGGCACCTATTCGTCGATCTACGTGTCGTCTTCGCTGCTCATCACGCTCGGTCTGCGCGCCGAGCCGCCTGCCCCCGCCGCCAACGCCGATCGGGCCGAGCGCATCGGCCCACGCGAAGGGTAAGGCCGGGGGTGAGGCTGGAGCGGACTCGCGATCCCGCCGGGCCGATCGTCAAGGGGATCGGCCCGGCTGGGTTCCGTACCGATGACGGCACCTTCCCCGCGCTGCTGATGACGGTGGATTCGGTCGCGACCTGGTCCCCGCCGCTACTCGCCGATCTGGTGCCCGACGACCTCGCGCCGCTGGTCGCCGCCGCGCCGGAATTCATCCTGCTCGGCACCGGCAACGACCTCTCTCGCCCGCCGCGCGCGCTGGTCGCATGGCTGGAGGAACGCGGCATCGGCATCGAGCCGATGGACAGCCGCGCCGCTGCTCGTGCCTGGGGCGTATTGCGCAACGAGGGGCGGCAGATCGCCGCCGCGCTCTACCCCCTCGCCTGACGCGCCGTGACCAGCCCGGCGAGGTGCTCATGCAATGCTGCCGTATTCGCTTCCCATGTGAAGCCCAGCGCGTGTGCCCGCACCGCCTCCACCGAGGGCGGCGCCGCGAGCAATTCCCCAATCGCCGCCGCAAATGCGCCGGCCTCGCGCGGCACCACGCGTCCAGCTTCCGGCGCGGTAACCACCTCCTCCGCCCCGCCCGCTGGCGTGATGACGATCGGCGTCCCGCAGGCAAGTGCTTCGACCCAGGCATTCGCCAAGCCCTCGGAGGATGACGCGAGTGCCATCACATCCGCCGCCGCGATCAGCGCGGGCAGCGCGTCATGCGGCACCGATCCGAGCAAGCGCACCCGTTCGCCCAACCCCAGGCGCGCGATTCGCGCCTCCAGTGCCTGTCGCGCTTCTCCCTCGCCCGCGATCAGCAATGTCACGCCGTCGAGCCGCGCCACAGCGTCGATCACAACGTCATGCCCCTTACGCGCGATCAGCGCCCCGACCGATACGACCAGCGGCCCGCTCACCCCAAGCGCGGTCTTCGCCGCCGTTCGATCGAGCGGCACGAAACGGGCAAGATCGACCCCCGTATGATGCACCCGTATCTTCTCCGACGGGATGCCGATCGCCTTCATGTCCTCCCGCATTGCGCGGGAAACCGCGAGGAGACCGTCGGCGGCTTTCCCCGCCTCGACCACCTGCGCGGCGGTGGCGCGGGCGCGGCCCCAGTGATGGATGTCCGCCCCTCGCGCCTTGATCGACACGGGCAGATCGAGTTTCAACCCAAGCCCCACGGCTACCGGCCCGTCCGGGAAGAAGAATGACGCATCGATCACATCGAACGTCCGCCCCGCGATCGCGCGCCAGACGGCACGCCGCATCGCCGCGACATGATATCGCCCCCCGGTGCCCGGCAATACGGCGAAGCGCGGACGCAGCACCTCCACGCCTTTCCACACCTCCTGTTCTGGCAGGTCGGTGAAGGCGCGGTAATGTCTGTGCCGCGACAGCGGCCAAGGTGGCACGCCCAGCGGCGCGACAACCGTCAGTGCCACGTCGGGATGCGCCGCGAGGCCCAGCGTCTGCCGCTCCACGAACACTCCGAAATTGGGACGCGAGGCATCGGGGAACAGCGAGGAAAGGGTCAGCACGCGCAGCATCGCGCCGGATTTAGCATGAGCCGCGTTAAGATGCCCTAAGCCGGGAGCAATTCCCCGACGATGCGAGAGCGGCCGTCCTCCAGCGCACCGATCGCCGCCGTGCATATCTCCCCATGCGCGAGCCAACGGCGCCCATTCGCACTCGCCTTGCTGCCAAGCCTGACGAAGGAAGCGTTTCCGACGCCACGCGGCAGGATCGGGCGGTTGTCCATGCCGCCAAGCACGATCACCGACCGCGCGCCCGGAACAAGCGGCAGCAGCCAGTCGAGAATGGGTTGCGGCCGATGGAGCCACAACAGGCATACGTCGATCGCCTCGACCTGGGCGATCGCATCCGTGATGCGACCGCGAAAAGCCGGATCGGACCAGTCGGCATCCAGAGAAGTGATCGTGCCATTGGCTTCAAAGCGCGAGGCATTCCGCGCTACCAGCATCATATGGCCCGACCGATCGGCCAACCATCGCGTCGCGGCCGCCAACATGCCCGTGCCGCCGATCACCAGAGCAGCACCAAACGGAGCGGGCATGCGCTCAATAAGCCCGCGCCACCGCGAACTCGACCGCCTCGACCATCGCCTCCTTGGCCTTGCTCGCAGCGAACGGGCCGAGCGCGTCGATCGCGCGCTGGCCGTAGTGGCGCGCGCGCGCCAGCGTATCGTCCACCGCCCGCGTGGCGCGAACCAGTTCGACCGCGTGGGAAAAGTCCGCGTCGCTGTCGCGGCGCCCTTCCACCGCGTCCTTCCAGAATTTCCGGTCCGCCTCATCGCCGCGCGCATAGGCGAGGATCACCGGCAGCGTCATCTTGCCCTCGCGGAAATCGTCGCCCGCGTCCTTCCCCATGATTCCCGCGTCCGACACATAATCAATCGCGTCGTCGACAAGCTGAAAGGCGATACCGAGATTGCGACCGTAAGCGTCGAGCGCGGCTTCCTCCGCCTCCGGACGCTCCGCCACCACGGCGGCGATGCGGCAGGCGGCGGCGAACAGCGCCGCCGTCTTGGCGTTGATGATCTCCAGATAGCGATCCTCGCCCAGGTCAATCCGCCGCGCGGCGGTGAGCTGGTTGACCTCGCCCTCCGCGATCACCGCGCTGGCATTGGAGAGGATCTTCAGCACCTTGAGGCTGCCGTCCTCGACCATCAGTTCGAAGCTGCGGCTGAACAGGAAATCGCCGACCAGCACGCTCGCCGGATTACCCCAGATCAGGTTGGCGGTGCGCTTGCCGCGCCGCAGGTCCGATCCGTCGACCACGTCGTCGTGCAGCAGCGTCGCGGTGTGGATGAACTCCACCGCCGCCGCAAGCCGGTGATGCCGCGCGCCCATATAGCCGAGCAGCCGCGCGCTCGCGAGCGTCAGCATCGGCCGCATCCGCTTGCCGCCGCCGGCGATAAGATGACCGGCAAGCTCCGGGATCAGCGGAATCTGCGACTGCATCCGGTCGAGGATCGCCGCGTTGACAAGGTTCATGTCCCCCGCGACCAGCTCGATCATCGGTTCGAGGGAGGGGGCCCGATCGGCCAGACGGTGGATGGTGGCGCTCATCTGAAGTGCGGCTCTAGGCGAAGGCGACGAAAACGCAATAAGCCTGATCTTGCGCATGGGCCGGCCGACCCGCAAAAGGCTCTCGACTGAAGGATTCGGGAGGCGAGATGCCGGACGACGTGCTGAAAGGTTACCGCAAGAGCATCGACAATATCGATGCGGCGCTTGTCTGCCTGCTCGCCGAACGCTTCAAGATCACGCAGGCGGTCGGGCGGCACAAGGCCACCGCCGGTCTGCCCCCCGCCGATCCCGGCCGGGAGGAAGCGCAGATCGCCCGGCTCCGCAGCCTCGCCGAAGAGGCGGAGCTGGACCCGGAATTCAGCGAGAAGTTCCTGCGCTTCATCATCGACGAAGTGATCCGCCACCACGAGCGGCTGCGGGGATAGCTCCCGTCCGTCACCCCACCGCGCGATCGCGGCCGGCCCAATATTGGGCGCGCAATTCGCGCCGCAGCACTTTGCCCGAGGGGTTGCGCGGCAGCGCATCGACGAAATCGACGGACTTGGGCGCCTTGTACGCCGCGATCCGCGATCTCGCCCACGCGATCACCGCCTCCACAGTCGTGCCCTCGCCATCCGGCACGATGAGCGCCTTCACCGCCTCGCCCCATTTGTCGTCGGGCACGCCGAACACTGCGACGTCCGCCACGCCGGGGCAGCCGGCGATCGCATTCTCCACCTCGGCCGGATAGACATTCTCCCCACCGGAGACGATCATGTCCTTGATGCGGTCGTGGACGAAGAAATAGCCGTTCTCGTCCATATAGCCCGCGTCGCCGGTGTGCAGCCAGCCGCCGGCCAGCGCCTCGGCGGTCGCCTCGTCGCGGTTCCAATAGCCTTTCATCACGATGTCGCCGCGGATCACGATCTCGCCGATCCCGCCCGACGGCAGCGGCTCGCCGTCCGCGCCGATGATCGCCATCTCCACCCCCGGCCACGGCTTGCCGCACGACTTGAGCAGCCCGCCCGCGCGATGCGCCTCGGGCGAGAGATAGGAGCCGGAGCCTGCGGATTCGGTCATGCCGTAGAACTGGATGAAATCGCACCCGAACACCGCCTGCGCCTTCGCCAGCGTGTCTTCCGAGATCGGCGACGCGCCATAGGAGATGTTGCGCAATTCCGGGAAGCTCACCCCCGCGATCCGTGGCGACTGGAGCAGCATCTGGATGATCGCGGGCGCGAGGAAGGCATAGCTCACCTTCTCCTCGACCATCGTCGCGATCGCATCCGCCGGCACGAAATCCTTGACCAGCACGGTGCGGCAGCCCTGCGCCAGCCCGGAGAAGCCCAGGTTCGTGCCCGCGACATGGAACAGCGGCATGACGATCATCATCGTCCGCCCCGCCTCATAGGCGAAGCCATGGACCTGCTCGGCCATCTCCATGAAGCGGCGATAATTGCAGTTGGTGAGCACTACGCCCTTCGGCCGCCCGGTGGTGCCGCTGGTGTAGAGCTGGAGCACATCGTCGTCGAGCTCGGGACGCCCGGCCGGCTCATGCCCCTCGCCGCGCGCCAGCCACGTCCCGAACGGCACGAAACCGGGATGCTCGCCATAGAGCGCGACAAGGTGCGGGCGGCGTTCCATGCCCGCCACCGCTTCCAGCGCGGCGTCGAAGAAATCCTCGCCGACGAACAGATGCGTGGGCGCGCCGTCGGAGAGGATGAAGGCGATCTCCGGCACGGAGAGCCGCCAGTTGACCGGCATCGGGCAGGCGCGCGCGCGGCCCGCCCCGAAGAACAGCGGGAACCAGCGCGAGTGGTTCTTGGTCAGCACCGCGATTCGCTGCCCCGGCTTCGCGCCGTCGGCGGTCAGCGCACGGGCCACCGCCGCCGTCTGCGCTTCAAGTTCCGCGAAGGTGATCGCCTGCCCCTCGAAAAGCAACGCCGTCTCATCGCCGCGTACCTTCGCCTGCGCCGCCGGAATGTCCGACAGGCACTGAATGGCTTCGAGATCGATCATCCTGTTCCTCTCCCAACGATCGCCGCATTCCTTAGCATACGAACGATTTTTCTCAACCCGTGCTTTCGCGCCTCCACGCGCCGGTGATCGCGGGGCGGATCACCAGGCTGTTCAGGTCCACCACGATGTGCGCCGCGACCGCCAGCCACAAGGCCCCGCTCGCCAGATAGAGCGCGGCGAACACCACGCCCATCGCGCCGGTCGCGATCACCCCGGCGATGCCTTGATAGCGGTGCGCGGCGGCGAACAGCAGCGCGGACAGGATGAAGCCAGCCAGGGCGCTCCCCGTGGCAAGCGCGGCGAGCAGCGGCAGCGCGAGCCGGAAGAACAGCTCCTCCGCCACGCCAGCGACCAGCGACAGCACCACGCCCCAGCCGAGATCGCCGCGACCCTGCGGCAGGATCCAGCCAAGCTCGCCGAACATCGGCCCGCGCCTGCCCCGCCAGCGCCAGTGGATGAAGGCGAAGCCCGCGCCGAGCGCGCTGCCGCCCGCCGCGCCGAGCAGCAAGGTCCAGCCGTCACCGGGCGCGACCCAGCCGGCGATGCCGAGCATCTCGGCCAGCCGCGCGAAGCTCTCCGGCATCCGCCACAAGGCGCGCCACTCGCCCGCCAGCGCCAGCGCGAGCAGCGCCGGCGCGGCGAAGCCGCCGAGCTGCCGCACGGTCACCGCGCGATAGGCGCCCGCGCGGCCATGTCCGAAATCGAGCGCCAGCCTGCGCCGCACATACCAGCTCGCGGCCAGCAGCGCGGCGAGCAGCAGCGCCGCCGTCATCTCACCGCTCGATGCGATGCTCGCCCTTCACCCAGCGCACCGTGCCGGACGAGGCGCGCATCACCACGCTCTCGGTCGTCATCTTGTCGCCCCGGCGCTTCACGCCTTCGAGCAGCGAGCCGTCGGTCACGCCGGTCGCCGCGAAGATGCAGTCGCCCTTGGCGAGATCCTTGAGGTCATATTGGCGGTCGAGGTCGGTGATGCCCCATTTGCGAGCGCGCGCGCGCTCGTCCTCGTTGCGGAACAGCAGGCGGCCCTTGAACTGGCCCCCGACGCAGCGCAGCGCGGCACAGGCCAGCACACCCTCCGGCGCGCCGCCCGAGCCCATATAGACGTCGATCGTCGTGTCGGGATCGGTGGTCGCGATCACGCCGGCGACGTCGCCGTCGCCGATCAGCACGATGCCGCAGCCGATCTGGCGCAGCTCGGCGATCAGCTTCTCATGACGCGGGCGATCGAGCACGCAGGCCATGATCTCGTTGGGCGACACGCCCTTGGCCGCCGCGATCGCCTGGATATTCTCGGTCGGCGTCTTGTCGAGGTCTAGGATGCCGGCGGGATAGCCAGGCCCGATCGCCAGCTTGTCCATATAGACGTCCGGCGCGTTGAGCAGCCCGCCCGCCTCCGCGATCGCCAGCACGGCAAGGCTGTTGGGGCCGGATTTGGCGCAGATCGTGGTGCCCTCCAGCGGATCGAGCGCGATGTCGATCTTCGGGCCGTTGCCGGTGCCGACCTTCTCGCCGATGAACAGCATCGGCGCCTCGTCGCGCTCGCCCTCGCCGATCACGACGGTGCCGTCCATGTCGAGGCTGTTGAGCGCCTCGCGCATCGCCTCGACGGCGGCGGCGTCGGCGGCTTTCTCGTCGCCGCGCCCGACGAGCGTGGACGCGCCGATCGCGGCAGCTTCGGTGACGCGCACCATCTCGAGCACGAGGACGCGATCGAGGATATGGCTGGCTGTGGGCATTGAACTCCCCTTGCGGATTTTATCGCGCCGATAAGGGCGCGGCATGTCATTGTCGAGACAGTGAATGGTCGAGCCGCATCTGTCGTGCGATGCCGATCGCGTCGAGAAACGCCGGATCGTGGCTGACCACCAGCAGCGCGCCTTCGAACTCCGCCAGTGCGCGCTCCAGCACCTCGATCGAATCGAGATCGAGGTGATTGGTCGGCTCGTCGAGCAGCAGCAGCCACGGCGGCCTCTCCCCCGCCAGCACGCAGGCCAGCCCGGCGCGCAGCCGCTCGCCGCCCGAAAGCACCCCCGCCGGCTTCAGCGCGTCGCGGTTGCGGAAGGCGAAGCGGGCGCAGGCGGCATGGGCCGCTTGCTCGTCCAGCGCGGGATTGAGCCGGCGGAAATTGGCGAGGATGCTCTCGCCGGGATCCAGCAGCGAGACATGCTGGTCGAGCAACGCCAGCCGCTCCGCGCGCCGCACCGTACCGCCATCGGGCCTGACCCGACCCGCCGCGACATTGAGCAGCGTGGTCTTGCCCGCGCCGTTCGGTCCGGCGATCGCCACCCGCTCGGGGCCGCGCATCGCCAGCGACCACGGGCCGAACCGCCGTCCGTCGCGCTCCACCGTCACCGCGTCGAGCGCCAGCACATCGGCATTGGCGGGAAGTCCGGTGGGCGGCAGCGCGATGGTCAGCGGCGTCAGCACCTCCACCTGCGCGCGCGCCGACTCGGCTTCGGCCGCGGCATCGGCAAGCAGGCGCTCGTTCAGCCGCTGTCCGCGTCCGGCGCTGTTCTCCGCCCGCTGCGCCATCCCGCCGAGCAGGATGCGCGGCGCGGAGCCACTGGCGGCGAAGGCGCGTCCCACCCTGTCGCGCCGGTCCTGCGTTTCGCGTCGCGCCTGCGCCTCGCGCCTGGCCGCGCGCAACCGCGCCTCGCCGCGTTCGAGGTCGGCTGCCGCCCTGCCGCGTTCGGCATCGCGCATCGCGACGAAATCGCTCCAGCCGCCGCTAACAGTGCGGATGCCGATCGACGTCAGCTCGACGATCCGGTCCATGCCTTCCAGCACTTCCCGGTCATGGCTCGCGACGATCAGCCCGCCGCGCCAGCCGGCGACCAGCGCCTTCACCGCCGCGCGCCCTTGCGCATCCATATTGTTGGTCGGCTCGTCCAGCAACAGCACGTCCGGCGCCTCGATCGCCAGCCGCGCTAGGCCGATGCGGGTGCGCTCCCCGCCGCTCAGCGAGCCGATCGCGCGATCGAGCGGCAGGTCCGCCAACCCGACCTGCGCCAGCACGGCCGCGACGCGTGCCTCAAGGTCCCAGTCGGCGGCCTCGAAATCGGCCGCTTCCCCCCGGCCCGCCAGGACGCGCGCGAGCACCGCCAATCCTTCGGCGGCACCCAGCGCCTCGGCCACCGTCTCGCCGCATTCCCAATGCTGAGCCAGCGTGCCGATCGTGCCGGAGCGCGTGACCTTGCCGGCGGCGGGTTCGATCGCCCCGGCGATGATCGCGAGCAGCGTCGATTTGCCGGCCCCGTTCCGACCGACCAATCCGACGCGTTCCGCGCCCAGTGATAATGTCAAATCGTCGAAGAGCCGCTGGCGGTCAGGCGTGGCGGCGGAGACGGAATCGAGCGTAAGGAACGAAGGCATAAGGCACCGTGCGGGCGGGTGAGACAAAGCGGGCTGCGTTGTTCATCCTGTCGTTCACGGTGCCGATTCCCTTGTCTGGAGAACGGATTATGGCGACAGCGGCGCGCCGGTTCAACCGCGCGCCGCCGATGCCACGCTCAATCGCGCAGCAGCTCGTTGATGCTGGTCTTGGAGCGCGTCTGCGCGTCCACCCGCTTGACGATCACCGCGCAGTAAAGCCCGAGGTTGCCGCCGGTCGATCCGGGCACCACCACCGAATAAGGCGGCACCTCGCCACGGAACACCTCGCCGGTCGCGCGGTCGATGATCTTGGTGGAGGCGCCGAGATAGACGCCCATCGACAGCACCGCGCCCTCACCGACGCGCACGCCCTCCGCCACCTCGGCGCGCGCGCCGATGAACGCGCCGTCACCGATGATGACCGGATCGGCCTGCAACGGCTCCAGCACGCCGCCGATGCCCGCGCCGCCGGAAAGGTGGACGTTCTTCCCGATCTGCGCGCAGCTCCCCACGGTCGCCCAGGTATCGACCATCGTGCCCTCGCCGACATAGGCGCCGATGTTGATGAAGCTCGGCATCAGCACCGCGCCCTTGCCCACGAACGCGCCGCGCCGCGCCACGCTGCCCGGCACCGCGCGGAAGCCGGCGTCGCGGAACTCGCCCTCGGTCCAGCCGGAGAATTTCGACGACACCTTGTCGAACCAGTGGCCCGCGCCCGGCCCGTTGTCGATCAGCGCATTGTCGTTGAGGCGGAACGAGAGCAGCACCGCCTTCTTGAGCCACTGGTTGACGCGCCAGCCGCCGTTGCCGTCCGGCTCCGCCACGCGCGCCGCGCCGGAATCGAGCAGGGCCAGCGCGCGATCCACCGCGATCCGCACCGCGCCACCGGTGGAAAGGCCGATCTCCGCACGGTTTTCCCATGCGGTGTCGATCGTCTGTTCAAGCTCGGTGTTGCTCATAATATCCCTTCAAGCCAGTGCGTCAGGTCATGGGTGGTGTGATCGATGAAGCTGCGATCGGCGTCCGCCCCCTGCTCCGATCCATTGTCCACCCATACGGTCGTCATGCCGATCGCCTTGGCGGGCGCGAGGTTGCGCGCCATGTCGTCGGCGAACAGCGATTGCGCCGGGTCGATCCCGAACGCCGCGCACAGCCCGGCATAGGCCGAGGGCGCCGGCTTCGGCATCAGTTCCATCGCATGGATATCGTGGATCGCCTCGAAGCTCGCGCCCAACCCGAGCCGGTCGAGCACGCGGCGGGCATAAGGCGCATCGCCGTTGGTGAAGACGATCTTGCGCCCCGGCAGCTTCGCGATCGCGGCGGCGAGCGGCACGTTCTCCTCCAGCACGTCCATCTCGATATCGTGGACGAAATCGAGATAATGGTGCGGATCGACCTCATGTTCCACCATCAGCCCGGCGAGCGTGGTGCCGTGGCCGAGGAAATAGGCCTTCTGGATGCGTCGCGCCTCGCCGAGATCGATGCCGAGCAGATCGGCGATATAGGCCGCCATCTTCACGTCGATCCGGGCGAACAGGTCCGCGCTCGCCGGATAGAGCGTATTGTCCAGATCGAAGATCCAGTTGCGGATCGGGGCGAGCATCGGCGGCATCGCGGCGGGCTTTAGGGGCGCGGCACAGGGGCGGCAAGCCGAACCTTGCCCGAAGCGAAGGGAGGTTGCGGATCGCAACCCGTCACGCCACATCCCGGCGCATGACCGCTTATTCCCTGCTCGATCTCGTCCCCGTGGTGGAAGGGGGGACCGTCGCGCGGTCGCTCGCCAACGCCGCCGATCTCGCGCGCCACGCCGAGCTTCATGGCTACCGCCGCTATTGGGTGGCGGAGCATCACGGCATGCCCGGCATCGCCTCCGCCGCGACCGCGGTGGTGATCGCGCATGTCGGGCAGGCGACCTCGACGATCCGCATCGGCGCGGGCGGGATCATGCTGCCGAACCACGCGCCGCTCCAGATCGCGGAGCAGTTCGGCACGCTCGACGCGTTGTTTCCCGGCCGCATCGACCTCGGCCTCGGGCGCGCGCCCGGTTCGGACCAGCGCGTCGCCCGCGCGCTGCGGAGGACGCTGGACACCGATCCCAACGCCTTCCCCAACGATGTCGTCGAGTTGCAGAGCTATTTCGCCGACGACGGCCGCACCGGCATCAGCGCCACGCCCGGCGCGGGGGCGAGGCCGGAATTGTGGATCCTCGGCTCCAGCCTGTTCGGCGCGCAGCTCGCCGCGATCCTCGGCCTGCCCTATGCCTTCGCCTCGCATTTCGCGCCGGACGCGCTCGATCAGGCGCTGGAAACCTACCGCAGCCAGTTCCGCCCGTCGGCGCAGCTCGAAAAGCCCCATGCGATGGCCGGCTTCAACGTCTTCGCCGCCGAGACGCACGAGGAGGCGGAATATATCGCCAGCTCGCAGCAGCAGGCTTTCGTCGCGCTGCGCACCGGTCATCCGCGCCAGCTCCCGCCGCCGGTAGAGGGTTACCGCGCCAGCCTACCCCCGCAGCACGCGGCGATCCTCGACCATGTGCTGCAATGCACCGCGATCGGCACGCGCGACGAAGTGGCGAGCGGACTCGCCGCCTTCGTCAAGCGGACCGGCGTGGACGAGGTGATGCTGACGAGCATGATCCACGACCATGACGCACGCAAACGCTCGCTGGCGATCGCGGCGGAGGCGATGCGGACGCTGGCGCCGGCCTAGGCCGCCGCGCGCAGCACGCGGGATCGGCCCGCCGCCTTCGCCGCGTAGAGCGCCTGATCGGCCCGCTTTATCACCGTCTCCAGCGTCTCGCCGCGACGCTGCTCGGCCACGCCGCAGCTCATCCGCAGATCGAGCACCTGATCGCCGTCGAGCAGCACCGGCTGGTTCGACAGCGTGTCCGCCAGCCGCTTGCACACCGTCCAGGCGTCGGTTTCGCTGGTCGCGGGGAAATAGATCATGAATTCGTCGCCGCCGGAACGCGCCGCCACGTCGCCCTGACGTATCCCGGTGGCCATCAGCCGGGCGAAATGCATCAGCGCGCGATCACCCGCATCATGACCGTAACGGTCGTTGACCTGCTTGAAACGATCCAGATCCAGCACCGCGATGGCCATCCCCACCTCGTCATCGATGGCCGCAAGCCGTTCATTGAGCGCCGCGCGATTGAGCAGGCCGGTCATCGGATCGGTCGCGGCGAGGCGGATCAGGTCCGCTTCCCGCGCGCGCAGGCGTCGCTCGCTCTCGGCAAGCTGCTCGATCAGCCGCGCGCGCGCCGACAGGCTCGCCGCCACGGGCAGCGTGGTCAGCAGCATCAAGGCAAGGAAGAGCTGCATCACATGCAGCCGCCCCTCCAACGTATGCCCGTAGATATCGAAGCTGGAAGCGGCGGACATCGCGCCGATCATCCCCGTGACCGCGACGATCATCACCGCCACCTGCGTTCCCAGCCGGCCCTGCTTGAAGGTGATGAGCATCAGCGGCGCGAACAGCAGGCCCGGCACCGGCCGCGGCGCGTAGAAGAACACCGTCACCGCCGCCACCGTCATTATCGCCATCGCGGCGGCGGCATTCATCCGCTCGGAGACGGACATCTCGCGGATCAGCCGGTTATATTCGCCCGCCAGCAGCGAGGAGAAGAACGGCGTGAACACCAGCAGCCCCAGCGCGTTGCTGAAGAACCAGGTGCGCGCCGAAATCCACAGGTCCTGCCCGATGAACCAGTGCGCCACCGCCGCGCCCACGCCCATGCTGGACAACGGCGCGACCAGCCCGGCCCAGATGATGAAGCGCCCGACGTTGCCCGGACCGCCCAGCACCTCGCCTTCGCTCAGCACGCGGCGCAGCGCGATCGCGGCGATCGCCGCTTCGAACAGGTTGGCCACGCTGAACAGCATCGGCGTGAGGATCGCCCCCCGCATCAGCAGCGACGCGACCAGATTGCCGAAAACCTCGACGAGGATCGCCTCCCGCCAGAGCGGTCTCGGACCTTGCAGCAATATCGCGAGCAGCACCGCATTCGCCGGCCAGAGCGGCGCGACCCCACGGCCGTCGGAAAGCAGCCACATCGTCCCCGCCGCCAGCATGACATAAAGGAGGCTGCTGCCGACCAATAAGGGTAAACGGATACGTCCCATTGCCGCCTTTGGTAAGCGCCGTTGGCTACTGAAAGTTTAACGCGTCCTCGCGTTTAGCCGCGTTTTCCGGGGGCGCGGCCTCCCATGCGCCACGCAGTCAATAGTTAAGGCACTGGAATATTGGTTTACCCGGCCATCGGCAGCCGCAGCCGGACGAGCAGGCCGCCGAGGTCCTCGCTCTCCTCCAGCGTCACCGTGCCTTCATAGATTTCCGCCACGTCGCGCACGATCGCGAGGCCGAGGCCGGTGCCCGGCTTGCCCGTGTCGAGCCGCGCGCCGCGATCGAAGATGCGGGTGCGCTCCTCCTCCGGGATGCCCGCGCCGTCGTCCTCAACCAGTATCTCGACGAACCCGGAATGCGCGGAAACGGTGACGAACACGCTGCCGCCGCCATATTTCGCGGCGTTCTCCACGAGGTTGCCGATGATCTCGTCCAGATCCTGCCGCTCGATATGCGCGACGAGGTCCTTCGCGCCGTCCATGTCGATGCGGACGTGTGGGTAGAGCCGCTGCACCGCACGCTCGACCGATTCGATCGACGGCCATACCGCCGCGCGGCTGTGCGCCGATCCGCGCCGGCCGACGGCGCGCGCGCGGGCGAGATGGTGATCCACCTGACGCCGCATCGTCCGAGCCTCGCGCACGACGGTTTCGGCGAGGTCGTCCGAATTGGCGGTCGCCGCGTTCATGATGACCGTCAGCGGCGTCTTGAGCGCATGGGCGAGGTTGCCGGCATGGCGCCGCGCTTCCTCCGCCTGCACCTCGTTGTGGGCGACCAGCGCGTTCAGCTCATGGACCAGCGGCGCCACCTCGACAGGCATGTCGCCGGAGATGCGGTTGATCTTGCCGCCGCGCATCCTGGCGATCTCGAGCCGAAGCTTGCGCAGCGGGAGCAGGCCGTAAAAAGTCTGGAGCGCGGCGAGCACGATCAGCCCCAGCCCGAGCAGCAGGAAGCTGCGCACCAGGGTCCGCCGCAATATGTCGATCTGCGCGTCCAGCCCGGCGCGGCTCTGCGCCACCTGGAAGCGCCAGCGCACCTGCGAGCGCGGCAGCGTCACGTCGCGCTCCACCACGCGCAGCTTCTCGTCGCGGAACTGGCTGCTGTCGTAGATATGGACGCTGCGATCGTTGTGGTTCGCGCCATAGGCGAGCTGTCGGTCCCACAGCGAGCGCGACGGGAACGGCTCGCGCCCGCGCGCCGACACCTGCCAGTAAAGGCCGGAATAAGGCTCCAGGAAACGCTGGTCGGCCGGCTCGCGGTTGAAGATCACCTCTCCGTCCGGCCCGATCTCGGCCGAGACGAGCAGCGATTGCAGGACATATTCGAGCTGGTCGTCGAAATTGCGCGTGACGGCGCTCGCCAGCACGCGATCGAGCGCCAGCCCGCCGCCGGCGAGCAGCAGCAATATCCACGCCGCCGCGATCAGGATCATGCGCCGGGTGAGCGATCCTGTGCGGCGGATCGGGCGTATCTTGTCCGGCGCTTCCTCGGTCATCGGCGAGGGTCGGGCTTCAGCCCGCGGGGTCTTCCAGACTATAGCCCAGCCCGCGGATGGTGGTGATCACGTCCTGCCCCAGCTTCTTGCGGATGCGCGTGACGAACACCTCGATCGTGTTCGAATCGCGATCGAAATCCTGATCGTAGATATGCTCGATCAGCTCGGTGCGGCTCACCACCTTGCCCTTGTGGTGGAGCAGGTAGCTCAGCAGCTTATATTCCTGCGCGGTCAGCTTCACCGGCTCGCCCGCGCGCGTCACCTTGCCGGAGCGGGTGTCGAGCCGCACGTCGCCGGCCGTCAGCTCCGACGAGGCGTTGCCGGAAGCGCGGCGGATCAGCGCGCGCAGGCGGGCTATCAGCTCCTCGGTCTGGAACGGCTTGGCGACATAATCGTCCGCGCCCGCGTCCAGCCCGGCCACCTTGTCGGACCAGCTATCGCGCGCGGTGAGCACGAGGACAGGCATGGTCTTGCCCTCCTTGCGCCAGCGATCGAGCACGGTCAGCCCGTCGATCTCCGGCAGGCCGAGATCGAGCACCACCGCGTCATAGCTTTCGGTCGAGCCGAGGAAATGCCCTTCCTCGCCATCGGTGGCGAGGTCGATCGCATAGCCGGCGCCTTCCAGCGTGCTCTTGAGCTGCTGGCCGAGGTTCGGCTCGTCTTCGACGATCAGGACGCGCATGTTGTCTCCCTTTGGGTTACGCCTGTGGCGTTAACACCGAACCCCGCCTGAGGGAATTGACCTGTCGGTTTGCTGAATCACCGCCCGGTGCGCCCGATCACCTGGCCGGTGCGCCCGTCCACGTCGACCCAGATCACCGTGCCGTCACGCAGGAACTTCAGCGTATAGACGCCGCTCGGCAATTCGAGGTCGAAGCCGATATACTGCGCGCCCTTCATCGTCGGCACCACGCGCCGCTCGATCTCCTTGAGCGGCAGGATGCGTCCGGCGCGCGTTGCCTCCCAGGCGGCGCTCGCCTCCCGCCCCTGATCCGCCGACGCGGCGGCGGCCGGCGCGGCTGTGAGCAGCAACAGCAGCAGACTGGTCCCGATCCTCATTTCGCGGCGAGGCATAGCCGCCGAGGATTGAACAGCCTGTGAACATGCGCCGCGTCCGTGCGCGCCGGCGCCCTCACCCCTTCATCGCTTCCAGCAGCTTCTTCACGTCCTGCCCGCGCCCGCGCGGCAGGATCAGGATGTCGTCGCCGCTCGCCACGACGATCAGGTCGCGCACCCCGACCATCGCGACGCGCGCGCGGTCGCTGCGAACGAGGCAATCGGTGGTGTCGAGCGCGATCACCTCGCCGTGGATCACGTTGCCCGCCTCGTCGCGCGCGCTGATCGCATGGAGCGCGTCCCAGCTTCCCACGTCGTTCCAGCCCATCGCCACCGGCACCACCGCGACGCGCGACGCGCGCTCCATCACCGCATAGTCGATCGATTCGGCCTTGGCGCTCGCGAACGCTTCCGCGTCCGGCGTCACCCGCGCGCCATCGCGCCGCGCGCCGACCATCGCGCGGGTCACCGCCCCGGTCATCTCCGGCTCGAACGCGGCGAGCGCGTCGAGAAAAGTGTCGGCGCGGAACAGGAAGATGCCGCCGTTCCATACATGGTCGCCCGATTCCAGCATCGCCCGCGCGCTTTCCAGCGGCGGCTTCTCGACGAAACGGTCGACGCGGTGGACGCCCGGCGCGATCTCCTCGCCGGTGCGGATATAGCCGTATCCCGTTTCCGGCGCGTCGGGCGCGATGCCGAAGGTGACGAGCCACCCCTGCTCCACCAGCGGCATCGCGACGGCGATCGCGGCGTGGAAAGCCGCGACATCGGCGATGACATGATCGGACGGCATGACGAGCAGCGCGGATGCCTTGTCCTCCACCGCCAGCGCGGCGAGCGCGATGGCCGGCGCGGTGTTGCGTCCCGCCGGCTCGAGGATCAGCAGCTGCGCGGGCTGCTCGATCGCCTCCAGTTGCTGCTCGACCAGATCGGCATGCGCGGCGCTCGCCACCACCACCGGCGCGGCGAAACGATCGTCATGCGCGCGCGACGCGGTGAGCTGGAGCATCGTCAGCTCGGCGGTGAGCGCCAGCATCTGCTTGGGCATTTCCGGCCGCGACATCGGCCACAGCCGCGTCCCAGCGCCGCCTGACAGGATCACTGGTACGATCGGCGAAGCAAAGGTCATCCGGTTCTCCAAAATTACAGGGTTACTCATCGCAAGCAAAACCGCCGATCGCAACGGTTCGATCCGCTTCCCGTCGCCTTCAGCCTTTATTTGCCATTTTCTGCGATCACCTGTCGGAGAAACTTACACGCACGATCGGACAGCGCGGGAATGATAAGGGTTTTCAAGCACTACGTGCCCAATGCGGTGCTGCTGCTTGGCTTGCTCGACGCACTGCTGCTGCTCGCCGCCGCCGAAGCGGGGTGGGAAGTGCGTGCGTGGCAGATCGGGATCGCGGTGGGATCGGTGTGGACCCGCCTGCCGCAGCTCGTCAGCTTCGCCGGCCCGCTGATGATCGCGATGGTGGCGGTCGGCGCCTATCAGGCCGACGTGCTCGTCTCGATCCGGCAAGCGGCGATGCGGCTGATGGTGGCGGTGTCGCTCGGCGTCCTGTTCCTCGCGCTGCTGTTCTTCCTCATGCCGTCGCTGACCTTCTGGCGATCGAACCTGTTCTACGCGATGCTGTTCGCGGTCGCCGGCCTGGTGCTGGTGCGCGTGCTGTTCGGCGGCCTGCTCGGCAGCGAGCGGTTCAAGCGCCGCATCGTCGTGCTCGGCGCGGGCGGGCGGGCCGCGCGGCTGGAGCTGCTGGAGCGGACGCCGGGATCGACCTTCGTCATCGTCGGCTATGTCGCGATGGGCGAACCGGAGCCGCTGGTGCCGCAGGCGATCGCGCGCGACGCGATCCACAACCTCGCCGAACACGTCGTCCACCTGAGGGCATCGGAAGTCGTGCTGGCGATCGAGGAGCGGCGCAACGCGCTGCCGCTCAAGGATCTGCTGCGCGTCCGCACGACGGGGGTGCAGGTCAACGAATTTTCCGCCTTCCTGGAGCGCGAGACGGGCCGCATCGACCTTCAGACGGTCAATCCCTCCTCGCTGATCTTCACCGAGGGATTTTCCTCCGGCCGGATGCTCACCGCGATCGTCAAGCGCGCCTTCGACGTGATCGTCAGCCTGCTGCTGCTGGCCGTCGTGCTGCCGGTGATCCTGCTCACCGCGCTGCTGATCCGGCTGGAGAGCAAGGGCCCGGCCTTCTATCGCCAGCGCCGGGTGGGACTGTTCAACCAGACGTTCGAGATTCCCAAGCTGCGCTCGATGCGGCAGGACGCCGAGGTCGGCGGCAATGCGATATGGGCGGCGGAGCGCGATCCGCGCGTCACCCGCGTCGGGCGCGTCATCCGCAAGGTGCGGATCGACGAACTGCCGCAATGCTGGAGCGTGCTGAAGGGAGAGATGAGCTTCGTCGGCCCCCGCCCGGAACGCCCGCAATTCGTCGCCGATCTGGAGCGCGAGCTGCCCTATTATGCCGAACGCCACATGGTGAAGCCCGGCATCACCGGCTGGGCACAGATCAACTATCCTTACGGCGCATCAATTGAGGACGCCCGCAACAAGCTGGAATACGACCTTTATTACGCGAAGAACTATTCGCCGTTCCTCGATCTGCTGATCCTGCTCCAGACCTTGCGGGTGGTGCTCTGGCCCGCCGGCGCGCGGTGACATGCCGCCGTCGATGATCCTGTGGAGCCATGCGCTCGCCGCGTTGCTGTTCTTCGCGCTCGCGCTCGGCCAGATGCGGCGGCGGCGCGGCGGCCTGCCCGCCGTACCGCTGGTGGCATCGCTCGGCGCGACCGCCTTGTGGGCGCTCGCCGTGGCGGGGATCGGATCGGGCGACGTCGCGACGCGGCTGGCGGAGGGCCTGCGCAATCTCGCGTGGCTCGGTTTCATCTATGCGCTCGCTCGCCACGACGCGCGCGGCGGCACGCGCTGGCTGGCCACGCTCTGCGTCACATGCGCGCTCATCATGGCGCTGGCCATGGTGCTCGCGGTGGCGGAAGCGGCGACGGGGCAGGATTCGACAGCGGCGCTGATCGATCCGGCGCGGCTGACGCTGCGGATGCTGGCGACGCTCGCGGCGCTTTTGCTGCTCTACCGGATACAGGCGTCGACCGCGCGTGGCGGCGTGCGCATTGTGGCGCTGGCGCTGTCGTTGCTGTTCGCGCTCGACTTGCCGCTTCAGGTCGACGGCTGGCTGGGCGGCGAGCGCGGCGCGATCCTCTTCGCCGCGCGCGGGCTGGGGACGGTTGCGGTCGCGCTGCTGTTCGGCGCGGTGCTGCATCGCGACGGCGACGGGCGGTTGCAGCTTTCGCGCCGTCTCGCCTTCGCACTGCTCTCCATCGTGCTGATCGGCGCCTATGTCGTGATCGTCGGGCTGGCTGCCGGCTTCGTCGCGGAGCTGGGTGGCGACCGCGCGCGGATGGTGCAGACGGCGTTCGTCTTCGGCACCGCCGCCGCGCTGCTCACCATCGTCTCGACCCCGTGGCTGCGCGCATCGACCAAGGTCCTGATCGCCAAGCATCTCTTCGCGCACCGCTACGATTATCGCGCCGAATGGCTGCGCTTCAACGAGACGCTCGGCTCGCCGGGCGACGGCGCCGCGCCGCTCGCGGTGCGCGTGGTGAAGGCGGTGGCGGACGTGACCGATTCGCCCGCCGGCCTGCTGCTCATCGCACGCGAGGGGGCGCTCGAACGCGGCGCGGGGTGGAACTGGCCCGGCGACGCGGACGGCGCGGAGCCGCCCGATGCCAATGCCGCGCTCCACGCCCATCTCGCCAGCACGCGGCGCATCATCGAGCTCGACGCGGTGCGCGCCGGCTCGGCCCCGGCGGCCGACATAGGCGCAACGCCGGCATGGCTTGTCGAGCGCGCCGACGCCTGGGCGATCGTGCCGCTGGTCCATTTCGACCTGCTGACCGGCGCACTGGTGCTCAGCCGCCCGCCGCTCGACCGCGCGCTGGACTGGGAGGATTTCGATCTGCTCGGCGTCGCCGGGCAGCAGGTGGCGAGCTATCTAGCCGAGGACCGCGCGCATGACGCGCTCGCCGACGCGCAGCGCTTCGACGAGTTCAACCGCCGTTTCGCCTTCATCATGCACGATCTCAAGAATCTGGTGAGCCAACTCACCCTGCTCGCCCGCAATGCCGAGCGCCACGCCGACAATCCCGCCTTCCGCGCCGACATGGTGGAGACGCTGCGCGATTCATCGCAGCGCATGAACACCCTGCTGGCGCGGCTGTCGCAGCATCACGGCGGGCGCGGCGAGGCGCTGCGCGCGGTGCCGCTGCATCCGCTGGCGAAGCGGATCGCCGCGGCTAGGCGGGCGCAGCATCCGATAGCGGTGAGCGGCGCGGTGGATGCCGTGGCGGTGGCCGATCCTGCCGGGCTGGAGACGTTGCTCGGCCATCTTGTCCAGAACGCGATCGAGGCGAGCGCCGCGAACGACCCCGTGGCGCTGAACATCGTCACCTTGCCCGAATCGCGGCAAGTGGCGGTGGAAGTGATCGACCGGGGCTGCGGCATGTCCCCCGCCTTCGTGCGGGACCGGCTGTTCAAGCCGTTCGTCTCGGGCAAGGAAGGCGGCTTCGGGCTGGGTGCGTTCGAGGCGCGGCAGCTGGCCGAGGCGATGGGCGGCGCGGTGTCGGTGGAGAGCCGGGCGGGCGAAGGCACGCGCTTCCGCGTGACGCTGCGCGCCGCCGGGGAATTGGAGCAGGCGGCATGAGCGATCGTCCCAAGCTGTTGATCGTAGAGGACGATATCGGCCTCCAGCGCCAGTTGCGCTGGGCTTATGACGGCTATGAGGTAATCGTCGCGGGCGATCGCGCGGCTGCGATCGACGCGCTCCGGCTGCACGAACCGGCGGTCGTCACGCTCGATCTCGGCCTGCCGCCGGACCCGGATGGCACCGCCGAGGGCTTCGCGACGCTGATGGAGATCCTCGCGCTCAAGCCGGATACCAAGGTGATCGTCGCCTCCGGCCACGGCGCCCGCGAAAGCGCCCTCCGCGCGATCGCCGACGGCGCATGGGATTTCTACCGGAAGCCGATCGACATCGACGCGCTCGGCCTGATCGTCGCCCGCGCCTTCCATGTGCATGAGCTGGAGGCGGAAAACCGCCGGCTGGCGGCCAACGCAAGGGGTGCGACAATGGCCGGGCTGATCACCGCCGCGCCGGAAATGCTCAAGGTCATCAGCACGATCGAGCGCGTCGCGCCGGCCGACGTCTCGGTCATGCTGCTCGGCGCCAGCGGCACCGGCAAGGAATTGCTCGCGCGCGGTCTCCACGACGCCTCGCCCCGCCGCGACGGCGCGTTCGTCGCGATCAATTGCTCCGCGATTCCCGAAACCCTGCTCGAAAGCGAGCTGTTCGGGCATGAGAAAGGCGCGTTCACCGGCGCGGTCAAGACGACCCCCGGCAAGATCGAGCAGGCGCAGGGCGGCACCCTGTTCCTCGACGAGATCGGCGACGTGCCCCTGCCCCTTCAGGTCAAGCTGCTGCGCTTCCTTCAGGAGCGCACGATCGAGCGGATCGGCGGCCGCCGCCCGATCGCGGTCGATACGCGCATCGTCTGCGCCACCCACCGCGACATCGACGCGATGGTCGCGGACGGCAGCTTCCGCGACGACCTCTATTACCGGCTGGCTGAAATCGTCGTCCGCATCCCGTCGCTTGCCGAGCGCCCCGGCGATGCCGCGCTGCTCGCGCGGCATTTCGTGACCAAATACGCCAAGACGATGAACCCGGCCGTCACCGGCCTCGCCCCCGATGCGCGCACCGCGATCGACGGCTGGAGCTGGCCCGGCAACGTCCGCGAGCTGGAGAACCGCGTGAAGCGCGCCGTCATCATGGCGGACGGCAAGCTCGTTTCCGCCGCCGACCTCGACCTCGCCGAGCCGGACGACACGCCGATCAACCTGCGCACCGTGCGCGAGGCGGCGGACCGCACCGCCATCCGCCGCGCGCTGGCGCGGGCGGACGGCAACATCTCGAACACCGCCCGCCTGCTCGGGATCAGCCGGCCGACGCTCTACGATCTGCTCAAGAGCTACGACCTGCATGATTGAAGGGCCGGCGACCTACCCGTTGCTGCGCAAGAAACGGCGCCGGAACCGGCGCGTGCGATTGTCGGCATGGGCACGCCTGCTGCGGCTGGCCGCCGCCGCGATCGGCAGCCTCGCGGTGGTGTTCGGCATCATCGCCATCGCCCGCCACGCCGCCGCGCCCGATCCGCAAGTCGAGGCCAAAGCCGCCGCCACCGCTTTCGCCAGCGGCAATTACAGCGCGGCCCGCCGCCATGCCGAAACGGCGCTTGCCGTCGCGCCGGAGCATCGCGACACGCTGCTGTTGCTCGCGCGCGCCGATCTGGCGCTTGGCGAGGGTGAAGCGGCGGAAGGCGCACTCAACCGGGCGCTGCGTACCGGCGCCGATCGCGCGACGGTCCGTCCGCTGCTCGCCGATGCCTGGCTCAGGCAGGGAGGCACCGCCCGCGCCCTGCGAGCGACCACCGGCGCCGATACGCCCGCGCTGCAATATGTCCGCGCGCGGGCGCTCGCGGCGAACGGCGACGTGGTGGCGGCGACCGATATGCTGCGCGACCTGCTCGCCGCGCATCCCGACGATGCCGTCGCATGGACCGCGCTCGGGCGCATCCGGCTCGATGCGGGCGATGTCGGCGGCGCGGATGCCGCCGCCCAGCATGCGCTGGCGTTGACCCGCGCCGATCCCGTCGCGCTGACGCTGCGCGGCGAGATCGTCCGCAGCCGCTACGGTCTCGCCGCCGCGCTGCCGTGGTTCGAGGCGGCGCTGGCGCGCGACGCTTATTACCATCCCGCGCTGATCGAATATGCCGCGACGCTGGGCGATCTCGGGCGCTACGGCGAGATGCTGGCCGCGACCCGCAAGGCGCTCGCCGCGCGCCCCGGCAGCCCGCAGGCGCTCTATCTCCAGGCGGTGCTCGCGATGCGCGCAGGACGGATCGAACTCGCCCGCGGGATGCTCGCCAAGACCGATGGCGCGATCGACGGCGTTCCCGGCGTCGTGCTGCTGAGCGGCGCGATCGCTTATGCCTCCGGCGATTATGAGCAGGCGGTGGCGCGATGGCGCGAGCTGGTCGGGCGGCAGCCGATGAACCTCGCCGCGCGCCGCCTGCTCGGCGCGGCGCTGGTGCGCTCGGGCGACCTGCGCGGCGGGCTGGACGTGCTGCGCCCGGTGGCGCTGCGCGACGATGCGGACAGCTATACGCTAGCGCTGGTCGGCCGCGCCTTCGAGGCGACCGGCGAGCGAGACTGGGCGGCGCGCTTCCTCGATCGCGCCGCCAGCCCCACGCTCGGCCGCCCCGCGCCCTTCGCCAGCGATGCCGGCGTCCCGGTGCTCGCCGGCCAGGCCAGCGATGCCCCCGGCGACCCGACCGCGATCGTGCCGCTGGTGCGGGCGATGCTGGAGGACGGTGACCGGGTCGGCGCGCTGGCGCGTGCGCAGTCGCTCGCCGCCGCCTCTCCCGGCGCGCCGGCGGCACAGGTGCTGCTCGGCGACACGCTGGCGATCTCCGGCCGTTTCGCGCCGGCCTATACCGCTTACACCCGCGCCGCCAACCTGCGCTTCGACACGCCGACTTTCCTGCGCCTGACCGAAGCGGCCGCGCAATCGGGCGACGCCGCCGACGGCGCGCACGCGGTCGCCCTGTTCCGCGCGCAGAACCCGGAGGATATCGCCGCGCGGCGCATCCTCGCCAACCTCCAGCTCACCGCGCACCAGTGGGACGCCGCGATCGACACGCTGGAGGGACTGGTGCGGTCGATCGGCCCACGCGATGCCTTGCTGCTCGCCCAGCTCGCTTACGCCCATACCGGCGCCGGTGATCCGGCAGCGGCGCGCCGTTACGCGCGCCGCGCCTATATGCTCGCGCCGATGAACCCGACCGCCACCGATGCCTATGGCTGGGCGATGTTCAACGATGGCGACGCGGCGTCCGCGCTGCCACTGCTGAGAAAGGCCGCCGCGTTGGCCCCTTCCCGGCCGGATATTCGCGGGCATCTGGCGCAGGCGCTCGCCCATTGAGGCTTTGCGCCCGCTGCGTGGCTAGGCTAGCCGCGCCTCATGGATGACACGCTCGCCCGCATCGCCGCCGCGCTGGAACGGCTCGCCCCTCCCCCGCCCGTGTCGGCCGATCCGCTGGCGCATCCCGCCTATGTCTGGCGCGACCGCACGCTCGTCGCGACGCGCGCCTTCGCGCCGGTCCCGATCGAGCTGTTGCAGGGCGTGGACGCGCAAAAGGCGCTGCTGCACGACAATCTCGCGCGGCTGGCGGCGGGCCATGCGGCGCAGGACGTGCTGATGTGGGGCGCGCGCGGCACCGGCAAGTCGGCGCTGGTGAAGGCGAGCGTCGCGGCGATCCAGGCGGAGGGCGGCGCGATCGCGCTGGTCGAGGTCGCGGCGGACCGGCTCGACACCCTGCCCGAGCTGTTCGCGCTGATCGCCGGCCTGCCGCGCGCCTTCGTGCTGTTCCTCGACGATCTCGGCATCGACGCGGCCGCCGATTCCCGCGCGCTCCGCTCGCTGCTGGAAGGTGGCGCGGAAGCGCGGCCGGCCAATGCGCGGCTGGTCGTCACCTCGAACCGCCGCCACCTGATCCCGCGCGATATCCATGAGCAGGAAAACGCCATCAACCCGCGCGATTCGATCGACGACCATCTCGCGCTCGCCGATCGCTTCGGCCTGAGCATCGGCTTCCACGTCGTCGATCAGGATCATTATCTCGCGATCGTGCGCGGCTATGCCGAGCGTTACGGCCTCCCCTTCGATCCGGCGGAGGCGGTGCAATGGGCGACCCGGCGCGGCAGCCGCTCGGGCCGCGTGGCGTGGCAATATGTGACGGACCTCGCGGGGCGCGCGGGAAAGGCGCTGGGCTAGGACGGATCGACATTCAGTCCATGCGGGGCTGCAAATGGCAGTTCTCCGCGCTTCCGGTGCTCACGGACCTGTAGTCCGCTGCGCTCCGGGTCACGGAAAGCCACCATTTTCGCCGACGCCTGACCTGAATGTCGATCCGTCCTAGCCCAGCGCCTCGATCTGCTCGGCCAGTTCGAGCCAGCGCAGTTCAGCCGCCTCCTTCTCCTCGCGCGCCGCGCCGATCGCCTTGCTCAGCCGATCGAACGCGGCCGCGTCGCGGGCGTACAGGCCCGGATCGGCCAGCGCCGCCTCATCCCGCGCGATCTGCGCATCCAGCGCCTCGATCCGCGCCGGTAGCTGGTCGTAGTCGCGCTGGTCCTTGTAGCTGAGCTTGGCCCGCGCCGGCTTCGGCGGCGGAGGCGACGCGGCTTCCGCCTTGGGCGCGGCCTTCCTCGGTTCCGCCCGGCGCCGCCGCTTGCGCTCCCAATCCTCATAGCCGCCGACCACCGCATCGACCTGGCCGGAGCCGTCCAGCCCCAGCGTCACCGTCACCGTGCGATCGAGGAAGTCGCGGTCGTGGCTGACGATCAGCACGGTGCCGTCATAATCCGCGATCACTTCCTGGAGCAGATCGAGCGTCTCCAGATCGAGATCGTTGGTCGGCTCGTCCAGCACCAGCAGGTTCGACGGCCGCGCGAACTCCCGTGCCAGCAGCACGCGCGATCGCTCGCCACCGGAAAGCGATCCCACCTTCGCGTCGGCGATCGACGGATCGAACAGGAATTCCTTGAGATAGCCGTGGACGTGCTTCTTCACGCCCAGAACCTCGATCCAGTCTCCGCCGTCGGCCAGCACGTCGCGAACGCTCTTGTCGGGGGTCATCAGGCTGCGCTGCTGGTCGATCACGATGGCGTCGAGCGTCTTGGCCAGCTTCACGCTGCCATTGTCCGGCGCGAGCTCGCCGGTGAGCAGCCTGAGCAAGGTCGACTTGCCCGCGCCGTTGCGCCCGACCAGCCCGATCCGATCGCCGCGCGTCACGCGGAAGGTGAAGTCGCGGATGATCGGCCGCTCGCCGAATGATTTAGAGACGTGCTCGGCATCGATCACCACCTTCGATCGCGCATCGTCGTTCGCCATCGCCAGCGCGGCGGTGCCCTGCTGGCCGATCATCGCGGCGCGCTCGGCGCGCATCTCCTTGAGCTTGGCGAGCCGCCCCTGATTGCGCCGCCGCCGCCCGGTGACGCCGCGCTGGAGCCAATGCTCCTCGATCTTGAGCTTGGCGTCGAGCTTCTCGGCGGCGCGCTGTTCCTCGGCGGCGACCTGATCGGTCCATGCCTCGAACCCGCCGAAGCCGATCTCCGCGCGGCGCAGGCTGCCGCGATCAAGCCACAGGGTCTGCTTCGTCAGTCGCGTCAGGAAGGTGCGGTCATGGCTGATGACCACGAACGCGCCGTTGAAACGCTGGAGCCAATCCTCCAGCCATTCGATCGCGGCGATATCGAGGTGGTTGGTCGGCTCGTCGAGCAGCAGCACGTCCGGGTCCTGCGCCAGCGCGCGGACGATCGCGGCGCGGCGGCGCTCGCCTCCGCTGGCGGTGGCGGATTCGCGGGTGAGATCGATGCCTAATTGCCCCGCGATCGCTTCCGCTTCGAAATGCTGCGGCGCGTCCGGCGCGGAAAGGACATAATCCTCCAGGGTCGCAAAGCCGGCAAGATCCGGCTCCTGCTCCAGCAGGATCACCTTCGTGCCGGGAACGATCGTGCGGCGGCCCTCGTCGGCGTCGATCTTGCCGGCGATCAGCTTGAGGAGCGTCGTCTTGCCCGCGCCGTTCCGGCCGATCAGCGCAAGGCGGTCGCGCGGCTGGATGTAAAGGTCCAGGTGACGGAACAGCCAGCCTGCGCCCTGAACGAGGCCGAGGTCTTCATATGCGAGGATTGGGGCAGCCATGCGGGCGGCAGATAGGGGGACGCCCGGACAAAGAAAAGGCCGGAGGCGTGCTGCCCCCGGCCTGATCTTTTCGGCTGGGACCGGGCGACGGCAAAGCCGCCGCCCTGACGTCGGACCGGATCGGCTTTGCCGACCGGCCGGCCGATCCGATACGAGTCCCCGGCCGGCATGGCCGGGCGGGCCGCATTCGGATCAGAAGTCCATGCCGCCCATGCCGCCGCCGGGCATCGCCGGCATTGCCGGCTTGTCTTCCGGCATCTCGGCGATGGTCGCCTCGGTGGTGATGAGAAGACCCGCCACCGACGCCGCGTTCTGGAGCGCGGTGCGGACGACCTTGGTCGGGTCGATCACGCCGGCCTGCACCAGGTTCTCATAGGTGTCGGTCGCCGCGTTGAAGCCGAACGACGTGTCCGACTGATCGAGCAGCTTGCCCGAGACCACGGCGCCGTCTTCACCGGCATTGGCCGCGATCTGGCGAACCAGCGAGGTCAGCGCCTTGCGGACGATGTCGATGCCACGGGTCTGGTCGTCGTTCTCGCCCTTCACGCCGTCAAGCGCCTTGGTGGCATAGAGCAGCGCCGTGCCGCCGCCGGGGACGATGCCTTCCTCGACCGCTGCGCGGGTCGCGTGCAGCGCGTCATCGACGCGATCCTTGCGCTCCTTCACCTCGATCTCGGTCGCGCCGCCGACCTTGATGACGGCCACGCCGCCGGCCAGTTTCGCCAGACGCTCCTGAAGCTTCTCGCGGTCGTAATCGCTGGTGGTCACCTCGATCTGCTGGCGGATCGCCTCGACGCGGCCCTTGATCGCGGACTCCTCACCGGCGCCGTCGACGATGGTGGTGTTGTCCTTGTCGATGGTGACGCGCTTGGCGGTGCCGAGCATGCCGACCGTCACGTTCTCCAGCTTGATGCCGAGATCCTCGCTGATGACCTCGCCCTTGGTGAGGATCGCGATATCCTCCAGCATCGCCTTGCGGCGATCGCCGAAGCCCGGCGCCTTGACGGCCGCGACCTTCAGGCCGCCGCGCAGCTTGTTCACGACGAGCGTGGCCAGCGCCTCGCCCTCGATATCTTCCGCGATGATGAGCAGCGGACGCCCGGTCTGCACCACCGCCTCAAGGACGGGGAGCATCGACTGGAGGTTCGACAGCTTCTTCTCGTGGATCAGGATATACGGGTCGGCAAGCTCGACCTGCATCTTCTCCGGGTTGGTGATGAAATAGGGCGAGAGATAGCCGCGGTCGAACTGCATGCCCTCGACGACATCCAGCTCGAATTCGAGGCCCTTGGCCTCCTCGACGGTGATGACGCCTTCCTTGCCGACCTTCTCCATCGCTTCCGCGATCTTCTCGCCGACCTCACGATCGCCGTTGGCGGAGATGATGCCGACCTGCGCGATCTCGTTCGAGCCGGCGACGGCCTTGGAGCGCGCCTTGATATCGTCCACGACCTTATGGACGGCGATGTCGATGCCGCGCTTCAGGTCCATCGGGTTCATGCCGGCCGCGACCGACTTCATGCCCTCGCGCACGATCGCCTGGGCCAGCACGGTGGCGGTGGTGGTGCCGTCGCCGGCGACGTCGTTGGTCTTCGAGGCGACCTCGCGGACCATCTGCGCGCCCATGTTCTCGAACTTGTCCTTGAGTTCGATCTCCTTGGCGACGGAGACGCCGTCCTTGGTGATGCGCGGCGCGCCGAACGACTTGTCGATCACGACATTGCGGCCCTTCGGCCCCAGCGTGACCTTCACCGCGTCGGCGAGGATGTCCACGCCCTTCATAATCCGCTCGCGCGCGTCGCGCGAGAATTTCACGTCCTTGGCTGCCATGTGGCTACCTTTCGATTTTGAGGAACTTCGAAACTAGGGAAGAAGGCTCAGCCCTCGATCACGCCGAGGATGTCGCTTTCCTTCATGATCAGCAGGTCTTCGCCGTTCACCTTCACCTCGGTGCCGGACCATTTGCCGAACAGGATGCGATCGCCGGCCTTCACGTCGAGCGGCGTGAGCTTGCCGTCCTCGGCCTTGACACCGGCACCGGCGGCGACGACCTCGCCTTCCTGCGGCTTTTCCTTGGCGGTGTCGGGGATGATGATCCCGCCGGCCGTCTTCTCCTCCGCCTCGACGCGGCGAACGAGAACGCGGTCGTGCAACGGACGAAAGTTCATTGCTGTACCCTCTCTAAAGGCAATGTGACAATTCGTTGGCACTCACGGAAGGCGAGTGCCAGCGCGGCGCATATGCGTGTCGCCGCGCGCGCATTCAATGGCTGCGCTACAAAAAATTTGTGACGGTTCAGCGCGCGCGCGCCAGCCCGATCCGCTCGCGCGCGCTCCAGCGCCATGTCAACAGGATCGAAACCACCAGCAACCCGGCCGCCAGCCCCATCCAGATGCCGACCCCCGCCAGCGCCGTGCGGAAGCCGAGCGCGACCGCGGTGCCGAAGCCGACCACCCAATAGCCGAACAGCGCCACCAGCATCGGCACGCGCGTATCCTGCAACCCACGCAGATTCGCCGCCGCCACCACCTGCACGCCGTCGACGAGCTGGAACACCGCCGCCACGGCGAGATAGCTGACCGCGAGCCGCACGACCGTCGCATTCGCCGGATCGCCCACGTCGAGATAGGCGCTGACGAACAGCCGGGGCGCGATCCACATCGCGATCGCGCTGACCGCCATGCTGCCCGCGCCGACCGCCAGCGCCATCCTGCCCGCGCGCGTGATCCAGTGGCTGTCGCGCGCGCCATAGGCCATGCCGACGCGGATCGTCGCGGCCTGCGCCACGCCGAGCGGGACCTGGAAGGTGAGCGAGGCGATGTTGAGCGCGACGGCATGCGCCGCCACCTCCTTCACGCCGAGAATCCCCATCAGCAGCGAGGCGCCGCCGAACAGCGCGCCCTCCGCCATCCAGGTCAGCGCGATCGGCAGGCCGAGCCGGACGATCTCGCGGAAGCGCGACCATTCGCTGCGCCACCAGCGCCCGAACAGGCGATAGCGCCGCAGCCGGGAATCGAAATGCAGGATCAGCCAGTAAGCGATCGCCATCGCCGACAAGCTGAGAACGCTTGCCAGCGCCGATCCCTCCAGCCCCAGCCGGGGGAAACCCGCGTTGCCGAACACCAGGCACCAGTTGGCGAGGATGCTGAACGCCAGCGCCATCCCGGTCACGCCGAAGGCCCAGCCCGGACGCCCGAGCGCCGCCGCCGCCGTCCGCATCACCCCGGCGGCGATGGCGGGAACGATCCCGATCAGCAGGATGCGCAGGAAATGGCCGGAGCGCCGCGCCACGTCCGGGTCCTGGTCGGCGAGCCGCAGCAGCGCCTCGCCGTTCCACAGGATCGCCATCACGACGACGGCGGCGGCGGCGCCTACCCACAGCGCCATGCGGAAGCTGCGCCGCACCTCGCGCACCGCATGTTTGCGCCGGCCGAGTTCGGCCGCGATCAGCGGCGCGGCCGCCGTCGTCAGGCCGATCGTCGCATACATCAGCACGTTGAACAGAAAGACGCCGAGCGTCGCCGCCGCCAGCTCGACCGTGCCCAGCCGCGCGACGAAGATCACGTCGACCGCCGCGACGGCCATCTGCAACAGGTTGGCGCCGACCAGCGGGCCGGCGAGCTTCACCAGCGCGCGAAGCTCCTCACCCGCCGTAGCGGGAGCGGAGCCGGTGAGCGGCGCAAGGGTATCGGGCGCGGTCATGGTCGTGCGAGTGCCGGTCGTTCAATCGATGCAGGTGCCGGGTCGCACGCCAGCATTTCCGCCCGGATCGGGCGGATCGCGGCGATCTATCCGTTGCGGGCGGAACTGGCAAGAAGGGCTTAGCGGCCCGCGCGACTGACCACGGTCGCGGTGCCGTCCTTGCGGATCTCGATCAATTGCTGGCTGCCGTCGTCGCACTCCGCACGCCAGCTGCTCACGCCATGCTCGTCGGGAAAGCGCGTGGAATCCACCACGTCCTGACACGGCAGCCCCGCGTCGCGGATCGCGCGGAGGAACACGCCGCGCTGCTGGCCGACCGGTAGCGCGGCGACGGCCTTAGCGTAATCCTGCACGTTGCCGGGGGCGGCGGCCTGCGTATTGTTCGCGGCCGGCGTGGCGGGGTTGCCGGAACAGGCGGCGAGAAGGATCAGTGAAAGGATCGGGACGGCGGCTCTCATCGGCGGTCTCCTGCGCAAATCCGCCGCATCAATGTAAGAATCGGCAGGGGCGAGCGCAATGAAGCGGGCGGCCTCGCCGTACGATTCCCGGATGCTCCGACGTCCGGCGGTCAGCCGATCATCCCGTCGTCGCCTGAAGCCAGCACGCGGCCCATCGCCTCGAACAATATGTCCATCGCGACGGGCTTGAAGATCACATCGTCCGCCCCGGCGGCGAGGCAGCGTTCGCGCAGGTCCGGCGCGGTATCGGCGGTGACGACGATCACCGGCACATTGGCCTTGGCGTCGTCTCGCGCGCGGATCGCGCGGATCGCGGAGATACCGTCCATCCCCGGCATCCGCAGATCGACCAGCAGGATATCGAAGTCTTCGCGATCGAGGATGGCAAGGCCTTCCTCCGCGTTTTCCGCGCCCGTCATGGAGGCGCCGGCGACCTCAAGCATGTCGCCGACCACCCGCCGGTTCATCCGGTCGTCTTCAATGAACAATACGTTCATGGCCGTGAGCCCGGATCGCGCGACGGTCGTTTCATCTCCGTACCTTTATCGCGTCATGCCGCCGCAGACACAAGCAACCTCGCGCTCGGTTCATCGAATAGTTCGGTTAACAAAGCATCTTTGGCAATCGGCTTTATGATAACGCGGTTGATACCCGCCTGTTCCAGCATGGCACGCTCCTCCCCGAGCGCGGCGGGACCGAGGACCGCCAGCCTCGCATCCGGCGCGGCCACGCGCAGCTTCGCGATCGCCTCATGCCGGTCGGGCGCGGTTTGCAATGTCGCATCGTCGATCAGCACGGTGCGTGGGGCGCCGTCGGCGAGAAGCGCCAGCGCCTCGTCCACCGATCCGGCGAAGGTGACGGTGCCCGCGCGCGGCTCGAACAAGGTCTTGAACATCGCGCGCGTGATCGGGCTGCGATCGACGACCAATATGCCTTGCCCGTCCGAAACGGCGGCGACGACGGGCGCTTCCGCCGGCTGAAACGGCAATTCGAGCATGAAGCGCGCGCCGCTGTCGATCTCGCTCTCGACCGATACGTCGCCGCCCATCGCGCGCGACAGGTTGCGGCAGATCGCCAGCCCCAGCCCCGTGCCGCCATATTGCCGCGTCGTGCCGGCATCGGCTTGGCGGAACGCTTCGAATATTTCCTCATGCTTGGCCGGGGCGATCCCGATCCCGCTATCCTCTACCGACAGCACCCAGCGATCGCCGGCCACATGCGTCGTCAGCCTGATCCCGCCCGCCTGGGTGAACTTCACCGCGTTCGACAGCAGATTGAAGACGATCTGGCGCAGCCGCGTGCTGTCGCCGACGATCCAGTCCGGCCCGTCATCAAGCGACAGATCGAAGGTCAGGCCCTTGTCGCGCGCCTGCTCGGCCCACATGCCCGCGGCATCGCGAATCACGCCGCGCAGGTCGAACGGCGCCTCCTCGATCGTCATGCGGCCGGTTTCCATCTTCGCGACGTCGAGGATGTCGTCGACCAGCGCGCGCATGTTCACGCCGGCACCGTGGACCACCGAGAGGCGCCCGCGTGTCGCCGCGTCGAGCCGGTTGTCGGCGAGCATCACCTGCGTCATGCCGAGAATGCCGTTCAGCGGCGTGCGGATCTCGTGGCTGGTGGTGGCGAGGAACTCGGTCTTCGCCGCCAGCGCCTTGTTCAGCGCCGTGTTGGTGACGGCCAATCGGTTGCGGCTGCGCCGCAACGTGACGATGCCGAACGCCAGCAGCGAGATGATGAGCGCGGTCGCCAGCGCCGCGCCGATGAACACGAAGCGCTGCGTGCGCGCCTTGTCGCGCTCGAACGCCACCGTCTTTTGCAGGTCGTTCGCCTTCAGCGTGGCGATCCGCAATTCCTGATTGGCGAAATCGAACCGCGCCGCCGCCAGCGCCGCGCTGTTCGACCGCGCGAGCTCGGTCGCCTTGTCGTCGAGCCGCTTCAGCGCGGCGAGATGCTGGAGCGCCAGCTGGTCGTCGCCCAGCGCGCTATAGACGCGATAGGCGATCTCATGCCCGTCGCGGTCGCTCAATTCGGTCTGCTCCAGATCGACCCCGCGGAAACGCGCGTCGATCAGCACCCGCGCGTCGGCCAGCCGGTGATGATTAAAGTCCGATTGCGCCGCGAGCACCTGAAACAGCGGGCGATATGGCGCCGCGCTCTCGCGCCGGGTCAGTTCGCGACCCTCGGCGATCGCCTGGTCGGCCCGCGCCAGATCGCCCTGCATCAACCGGACGCGCGCGATATTGCTGAGCACCTGCGCCTCCAGCATGTCGCTGGACATGCTACGCGCGAGTTGCAGCGCCTGCGCATATTGCTGCTCGGCGGCGGCGAAGCGCCCCTGCTCCTTCAGCGCATTGCCCTTGCCGTTGTGGATCGCCAGCGTCAGGCCGGGGTCTTTGGAATAGATGTCCTGAGCCTGCGCGAAATAACGTAGCGCTGAATCGTTATCGTTCCCGCCATAATAGAGCAGCGCGATGGAGATAAGCGCTTTTGCCTCGCTCCGTTCGTCGTGCAACGAATGAAACAGGACATAGGCGCGGTGCAAGTTGACCAGCGCCAGGGCCACTTCCCCCGTCGCCGTGCGCGCGCCCCCCTGGGACAGCAGAATGTCCGCTTGAAGATGACTTCCTTTTCCATCTGCGCCCAATGCATGCTGCGCATCGTTCAGCAATCTCAGCGCCTGCTGAGGATCGTTCATGCGAAGATAAGCTTCACCAAGCAGCCATTGCGCGGTCGCTATCATGGACGGCGAACGCTTTTCCCGCGCCAACCGCAATGTCGCTTCCCCGCGTCGGATTGCTTCGCGCGGGTCCGCCAACATGGTTGCCTTCACATCGGCGACCATGGCGTCGAACCGGCCGTTTTGATCCTGCGCCGCCCGCGACGGTACAGCCAGCGCAAGGCTGCACCCAAGAAGTGCAACGAAGACGCCCGCGCGTCCGATCAGCCGCGCTTCCATGCCGCAGCCAGACGGTTGAACGATCCCCGGCTTTCCTGCCCCGCCGTCGGTTGCCACGATTCGTCGGCCAGGAAAGCGATGAGCGCTTCCGTCGAGACCGGACGGCTGATCAGAAAGCCCTGCACTATGTCGCACCCCATGACGGTGAGCAGCGCCAGGGCGGCATGGCTTTCCACGCCCTCCGCGACGACCTCCATCTCCAGCGCGTGCGCCAGGTCGATCGTCGAACGCACGATCAGTGGATCGCGGTTCGAACTGGTCAGCTGGGTGACGAACAGCTTGTCGATCTTCAACTCGCTGGCCGGCAATTGCTTCAGATAGGCGAGGCTCGACAGGCCGGCGCCATAATCGTCGATCGCGATCCTGATACCGATGTCGGCGAACACCTGGAGGTTGGCGATCGCGCTGACCGGATCGCGGATCACCGATGTCTCGGTGATCTCGAAGCCCAGCGTCGCCCCGCTCGACGCGACGAGCGCGCACGCCTCGCTGACGAAGGTCGGATCGGACAGCAATTGGCCGGAGATATTGACGAACAGGCGAAGGTCGTGACCGGCGGCGCGCATCAGGCGCTGGTCCTCGATCACACGCCGGATCGACCATAGGGTCACCCGATCGATCATGTGCGCCTCTTCGGCGACCGGAATGAACTCCATCGGCGGGATCATCCCGCGCGTCGGATGCCGCCACCGGATCAGCGCTTCCGCGCAGGTGACCTTTTGCCGCCGCACATGGAATTTCGGCTGATAAAGCATCAGCAGTTCGTCGCACGCGATCGCGCGTTCCAGTTCGCTCGCAAGCCGCATGTCGACCGGGCCGCGCTCCAGCACCGGACCGTCATATCCGCTGCCCCGCGCGCGTTCGAGCGCCGCTTCCGCCCGCTCGATCAGCGTCACCGCATCATATTCCGCCTCACGGACGATCGCGCCACCGAGCAGCAGCGATACGGTGCAGAAGCCGTCGCCGGTTTCGATCCCGACCGCGCTGGCCGCGCGAAGGCGCGACAGCAGGGCTTCATATTCCGCGTGCGCGCCCACGGCCGCCTCGATCTCGATCAGGTCGCGCCCGATCACGGCGACCGTGCCGCCGGGCACCACGGCCGCGAGCCGCCGCGCCGTCTTCCGGACGATGCCCGCCACTCCCTCACTGCCGAGCAGTCGCCGGAGCGGTACGAAATTGGTCACTTCGGCAAGGATCGCCAGACGCCAGCTATTCGCCACGGGCGGAGCCGTCCGGGCCTGCTCGATCTGGGTCGACGGAGCCTCCTCGCGGAGCATGTCTGAACGGCGCTGTACCATCAGCCTCTGCGGTATCGGGAATGGCTGAAGATATTATTAATCAATGAAGCGCGCGGCAGGCGCGGCTTTAACCCCATTGTCGGATGGTTGACGATCCATTAAGTATCTATGGCAACCCTTTGTGGTTGCTCATAAGGGAGAAAGCCATGCTCGCGTTCATTCTTTCGTTGATCTACGGAACCGACATCCGTCCCTGGTAAGGGGCAACTTCGGCTCGAACCTCTTGAGATAGCTTGGCTTTTGCCCGGCGACGGCGGAGGTTCGGGCCGAAGACACGGTTATAACGACAGCCAGGCGCGGCGGCGCGAAACGCATCTGAAGCGCCGGATTTCGTTCGGGGAAACAGCCGCTGCGGTGATTCGCCGAGTCCGAGCGTTAACTGTAACAGCAGCTCGCTGATCCAATCATGGCGATCACTCGTTAAGTTATCGGACAGTCAGCCCCTACGCAGCGTCGCCAGCATGGTCACGGCTTCGCGCCGGATGATCCTCAATCACCGACGGAACTTCCGGGCCTGATGCGCGCCGCTGTTCCGGGCGATCCACTATGCCGGTCGAGGCGCCTGTTTCAGGCGGCGACCTTCGCGCGCGCGTCAATCGGATTCGAGAATTCCATGCTGTCGTCCACTGAACCGAAACGTAGCGCCATCAAATCCAGCGCGTAATTCTGGTTGAGCTTCCAAGGCTTGCGGTTCCCCTGCTTGGGCATATGCGCCAGCGCGCGCTGCACATATCCCGAGCTAAAGGTGAGGAACGGCTCCTCGGCGATCGGCTCGCTTCCGATCCGTGGCGTGCACTGTCGCATCCCGCGCTTGCGCATCGTCTCGAGCAGGCGGCAGACGTACATTGACGTCAGGTCGGCCTTCAGGGTCCAGGAGGCGTTGGTGTAGCCGAAACAGGAAGCCAGGTTCGGCACGTCGGAGAACATCATCCCCTTGTAATTCAGCGTCTTCGGCAGGTCGATCGTCTTGCCGTCGAGGGTGAAGGGAACGCCGCTCAGCAACTGAAGCTCCAGGCCCGTCGCGGTGACGATGATATCCGCGTCGAGCGTCTTGCCGGAAGCCAGGCGGATGCCGTTATCGGTGAAGGTATCGATCGTGCCGGTTTCCACCGAAGCGCTGCCGGCCTTGATCGCGTCGAACAGGTCGGCATCGGGAACCAGACAGAGCCGCTGGTCCCACGGATTGTAGCGCGGGGTGAAATGCGTCGTAACGTCGTAATCTTCACCGAGCCGCTCGCGCACCATCGCGACCAGCCGCTCCTTCGCCTGCGCCGGATGCTTGCGCGCCGCGCGATAGAAATACATCTGGAGCAGCACGTTCTTCCAGCGCGTGAAGCCATAGGCGGCCTTTGCCGGCAACACGCGACGCAACGTGTTGGCGAAACGATCCTCCGCCGGGCGCGAGACGACGTAAGTGGGGGAGCGCTGGAGCATAGTGACATGCGCCGCCGCTTTCGCCAGCTCGGGCACCAGCGTCACGGCGGTCGCGCCGCTGCCGATCACGACGACCTTCTTGCCGGCATAGTCGAGGTCTTCCGGCCAGAATTGCGGATGCACGATCCGCCCCCGGAAGTCGCCCGCGCCAGGGAACTCAGGCGCATGGCCGGTGGCGTAATTGTAATAGCCCGAGCACATATAGAGGAAGTTGCAGGTGAAACGCCGCGTCGAGCCGTCACCCAGTCGGCATTCCACCGTCCAGCACGCATCCGGCGTCGACCAGCCCGCCGCGACGACACGGTGGCCGAAGTGGATATGTCGGTCGATGCCATAGGTCCGCGCGGTGTCCGTAACATACTCGCGGATCGAAGGGCCGTCGGCGATGGCCTTCTCCCGCGTCCACGGCCGGAAGTTGTAGCCGAGCGTGTGCATGTCCGAATCCGAGCGGATGCCCGGATAGCGGAACAGGTCCCACGTCCCGCCGATCGCATCGCGCCCTTCGAGGATGGCGTAGCTGCGATCCGGGCAGCGCGTCTGAAGATGATAGCCCGCGCCGATGCCGGACAGGCCGGCACCCACCACGATCACGTCGAAATGCTCGGTCATGCGCTTCCTCTCTCGCGATACCCGATATTCGATTCCGCGTGATTGGGAAAGCCCTGTTGACAGTCTTGTCAGTAATCCTTCGAATAACGCAGCGTCGCGTTCGAGCCGCCGAACGAACCGGCCTGCGTCAGGATGCTCAGCGACTTGGTGAGCGCGATCGTGAGCTGGGTGGCGGTGAAGCCCCGCGCGTCGGTGACGATCTCGATATAGATATTATTGGTGAGATACTTACCGGCCGCCAGCGCGGTGCCGCGCCCGGTCGCCTGATCGGCGCCGAGCACGCGCAACCGATCGAACCCGGTGGCCGAGCGCAGCTTGCCCAGCGGGTTCAGCCCGCCGCCGGAACCGCGCAGCGAATTGAGCGCGGCGGCAAGCTGGATCGCCTCCGTCGCCGACAGATTCTCCGGGTTGGTGCCGAACAGCAGCCGGCTCAGTACCTCGTCCTGCGGCAGCGGCGGCGAGGAGGTGAAGGTGATCTGCGGCTTCTGCCCGGTGCCGGCGATCGCGATGTTGAAGGTCGTGTTGTTCTTGGTGGTCGTCGCCTGGATATCGAGGTCCGGATCGGTCAGCGCCCCGCCCTGGAAGCGGATGCGCCCGCGCGTCACGTCGAACCGGGTGCCCGCGAAGGAATAGGTGCCGCGCACAAGGTCGAGCCCGCCGCTCAGCACCGGCGCGGCGGAGGTGCCGCCGACGCGCATGTCCATCTGCCATTCGCTCTCCAGCCCCATGCCGGAGACGTACAATTGATTGTCCGCGCGGATGCGCATGTCGAGCTTGAACAGGCCCGCCGGCGCGGCCGCCGGGCGATCGGTCGGTCTGGCGACGCGGATGTCGCGCTTGCGCCGCACGCCGGTCAGTTCCGGCACTTCCGCGGCGCCTTCGCGGACCACCTCGTAGCGTGCGTTGGGGATGACGAGATCGGCCTTGATAAGTCCCCCGCCCGGTCCGTTGGTGACGTTGACGGTGCCGCTCGCGGTGGCCGCGAGCGTATCGGATTTGGCGAGATTGGCGTTGCTGAGCGTCGCCGTCAGGTTCATCGGATAGTTCTGCTCGGCGGAGAGGCTGACGAAGCCCTTGGCCTGCACCGTCCCGTCGCCCGCCCTGGCCTGAAGCGAATCGAGCTGGAGGCGGTCGGCGGTGAAATGCGCGCGAAGCTGCATCTGCGTCAGCCGCGTGCCATAGGTCTCGTTGTCGTAGGTCAGATTGTCGGCGCGGGCGAGGCCGTTGAGCTGCGGCGCGGCGAGCCGCCCGCCGAAATCGGCCGCGACCGCGATCGGGCCGGAAAGCTGTTGATTGGCCTGCCCGGCGAAGCTGAACAACACCCCCGCCGGCCCATTGTAGCGGATGCCACCACCGAGCGGGGCTTGCATCAGCCGCGTCATCCACGATCCATCGCCGCCCCGCACCGGGCGCAACGTGGCGACCATCCGCCCTACCGTCATCGTCCCGCGCTTCACCAGCGCGCGCGCCTCGCCGCCGTCACCGGCCAGCCGGCCGGCGAACTCCACATCGACCGGCTCGGACACGGCGGCAAGGCTGGAGCGGGTGAAGCCCTTGATCGTCAATCGCGCATCAGCCTCGGGGAAATGCGCGCCAGCCTGACTGAATTCCAGGCTGCCGGTCGCCTGCCCGCCCAGTCCGACGTCGGGGACGAAGGCGTTGATGATCGACAGGTCGAGGCTGTCCAGCCGCGCTTGCGCGACGAGCTTGTCGCCATAGCTGCCGGCGATGCGCGCGCGGCCCTTGTCGAACACGATCAGGGTCGGATCGAGCCGATAGCCGCCGTTCGCGACCGCGATATGCGCCGGATTGCCGGTCTTGAAGCCGATGCCGTTGGCCTGCCCCGTCAGCGCGACGAGCCAGTCGCCGGGCGCGAGCCGCGCGTTGGCGGCGACGCGGAACGGCACGCCGTTCGATCCGGCCAGCACCGCCTGCGCCGTACCATGGCCGCCGGCATAATTCACCTTCGCCCGCGCGCTGTCGATGACGGTGGGGCCGTAGCGCATATCCGCCACCTGCGCGTCGGCCACCACCTGCGGCTGGTCGCGCAGCACGATGCTGGCGGTGACGAGCGCGCGGCCGATCGTGAAATCGACCGAGCCGGGGATTTTGGCGGCGTCGGCGCGGGCGTTGACGTCGGCGCGCTGATAGCGTCCCTCCGCCCCCAGCCGCGCATTGCCCGAAAGGCCGGAGCCGGCGAACTGGAGCTGCCCCGCGAACGGCCCGGCGGCGGTCTGCACCAGCCGCCCGCCGAAATTGACGCCGGCGAAGATCACCTTGCGCAAGTCGATCGCGAGCTGCTTGCCGACATGCACCAGCACGTCGGCGTTGAACGGCCCGTAGGTGGTGCCGCCGGTCGCGGTGACGGCATAGGCGCCGCCCCGCCCGACGATCCGCGCGTTGAGATCGGCCAGCCCGACCCCCACGCCCGGTCGCGGCGCGCGCAGCAGCACCACCGGATCGGTCGCGCTGCCGCTCACCCGCGCGAATAGCGGACCATATTGCGTCGACCAGGCATCGGCCGACACCGCCAGCCTGCCGCTGGCAAGCTCGTACCGCCCCTCCCCGCGCGTCACGCGGAATTGCGGCGCGTTGAGGCGGAGATTGCCGAAGGTGACGACGCCGTCCGGCGCATAGCCGACGTCCGCGCGCATCACTGCATTGCCGCCGAGGAAACCGCGCGCGCCCGAGTTGAAGATCTCGCGCGTCTGGGCGACCACCTTGCCGGTGATGCCGAACCCGCCGCGCGCCGCCGGCACGAGCTTCGCGTCGGTCGTCAGGTTGACGATGCCGATGCTCTCGATGCGGTAATTGTTGATCCGCCCTTTCAGCGCGCCGGTGTAGCGGCCGGTTTTTACGTTCGCGGCGATGATCGCGGTGGCGTCGATGCTGTCGGAGCGGATGCGCAGGTTGTCCGACATCACCGAGGGCATGGTGATGGCGAAATCGCCGTCGATCCGGACATTGCTGGTGAGGCCGCCGATCGCCGGATTGAGGCCGCTCACGCGCCGCGCGCGGGCGTGGACCGGCACGAGGATGCGATTGGCATCCACCCGCGCGCGGCCCTCGGCATAGAGGTTTTCGACCGTCGTGCCGGCGAAGCCGAGCGCGGTGGCGCGGACCTTGTAATCCACCTCCGGCCGGGCGAACGCGCCGTTGAGCACCATCCGCGCGAGCACGTCGCGGCCGCGCACATTGGGGGCGATCGCGCCGGGGGTAAGCAATTGCGCATCGACCGCGAAATTGCCGAATGTGTTGTTGGCGAAATCGACGATTCCGCCCGCATCCACCGCGAGCGCGTCGGACTTGAGCTTGATCCGCGTATCGGCCTTGCGCTGCGCCAGCGTGGTGTCGATCGCCACGTCGAGCTGCGGCGCCGTCAGCCGCTCCACCGGGCCTTCGAGATAGAGGCCGGGCTTCGTATAGCCGCGCACCTCGATATGCCCGTCGCGCGCGGTGACGGCGAGATCGGCGAGCTGCCCGCCGCCGAGCGTCGCGAGCGCCTTGCCGCTCCACGACTTCCAGCTTCCCTTGCCGCCGACCGTCGCGGTGAGCGGCGCCTTCGTGCCCGCGAGCGAGGAGACGACGCCGCCAGCCGGCGCGAACAGCTTCGCGTCCAGATCGAGCTTGTCGTCGTCCGGCACCGCGTCGAGCCGCAGCCGCAGCGTGTCGCCGCCGCTGATTCCCGGCCCGCGCAGCGCGACCGCATCCACGCTCAATTGCGCGCGCCGGTCGGCGATATGCGCCGCACCCGCGATCCGCCCGATATGCCGCGCGCCGGCGACTGGCGGCTCCATCACGAAGCGATCGACGCGCAGCCGCCCGATATCGATGTCGATATCGGGCAGGAAGGGCGCGTTCGGCTCGCTCGGCTGCGGGATGAACTCTGGGTTGCGACGGAGCGTTACCAGCGCGCTCTCCAGGCTGCGCACGTCGACATGGTTGTTGATGAAGGCGAACGGGCGCCAGTCCACCTCTAGGCGCGGCGAGGTGAGGAACACGCCCTTGGGATCGCTCACCCGCACGTCGGAGAGCGTCATCCGGCCATAGAGCGAGCCGTCGATCCGCCCGACGCGGATGTTGAGGCCGGCCGCCGTCTTGTATCCGCCGATCTGGTCCGCGACGAAGCGACGGCCGGGATCGGTGTCGATGCCCAGCACGATCACCAGCACCAGCACCAGCAGCGCGACGATCGTTCCGCCGATCCATTTCACCACGCGCTGCCACATGGGGCGCGATGCGGACGGGGCCACCCTCTCCTCCTCCGCCATCAGAACGCCTGCCCGATCGAGATGTATAGCGCGATCCTGCCATCTCCCTTGCGCGGATTGAGCGGGGTCGCGACGTCGACGCGCATCGGCCCGAAATTGGTGTAGAAGCGCCCGCCGATGCCGGCGCCGAAGCGCAGGTCGTTGCCCTTGGGCAGCACGCTTTCATAGGCGTTGCCGGCATCGACGAACGGCACGATCCCGAAATTGCCGAAGCGGTAGCGCGCCTCCAGCGCGAACTCGTTGAGGCTGCGCCCGCCGACCGGATTGCCCTGCGGATCGAGCGGCCCGAGCCGCTGGTAGCCGAAGCCGCGCACCGATCCGCCGCCGCCGCCATAATAACGCCGCGACGGCGCGAGATCGTCGCGCGCGATGCCCAGGATCGATCCGGCCCGCGCCCGGCCCGCGACCACCAGGCTGTCGGACACCGGATAATAGAAAGTGCCCTCGATCATCGTGCGGGCATAAGGGGCGACCGATCCCTGCACCGACGTCTCCGGGCTGAGATTCAGCTTCACGCGATAGCCGCGCGTCGGGTTGAGCAGATCGTCCGACGTGTCCCACAGCACCTGCACCGGCAGCGCCGCGATGCCATATGTGCGCCGGACGCGATCGCCGCGCGCAAAATCATAGACGCTCTCATTGGTGCCGGTCAGCTCCGCGCCATAGGCATAGGTCAGCTTCTTCTGCCACAGCGGCGTGGAATCATAGCTCCACCGCACCGCCAGCGTGCCGGTATAGGCGTCGAACGCGTCGTAATTCTGGTGGTTGAGGCCGGCGATGAGCGAGAAGGTGCGGTCGCGCCTGCCGGCATTGGCGCGGCGGAAGGTGGCGGAGGCGCCCTGCTGCTGCGTCCCGGCGGTGGCGGCGAGGATCAGCGCGCCTTCCGGCGGGAACATGTTGCGGCTGGTCCAGGTGCCTTCGAGCTTGATGCCCTCCCCGGTGCCATAGCCGGCGGTGGCGGCGATGCTGCGCGTCTTGCCCTTCGTCTGGTTGACGAGGAGGTCGACCAGTTCGGTGCCGTCCGGCCCCGCCTCCCCGGTCGCGACCGGCTCGACCGAGATCGAGTTGAACATCCCCGTCGCCGCCAGCGCCTTGCGCAGATCGTCGGTCAGCCGCGAATCGTAGAGGTCGCCCGGCTTGAAACGCGGGAAGACGTTGAGGTGCTTCAGCCCGAACACCGGATCGCCGGTGGTGCGCAGCTTGCCGAACGAGCCGCGCGGCCCGGTCTCGACCGGCAGGGTATAGTCGCCGGTCAGCGTCTGGTCGTCGAGCAGGATATCGCGATCGCCGACCTTGGCGAAGGGATAGCCGCGCTGCGGCAGGACGAGGCTGACATTGGCCTCCGCGCCCTCGATCCGCGCCGCGTCGATCGGATCGCCGGTCTTGAGCGGCAATTGCGCGCGGATCAGCCCCGGCGGCACGGTCGGCGGCGCGACGACGTTGATCGCGCCGAGGCGATAGAGCTTGCCCGGCGAGGCGCTGACGATCGCACGGACCTTGCCGGTCTCGCCGGGGATCGGCTCGATCACCGAATGGGCGACGCCGTCATAATAGCCGAGCGACTTCATCAGCCGCACCGCCAGCGCCTCGTCCTCATGCGCGCGGGCGGAAATCTGCGTCGCGTTCGCCGCCTTGCCGCCACCCTTCCTCAACGCGGAGAGCGAGCGGAACTGGTCGTCAAGATCGATCGCGTCCAGCCCGCGCACGACCGTCTCGTACCGGATTTCCGTCGCCGCCTTGTCCTTCACGTCGGCGGCGGTCTCGAGCGGCGTCGTCTCGAAGGATGAGATCGGCGGCAGCGGCTGCTCGATCTGCGTATCCTCCGGCTCGGGCGCCGGCATCGGCTCCAGCGGCGCGTTGAGATCGCCCGAGAGCGGGGGCAGCGCCTTGTCGAACTCCGCGTCGGGGACGATCGGCGCATTGGCCTGCGGATCGGCGGGAGGTTGCCGGGTGGACTGCGCATGGGCCAGCGATGATGTCGCAACGAGCAAGGCGGTCGCCACCCGGCAGAGACGAACAACCGCAAATCCCACGCACGATCCCCTTATCGATTCCGGGCGCACGATAGAATTCGATCTTTTCCCCGGACAAGGGCAACGTGTGATTTTCCAATCGGTTTCATGCCGGTCGTGCATTCCGCGCGGCGGGGGCTTGCCAATCGCCCCTCAAGACGGCGATGAAGCGCGCTCTCCCGGCGAGGCGGAAGGATCGCATGAAGGAACATATCGAGGTCTCGCTCACCGGCCATGTCGCGACGGTGACGATCGACCGGCCGCCGCACAATCACGTCAACGCCGCGCTGATCGGCGCGCTGGCCGATACGCTGGAGGAGCTGGATCGCGACGATCGCTGCCGCGCGATCGTGCTGGCGACCGCCGGGCGCGTCTTCTGCGGCGGCGCGGACCTGTCGGGCGACAAGCCGCTGGTGACCGACAGCGGCGAGGCGGAGACCCCGATCCTCTATCGCAACGCGGTGCGGCTGTTCGCCACGCGCAAGCCGATCGTCGCGGCGGTGCAGGGCGCGGCGGTCGGCGCGGGGCTGGGCCTCGCGCTGGTGGCGGATTTCCGCGTCGCCGTGCCGGAAGCGCGATTCTCCGCCAACTTCGTCAGCCTCGGTTTCCACGCGGGCTTCGGCATCTCGCACACCCTGCCGCGCGTGATCGGCGGGCAGAAGGCGTCGCTGATGCTGCTCACCGGCCGGCGCGTGAAGGCGGAGGATGCGCTCGCTTGGGGCCTCGTCGACGAACTGGTGCCGGCCGGACGCTTGCGCGAGGCGGCGGGCGCCCTCGCCGGCGAGATCGCGGCCGCCGCCCCGCTTGGGGTGGAGGAAACGCGCGCCACGCTGCGCGGCGATCTCGCGGCGGCGGTCGAGCAGCAGACGCGGCACGAGCGGATCGTGCAGGACCGATTGATGGCGACGGCGGATTTCCGCGAGGGAATCCGCGCGGTGGCGGAGCGGCGGCCGGGCAATTTCGTCCGGGGCTAGTTCGCTTGCTACCAAATGTTTTTTAATTTCACGGTGACTTCAAGTTTATATCCGATGCCGCTATCGATCGGATCGGAACGCGGCCGGGGATTCCCCGGCCGGGGCTGACCTCAAACTTCGGCAGGATCAAGGTTTTGCGCACGAGGACGATCGGCGGAACGGCGGGCATTATTTCGATCGCGCTGCTGCTGGCGGGGTGCGGCAGCGCCGGGCAGCACGGGTCCGGCGGCAGGGATCGCGGCAACGGCGGGCCGGTGCGCGTCGGCTATGTCGTCGCCCGCGCGACCAGCGTGCCGATTTCGGTCGAGCTTCCGGGCCGCACGGTCGCGTTCCAGAGTTCGGAGGTGCGCCCGCAGGTCAGCGGCGTGATCCAGAAGCGATTCTTCACCGAAGGCTCGATCGTGAAGCAGGGCCAGCCGCTCTACCAGATCGATCCCAGCCTCTATCGCGCGGCGGCCAATCAGGCATCGGCCAACCTCGCCAGCGCGGAAGCGAGCGCCGCCGCCGCCAAGACCAAGTCCGATCGCTATCGCCCGCTCGCCCAGATCGAGGCGGTGAGCAAGCAGGACTATACCGACGCGCTCGCCGCCGAGCGGCAGGCGCAGGCGTCGGTGCTCCAGAACAAGGCGCAGCTCGATACGGCGCGGATCAACCTGCGCTTCACCACCGTTCCCGCGCCGATCACCGGGCGGATCGGGCGGTCGCTGTTCACCGTCGGCGCGCTCGTCACCACCAGCCAGGCCGATCCGCTCGCGACGATCCAGCAGCTCGATCCGATCTATGTCGACATCCAGCAATCGGCGGCGGCGCTGCTGGCGCTGCGGCGTGGCCTGGCGACCGGCGGGGCGGTGCCAACGCGGGCCGAGGTACGGCTGAAGCTGGAGGACGGCGAGGAATACGGCCTCACCGGCAGCGTCGAGTTCGCCGAGGCTGTCGTCGATCCGGGCACCGGCACGATCACGCTGCGCGCGCGCTTCGCCAATCCCAACGGGCTGCTGCTGCCGGGCATGTTCGTCCGCGCGGTGTTCAACCAGGCGATCGACCCGCGCGCGATCCTCGTGCCGCAGGCGGCGGTGGCGCGCGATCCGAAGGGCAACGCCACCGTCTGGGTCGTCGGGCCGGGCAACAAGGCGGTGCAGAAGACGGTCACGACCGCGCGGGTGGAGGGCGCGAACTGGGTGGTTACCGGCGGGCTTTCGGTCGGCGATCGCGTCATCACGCAGGGCACCGCGAAGTTGCAGGCCAATGCCGCGATCGACCCGGTACCAGCCGATGCGCCGCAGCGCATCGTCCCGCCCGCGGATCAGGGCAAGAAGGCCGGCTGATCGATGTCGCGCATCTTCATCGACCGGCCGATCTTCGCCTGGGTGCTCGCCATCATCGTCATGATGGCCGGCACCGGCGCGATCTTCGGCCTGCCCATCGCGCAATATCCCGACGTGGCGCCGCCGCAGGTCTATGTCCGCGCCAGCTATCCCGGCGCCAACGCGCAGACGATCCAGAATTCCATCACCCAGGTGATCGAGCAGCAGCTCACCGGGATCGACGGGCTGCTCTATTTCAGCTCGTCCTCCTCGTCGCGCGGCTCCGTCTCCATCACCGCCACCTTCGCCAAGGGCACCAACCCCGATATCGCGCAGGTGCAGGTGCAGAATCAGGTGCAGCAGGCGGTCAGCCGCCTGCCGCAGCAGGTGCAGCAACAGGGCATCACCGTCCGCAAGTCGAACCCGGACAACCTGCTGCTCGCCGGCGTCTATGACATCACCGACACGATGACCAATCAGGACGTGTCGGACTATCTCGTCTCTAATCTGCAGGAGCCGCTGGGGCGCGTGCCCGGCGTGGGCGACACCAACGTGTACGGCTCGCAATATGCGATGCGGATCTGGCTCGATCCGGGCAAGCTCAACAGCTATTCGCTGATGCCGGGCGACGTCATCACCGCGATCCAGAGCCAGAATGCCGAGGTCGCGGCCGGCGAGATCGGCGCGCAACCGATGCCCGGCACGCAGATGCTCAACGCCACCGTCACCGCGCAGTCGCGCCTCCAGACGCCCGAGCAGTTCCGCGAGATCATCCTCAAGACGCTGCCGTCGGGCGCGACGGTGCGGCTGTCCGACGTGGCGCGGATCGAGCTGGGCGCGGAGAATTATGCGTCGCGCAGCCGCGTCAACGGCCATCCCGGCGCCGGCATCGCGGTGCTGCTCGCCCCCGGCGCCGACGCGCTCAAGACGGCGGAGCTGGTGAAGGCGGAGATCGCGCGTGTCGCCAAGACCTTCCCCCCCAACCTGCGCGTCGCCTATGCGAACGATTCCACCGATTTCATCAAGCTGTCGATCAGGGAGGTCACCAAGACGCTGATCGAGGCGATCATCCTGGTGGTGATCGTGATGTTCGTGTTCCTGCAAAGCTGGCGCGCGACGCTCGTCCCCGCCATCGCGGTGCCGGTGGTGCTGCTGGGGACGTTCGCGATCTTCTACCTCGTCGGGTTCAGCATCAACACGCTCACGCTGTTCGGGCTGGTGCTGGCGATCGGCCTGCTCGTCGACGACGCGATCGTCGTGGTAGAGAATGTCGAACGGCTGATGGACGAGAATCCCGGCATGACGCCCCGGGAAGCGACGATCGAATCGATGAACGAGATCACCGTCGCGCTCGTGGCGATCGCGCTGGTGCTCTCCGCCGTGTTCCTGCCGATGGCCTTCTTCGGCGGGTCGACCGGCGTGATCTACCGCCAGTTCTCGCTCACCATCATCTCCGCGATGATCCTGTCGGTCGCCGTGGCGATCATCCTGTCGCCGGCCATCACCTCCAACCTGCTCAAGCAAAAGAGCATGGAACGCGACCCGCGCGAGACCTGGCTCGGGCGCAGCGCGCCGTGGCTGATCGACGGCGCGGACCGCGCGAAGCATTGGTTCAACCATAATTTCGAGCGCGGCGTGAAAAGCTACACCGGCGCGGTGGCGCGGGTGGTGGAGCGCAAGTGGCTGTTCCTCGCGATCTACGCCGTCGTCGTCGCATTGCTCGCGGTGCTGTTCCTGCGGATGCCCACCGGCTTCCTGCCGACCGAGGACCAGGGCGGCGCGTCCGTCCAGTTCCGCCTGCCGGCCGGCGCGACGATGGCGCGCACCAGCGAGGTGCAGCACGCGGTGGAACGCTATTTCTTCGAGCATGAGCGCGCCAACATGAAGACGCTGTTCACCGTCTCGGGCGGCGGCGGTGGAGGCATCAGCGGGCAGAACACCGGCCAGGGCTTCATGACCTTCACCGACTGGGACAGCCGGCCGGGCAAGGAGAACAGCGCGGACGCGATCATCGCGCGCGCCGCCGCCGCGTTCCGGGGATTCCGCGACGCGCAGGTGTATGCGCTCGTCCCGCCGGCGATCCGCGGGCTCGGCCAGGCGGACGGCTTCACGATGGAGCTGCAGAACACCGGCGGCCTTTCGCTCCAGCAATTCGAGGCGGCGCGCGATAAATTGTTCGCGATGGCGAGCGCCGACCCGAGGCTGTCGGGCGTGCGCCTGACCGAATTGCCCGATATCGGCACGTTGCAGGTCAACGCCGATCCGCAGAAGATCGCCGCGCTCGGCCTAAAGCAGAGCGACGTCAATACCACGCTCTCCGCCGCGTGGGGCGGCCAATATGTCAACGATTTCGTCGATCGCGGCCGCGTCAAGCGCGTCTATGTGCAGGGCGATGCGCCGTTCCGCTCCAAGCCGGACGACATCGCCCAATGGTTCGTGCGCGGGTCGAACGGGCAGATGGCGCCCTTCACCGCCTTCGCGACGACCGGCTGGTCGCAGGCGCCGACCACGCTTTCGCGCTTCAACGGCGTGTCGTCGTTCGAATTCCAGGGCTCGGGCGCGGCGGGCGTCAGCTCCGGCGACGCGATGAACCGCATCGCGGCGCTCGCCGCCGAGATACCGGGCACCAGCATCGCCTGGGCCGGCATCTCCTATCAGGAGCGGCTTTCCTCCGGTCAGGCCCCGATCCTCTACGGCCTGTCGCTGGTCGTCGTGTTCCTGTGTCTTGCCGCGCTGTACGAAAGCTGGTCGATCCCGCTCGCCGTGCTGCTGGTAATCCCGCTGGGGCTGGTCGGCGCGGTGCTGTTCGTCACGCTGCGCGGGCTGACCAACGACGTCTATCTCCAGATCGGGCTGCTGACGACGATGGGCCTCGCCGCGAAGAACGCGATCCTGATGATCGAGTTCGCCGAGCAGGAGGAGCGCAAGGGCAAGCGCGTGATCGAGGCGGCGCTGGCCGCCGCGCGCATCCGCCTGCGCCCGATCCTGATGACCAGTTTCGCCTTCATCTTCGGCGTGCTGCCGCTCGCCATCTCCACCGGCGCGGGCGCGAACAGCCGCATCGCGATCGGCACGGCGGTGATCGGCGGGATGCTGACCGCGACGATCCTCGCGATCTTCTACATCCCGATGTTCTTCGTGCTGGTCCGGCGCGGCTTCCGCGACACGCTGGCGCGCATCCGCGGCGAGGAGCCGGGCTTCCACCCGCATGGCGCCGAGCCGCCGCAGGGCACGCCACATCTGGAGGAATCATGATGCGCCGCGCCCTCCTGCTGGCCGCCGGCGCCTCGCTCACCGCATGCAGCATGGCGCCGAAATACGTGCGCCCGGAAATACCGGTGCCGGCGTCATGGCCGGTCGGCGACGCCTATCTCCGGCAGAGCGAGGCGACGCTGCCCAGCGTCACCTATCGCGACATCTTCCGCGACGCGCGGTTGCAGCGGATCATCGATCAGGCGCTGGCCAACAACCGCGACCTGCGCATCGCCACCGCCAATATCGCGGCGGCGCGCGCGCAATATCGCATCCAGCGCGGCGAATTGTTCCCCGCGATCGGCGCCAGCGGCTCCTATGGCTACAACCACACCAACAGCCCCGCGCCGGGCAACCCCGCCACGACCGATTCGCTCTCCGCCGGCATCGGCGTCACCGGATTCGAGATCGACCTGTTCGGCCGGGTGCGATCGCTGACCAGCGCCGCGCTCGATCGCTATTTCGCGCAGGAAGCGACCGCCCGCGCCGCGCGGCTGACGCTGGTCGGCGACGTGGCGGGCGCGTGGCTGAGCTACGGCGCGGACCGCAGCCTGCTCGCCATAGCCGAGGAAACCGCCGCCAACGCACGCCGCAGCGTCTCGTTGACCGACGCGCGGCTGAAGGGCGGGGTCGCGCCGCGCACCGATCTGCGCCAGGCCGAGCAGGTGCTGGCCGGCGCGGAGGCCGATCTCGCCGCGCAGAAGACCGCGCTGGCGCAGGACATCAACGCGCTTCAGTTGCTGGTCGGCGCGCCGATCGACCCCGCCCTGCTCCCCGTCTCGATCGACGAGGCGGCGGCGCATATCGCGGACCTGCCGGCGGGGCTGGATTCCGCCGTGCTGCTGCGCCGCCCCGACGTGGTGAGCGCGGAATACGGCCTGCGCGCCGCCAATGCGCAGATCGGCGCGGCGCGCGCGGCGCTTTTCCCGAAGATCACGCTCACCGGGCTGCTCGGCTTCGCCAGCGGCGCGCTCTCCTCGCTGTTCGAGGGCGGGTCGTTCAACTATTCGGGCAGTGCCGGCGCGGCCTATTCGATCTTCAACGGCGGCGCGGCGCGAGCGGGCGTCGAACAGTCCGAGGCGCAGCGCGACGCAGCGCTCGCCGGCTATGAGAAGGCGATCCAGACCGCGTTCCGCGAGGTCGCCGACGCGCTCGCGCGGCGCGGCACGATCGCCGACGAGCTGGCCGCGAACCAGCGCAACACCGATGCCGCGCTCGACAATTACCAGCTGGCCGACGCGCGCTATCGCGGGGAGATCGACACTTTCCTCGCGACGCTCGTCGCGCAGCGCTCGCTCTATGCCGCGCAACGCGGGCTGGTGCAGATCAAGCTGACCCGCGCCACCAACCTCGTCACGCTCTATCGCACGCTGGGCGGCGATTCGCTGATCGAGGCACGGGCGGACGGGCCGCGGCTCCCCGCGCAGCAAATCCCGCAGCAATGACTTGACCAATATTGCCGGGCGTGGAAGTCTCGCGCCTGCAATGTCGATGAACCCGCAAGATCCCGCAGCATTCTTTCGCGAGATGCTTGGGCATTGGGAAAAAGCGGCGAACAATTTCGGCGCCGATACGATGAAGAGCGAGGAGTTCGTGCGCGGCATGAACGCCCTCAGCGCCGCCACCGCGAACATGCAGGCGAACACGCATCAGGTGATGGAGCGCGTGCTCGCGGCCGCCAACCTGCCGAGCCGCAACGACATCGACGATCTCGCCCGCCGCATCGCCGGGATCGAGACCGCGCTCGCGCGGATCGAGGCGAAGCTGGGCAGCACCGGGCCGGACCCCGCCAAACCGCGCCCCCGGCGCAGCCGGAAACCGCCAGCCAGGGAAAGCTGATGCAAGCCACCGCGCCATCCGATCCGATCAGTGCCGCCCGCGCGGAGTTCGAACGGATGATGGCGCGGAACATATCCGGGCTGAGCTATTTCACCTCCCCCGCCCCGGTCGTCGGCGCGACGCCCAAGGACGTGCTGATCGCGCGCGGGCCGATGCGGCTCAACCATTATCGCGCGATGACGGACGAGGTCTATCGCATCCCGATCCTGCTGGTGATGGCCACCACCAATCGCGGCTTCATCTTCGATCTGGTGCCGGGGCAGAGCCTGGTCGAATTCCTGCTGAAGGCCGGGTTCGACGTGTTCATGCTGGAGTGGGAAGCGCCGCGCGGCCACGAGCGCACGCTGACGCTCGAGGATTATGCCGTGACCTTCATCGCCGCGGCGGTGGAGCGCATCAAGGAGGAAACCGGCGAGCCGGACGTCAGCATGATCGGCTATTGCTTCGGCGGCGTCCTCTCCCTCCTCCACACCGCGCTGCATCGCGATACCGGCATCGCCAATCTGGTGACTTTCACCACGCCAGTCGATTTCTCGCAGATGGGCATGTTCGCGGCATGGTCCGACCAGCGCTATTTCGACGTGGACCGGCTGGTCGAGACATTCGGCAACGTGCCCGGCGACATGCTCTATTCCTCGTTCGACATGCTGCGCCCGGCGGCGCGTGCGGCGGGGAACATCCGGCTTTACGATAATTTGTGGGACGAGGAATATGTGAAGTCGTTTCGCATGTTCGAGCGTTGGAACACCGACACTCTGCCGTTGGCCGGCGAATATTTCCGGCAGACGACCAAGATGCTCATGTGGGAGAATCGCTTGCTGAACGGCACGATGGAAGTGGGAGGACGCAAGGTCGATCCGGGCAGCATCACGATCCCGTTCCTGCATCTCGCGGCGGAGCATGACCATATCGTCCCGCGTGCGGCGTCCGCGCCGCTGATCGACCTGATCGGATCGGACGACAAGCAGGAGATCATGCTGAAAGGCGGCCACGTCAGCCTCGTCGCCGGCGGCAACGCGATCAAGCGCATGTGGCCGACGCTGGCCGGGTGGCTGGCGGAGCGCTCGCTATGAGCCATCGCATCCGCCGCTTCCGCCCCGCCGACCGCGAGGCGATGCTGGCCTTCGCGCAGGAACTGCCGGAGCATGACCTTTTGTTCCTCGGCCGCGACCTGAAGCATCCGCGCGTCGTTGAGGCGTGGCTGACGGCGATCGATGACGGCTGGATCGACAGCCTGCTGGCGATGGACGGGGAAACGGTGCTCGGTTCGGTCGCGCTGGTCCGCGATCCGCTCGGCTGGTCGTCGCATGTCGGCGAGGTACGGCTGCTCGTTTCGGCCGAGCGGCGCGGCGCTGGTCTGGGGCGCGACATGTTGCAGGCGATCCTCGCCATCGCGGTCGATCGCGGGCTGGAGAAACTGACGGCGGCGATGACGCCGGACCAGCGCAATTCGGTCATCCTGTTCGAGAGCCTCGGCTTTCGCGGCGAGGCGTTGCTCAAGGACCAGGTGCGCGATCGCGCCGGCCAGCCGCACGACCTCGCCATCCTCAGCCTTGATCTGGGCCGGCATGAGGCAACGCAGCGCGCTTACGGCTTCGATGCCGCATAATTTTCAGGAGAATCGTTGATGGTAACCGCCCTTTCGGCAGAGATCGAACGCCCGCCCTCGGCATTGCTGGCGCTGACCGAATTGCCGCGCGCGCTGGCGGAGCTTGGCTCGCTGCCGGCCGCCGCGCCGCTGCTCGCGACCGCGCCGCGCGGGGACGGGCATCCGGTGATGGTGCTGCCCGGCTTCGTCACCTCCGACATCTCCACGACGATCCTGCGGCGCTATCTGAAGCGACTCGGCTATGATGCGCACCGCTGGGAACTGGGGCGCAACCTTGGCCCCAAGGCGATCGGCCTGGAGGGCGAGCGGCTCGCGGCGCGGATCGAGGCGATCCATGCGGCAACCGGGCGCACGGTGAGCCTCGTCGGCTGGAGCCTCGGCGGGGTGATGGCGCGCATCATGGCGCGGCGGATGCCGGAGGCGGTGCGGCAGGTGATCTCGCTCGGCTCGCCCTTCGCCGGATCGCCGCGTGCGACGAACGTGTGGCGGCTCTACGAACTGCTGACCGGGCAGTTGATCGATGACGATCATACCAGCGGGCAACTCGCCGAGGGGACCACGCCGCCGCCGGTGCCCTCCACCGCGATCTGGAGCCGCGAGGACGGCATCGTCGCGTGGCAGAGCTGCGTCGAGCCGGAGGCCGCGATCAGCGACAATATCCAGGTGCACGGCAGCCACTGCGGGCTGGGCGTCAATCCGGCGGTGCTCTACGCAATCGCCGACCGGCTGGCCCTGCCCGAAGGGAAATGGCGACCGTTCCGGCGCAATGGCTTGCGCGCGCTGATCTATCCGCGCGCTGGCCATGCCTGAACGGCCGCCGCGTTACTTCTTGCTCGCGCCGCCCTTAAGGGGGCCGACCGCGTCGCGGCCAAACTGCATAATCAGCTCGCCGATCTCGCGCGCCTGCGTCATCGAGCGATTGCCCTGTTCACGCAGGAACTCGCCCTGGATCTTCATCACTTCGGAAAGATCCTTGGCCCCGGCGGCGGCGCGCATCGCGGCGAATGCCTCGCGCGCGTTGGTTTCGGCCTGATCGATCATCTTCAAGCCGATCGTCTTGTTGCCCTCGGCTACTTTCTCACCGGACGCCTTCATCGCCTCACCGGCGCGCTTGGCGGGATCGACGACACGTTCCTTGAACGATTCGCGCGCCTTTTCCGCGCCTTCGCGCACCTTGTCGGCCGCCGACTTGGCCCGATCCCCGGCGGTCGTCTTGCGTGATGCAGCCATCATTTCTCTCCCTTGTTGAGACGCAACCGATCAGCTTGCCGCGACATGCTGGACCTGTCGCGTGCCGGCGACAAGAGGCCAATACGGCTGACAAGCCCGCGCGGGAAGTGATAGAAGCGCGACATGCGCCTCCTCCTGCCCCTCGCCGCGCTGCTCGCGCTCCCCTCACTCGCCGCACTGGCGCAGTCCGCGCCCGTGCCGCCGGTGGCCGCGTCCAATCCCGCGGGCATCGTGAACGTGACCGTCACGACGAGTTGGGGGCCGATCGTGATCGCGGTCGACAAGGAACATGCGCCGATCACCGCCGCCAATTTCCTGAAATATGTCGATCAGAAGCGGCTCGACGGGGTGAATTTCTATCGCGCGGTTAAGATCCAGCCCGGCTACGGCTTCATCCAGTTCGGCACTGGCAACGATCCCAAGCGCACCCTGCCGCCGATCCCGCACGAGCCGACGAGCAAGACCGGGCTGAGCCACAAGGACGGCGCGATCTCCATGGCGATGGGCAAGCCGGGCACCGCCTCGGGCGATTTCTTCATCATCGTCGGCGACCTTTCCACGATGGACGCGACTGCCACCGATCCGGGCTATGCCGTGTTCGGCCAGGTGGTGACCGGGATGGATATCGTGCATCGCATCATGGACGCACCAACCTCCCCGACGCGCGGCGAAGGGCTGATGAAGGGGCAAATGCTGGAGCCGGCGATCAAGGTGCAGACCGTGCGCCGCTCTCCCGCGTTGCCGGCGGCGCAGGTTCCGACTCCGACGCCCTCCGTGGGTTAGCCAGGATCAGCTCGCCGCCGCGAGATGGGTTTCCGCGCGGCCGAGCGTCGCGCCGATCACCCCGGGCAACAGACCCGCGCGCTCGATCAACTCCGCGTCAAGCAGGAAGTCACGGCCAAGCAGCAAGGTCGCCTCGCCGCCCTTCGGGAGCCGTACCTTCAGCCGCACCTCGCCGCGCGCGCCGCGCTGCCCCTCAAGCAGCGCCGCCAGCGGCGTGATCGCCTCGATAATACCGACCGTGATCTCAGCGACGAAACGCGCGGTGGAAGCCAAAGAATCGAATTGCTGGAAACGCTTGATCGTGACGCGTGGCTGATCCTCGCCGGGGCGCCGGTCCAGTTCCACCGTCGCAAGGCCGCACACGCCGGCCTTGGCGGCTTCCTCCAGATCATTCGAAACCTGATCGTCGAAGCAAGTCGAGAAGAATTGCCCGCTCGGGTCCGACAGTGTAGCCATCAGATAGCGGCGGCCCCGCGCCGATGTGCGCCAGCGCGCTTCCTCGACCAGCACCGCCATCGTCGCCCCCGCGCGGGTGCCGTCGTCGGGAATGGAAAGCTCCACCAGCGCGGCGAACTGCCGCGCGCCGTGCATCTTCGCAAGATGGGTGTGGCGGTCGACTGGGTGGGCGGAGAAGTAATAGCCGAAAGCTTCCTTCTCCTGCTCCATCTTCTGCGCCATGCTCCAGTGGACCGAGCGGGGCAGCTTGATCGTGTCGCCGGCGTGGCTGGCGTCGCCGAACAGCCCGCCCTGCCCGCTGGCGCGCTGCTCATGGGTGCGCGCGGCGACGGCGAGGATCGTCTCGGCCATCGCGAACACGCCCGCGCGGTTCGGCTCCATCGCATCGAACGCGCCCCCCGCCGCCAGCGTCTCGAGCTGGCGCTTGTTGAGCAGGCGCGGATCGACACGGTGGGCGAGATCGTCGAGGCTGGCGAAGCGCCCGCGCTCCTCGCGCTCGGCGACCAGTTTCTCCATCGCGCCCTCGCCGACCGACTTCAGCGCGGCGAGCGCATAGCGGACGGCGGGCCTGCCGTGATCGTCCACCTCCACCTCGAACTCCGCCTCGCTGCGGTTGATGTCGGGCGGCAGCAGCTCGATCCCCAGGCGGCGCATGTCGTCCACGAACACCGCGAGCTTGTCGGTGAGATGGATGTCGTAGCACATCGAGGCGGCGAAGAATTCGTGCGGATAATGCGCCTTCAGCCACGCCGTCTGGTAGGTGAGCAGGGCATAGGCCGCCGCGTGGCTCTTGTTGAAGCCGTAGCCGGCGAACTTGTCGATCAGGTCGAACAGCTCGTTGGCCTTGGCGGCGGGGATATCGTTGGTCTTCGCGCAACCCTCGACGAAGATCGCGCGCTGCGCGTCCATCTCCGCCTTGATCTTCTTGCCCATCGCGCGGCGCAGCAGGTCGGCGCCGCCGAGCGTGTAGCCGGCGAGCACCTGCGCCGCCTGCATCACCTGCTCCTGATAGACGAAGATGCCGTAGGTTTCCGCAAGGATGCCCTCCAGCAGGGGATGCGGATATTCGATCTCCTCCTGCCCGTTCTTGCGGCGCCCGAACATCGGGATATTGTCCATCGGGCCGGGGCGATAGAGCGCGCCGAGCGCGATGATATCCTCGAACACCGTGGGCTTCACGGCGGAGAGCGTGCGCCGCATCCCCTCCGATTCCACCTGGAACACGCCGACGGTGTTGCCGGCCTGGAGCAGCTCGTAGGTCTCCTCGTCGTCCCAGCCGAGCGCGTCGAGGTCGACCGAGATGCCGCGCTTGGCCAGCATCTCCACCGCCTTCTTGAGCACGGAAAGCGTCTTGAGGCCGAGGAAGTCGAACTTCACCAGCCCGGCGCCCTCGACATATTTCATGTCGAACTGCGTGACCGGCATGTCCGATCGCGGATCGCGATAGAGCGGCACGAGTTGCGCCAGCGGCCGGTCCCCGATCACCACGCCCGCCGCATGGGTGGAGGAGTGGCGCGGCAGCCCCTCCAGCTTCATCGCCAGATCGAGCAGGCGGCGGACGTCGTTCTCGTTGGCATATTCGCGCGCCAGCTCGCTCACGCCATTGAGCGCGCGATCGAGCGTCCACGGATCGGTCGGATGGTTGGGCACGAGCTTGGCGAGGCGATCGACCTGGCCGTAGCTCATCTGGAGCACGCGGCCGGTGTCCTTGAGCACGGCGCGCGCCTTGAGCTTTCCGAAGGTGATGATCTGCGCCACCTGATCGCGGCCGTATTTCTCCTGCACGTAGCGGATCACCTCGCCGCGCCGCGTTTCGCAGAAGTCGATGTCGAAATCCGGCATCGAGACACGTTCCGGGTTCAGGAAGCGCTCGAACAGCAGCCCCAGCCGGATCGGATCGAGATCGGTGATCGTCAGCGACCACGCCACCACCGAGCCGGCGCCCGAGCCGCGCCCCGGCCCGACCGGAATGTCGCGCTCCTTCGCCCATTTGATGAAATCGGCGACGATCAGGAAATAGCCGGGGAAGCCCATCTGGATGATGACGTCCAGCTCGAACTCCAGCCGCTTGCGATAGACTTCCTTCCAGTCGGGCTCCGCCGGCACCGCGCCGAGCGCCTCGATCCGCTCCAGCCGGCGCTCCAGCCCGGCCGACGCGTCCTGCCGCAGCATCGCCGCCTCGCCCTCGCGATCGCCGGCGAGGCTGGGGAGGATCGGCTTGCGCTTCGGCGCGGCGACGGCGCAGCGCCGCGCGACGACGAGCGTGTTCTCGATCGCCTCGGGCAGATCGGCGAACAGCGCGCGCATCTCGCCGGCCGGCTTCATCCACGCATCGGGCGAGCTTTTCGGGCGATCGTCGCTTTCGACATAGGTGGAATTGGCGATGCACAGCATCGCGTCATGCGCGTCGAGGAAGTCCTGATCGGCGAAGCAGCACGGATTGGTCGCCACCAGCGGCAAATTCCGGGCATAGGCGAGGTCGAGCAGATGCGGCTCGGCGGCGCCCTCGATCTCGTTCAGGCGGCGGACGATCTCGATATAGAGCCGGTCGGGGAACAGCCGCTGCAAGCGATCGGCATAGGCCGCGGCGCGCGCGGGCTGATCCTCGGCATAGAGCCGGGCGAGCGCGCCCTCCCCGCCCGCGGTGAGCGCGAGCAGCCCGTCCGTCCGCCCTTCCAGCCCGGCGAAATCGACGTGCGGCGCGTGCTCGATCGGCCGATCGAGGTGCGCCATGCTGACCAGGGCGCAGAGATTGTCGTAGCCGGTCGCATCCTGCGCGTAGAGCGCGAGCCAGTCGATGACCGGCGCGACGCCCTCGGGCAGATCGGGCCGGGCGACCCCGAGCATCACGCCGATGATCGGCTGCACCCCCGCGTCGAACGCCGCGTCCGAATAGGCCATGGCGGCGTAGAGGCCGTTGCGATCGGTGAGCGCCGCCGCCGGAAAGCCGAGCGCCGCCGCGCGCTTGGCGATCGCCTTGGGATCGATCGCGCCGTCCAGCATCGTGTATGAGGAGAAGATGCGGAGCGGCACGAACCCTGAATGCAACATGCCGGTGACACTAGGGTTTGGCGCGCGATTCGGCCAGTGCGGAACCAACATCCGGGCCGATGGTTACGGTGCTGGAACGGGGAGACGGTCATGACCTTTTCGACACGTGGCATCGGCTGGGGCTGGCTTCTGGCTTACGGCATCGCCAGCCTGCTCCTCGGCGCGTTCGCCATCGCCATGCCGGTGCCCGCCACCTTCGCCGCGACGCTGGTGATCGGGGCCTATCTGATCGCGACGGGGCTGTTCTCGCTGCTCGCCGGCATCTTCGGACAGGGCCATGAGGGGCGCGGCTATGCGATCCTGCTCGGCGTGATCTCGCTGATCGGCGGCGGGATCATGGTGGTCGAGCCGGCGACCGGCGCGCTTTCGCTGACGCTGCTGCTCGCCTTGTGGCTGATCGCGCGCGGGGTGCTGGAACTGGCGTGGGGTTTCCGCTTCCGCCGCCGCCGGGGGCTGATGATCGCGCTTGGCGTCATCAACCTGCTGCTCGCGGCCTATATCTTCTACGCGATGCCGATCTCGGCGCTGACGCTGCCGGGGATCGTGCTGGGCGTGAGCTTCCTGTTCTCGGGCGCCACCTGGGTGCTGTTCGCGCTCGACCATCGCGGCGAGCGCGCGGCGCTCTAGAGCAGCTTCTCGATATCCGCCGCTATCGCCTCCGGTCTGGTGGCCGGGGCATAGCGCTCGACCGTCCGGCCTTCGCGATCAACGAGGAACTTGGTGAAGTTCCACTTGATCGCCTTCGACCCGAGCAGGCCCGGCGCATCGGCCTTCAGCCGCTCGAACAGCGGATCGGCATGCGGGCCGTTGACGTCGATCTTGGCGAAGACCGGGAAGGTGACGTCGTAGGTCAGCGAGCAGAAGTTCGCGATCTCCTCCGCATCTCCCGGCTCCTGCGCGCCGAACTGGTTGCAGGGGAAGGCCAGCACCTCGAAGCCTTGCGGGCCGTATTTGCGGTGCAGCGCCTCCAGCCCCTCATATTGCGGGGTGAAGCCGCATTTCGACGCGGTGTTGACGATCAGCAGCACCTTGCCGCGCCACGTATCGAGCGAGGCGGCGCCCCCGTCGGCGGCCTTGACCTCGAAATCGGTGATCGCCTCCATCGCGTCCTCCGTTCACGCCCGATGGCGCGCCAGCAGATGCTCGAGATTGACACGCACGCCGGGCCATTCGCAAGCGATGATCGAATAGACGACGATATCGCGCATCCGTCCGTTCAGCATCTGGTGCGCGCGCAGCACGCCGTCGCGCTTCGCGCCCAGTCGCTCGATCGCGCGCTGCGAGTCGCGGTTGAACCAGTCGGTGCGGATCTGCACGACGTTGCAGCCCAGCACGTCGAAGGCGTGGGCGAGCAGCAGCTTCTTCGCCTCGGTGTTGACGCCGGTGCGCTGGACCGAGCGGGCGTAGAAGGTGCCGCCGATCTCCACCCGGCGATGCTGCTCGTTCATCCGCAGGAAGCGGGTCGAGCCGACGACGCGGCCGTCCGGCGCCTCCACCACGAACGGCATGGCGCGGCCGTAGTCGCGCTCGCGGAAGATCGCGGCGATGAACGCGTCGGGATCAGCAAGGGCGGAGACATTGGTGAAGAACAGGCCGGTGATATCGCCGTCCGCCGCCGCCGCGACCAGCGCGTCGCGGTCGTCCGGGGTTAGCGGCCTGAGGGTGACATGCTCCCCGCGCAGCACCGGCGTCTCGCGCCAGAGGCTCATCGCAGCAGGCCGTCATGCAGCCGGAACACGCGATCCATCTTCAGCGCGAGCCGCTCGTTGTGGGTCGCGACCAGCGCGGCGGAGCCTTCGCCCCGCACCAGCCGGAGGAATTCGGCCAGCACGACATCCGCCGTATGCTCGTCGAGGTTGCCGGTCGGCTCGTCCGCCAGCACCAGCGCGGGCCGGTTGGCGAGCGCGCGGGCGACCGCGACGCGCTGCTGCTCGCCGCCGGAAAGCTGGCTCGGCCGGTGCGTCAGCCGGTGGCCGAGACCGAGCGCGGTGAGCAACGTATCCGCCCGCGCGCCGGCCTCCGCCTGCGTCGCGCCGTGGATGAGCTGGGGCAGCACGACATTCTCGCGCGCGTCGAAATCGGGCAGCAGATGGTGGAACTGATAGACGAAGCCGAGATGATCGCGGCGCACGACGGTGCGGCCGTGCGGATCGAGCCTCGCCACCTCCTGACCGGCGATGCGGATCGACCCCTCGAACCCGCCCTCCAGCAGCCCGACCGCCTGCAATAGCGTCGACTTGCCCGAGCCGGACGGGCCGAGCAGCGCGACGATCTCGCCCGGCGCGACCGCGAGGTCGACGCCGCGCAGCACCTCGATCGTCTCCCCGCCCTGCGTGAAGCTGCGCGTCAGCCCCCGCGTTTCGAGGACCGCCTGGCCTGCATCACTCATAGCGCAGCACCTGAACCGGATCGGTGCTCGCGGCCTTGTACGCCGGGTAGAGCGTCGCGAGCAGCGTCATCAGCGCGGTGATGAGCACGATGGCGACGATCTCCACCGGATCGGGCTTGGAAGGCAGCTCGGTGAGGTAGCGGATCGACGGGTCCCACAGATTCTGCCCGGTGACGAGCTGGACGAAATTCACCACCGCCTGCCGATAGAACAGGAAGATCGCGCCGAGCACCAGCCCGGCGACGATGCCGAGCGCGCCGATCGTCACGCCGACCGTCATGAAGATGCGCATCATCGCCCCGCGCGTAGCGCCCATCGTGCGCATGATCGCGATGTCGCGCGTCTTGGCGCGCACCAGCATGATGAGCGAACTGGCGATGTTGAACGCCGCGACGAGGATGATGATGCACAGCACGGTGAACATCGCCACCCGCTCCACCGCCAGCGCGTCGAACAATTGCGCGTTCATCTGCCGCCAGTCGGAGATCACCGCCAGCCGCCCGACCTTCTGCGCGAGCGGCGCGAGGATCTGCGCCACCTTGTCCGGATTGTCGGTCTGAAGCTCGACCATGCCGACCGTGTCGCCCATCAGGAGGAGCGTCTGCGCATCCTCCATCGGCATGATTACATAGGCCTTGTCATAATCGTACACGCCGATCTCGAAGATCGCGGCGACCGTGTAGCTGACGTAGCGCGGCACCGTGCCGAACGGCGTGGACTGGCCCGACGGGTTGATGAGCGTGATCTCCGACCCGACCGTCGCCCCCAGCGCCTCGGCCAGCCGCGCGCCGATCGCGACACGGTTGGCGCCCGGCTTCAGATCGGCGAGCGAGCCGGCGACGACCTTGTTGCCGATCGTGGCGTTGGAGCGGATGTCGGCCATGCGCATTCCGCGCACCAGCACGCCCTCCACCCGGCCGTTGTAGGTGGACATCAGCGGCTGCTCGATCAGCGGCACCGCGCTGGTGACGCCCGGCGTCTCCCTCGCCCAGCGCGCGATCTGCTGCCAATCGGCGAGGCGGCCGTCGATGCCCTGCACCACGGCATGACCGTTCAGCCCGACGATCTTGTCGAACAGCTCCGCGCGGAAGCCGTTCATCACGCTCATCACGATGACCAGCGCCGCGACGCCGAGCATCACCGCGCCGAGGCTGAAGCCGGCGACGAGGACGATGAACCGCTCACCCTTGCCCGGAAGGAGATAGCGCCGCGCGATCATCCGTTCGTAACGCGACAATATCATGCAAGGCCGTCTATCCCCCCGGCTTGCGGCTGGCAACGGGGCTGTGGCGGAATCATCACAGGGCCGGGACAATCTGTTTAGCTGGCGTTCATTTCCATCGACACCCCTTGTCCCGAACCGTTAGCAGTACGGTACTGGCACACAGGCAATGGCCGTGGTTCGGGGAATGCCGCCGCCGCGCTTCGCACGAAGCTTCGCAGGCAGCGGCTGGATAAGGGGGCTGACGAGCGATCGTCACGCAGGCGCCCGGGTCGGAATACCGATCCGGGCGTTTGTTTTTGGGCGCAGCGCCCGAAACGGCCGGCGGGCCGGTGCCAGCCTTCCCACCCCGCTCAGTGAATCCCGAGCGACACCGTCAACCCGAAGGTGCGCGGATCGCCCGGCTGCCCGACGATCAGCCCGGTGCTGCCCGACTGGGTCGCCAGCAACTCGTAATAATCCTGGTCGAAGGCGTTGCGCACCCAGGCGAAGATGTTGAGCCTGTCGCCCTTGCGATAGCCGAGCCGGAAGTTCGACAGCGAATAGCCGGCGACGTCCATATAGGCCGAGGGCGACGGGTTGGACGAGAAGTCCGAACGGTAGCTACCGTCATAGCCGAGATAGACCTGCCCCTCGCCCACCGGCCAGTTATATTCCGCGCCATAGCTGAACGCCCATTTCGACACGCCCGGCAGGCGCTGGCCGGAGATATCGCAGAACGGCGGGCTGTTGCTGCCGCCCGACAATTCCGGCGGGCACGGCGCGTTGGTGAAGCGGATATATTTCGCGTCGGTATAGGCGGCGTTGACGTAGAGGTTCAGGCCCGCGCTTGGGCGGAAGGCCGAATCCAGCTCGATCCCGCGCGTCCGCACCTGCCCGGCATTGGCGAGATAGCCGCGCAGCACGGCGAGCTGGTAATTGTTCACCGTCGCCTGATAATCGTGGATCTCGGTCCAGAACCCCGCGAGGTTGATCGTCGCGCGGCGATCGAGAAGCTGGGTCTTGAGGCCGATCTCATAGTGATCGACCGTCTCCGGCTTCACCGTGGCGGTGGAGAGGATCGGATCGTTGTTCGCGTCGAGCGGCAGGCCCGACAGGTTGATCCCGCCCGATTTGTAGCTGCGCGCATAGGTGGCGTAGCTGTGGATATCCGGCGAGAATTGATAGGCGACGGTGATGTCGCCGGAGAGGTTCCAGTTGTCGAACTTCGGCGCGTAGCGCTGCGGCGAGAGCACGCCGCGCTGGTCGCTGGTCAGGTTCGTGCCGCCCTGCCCGTTGGTGACGACCGAGACATAGGAACCCTCCTTCCTGTCGTAATTGAGCCGCGCGCCGGGCGATACCTGCAACCTGTCCGACACATGCCACGTCAGCTTGCCGAACAGCGCGGCCGAGGTGTTGGTGAAGCCGATCGTGTTGCGCGCGGTAAGGCCGTCGAGCGTCGCCGGGTCCTTCGCCGCCGCGCTCGCCGGGTTGAGCAGCCACGCGCTCGCCGCCGGCCCCTGCACCTGAAGGCCCTGCGTGTCGATCGTCTGGTGGAACCAGAACAGCCCGACCGTATAGTCGATCGCGTGCCTGCCGTTCGAGCCGAGGCGGATTTCCTGGCTGTACTGGTCCTGCCGCGAGGGATTGGCGGAGACCGTGGTGATCGGCAGGCCGATGAAGTCGCGGTCGTTCGACGGGTCCCAGTTCCAGAAGCGCCAGGCGGTGACCGAGGTGAGCGTCGCCGGGCCGATATCCCAGTTCGCCACCGCCGACGCGCCGCCGAGCTTCTGTTTCGCGCGCAGCGGCGTATCCACGTCGGTCACGCGGTCGAAGGCGTCGGTCGAGGGCACGGCATAGCCGGCCGCCGCCGCCAGCGCGGCATATTGGCGGTTGGCCGGGCGCTGGGTCGGCGCGACGCCGGCGTAATATTGCACGCAACAGGTCGGCGCCTGCCGGTTATAATCGGCGTAGAGCGTGATATCGAGGTTCGGCGCCGGCTTGAACAGCAACTGGCCGCGCAGGCTGAGATTGTCCTGGCTGTTCTGCCACTGGTCCTGCGTGGTGTTCCAGATCGTGCCGCGCCGCGTGGTGAAGGAGGCGGAGAAGCGCCCGGCCACCACATCGCCGACCAGCGGGCCGGAGACCGACCCCTTGGCCTGGAGGAAATCGTAATTGCCGCCGGTCAGCTCGAAGCGCGCCTCCGGATCGAAGCTCGGCTTGCGCGTGGTGATGTTGATCGCGCCGGCGGTGGTGTTCTTGCCGTAGAGCGTGCCCTGCGGCCCGCGCAGGATCTCGATCCGGTCGGTATCGGTGAAGTCGAACGTCGCGGAGGCGATGCGGCTGTAATAGACCTGATCGACATAGATGCCGACGCCCTGCTCGATCCCGTCGTTGGTCAGGCCGAACGGCGCGCCCAGCCCGCGGATGTTGGCGGCGGAATTGCGCGGGTTGGTCGAGTAGAATTGCAGCGACGGCTGGAGCTGCGTCAGCCTCCCGACATTATAGGCCCCGGTATCGGCCAGCGCCGTGCCGCCGATCACCGACATGGCGATCGGCACGCTCTGGATCGTCTCGGCGCGGCGGCGCGCGGTGACGACGACATCGCCCCCGCTCTGCTGCGCCGGGCCGAGTCGGCCTGGCTCGTCCTGATCGTCGGGCGTCTGGGCGCTCTGCGGCGGCGCGGTCGGCGGCGCCTGTTCGGTGGCGGGAACGGACTGGGCGGCGACGGCCAGCAAGGCAAGCGTGATCGACATGGATTTCCCCTGAACCGAGGTTGATTGTCGCCGTCGATGCTAGGTCAGGATGTAATTCCGACCAAGAAAGTAGGATTTAATCCCACCCGCTTGAAAACTTCACTGCTCGCACCATCTTTCCGTTGCACAGCGCTACTGACCGGGCCGTGCGGGACGCCGCGATTTCGGGCGTTCCATGTCGTCAATTCGCTCAACGGAGGATTTGATATGCGACTGGACCTTACCCCCTACCGCCGCTCGACCATCGGGTTCGACCGGCTGTTCGACCTGCTGGAGACCAATGCGCGCTCGGCGGGCGACAATTATCCCCCCTTCAATCTCGAGCGGCTCGCCGAGGATCGCTATCGCATCACGCTGGCGGTGGCCGGCTTCACCCGCGACGAGATCGAGATCACCGCGCAGCAGAACCTGCTGCTCGTTGCCGGCAAGAAGGCCGATACGCAGGATAACGCCAATTTCCTGCACGTCGGAATCGCCAACCGCAGCTTCGAGCGGCGCTTCGAGCTGGCGGACTTCGTGTTCGTCGAGGACGCCCGGCTGAACGACGGGCTGCTGGTGATCGACCTGGTCCGCGAAGTGCCCGAGGCGATGAAGCCGAAGAGCATCGCGATCAAGACCGGCGCGCCGCTGGCCGCGGTCGAAACCAAGGCGGACGACGCCAAAGCGGCGTAACGCCGGAGCTGAAGATCGGCGCCTCCTTGCTCCCTTTCCGAGGCGTCGGGGCGTCCGGGCCGAAAGGTCCGGACGCCTTATCTATTTCAGGAATCGGCGCCGGCGCTCAATGCGCGGCGACATGGCCTTCCCGGCGCAGCAACTGCTCGAAAGCCGCCGGATCGAGTGGCGCGTCGAAACGGCAGCCGGCGGCGAAATCGTCCGCCCACATCACCTCGGCGCCGACCGGCCCGACCTCGGGCAGGGTCAGCCAGATCGACATGCCCTTGCGCAATGCCGAATAGGTGCTGAGCCGCGCGCCGTGGATCGACAGGTCGATCACCTTGCACAAGGCGCGGGCGAGGCCGCCCGCCCCCACCGCCGAATCGAACGAAACCGGCGCGCGCGGGCCGCGGCGCCGGATATCGCTGGGTGCTGGCTCGAATTCCGCTGCGAACATGCCGGGCAGGCTAGCCCGACATGCCTAACGCAGCGTTAACGACGTTACTTGCGCAGCGTCAGCCCGCCGCCAAAGCGCTTGTTGAAGCGCGCGACCTGGCCGCCGGTGTCGAGCATCTGGCCGCGGCCGCCGGTCCAGGCCGGGTGCGCCAGCGGGTCGATGTCGAGCTGCATCGTGTCGCCTTCCTTGCCCCAGGTGGAGCGGGTTTCGAACACGGTGCCGTCGGTCATCTGCACCTTGATGGTGTGATAATCGGGATGGATGTCTTTCTTCACGTCGTCGGTCCTCGAATGTGGCTGGTTTCCGACCAGCCTGAAAGGAAGCGGGCGCCTAACGCAGGCGCCCGTGAAAGTCAAAGACGGTGGGGAGCGATACCCGCCCCGCGCCTCACGCCGCCCTGGGCGGGTCCGCGATCATCGCGGTGAAGCTGGCTTCCGCCGCGACCTGCCCATCGATCCGGGCGACGCCGGCGAACTTGCAGACGCTGCTGCGCTTCTGCACGAATTCCACCTCGAGCCGAAGCAGCACGCCCGGCTCGACCGGCTTGCGGAACTTCGCATTCTCGATCGCCATGAAATAGACGAGCTTGCCCGAGCCGGCGAGGCCGAGGCTCTCCACCGCGAGCACGCCGGCGGCCTGCGCCAGCGCCTCGACGATCAGCACGCCGGGCATGATCGGACGGCCGGGGAAATGCCCCTGAAAGAAGCCTTCGTTGAAGGTCACCGCCTTGATCGCCGCGATCGACCGGTCGGGGACGAGTTCCTCGACGCGATCGACCAGCAGCATCGGGTAACGATGCGGCAACGCCGCCATCACCCGCGCGATGTCGAGCGGGCCGACCGACCCGCTCGTCACCTCCGCTTCGCTCACCGGCCCTGCGGCTGCTTGGTGTTGGCCGGCGCGGGAGCGGCCGGCGCGGCGCCCGCCTGACCCTGCTGGCCCGGCTGCCAGTTGGCCGGCGGCGCGATGCTGACGCTGGGCACGAGGCGGTTCAGCTCCGTCGTCACGTCGGCGGTGATGTCGCCGGCGGGATCGAGGTGCACCACGTCGTTCGGGCCGAACACGATGCTCGCCTTCTTGCGCGCGGCGGCGGCATCGATCGCGGCCTTGAGCTGCTGCTGGATCTGCTCGATCGCATAGGCGCGGGCGCGGACATAGGGCGCGGTTATGCGCTGAAGCTCGGCGTTGCCGGCCTGCTCCTTCGACTGGATCGTCTGGAGCTGGGTCTGGAGCTGCGCCTGGGCGACATTCGCCTTCTGGTCGTTCTGCAGCTTGGTGACGAGCGGCTGAAGCTCGGTGGAGATCGCCTGACGGCGCGTCTCGGCCTGGTCGAGCGTCGCCTTGTACGTGGTCTGGAGCTGCCCGGCGGCCGCCTTCCAGGCGTTGCTGCCGGCCACCGCGCCATCGGGATCGACGACCGCCACCCCGTTGACCTGCGCCTGCGAAACACCTCCGACGAGCGCGCCCGGCGCGAGCAGCGCCGCCGCGATCAGCATGGTCTTCTTGCTATTCATCAGAACTGGGTCCCTACGTTGAAAGTTACGAGCTTCTTGTCATCGCCGGGCTGCGTCAGCAGCGCCTTGGCGACATCGATGCGTAGCGGGCCGAACGGCGAGGTCCAGTTCACGCCGAAACCGACCGAGAGGCGCGGCCTGGCCGTGCCGCCGTAATAGGTTTCCTTGAACGGCTGCGAGGCGATCTGCGCGGTGTTCGGGACAATGCCGTTGCACTTGCCGGTCGGATCGGGAATGCCGGCCGCACAGGTGGTAGTGACCGACAGGCCCGCGGCGTTCGTATAGCTGAACAATGGCTGGCCGGCCTCGTTCGTCTTCGGCAGCGGCAGCACGGTGCCGTCCGCCGCGACCGGGAAGGTGGTGAGCAGCGGCCGGGTCATGCTCCACAGGCTGCCCGCCTGCACATAGATCGACGGCCGCAGCCCCAGTTCGCGCGCGCCGGAACCGAGCGGCAGCTCAAGCTCAATGCGGCCAAGGTAATAGGCGTTGCCGCCCAACGCGTCGTCAACGATCTGATCCCTGTCGGTGACCAATACCTGCTTGCCGCTCGAATCGGTCGTGTAATATTGCCGAATCACGCGTGGGCCGACACCACGAATGTCGAAGCCACGGAACTGCGGCTCGCCGAGATAGAAGCGATCGGTGATGCGCACCGGATCGACTCCGGGACCGCGGCTGCCTTCCAGCGACTTGATGAAGCCGCCCTCGCCCACGAAGGAAAGGACGAAGCCTTTGCCGATTCCCCAATATTTCGCTCCATCTACGCGAGAGCGAATGTAGCGCACGTCGCCACCGAGCCCGGCGAAATCCTGGCTCAGCGACATGCGCGAGCCAGCCGTGGGCCGCAGACGGCTGTTGAGGCTGTTGTAGATGAATGAATAGCCTACCGACGACGTCCAGCGATTCCCGATCGAGTCGCACAGATAACGACCGGCGACGAGCGGATCGCAGCTATCGCCCGGGCTGTTGCCGCGAATGCCGTCGCCGTTCAGATCGGTGTAATAGGTGCCCTTGTCGAGACCGACCTGATCATAAGTCAGGCCGTAACGAGCGGAGAAGGACCAATATTCGGTGATCGGCACGCCGGCGCGGATCTGGAAGCCGGTCGACGTCTGGCTGTAGGTCGTCTGGCGATCGGTGCCGAGATAGTTGAACGCGTTGTAATCGCGGCGGAACAGGTCCACGCCGAGCGCGATGTTCTTGTCGAACAGATACGGCTCGGTGAAGCCCAGCTCGACCGACTTGGAATAGGCCGACCAGTTCACGCCCGCGCGCAGCTCCTGCGCCTTGCCGCGGAAGTTCGACTGGGTGATGTTCGCCTGGATGATGAACTGCTCGAGGCTCGAATAGCCGGCCGAGAGCTGGAGCTGGCCGGTCGCCTTCTCCTCGACGTTCGCCTCCAGCACGACGCGGTCCGGCACGGAGCCGGGGGTCTGCTTGATCTCGAACTTGTCCTGGAAATAGCCCAGGCTGTTGATGCGGTCGGTCGAGCGCTTCACCTGGAAGCTGTTGAACGCATCGCCCTCGGCGAGACGCACCTCGCGCCGGATCACCTTGTCCTGCGTCTGGGTGTTGCCGGTGATCTCCACCCGCTCGACATAGGTGCGCTGCGCCTGGGCGATGTGGAAGTTGATCGACATGGTCAGCGCGTCGCGGTCGCGCTGGAATTCCGGGTTCACGTCGGCGAAGGCATAGCCGAACAGGCCCGCCGTCTGGCTCAGGCTGTCGACCGTGTCCTCGACCTTCTTCGCGTCATACCAGTCGCCCTTCTTGATCGAGAGCGTGCTGGCCATGCGCTTGTTGTCGAAGTCGCGGATGTCGCTGTCCACGGTCACGTCGCCGAACTTGTAGCGCGGCCCCTCCTCGACGACATAGGTGATGATGAAGTCACGCTTGTCGGGGGTCAGCTCCGCCACCGCGCTGGTGACGCGGAAATCGGCATAGCCGTTGGTCAGGTAGAATTGCCGCAGCTTCTGCTGGTCATAGGCAAGCCGGTCCTGATCGTAGGACGTGTTCGACGACATGAAGCGGAAGAAGCGCGATTGCTTCGTCGCCATCTGCGAGCGCAGCTTGGCGTCGGAGAACACCTGGTTGCCGATGATGTTGATCTGCTGGACCTTGGATTTCGGCCCCTCGCTGATTTCGAACACCACGTCGACGCGATTCTGGTCGAGGTTGACCATCTTCGGATCGACGGACGCGGCGAAACGCCCCTGCCGGCGATACAGCTCGATGATCCGCGCCACGTCCGCCCGCACGGCGGAGCGGGTGAAGATCTGGCGCGGCTTGAGCTTGATCTCCTTGGTGATCTTGTCTTCCTTGAGGCGCTTGTTGCCCTCAAGGATCACGCGGTTGATGATCGGGTTCTCGCGCACGCGCAGCACGATGTCGCCCGTCTCCGCCCCCGCGATGGAGACGTCGGCGAACAGGTCGCTGGCGTAGAGGTCCTTGATCGCCTGGTCGAGCGTCTCGTTCGTATAGGATTCGCCGACGCGCAGCTTGGTGTAGCTCAGCACCGTCTCCGGCTCGATGCGCTGCGACCCGTCGACCCGCAGCGAGCGGATCGTGCGGACCACCGGCGGCGCGAGGACGGACGCGGCCTCGGCCGGCGCCTGCGTCGGCGCCTGCTGCGCGGCAGGGGCCGGCGCGGTCTGCGCGGCGGCCGCCAGCGGCATGCCGGCGAGCATCGTCCCGGCAAGCAACAGCGCCACCGGTTGCGGGCGTAGAGTTGTCGTCAAAGCCTTCACCAATCCACCCCGGAGATACCCATATCGACCGCGTGCCGCGCGCCCTGCCCCAGCTTGCTCAACCGATCAAGCCGGCGAGGCTGCGCCATAGCCCGAAATTGCCGAGATCATTGAACGTCACCAGCAGCATCAGCGCAAGTATCGCCGCCAATCCGCCACGATAGGCCCATTCCTGCGCCTCCGGCCCGACCGGCCTGCGCCGCACCGCCTCGATCGCGTAGAAAAGCAGGTGTCCGCCATCAAGCATCGGAATTGGCAGCAGGTTGATGAACCCCAGATTGATCGACACCAGCGCGATCAGGAAAACGAACGCCTCCGGCCCCAGCGTGATCTGCTCGCCGGAAACCTTCGCGATCGACAGCGGCCCGCCAAGCTCCTTCACCGAGCGGCGGCCGGACACGACCTGCCCGACCGTCTCCACCATCATCGACACGATCTGCCCGGTCTGCCGCATCGCGACCAGCGGAGCCTCGAGCGGGCCGACCCGACGAAAAACCGGCGTCGTCGCGCCGATACCGAGCAGGCCGATGCGGAATTCGTTGCCGAACCGGTCGCGCTCGCGCCGCACGCCGAGCCGCGTCGTCGCGGAAAGCGGCGCGCCGTCGCGCAGATAATCGACGCGGATCGTCTCGTCCGGGCGGATCTTGGCGTAGCGCGCCATGTCGTCGAAGGTCGCGACGGAGCGCCCGTTCAGCGCGGTGATGCGATCGCCGGGCCGCAGCCCGATCGCCGCCGCCGCCGATCGCGGCACGACCGTGCCCACCGTCGTCGGCGTCACGCTGTCGCCATAGGCCAGCGCGAATCCGGCGAGGATCAGGATCGCGGCGACGAAATTCACCACCGGCCCGGCCGCGACGATGATCGCGCGCTGCCACACCGGCTTCGCCTGGAAGGTGCGCTGGCGCTCCGCCGCCGGCAGCGCGAGCCACTCGGCCGAGGGCTGGCTCAGCGCGTTCATGTCCCCGGCGAAGCGGACATAGCCGCCCAGCGGCAGCCAGCCGACCTTCCACCGCGTGCCGCGCCGGTCGGTCCAGCCCGCCACCTCGCGGCCGAAGCCGATCGAGAAGATATCGGATTTCACGCCGAGCACGCGCGCGGCGAGATAATGGCCCAGCTCGTGCACGAAGACGAGCGGGCCGATCACCAGCACGAACGCCAGCAGGGTCAGCAAAAGGCCCGGGGACTGGATCAAGCGACGCGTTCCTCTACACGCTCCGCCGCCAGTCGCCGCGCCTCGCGGTCGATATCCAGCACCGCGTCGAGCGTTTGGGGCGCGGGCGGGTCGAAGCGTTCGAGGGTATCGGCGACGATTGCGGCAATTTCGAGGAACCCCACCGCGCCGCCGAGAAATGCCGCCACCGCCACCTCGTTCGCGGCGTTGAGGATCGCGGGACGCGCGCCCCCCGCCTCCACCGCCGCGCGGGCCAGCGCCAACGCGGGGAAGCGCTCAGGATCGGGCGCCTCGAAATCGAGCCGTCCGACGCGGACGAGATCGAGCGGCTCGCCCGGCGTCGCCATCCGGTCCGGCCAGGCCAGTGCATAGGCGATCGGGGTGCGCATGTCGGGCGTGCCGAGCTGCGCCAGTGTCGACCCGTCGACATATTCGACCATCGAATGCACCACCGACTGGCGGTGGACGACGATCTCGATCTGCCCATGGTCCAGCGGAAAAAGATGGAACGCCTCGATCAGTTCCAGCCCCTTGTTCATCATCGTCGCCGAATCGACCGAGATCTTGGCGCCCATCGACCAGTTGGGATGCGCCACCGCCTGCGCCGGAGTGATCGCCGCCATCTCCGCCAGCGGGCGATCGCGGAACGGGCCGCCGCTCGCCGTCAGGATGATGCGGCGGGCGCGATGGCTGAGCCGCGCGTCGAGGCACTGGAAGATCGCGTTATGCTCGCTGTCGACCGGCAGCAGCGTCGCCTTGTGGCGGTCGATCGCCGCCTTCATCACGTCGCCCGCGGAAACCAGCGACTCCTTGTTGGCGAGCGCGATCGTGCCGCCGGCGCGGATCGCCGCCATCACCGGCTTGAGGCCGGCGCAGCCGACGATCGCCGCGACCGTCACGTCCGCGCCTTCTCCGGCCGCTTCCGTCACCGCCTCCGCGCCGCCGGCCGCCGCCACGCCGGAGCCGGCGAGCGCCTCGCGCAGGGCGGGCAGATGCGCCTCGTCGGCGATCACCGCGCGCTCGGCGCGGGTGCGGATCGCGGCGGCGGCGAGCCTGGCCACGTCGCTGTTGGCGGTCAGCGCGCGGACGCGGAAGGTTTCGGGCGCGCGCTCGACCAGATCCAGCGTCGAGGTGCCGACCGATCCGGTCGCGCCGAGGATGGTGATTGTTCTCATGACGGATAGAAATGCGGGAGGACGACGAGGAAGGCGGCGACCGGCGCGACCGGCACGAGGCCGTCGAGCCGGTCCATCACGCCGCCGTGGCCGGGGATCAGCGCGCCCGAATCCTTCACGCCGGCGCGGCGCTTGAGCCAGCTTTCGTAGAGGTCGCCCGCCTGCGCGAGCACCGCCAGCGCCGGCGTGGCGAGCGTCATCCGCCACGGCAGGCCGAAGCGCCAGTGCATGAACAGCCCGAAAGCGCCAGCCGCGACGACGCCGCCGGCCAGCCCCGCCCAGGTCTTGTTCGGGCTGACGCGCGGCGCGAGCTTCGGCCCGCCGATCGCGCGGCCGGCGAAATAGGCGCCGATGTCGCACGCCCAGACCAAGGCCAGCGCCCAGAGCGTGAAGACGATCCCTTCATGCTGGCGGCGGATGAACATCAGCGCCAGCACCGGCAGCGCGCAATAGACCACGCCCGCCGCGAATTGCGGCCGCCGCGTGATGATGACGACGAAGAACGCCGCCCCGCCGATCAGGCCGAGCGAGAAGAAATCATGCGGCACGATCGTCAGCGAGGCCGGCGCCATCACCGCCAGCGGCACCGACAGCGCGAATTGCGCGAGCCGCGTGTCGCGCGGCGACGCGCCGTGCAGCCCGCCCCATTCCGCCATCATCACCAGCGCGCCGATCACCGCGAGCAGCCAGAAGGCGATGCCCCCCAGCCACAGTGCCGCGAGCGCGACGCCGATCATCACGATGCCCGCCAGCGCGCGTTTCGGCAGGTCGGAGCGCCTATCGGTCACAGGCCCCCGAACCGTCGCTGGCGACGCCCGAAATCGGCCACCGCCGCCTCCAGCTCCGCCGCGCCGAAATCGGGCCAGAGCGTGTCGACGAACAGCAATTCGGCATAGGCCGCCTGCCACAGCAGGAAATTCGACAGGCGATGCTCGCCCGATGTGCGGATCAACAGGTCGAGCGGCGGCAGGTCGCGCGTCTCCAGCTCCGCCTCGATCGTCGCCGGCGCGATCGACGCGGGATCGATCTCGCCCGCCGCCGCGCGCGCCGCCAGCCGCCGCGCCGCTTCGGTCAGTTCAGCCTGCCCGCCATAATTGAGCGCGATCACCAGCACCGGCCCGGTGTTCGCCGCCGTCCGCGCCAGCGCGTCCTCGATCAGCGCCACCACGTCGCCGGGGAAGCGGCGGAAGTCGCCGATCACGCGCAGCCGCACATTCTCGCGCACCAGTTCGGCCAAATCGGAGCGGATGAACAGGCGCAGCAGGCCCATCAGGTCGCCCACCTCCTCCTCCGGCCGGCGCCAGTTCTCGCTGGAGAAGGCGTAGAGCGTCAGCGCCTCGATCCCCATCGCGCGCGCCGCGCGGCTGACGGCGCGCACCGCCTCCACGCCCGCGCGATGGCCGGCGACGCGCGGCAGGAAGCGCTTCTTCGCCCAGCGCCCGTTGCCGTCCATGATGATCGCGACATGGCGCGGCAGCACGCCACCGCCGCTCGCGAGGGCCGGGGCGCTGCTCACGGGCACGACCTTGAAGGAGCCGGGCGGGCGAGCGCGGTCACTTGCCGAGGATTTCCTTTTCCTTGCCCGCCGCCGCCGCGTCGATCTCGGCGATGGTGCTGTCGGTCAGCTTCTGCACCTCGTTCTCGTGGCGCTTGCGATCGTCCTCGCCGAACACGCCCTTCTTCTCGTCGGTCTTGAGCGCGTCCATCCCGTCGCGGCGCACGTTGCGCACGGCGACGCGCGCCTTCTCGGCATATTGGCCGGCGAGCTTGGCCAGCTCCTTGCGGCGCTCCTCGGTCAGGTCGGGGATCGGCAGGCGCAGGTTCTGGCCGTCGTTGATCGGGTTGAGGCCGAGGCCGGCCGAGCGGATCGCCTTCTCCACCGGGCCGACGTTCGACTTGTCCCACACCTGCACGGAGAGCATGCGCGGCTCCGGCGCGGAAACGGTCGCGACTTGGTTGAGCGGCATGTGCGCGCCATAGACCTCGACCGTCACCGGATCGAGCAGCGAGACGGAGGCGCGCCCGGTGCGCAGGCCGCCGAGATCGCCCTTCAGCGATTCGACCGCGCCGTGCATCCGGCGCTCCAGATCCGCCTTGTCATAGGCCGCCATCACTTCGTCTCCTGTTCGTTGCGGACGACCGTCGACACGCCCTCACCGCGCAGCACGGCGGCGAAATTGCCATGCTCGCGGATGTTGAAGACGACGATCGGGATGTTGCTGTCACGGCACAGCGCCACCGCGCTTGCGTCCATGACCTTGAGATTCTTCGAGAGGACTTCGCCGTAACCGATTGTTTCGTATCGCTTCGCCGTCGGCACCTTCTTGGGATCGTCGTCATAGACGCCATCGACCGAGGTGCCCTTGAACAAGGCGTCGCAATTCATCTCGGCCGCGCGCAGCGCGGCGCCGCTGTCGGTGGTGAAGAAGGGCGAGCCGACGCCCGCCGCGAAGATCACCACCCGGCCCTTTTCCAGATGCCGCGCGGCGCGGCGGCGGATGAACGGCTCGCACACCGACTGCATCGGAATCGCGGACTGGACGCGCGTGTCGACGCCGATCTGCTCCAGCGCGTTCTGCACGGCGAGCGCGTTCATCACCGTCGCCAGCATCCCCATATAGTCGGCGGTGGCGCGCTCGAAGCCCTGCGCGGCGGCGGCGAGGCCGCGGAAGATGTTGCCGCCGCCCACCACGACGCACAATTCATAGCCCTGCGCCTTCACGCCGGCGATCTCCTCGGCCACGCGCGCGGTGACTTCGGGGTCGATCGACTTGCCGCCCTCGCCCATCAGGACTTCGCCCGAGAGTTTCAGGAGGATGCGTTTGTAGCGGGGGCTGGTCATGCGTTCCGAAAAATGTCTGGGGGCTGAAGTGGGCGGACCTTAGGCGGGGTGGGATGAGGCCGCAACCGTGGAATGGCGGGCGGCCCCGTCACCACAAACGTCACCCCGGCCGCGCGCAAGGTCCACCGGGGGCAGGCGATACGCAAGCGGCCCTTGCGATGATCCTGTGGCACGGTGGACCCGGCGCGCGGCCGGGGTGACGTTGCGGGGAAGGACGCGCATGCGCCCTTCCCCTTTCATGGGCGGATTACGCGGTCGGCTCGGCCTGCTTCTGCGGCACGCCGGAAGCGGCGGCGACTTCGGCGGCGAAGTCGGACTGCTCCTTCTCGATGCCCTCGCCGAGCTGGAAGCGAACATAGTCCTTCAGCACGATCGGCGTGCCGGCGTCCTTGCCCGCCTTGGCGACCACGTCGCTGATCTTGGTCTTGCCGTCCATCACGAAGAGCTGGCTGACCAGCGCATGTTCCTTGCGGTACTTGGCGATCGAGCCTTCCACCATCTTCGCGATGATGTCGGCCGGCTTGCCGCTCTCCGCCGCCTTCTCGGTGGCGATCGCGCGCTCGCGCTCGATCTCCTCGGCGTCGAGGTCCTCCTCGTTCAGCGCCTTGGGGAAGGCCGCCGCGACGTGCATCGCGAGCTGCTTGCCGAGGCTCTGGAGCACGTCGTCAGACGCCTCGCTCTCCAGCGCTACGAGCACGCCGATCTTGCCGAGGCCCGGCGCCTGCTGGTTGTGGACATAGCCCACGACCGCGCCCTTCGACACTTCCAGCTTCTTCGCGCGGCGCAGGTTCTGGTTCTCGCCGATCGTCGCGATGTTGTTGGTCAGCACCTCCTCGACCGTCTTGCCGCCGAGCGGGGCCGCCTTGATCGTCGCGATGTCGTCGCCCAGCTCGAGCGCCACCGAGGTCACGTCGCGCACGAAGGTCTGGAACTGATCGTTCTTCGCGACGAAATCGGTCTCGGAGTTCACCTCGACCGCCGCACCCTTGTTGCCGGAAACCTCGATGCCGACCAGCCCCTCGGCCGCCGTGCGGCTGGACTTCTTGGCGGCGGCGGCGAGGCCCTTGGTGCGCAGCCAGTCCAGCGCGGCTTCCATGTCGCCGTTCGCCTCGCTGAGCGCCTTCTTGCAATCCATCATGCCCGCGCCGCTCTTCTCGCGCAGGTCCTTGACCATCGAAGCCGTGATGTCGGCCATGTTCCTAGTCCTTCAATTTGCAATCGGTCGAATATGGGTACGGGCGGGGCAGCGCCAAACACGCCCTGCCCCGCCCGCATGACATTCCGGCGACGGTCAGGCGTCGATCTGGCGTTCCGTCTCGACGGCCACTTCCGTGGCTTCCGGCACCAGCGCCTCCTCGGCGATCGGCTCGGCCATCGCGCCGAGGTCCGCGCCGCCGCGGCGCTGCTGCTCCTGGTTGCCGCGCGTGGCGGCGATCGCCACCGCCTCGCAATAGAGGCGGATCGCGCGGCTCGCGTCGTCGTTCGCCGGCACCGGGAAGGCGATGCCGTCCGGCGACACGTTCGAATCGAGGATCGCGACGACCGGGATGCCGAGCGTGTTGGCTTCCTTGATCGCCAGTTCCTCCTTGTTGGCGTCGATCACGAACATCACGTCCGGGATGCCGCCCATGTCGCGGATGCCACCGAGCGACAGCTCGAGCTTGTCGCGCTCGCGGGTGAGCTGGAGCACTTCCTTCTTGGTGAGGCCGGCGGTGTTGCCGGAAAGCTGCTCCTCAAGGGCCTTCAGGCGCTTGATCGAGTTGGAGATCGTCTTCCAGTTGGTGAGCATGCCGCCCAGCCAGCGGTGGTTGACGAAATGCTGGCCCGCGCGGCGCGCGGCGTCGGCGATCGGCTCCTGCGCCTGGCGCTTGGTGCCGACGAACAGCACCTTGCCGCCCGCCGCGACGGTGGACGACACGAACTCCAGCGCGCGCGCGAACAGCGGCACGGTCTGCGACAGGTCGATGATGTGGACGCCGTTGCGGTCACCGAAGATGTAGGGCTTCATCTTCGGGTTCCAGCGATGGGTCTGGTGGCCGAAGTGCGCGCCGGTCTCGATGAGCTGCTGCATGGTGACGACAGGTGCCGCCATAGGGTGTTTTCCTTTCCGGTTAAGCCTCTGGGAAGCGAGAATGACGACCGGCTGCAAGCCGGCGCACCGGTGATGATGCTTCCCATGCGGAGTTGAGGGTCGCGCCGTTAGCGCAAGCGGAGGCGAAAAGCAATCGCTTGACGGATGCGAACAAACATGGAACACAGCATACAGAACAGAGCATGAACGCAGGCTCTGGCACCGGATTCCACTTCGTGCGTTTAGGCGATGCGCGGGCGGCAAGGAGGCGAAGATGATGTTTTTGCTGGCGATTGCGACCTTCGGCGCGGCATTGGGTATCGCGGCTTATGCCATTGCGGCGAGCGTTGCGCCGAACCTCGCGAAGATCCGGCTGGCGCTGGCGGGCCGCTCGCCTCTTGCGACGGCGCTGGCGGCGGAAGCGCCGCGCGTCGAACGCCGCGTGGCGGTCAGGCGGCTGGCGGCGGCGCCGGTTCGCCGACCTGCGCCGCTACGCGCTGCCGCCTGACCCGCGCGTAGCTGGCGATGCTGAACGGCAGCGTGAGCAGGTAGACAATGCACAACGCGCTGGCGCTATGCCACGGCGCGGAGACGGCGGCGGCGCCGAAGATCACCACCACCGCCAACGCCTCGAAGCGGATGTTGCGGCGCAGGCGCAGCGAGCCCCAGGAGAAAGTGGCGAGGCTGGAGACCATCAGGAACGCGACCAATGCCGTCCACGGCGCGACGACCCAGGGCGAGCGCAGCAGCGGCTCGCCCGTCCAGAACCACAGGAACATCGGCAGCAGCGCCAGCCCCGCCCCGGCCGGGGCGGGCACGCCGGTGAGGAAGCCGGCCGATTTGTGCGGCTGCTCGGTCACGTCGATATTGGCGTTGAAGCGCGCGAGGCGGAGCGCGCAGAACACCGCCAGCATCAGCGCCGCCGTCCAGCCGAAGCGCGGCAGCGCGGAGAGCGACCAGAGATAGAGGATCAGCGCCGGCGAGACGCCGAAGGAGATGGCGTCGGCCAGCGAATCGAGCTCCGCGCCGAACCGGCTCTGCCCGCGCAGCATCCGCGCGATGCGACCGTCCAGCCCGTCGAGCACGCCCGCGAGCAGGATCATCGCCACCGCCAGCTCCCACCAGCCGGCGACGGCGAAGCGCACCCCCGACAGGCCGGAACACAGGCCCAGCGCGGTCACCGCATTGGGCAGCACCGCGCGCAGCGGCAGGCCGCCGAGCCGGCGTTGCGGCCGCGCGGTCATCCGCGCAGGCCCGGCGCGGTGGACGGGATATCAGGGATCATTGCGCCGTCCCTGTCACGGCGGGAAGGCCATAGCGGCCGATCACCGTCTCCCCCGCCACCGATCGCTGGCCGAGCGCCACCTGCGGCGCGCAACCCTCGGGCAGATAGACGTCGACGCGGCTGCCGAAGCGGATCAGCCCGACGCGCTGGCCGACCGCGACGATGTCGCCGGCCTTGGCGAAGCCGACGATGCGCCGCGCGACCAGCCCGGCGATCTGCGTGAAGCCGACGCGGCGGCCGTCATGCCCCTCGACGACGAAATGCTGGCGCTCGTTGTCCTCCGACGCCTTGTCGAGGTCGGCGTTGAGGAACTTGCCGGAGATATAGACGACCTGCTTGATCGTCCCCGCGATCGGCGCGCGGTTGATGTGCACGTCGAACACCGACATGAAGATCGACACGCGCACCATCGGCTCGGTGCCCAGCTCGCCGGTCAGCTCGCGCGGCACCGGCACGCGCTCGATCATCGTCACCAGCCCGTCGGCGGGGGCGACGACCAGATCGTCGCCGCGCGGCGTGGTGCGGATCGGATCGCGGAAGAATGCCGCGACCCACACGGTCAGCCCCAGCATCGGCCAGAAGAAGATGTTCGAGACGATCGTCAGCAGCAGCGTGAGGCCGAACGCGATCGCGACGAACTTCTGCCCCTCCGGATGGACGGCGGGAAAGCGCCACTTGACGGTGGTGGTGACTGGAAGGCCGCCGGGGCCTTCCGGTTTATCTAATGATGGCATCGGCGCGGTTTAGCCGCGCGTCTCGCCCCGCACAACGCATCCGACGCGCATTTTGCGCGAGCCGCGGCCACGCGCGACGGTTGATCCTCCGCGCCCTTCCCCCTATCGCGCACGCCAAACCTCCCCTGACAAGGATTTGGACATGGCGAAGATCAAGGTGAAGACGCCCGTCGTGGAGATCGACGGCGACGAGATGACGCGGATCATCTGGGAATGGATTCGCGAGCGCCTGATCAAGCCGTATCTCGATATCGAGCTGGATTATTACGATCTCGGCGTCGAGCATCGCGACGCGACCAACGACCAGGTGACGATCGACAGCGCCCATGCGACGCAGAAATACGGCGTCGCGGTGAAGTGCGCCACGATCACCCCGGACGAGGCGCGCGTCGAGGAATTCGGCCTGAAGCAGATGTGGAAGTCGCCCAACGGCACGATCCGCAACATCCTGGGCGGCGTGATCTTCCGCGAACCGATCGTGATCCGCAACGTGCCGCGCCTGATCCCCGGCTGGACCCACCCGATCGTCGTCGGCCGCCACGCCTTCGGCGACCAGTATCGCGCGACCGACTTCCGCGTGCCCGGCAAGGGCAAGCTGACGATGAAGTTCGAGGGCGAGGACGGCACCGTCATCGAGAAGGACGTCTATGACTTCCCCGGTTCCGGCGTCGCGATGGGGATGTACAACCTCGACGAATCGATCCGCGATTTCGCGCGCGCCAGCATGAATTACTCGCTGGGCCGCGGCTGGCCGCTGTATCTCTCGACCAAGAACACGATCCTCAAGGCCTATGACGGGCGCTTCAAGGATATCTTCGCCGAGGTGTTCGAGAGCGAGTTCAAGGACCGGTTCAAGGAAGCCGGCATCGTCTACGAGCATCGCCTGATCGACGACATGGTCGCCTCCGCGCTGAAGTGGAACGGCGAGTTCGTCTGGGCGTGCAAGAACTATGACGGCGACGTCCAGTCGGATCAGGTGGCGCAGGGCTTCGGCAGCCTCGGCCTGATGACCTCGGTGCTGATGACACCGGACGGCAAGACGATCGAGGCGGAGGCCGCGCACGGCACCGTCACCCGTCACTATCGCCAGCACCAGCAGGGCAAGGCGACCTCGACCAACCCGATCGCGTCGATCTTCGCGTGGACCGGCGGCCTCAAGTATCGCGGCAAGTTCGACGACACGCCGGACGTGACGCGCTTCGCCGAGACGCTGGAGAAGGTCTGCATCGAGACGGTCGAGGCCGGCGACATGACCAAGGACCTCGCGATCCTGATCGGCCCGGACCAGAAGTGGCTGACGACCGAGCAGTTCTTCGAGAAGATTCGCGAGAACCTCGAAAAGAAGATGGCGACCTGGGCCTGACCCGGCGCCTGATGGCATGATGCGAGGCCGGCGTCCCGATCAGCGGGGCGCCGGCCTTCTCATTCGCTCCAGGCCGGCGAGCGGATATGCTCGCGGCGGACGCCCAGCCCCAGCACGCGCGCCGGGATGCGGCGGAGCGGCGCCACGCGATCCAGCACGCGCAGCGCCAGCGGGGCGCGGTCGATCTCGCCGGCCAGCGCCTTTTCCAGCACCGCGCGATGCACCGTGCGCTGGATCGCCTGCACGACGCGCACCGGCAACATCCGCCGCGCCTGCACCTTCGCCAGCAGCGGATCGGGGTCGCGCCCCGTCGCCATCGCGGCGGCGAGGATGTTGGCGGCGGCCACCGCGTCCTGGATGGCGAGATTGATCCCCACCCCGCCGACCGGGGACATGGCATGGGCGGCATCGCCGATCGCGAGCAGCCCCGGCCGGTGCCAGCGCGTCAGGCGATCGAGCGAGACCGACAGCAGCTTCACGTCGTCCCACCCCCGCACCGCCGCGATGCCGGGGGCGATCGCCGGGGCGGCGCGCGCCATATCATCGCGGAACGCCGCGATGCCGCGCGCCTCCACCTCCGCCGCGCTGCCCTTGCGGATCACGCGGGCGCATTGGAAATAATCGCCACGGTCGATCAGCACCACCATCTGCCCCTGCGAGAGATAGCCGGCCGTCTCGTTCGTGGCCGCGCGCTCCTTCGGCACGCGGAACCAGAAGACGTCGATCGGCACGCCAAGGTCCCGCAACGGCAGCCCGGCCGCCTCGCGCAGAACGGAGGTGCGCCCGTCCGCGAGGATCACCAGCCGCGCCGTAATCTCCTCCCCTGCCCGCGTGCGGACGCCGGCGACCCGCCCGGCGCCCCCGAGCAGGCCAACCGCCTCCGTCTCCATCCGCAGCCCGAATGTCGGGAAGCGCCGCGCCTCGCGCGCGACGAAATCGAGGAAATGCCATTGCGGCATCATCGCGACGAATCGGCCGCGCCCCGGCAAATGCGAGAAATCGGCGACGCGATAGCTCCGCCCGCCGATCACCGCGCCGATCTCCGCCACCTTGTCGTGCGGCTCGGCCAGCAGCGCGTCGAGCAGGCCGAGTTCGTCGAACAGGTCGAGCGTGGAGGGGTGGACCGTATCGCCCCTGAAATCGCGCAGGAAATCGCCGTGCTTCTCCAGCACCACCACGTCGAGGCCGGCGCGCGCGAACAGCAGCCCGGCCATCATTCCCGCCGGTCCGCCGCCGACAATGACGATATCGTGTTTTTTCATTGCTACGCTCCTGACAGCAACCGCCGCGTCCGGCTAGGATAACGCGATGGCGATCGGATTGGACAATCAGGGTTTCAGCGACACGCTGGTGATTCTCGGGGCGGCGGGAATGGTGATCCCGGCCTTCGCGCGTTTCAAGATCAGCCCGGTGATCGGCTTCATCCTCGTCGGGATGCTTGTCGGACCCGCCGGGCTGGGCGGCCTCGTCGATCAGGCGCCGTGGCTTTATTATTTCACGATCACCAATCCCCATGCGATCGAGCCGCTGGCGGAGTTCGGCATCATCCTGCTGCTGTTCTCGATCGGGCTAGAGCTGTCGTTCCGGCGGCTGTGGGCGATGCGGCAACTGGTGTTCGGCACCGGCGCGGCGGAACTGATCGGCTCCGCGCTGCTGATCGGCGCGGGGCTTCACCTGCTCGGGCAGAACTGGGCCGGGTCGATCGGGCTGGGGCTGGCGCTGGCGCTGTCCTCGACCGCGCTGGTGCTGCCGCTGGTCGGCACGACCAGCGCGGTGGGGCGCGGCGCATTCGCCATGCTGCTGTTCGAGGATATCGCGCTGGTCCCGATCATCTTCGCGCTGGGGGCGATGGCGCCGACCGCCACCGCAGACGGTTGGCAGGGGCTGGCCGGTGTCGCCTTGCGCGGCGGGGTGACGGTGGTGGCGATGTATGTGGGGGGACGGCTGGTGCTGCCGCGCCTGTTCGCGCAGGCGGCGCGGACCAAGAGCCCGGAGCTGTTCCTCGCCGCCTCGCTGCTGGTGGTGATCGTCGCCAGCGTCGCGACCACCGCCGCCGGCCTCTCCCCGATCGTGGGCGCGCTGCTCGCCGGGCTGCTGATCGCCGAGACCGAATATCACACCGAGGTCGAGGTGATGACCGCGCCGTTCAAGGGGCTGGCGCTCGGCGTGTTCCTCATCACGGTCGGGATGAGCGTGAACCTATCGACGATCGTCGAGAACTGGATGTCGCTCGCGCTGGCGGTGACGGGGGTGGTCGCGATCAAGGCGATCGTCACCTATCTGCTGCTGCGCGTCGCCAATGCCCGGCACGGCGTGGCGGCGGAGACCGGACTGCTGATGGGCAGCCCGTCCGAGACCACGCTGATCGTGCTGGCGACGGCGGCGCAGGCGCAGCTCATCCAGCCCTCCACCGCCGCCTTCTGGCAGACGGTGACGGCGATCGGGCTGACCATCACCCCGCTGCTCGCCAAGGCCGGGACGGCGATCTCGCGCCGGATCGAAACGACGGACCATCAGGCGGTGCCGGACACGGGCGACGCGACGCGGACGGTGGTGATCGGCTTCGGCCGCGTCGGGCGGCTCGTCGCGGATATGCTGACGGTCCACGACCAGCCCTATATCGCGGTGGAGGCGGACATCGACACGGTGAAGGCCGCGCGCCACGCCGGCTATCCGGTGATGTTCGGCGACGTGGCGCGCGGGCAGCTCGTCGACCGGCTCGACCTGCCGGCGGCCCGCGCGCTGATCCTGACGATGGACGATCCGGTGCTGACGATCCGCCTCGTCCGCCGCATCCGCGCGCTGGTGCCGGACCTGCCGATCATCGCCCGCGCCCGCGACATGCGCCACGCCGCCGAGCTTTACCGCGCCGGCGTGACCGACGCGGTACCGGAAACGCTGGAAAGCTCGCTCCAGCTTTCGGAGGCGGTGCTGGTCGATCTCGGCGTGGCGATGGGGCCGGTGATCGCCTCGATCCACGAGAAGCGCGACGAGATGCGCGAGACGATCCGGCGCGAGGCCGCCCTCACCCGCGAGCCGCGCATCCGCCGCATCAGGCGCAAGAGCGAGATGACGGCGGGCGAACAGGCAACCTAGTTTTCGCCACGATCGCCGGTTAACGGCCGCCTCATGCAGCCGTCCGATCTTCGCGTCGCCCTGTTCAGCGGCAATTACAATTACGTGCGCGACGGCGCCAACCAATCGCTCAACCTGCTCGTCGGCTATCTGCTGGAGCGGGGCGTAAAGGTGCGGGTCTATTCGCCGACCGTGGCGGAGCCGGCGTTTCCGGCGGTCGGCGATCTGGTCGACGTGCCCTCGATCCCGATGATCGCGGGGCGCGGCGAATACAAGCTCGCGCGCGGGCTGCCGGCGAAGCCGCGCGCTGATCTGGAGGCGTTCGCGCCGAATATCGTCCATGTCTCCGCGCCGGAGTTCCTCGGCCATGCGGCGGCGCGCTGGGCGAAGGCCAACAATGTGCCGGCGGTCGCCTCGTTCCACACGCGGTTCGAAACCTATTGCGGCTATTACGGCCTCGGTTTCCTGGAGCCATTGGTCAAGAAGCTGATGACCCGCTTCTACAACCGCTTCGATCGCGTGCTGGTGCCCAGCAACAGCATGATGGCGCTGCTCGCCCAATGGGGCGTGACCGCGCCGATGGGCATCTGGTCGCGCGGGATCAACCACGACCGCTTCCGCCCGGATCGCCGCGACCTCGCCTGGCGGCGCTCGCTCGGCATCGCGGACGAGGAGATGGCGGTCGGCTTCCTCGGGCGGCTGGTGAAGGAGAAGGGGCTGGATATCTTCGCCGACGTCTCCAGCGAGCTGAAGCGGCGCGGCGTGGCGCACAAGGTGCTGGTGGTGGGCGAAGGGCCGGCGCGCGAATGGTTCGCCGGGCGCGTGCCGGACGCGGTGTTCACCGGCTTCCAGTCCGGCGACGCGCTGGGCCGCGCGGTCGCGTCGATGGACGTGTTCTTCAACCCGAGCGTCACCGAGACGTTCGGCAACGTCACGACGGAAGCGATGGCGAGCGCGGTGCCGGTGGTCGCGGCGCGCGCGACGGGGGCGGTCGATCTGGTCGAGGACGGCGTGAACGGCTTCCTCGTCCCGCCGCGCGACGTTTCCGCCTATGCCGACGCGATCGCGCGGATCGTGGCCGATCCGGCGCTGCGCCAGTCAATGGGCGAAGCCGGCCACCGCAAGGCAGCCGGCTATCGCTGGGACATCGCCAATCAGGCGGTGCTGGACGCCTATCTGGCGCTGGGGGCCTAGGACCAGCCTCAGGCCGCCTTCCAGTCGAACATCAGCGGCGCCTCGCGGAAGGCGAAGCGGTCGAGGTGACTCGCCACCACGCCGCGCATCCGCTCGACATCCTCCCCTTCCGGCACGGTGAGCGCCACGTCGAGCGTACCGCTGTCGGCGCGCATTTCGAGCCGGCTGCCGTTGGGGAAGTCGATCGTCCCCTCCTCGGGCGAGAAGGTGACGGTCATCTTGTGGCTCCAGTGCTTGGCGAGCTGCTGGAGGTAGCGGCTCGCCGAAGCGGTCGACACGCGGGCGACGGAGACGCTCACCGCAGCCGCTCGATCTTCTGCGCGACCTCGTCGATCAACGCGGCGACGTCGTGCAGCGTGTCCTGCGAGAAATCGCCCCGCGTCAGCCGCTGCTCCAGCGCGACGCGAAGATTGCCCATCGCGCGGCGGATCGGCGCGCCGTCGGCCCGCTGACGCCGCTCGCCGACATGCGCGAGCCGCTCGATCAGCGCCTCCGCCTGCTCGCGATTCTCCTCGAGATGCGCGCGGCCCTCGTCGGTCGCGGCATAGCGCTTGCGCTTCTCGTCCGACGCCTGCTCCTCGATGAAGCCCATCTCGTCGAGCAGGGTGAGCGTCGGATAGACCACGCCGGGGCTGGGCGCATATTCGCCGCCGGTCAGCTCCTCGATCGCGCGGATCAGCTCATAACCGTGGCGCGGCTCGTCCGCGATCAGCTTGAGCAGGACGAGACGAAGCTCGCCGCCGTCGAACATCCGCCGGCCGCGACCGCCGCCACGCTCCGACGCGCCGAAATCCCATCCGCCGGCGAACCCTCCACGACCCCAGCCGCGCGGCCCGCAATGACCGCCCCGGCGGCCGTGCATACCATGAAACACATCATATCCTTTCTGTATCACGATGCGTCTAAGATATATCTTGATAGAACGAACACAAGCCCCTCCTGTCAAAAAACCCGCGAGCCACTATTTTGGCCGCATGGCCGACCTGTTCGCGGGCTTCGAACCCGCCGCCCCGCCCGACGACACCCTCTCCGCCGACGCGCCGCTGGCCGACCGGCTGCGCCCGCGCCGGCTCGACGAAGTGGTCGGGCAGGAGCACCTGACCGGGCCGGAGGGCGCGATCGGGCGGATGGTCGCGGCCGGGCGATTGTCCTCGATGATCCTGTGGGGGCCGCCGGGCACGGGCAAGACGACGATCGCGCGGCTGCTCGCCGATGCGGTGGGGCTGCGCTTCGCGCCGATCTCGGCGGTGTTCTCGGGCGTGGCGGACCTCAAGAAAGCCTTCGCCGAGGCGCGCGACCATGCGCGCGCCGGCAAGCGCACCCTGCTGTTCGTGGACGAGATCCACCGCTTCAACCGCGCGCAGCAGGATGGATTCCTGCCCTATGTCGAGAACGGCACCGTCACGTTGGTCGGCGCGACGACCGAGAATCCCTCGTTCGAGTTGAACGCCGCGCTGCTCAGCCGCGCGCAGGTGCTGATCCTCCACCGGCTCGACCGCGCGGCGCTGGAGAAGCTGCTCGACCGGGCGGAGGCGGAGATGGGCCGCCCCCTCCCCCTCACCCCGGCGGCGCGCGACGCGCTGGTGGCGAGCGCGGACGGCGACGGGCGCTTCCTGCTCAACCAGGCGGAGACGCTGTTCTCGGTCGCTATCGGCGAGCCGCTCGATCCCGCCGGGCTGTCCGCGTTCCTCCAGCGCCGCGTCGCGGTGTACGACAAGGATCGCGAAGGGCATTACAATCTGATCTCCGCGCTCCACAAATCGGTGCGCGGATCGGACCCGCAGGCCGCGCTCTACTATCTCGCGCGGATGCTGACGGCGGGCGAGGAGCCGCTCTACGCGCTGCGCCGCCTGACGCGCATGGCGATCGAGGATATCGGCGTGGCCGATCCGCAGGCGCTGACGCAATGCATCGCCGCCAAGGACGCCTATGAACTGCTCGGCTCGCCGGAGGGGGAGCTGGCGATCGTGCAGGCCTGCCTCTATCTCGCCACCGCGCCCAAATCGAACGCTTCCTATATGGCGATGAAGGGCGCGTGGCAGGCGGCGCGCGAGACGGGATCGCTGATGCCGCCGGCCAATATCCTCAACGCGCCGACCAAGCTGATGAAGCAGGTCGGCTACGGCAAGGGATATGAGTACGACCATGACGCCGCCGAAGCCTTCTCGGGCGCGAATTACTGGCCGGAGGGGATGACGCCGCAGCGCTTCTACGAGCCGACCGGGCGCGGCTATGAAAAAAGGGTTGCCGAGCGCCTTGCGTGGTGGGACGAGCGGCGGCGTGAAAACAACCCTTAGTCTCGCGCTGCTCGCGCTCGCCGCGCCGGTTTCCGCGCAACAGATCCGCCCCGCCTCGCCGCAGCCGTACAATCATGCGATCGCCGCCGGCTACAAGGCGCTGACCTTGTGCGAGGGCATTTTCGACGCCGGGCGCAGCGAGGCGCAGATCGCCGCGACCGAATTGCGCGGCATCTATCCCGAATATGACGCGATCGTGCCGACGCTTCCGGCCACGGTCGATCGCGAGACGCGGGTGGTGACGGTGCCGTTCGACGCCCGCCTCGCGCCGCGCCGCGCGCTGTGGCGGCCGCGCTACGGCTGCTATCTCTCGCCGATCGGCACCCCGGTCGCGCGCGCCAATCCGGCCGCCGCGACGCCGGTGCCGCTGCCCGCCGACCCGCGACCGTGGCCGATGGGCGACGCCAATATCGCGCCGCGCCCGTCCGCATCGCTCGCCGCGCTCGTCTCGCGCGCATTCGATCGGGCGAGCTTCGGCGCGGAGAGCGTCACGACGGGCGTGGTGATCGTGAAGGACGGCCGCGTGATCGCGGAGCAATATGCGCCCGGATTCGGCCCGATGGTGCCCAACCGCACCTGGTCGGTCGCCAAGAGCATCGCGGGGACGCTCGTCGGCATCGCCTCGCCCGGCGCGAAGATCGACCCGGCGAAACCGGCCGCCATCCCCGAATGGCGGCGCCCCGGCGACCCGCGCGGGGCGATCACGCTCGACAACCTCATGCGCATGGCGAGCGGGCTGCACAGCGACACCGCCGGCAACCGCACCGACGCGATCTATTTCGGCGGCACCGCCGTCACCGAGCAGGCGACCGGCTGGCCGCTGGAGGCGGAGCCGGGCACGCGCTTCCGCTACGCCAACAACGACATCATGCTCGTCGCGCGGAGCCTGCGCGCGACGCTCGGCGAGGCGCGCTACGCCAGCCTGCCGCATGATTCGCTGTTCCGGCCGCTCGGCATGGCGCACACCGTCACCGGCACCGACTGGCAGGGCAATTACATCATCTCCAGCCAGGTGTGGACCACCGCGCGCGATCTCGCCCGGCTCGGCCAGTTCTGGTTGCAGGACGGCGTGTGGCAGGGCCGCCGCCTGCTCCCCGCCGGCTGGATGCGCTACCTGACCACGCCGAGCGGCCCGCAGCCGGCGGACGGCCCCGGCTATGGCGCGACGATGTGGCTGTTCGGGCCGAAGCAGGGCCTGCCCGCCGGCAGCTATTCCGCGCAGGGCAATCGCGGGCAATTCGTGATGGTGATCCCGCAGCACCGGCTGGTGATCGTGCGGCGCGGGGAGGATCCGGGCGCGGCGCGCTTCGACATCGCGCGCTTCTCCGCCGAGGTGATCGGCGCGACTCCATGAGGGACTGGGCGGATGTGGTGGCCTTCGCCCGTGCGCTCCCGGATGTGGAGATGGCGCCTTTCTATGGCACGCCCTGTCCCAAGGTGAACGGCAAGGCGTTCGTCTCGCCGGGGCGCGAGGCGGGGAGCTTCCACGTCATGGCGCCGCACGAGGAAAAGGCGGTGCTGCTGGAGACCGACCCGGACACCTTCTGGCAGACCCCGCATTACGAGGGCTGGCCGGGATTGCTGGTGCGCTACGGCGCGGCGGACGAGGAGCGCGTCCGCAACGTGATCCGCCGCGCGTGGTGGGATCGCGCGAAGAAGGCGCAGCGTGCCGCGTTCGGCGAGCGCCCCTGAGCGGTTCGCGCGCTTCGTCGCGATCGACTGGTCGGGGGCGAAGGGCGCGCGGCATCGCGGCATCGCGATGGCGGCATGCGCGACCGGCGACGCCGCGCCCGCGCTCGTCCCGCCGCCCGGCGGCATCTGGTCGCGGACCGAGGTGCTGCAATGGCTGCTCGATCGCGCGGACGAGCCGATGCTGGTCGGCTTCGACTTCAGCTTCTCCGCCCCGTTCGTCGCGCGCGGCGCGCATCTGCCGGGGGAGACGGATACACGCGACGCCCGCGCGCTGTGGCGTTACGTCGACAGCCACAGCGACGACGCCGATCTCGGCGCGGCGAGCTTCCTGAAGGCGCGGCGCGGGCGGCATTTCTATCTCGGCGCGGCCGACGGGGCGAAGCGCGATTTCCTCCACTGGCGCGTGTGCGAGACGGGCGAGGACCAGACGACCAAGCCCTCCACCGTCTATGACGCGATCGGCGCGGCGCAGGTGGCGAAGGCGAGCTTCGCGGGGATGCGATTGCTCCATCGGCTCGATCGCCGGATCGCGATCTGGCCGTTCGATCCGGTGCCGGATCGCGGCGCGGTAGTGGTGGAAATCTATACCGCGATCGCCGCCCGCGCCGCCGGGATGCGCAAGGGCCTAAGCAAGCTGCGCACGCCCGAGGCGCTGGACGGCGCGCTCGCCGCGCTCGGATCGCGCGCCCACCATCCGCTCGCCCGTTACGACGATCATGCGACCGACGCGATCCTCGCCGCCGCGTGGCTGCGCGCCAACGCCGGATGCGGCGACCTCTGGCGACCCGTGCGCATGTCCACCCCGATCGCGCGAAGCGAGGGCTGGACGTTCGGCGTTCGCTGACGCATGGACGCTGACGTGCTGGCCGGTTTAGCTCAGATGGTAGAGCACCTGATTTGTAATGGGATTCCCGGACGGCCGAAAAGCCGCAGATTTCAGGGCTTTTTGACCGCTTCGAATTAAAGATTGCGATTCATGAATCCAGCTCCCCGGAGGCGCTCCTAGCCGTTTGTCGAGAAAACTCCGTAATGCTTGCGCCATATCGCCACCTCGTCACTGAGATGCGGCGGCGCGGGATCTCCCGAGATGACCAGCCGCGCGACCTCGTCAGCGGGGTGCATCAGCATCTTCTTCGATCCGTCGCTGAACCAGACAGGCACCAGCCCTTCGCACAGGCTGTCGAGGACGATGTCGGCCATGCCGCTCTCGATCGCGTCACTGCCGGCAAGCTTACGGACGTTGATCGAGACACCCTCGAAGCAGTTGCGCGGCTCACGCACGAAATTGACCGAAACCAGAAGGCCGCACCGATCGGGCCGGGCCGCATCGGGCATGCTCGCGACCCTGCGCCACGCGCAGAACCATGTCCGGCAGATATGCGGGCGCACCTGATGAATGCCGCACCCACCCGGAACGAGGTGTTCGCAAGGTATTCCCGCAGCTTTCTTGAAATCGGGCGTATCGACCGTGAGGACGGTGCAACATACCACGCAATCCCCACACTCGCGATCGGCGAGCACCGGCCCCAACAGGACGGTTTCCAGATCGGGTTCGGTGGACATCCGCGGCGGCCTGCCTCGACCCCGGCGCGAATACAATAGGTTTGAGGTTGGCGCGGTCCGCTGGTCGGTCAGCCTGTTTGCGAAGCGGTCGACAAATCCCCATAGCTGCCGGCATGAGCGATCCGACGACCAGCGTCCGTCCGTTGGAGCGGCGCGACCTGCCCGCCGCGCTGGCGATCCAGTCGGCCACCTATCCCGCCTTTCTCCTGGAAGATGAGCCGGCCTTCGCCAACCGGCTCGATGTGGCGAGCGCGATCCCGTGCTTTTTCAGCCGGTCTATCGCCATCCCGCTCGCGTAGCACAGATCGCCATGCGCCATGTCGGCCAGCACCCCGGTGTAATAAACGACATAACCGCCGTCGGGATCAATCACCACGGTGGGGTCTTCCACCCCGCCCGCATCGCTCACATCGGGGCCGGGGACGATGACCGGGCGCGGGAGCATCGCGAAGCTCACGCCATCGTCGCTCCATCCCGCCCAGATCTGGCCGGTATCGGTCAGCGGGGCGCCCGCCGCGACCACCGCGCGCACCATCATGCCGAACCGCCCGTTCGGGTCACGCCAGACGAAAGGACTCATCAGATCGCGGGCCAGCAGCTCCGGCGGTCCATCGATCGACACATCCTCGATCTGCTGGACGTTGAAATCGAGGGTGACGCCATTGGGCGCAACGGTGTCGCGAACCGGCGGACCTGGTAACGCAGCGGTTGCCTTGTCTTGGGAAAGCGGCATCCCGGTCACGCACCCAATCCCCGCATCAGCGACAGGCCCCCATCGATCACCATTTGCGCGCCGGTGATGTAACTTGCCTTCGTCGAGGCAAGGAACACCGTTCGCGGCATGATAATTCTATCCCACGCTCATCCTTGCGCACGATAACGCGGCGCGGGCTGTCCGGTTCAGCGTCAACGGAAACACCAGCTACATATCCGTGCGGCATCGAACCTGCCGGCAGAAAGGGAATTTCAGGTGACCGATTGGCCGCAGCAAGGGCTTATGAATGCCAAACTCTATATCGTTACGATACGAACGATCCCTGAACTTCTGCGCAAACGGCGGCCTGATAAGCGATCATTGTCGACCGAACCGCCCACGGCATTGCCGCGAAGCATGAAGATGAGCGGATACCAGGGGCGGATATGGGCGATCGATCACGACAGTCCCGAAATCAGTTGAACGTCACCTGAGAGCCGCCACGCAGGAAAGCGATGGCATTACGACGGAGGTGGCCGGTGCCGGGATTGAGTATCGGCTCGGGCGAATATTGCGCCAGATAAACGCGCCGCATGTTCGGGGTCGAATTCGATCCGGTGGCGTGGAGCGCAAGGCTCGAAAAAGCGACGATGCTGCCCGCCGGCACCTCGACCGTCACACCCTCGCTGTCGCCGGTATAACCGACGAGATCGTTGCTCCCCGGCTGCCGGACGTGTGGAACGATGCCGTCACGGGTTTCAGGCGCCTGCGAGAAAGGCATGATGCGCACCGTGCCGTTCGCGATCGTCGTGTCGTCGAGCGCGCACCAGCAGGTCAGATACGGCTTGTGGTCGACCGGCCCGCCATTGCCCACGACATAGCCGGAATCCTGATGCCAGCTGAACGGCATCCCCTTGTCCGCGCCCTTCACGACATATTGGTCGTAGAAGAAATAGGCATCATCGCCGAGCGTGGCACGGCAGATTTCGGCCATCGTCTCGCTGAACAGCATCTTGCGCAAATCCGGTTGCCTGCGCTGGCACTCGCCCGCGAAATAGCGCTTGCCCTTGTGGCTGATCCCGTCGACCTCGACGCCGAGCGCATCGAGGCGGGCGTCCTCCCGCTCGATCACGCGGCCGCATTCCGCGCGCAGGAGATCGAGCAGCAGGCCTTCGAGGATGCGGTCGAACACCGCATATCCTTCGGTCGCGAACTGTTCGCGCTGAGCCGAAAAATCCATCTTATCCTCTCTCTCGCACCTTTTGGTCGGCCCCTGTCTCGCAAATCCCATTCATTGTATCCAATCGAATTGCGTCCATCAGTCATACGTCTATACTATGGCCCATGCGAATGAGGCAGGTCGAGGCGTTTCGCGCCGTGATGATGAGCGGCGGCATCACCGCCGCCGCGTCGATGCTCAACATCAGCCAGCCGTCGGTCAGCCGGCTGATCGCCGATATGGAGCGCGCGGTGGGCTTCCGCCTGTTCGACCGGCGCGGCTCGCGCGTGCATCCCACCGCGCAGGCGCAAGCGCTCTATGAAGCGGTACGGCGAAGCTATGCCGGCCTCGACCTGCTGGATCAGGCGGCGCGGCGCATTCGCGCCCATCCGGTGGGGACGGTGCGGATCGCCGCGCTCGCGGCGATCGCGATGTCGGTCCTGCCGGCGGTGATCGCCCGTTTCCGCATCCTCTATCCCGATATCAAGGTCACCGTGGAATCGCTCGGCCAGCGCGCGATCGAGGAGCGCATCTTTCTCGGCCAGGCCGATCTCGGCATCGGCATCGACACGCAAGGGCGCGAGGGCGTCCGTTCGACATTGCTCGCGCGCGCCGAATATATCTGCATCCTTCCCGCGAACCACCATCTCGCCTCCCGCCCGCATCTGACGGTAGAGGATCTGGCGGGCGAGGAATTCATCGGCCCGATGCACGAGGCCGACGCGCTGTGGAACGGGATCGACTCCGCTCTTGCGGACTCCGGCATCCCGGTGTCGCGACGGCTGGAGACACAGCATTCGCAGATATTATATGCATTCGTCGAAGCCGGGCTGGGCGTGTCGATCGCCGAGCCGTTCAGCGCGCCGCTGTTTCACCGGCTCGGCGTCGCGATCCGTCCGATCGCCCCGCCGGTCTATCTCGATTTCGCGCTGCTCGAACCCGACATCGGCCCCACCCCTGAAATCGTCGCCTGGTTGGGCGACGACGTGCGGCGCGAAACGGCGGCGTGTCTCGCGCATGTCCAGAATGTCGTCTCCTCCAAGCCATAGCATTTGGACATAATATCCCGACAATTCTCTATTAGACTGCGATAGTTTTGGCGCGCATTCCTATCCTCGGCGGGATGCCCCTCTAGCTGGCCGATCGTTTTCCGACGGCAAAGGCGCGGATGCATCACGCTTTCATTGCCCAGGCGGACGTCTGATCCGCCGGACGCAAGGGGAGGATCTGCAATGAAGACAACAGCATATAAGGCAATTCTGGCGCTTTCGACCACGATGGCCACTGCCCTGGTCGCGGCCGCGCCGGCACGGGCGCAGGAAAGCGGCGCTGAATCGCATCCATTCGCCAGCAATGACATCATCGTCACCGCGCAGAAGCGCGAGCAGAATTTGCAGGACGTGCCCGTCGCCATTTCGGTCGTATCAGGCGATCAGCTCGAGCGGGCGAACATCAATTCCGCCGAGCAATTGTTCCAGCGTGTCCCGACGTTGACCTTCCGCAAGGGCAACACCAACAAGGATTCGGGGCTTTCGATCCGCGGCGTCGGCACCATCTCCTTCTCATCGGGCGTTGAACCGTCGGTTTCCACCGTGATCGATGGCGTCGTCTATGCGCGCACCGGTCAGCAGACCTCGGACTTCCTCGATGTCGAGCGCATCGAGGTGCTGCGCGGCCCGCAAGGCAGCCTGTTCGGCAAGAACGCTTCGGCCGGCGTCATCAACATCGTCACGCGCAGTCCAGGGGACACGCTGGGCGGCTACGTCGATGCGGCGTGGTATGAGGGCAACGAATATCGTATTCGCGGCAGCATCGGCGGCCCGATCGCGAATGGCATCAAGGCATCGCTCACCGGCTTCTGGTCGAAATATGACGGCAACGGCCTCAACGTATATAACAACCACAAGATCAACGGCTATGAGCATTGGGGCCTGCGCGGCAAGCTGATCGCCGATCCCACCGACACGCTCAAGATCACGCTGATCGCCGATTATTCGGAGAACAGCGACAATGGCTACGCCGACAGCATCGGCACGGTATTCCCCTCCGCGTTCAACAACGCCATATTCATTCCGAGCCTTGCTCCATTGAAGCTCAACGGAAGTAACAAGGATATCGACAATGATCTCGATCCCTATACCAAGGACAAGAATGGCGGTGTTTCCGGCCAGATCGACCTTCGCCTGGGCGGCGCGACGCTGACCTCGATCACCGCCTATCGCCATTGGTATAATTACCAGGTCCGCGATGGCGATTTCCGCTCGGACGCCCCTTCCTATGTCAACACCGGCATCGCGACGGGCGACGTTCTCTCGCATGATCGCGGCGATCTGAAGTTCGACCAGTTCACGCAGGAATTGCGCATCGCATCGGCGAATCCGCAATTCTTCGAATATGTGGCCGGCCTTTATTATTACCACACGAAGGAAGTCGATTTCTTCAATCGCACCGTGACCGCATGCACCGCCTCGACGCTGCCGACCGTCAACGGATTGACGCCGTGCGCGACGGGGTCATCCACTTACGTGACCAATCATGGCGACGCCAATTTCACCACGACGCTGACGAGCTACGCCGGCTTCGGACAGGGCACCTTCAACTTCACCCATGCCTTCCGCGGCATTCTCGGGGTACGCTATACCGAGGACAAGGTCGGCTATGACTTCGCACGCACATCGACGCAGACGACCGCGTTCAGCGGCGTGAATCCGGCCTTCGCCGCCGCCGGCTCGATCAAGGGTCATGGCTGGTCGGGCAATGTCGGCCTGCAATATGACGTGGCCCAGGATATCATGGCCTATGCCACCTATACGCGCGGCTACAAGGGACCGGCGCTCAACGTCTTCTTCAACATGCTCGCACGCGATACCGGGCGCATCGCGCCGGAAAAATCGAACGCCTATGAGGCCGGTCTCAAGACGCGGCTGTTCGATCGCCGCCTGACGCTGAACCTCGCGGCCTTCTATGCCGAATACGACAATTACCAGGCCAACTTCCTTGATATCGTCGCGGGGCAGGTGGTCACCCGCCTCACCAATGCGGGCAGCGTATCGACGCGCGGCATCGAGATGGATTTCAACGCCGCGGTCACCGACAATTTCTCGCTGTCGGGCGGGTTCAACTATACCGACGCGCACATCAACAAGTTCATCTGTCCGGCCGGGACGGTGGTGACCTGCGCCGACGCGATCAATGGAAAACCGTTGCCCTTCGCTCCCAAATACAAGGGGACGGCAACGGTGGACTGGCGGCTGCCGCTCAATCTCCAGGGCTTCAACGTCGATCTGAACAGCTCCGTCACCTATCAGAGCAAGACGAATTTCGACATCAACCAGAATCCGTATTCCTACCAGAATCCCTATGCGATCTGGGACGCCGGGATCACGCTGCGCACCGCCGATGACAAATATGCGCTATCCTTCCTCGTGAAGAACATCACGAACAAGCAGTTCGTCATCCAGCGCATCCCGAACGGCACGTCGTTCATGCGCCAGATCACCCCGCGCGATGCCGAACGCTATGTCGGCGTCACCGCGCGCATGAACTTCTGATCCCCGCCCCGCCGCGTGGTCCGTTCAGATCGCGCGGCGGGAGAAATTCGGAAAAAGGCGGTGCGATGCTCGGGTTGATGCAGGATTGGCCGCTGACCGTTGACCGGATCATAGACCATGCGGCGATGTGGGACGGCGATCGGCCAATCGTTACGCGCGGCAATGATGGATCGGTCGTCCGCAGCGATTACGCCGCGATTCGCGATCGGGCGCGGAAATTGTCGACGGCGCTCGCGAGCGTCGGGATCCGGCCGGACGACCGTGTCGCGACGATGGCGTGGAACAATATCCGCCACCTAGAGGCCTGGTTCGCGATCATGGGCATGGGCGCGGTATGCCACACGCTCAACCCGCGCCTCTTCGCCGATCAGTTGCGCTACATCATCGGCCATGCCGGGGATCGCGCGATCCTTGTCGACCCCTGCTTCCAGGTCATGCTCGCCGAGCTTCTCGCCGGGATGACATGGGATGGAGCAATCATCATCCTCGGTGACGATGTCGAGATCGATCGCGATGCGCTGCCCGGCGCGGTTTCGGTCGAAACGTTGATCGCCAGCGCCCGCGAGGACGACGCGCGCTGGGGCGGATTCGACGAGCGCGCGGCATGCGCATTATGCTACACCAGCGGCACGACGGGTGATCCAAAGGGCGTGCTCTATTCGCATCGCTCGACGGTCATTCACATGTTGATGACCTTGCAGCCCGACGTGTTCGGGATCGGCATCAACGACGTCGCGATGCCGATCGTGCCGATGTATCACGCCAATGCCTGGGGAATGCCGCTGTCGACAGCGGCGATCGGATGCAAGCTGGTGCTGCCGGGCGCGCGGCTGGATGGAGCATCCCTGCACGAGTTGATCGAAAACGAGGGCGTCACCTTCTCGGCGGCGGTGCCGACGGTCTGGCAGGGCTTGCTCCACCATCTCGACAAGACCGGCGCGCGGCTGACACGCCTGAAACGGGTGATCGTCGGCGGCGCGGCGCTACCCGAAAGCTTGATCCGGCGGCTGCGCGAGCATGGCGTGGAAGCAGTGCAAGGCTGGGGCATGACCGAAACCTCGCCGATCGGGACGCATGGGAAACTGACGCCCGCGATCGCGGCCCTGCCGTTCGACGCGCAGATACCCCAGCGGCTGAAGCAGGGGCGGCCACCGTTCGGGATCGAGCTGAAGATCGTCGACGAAGCCGGCGTCCGCCTGCCGCACGACGGCGTGACGCCCGGCCGGCTGCATGTGCGCGGGCCGACCGTGGCGGCGGGGTATATGGGCGGTCGGATCGGCGACATCCTCGACGGAGAGGGATTCTTCGATACCGGCGATGTCGCGACCATCGACAGCTACAGCTATATGGCGATCGTCGATCGCGCGAAGGACGTGATCAAGTCCGGCGGCGAATGGATCAGTTCGATAGAGATAGAGAATATCGCGATCGGCCATCCGAAGGTCGCGCATTGCGCGGTGATCGGCGTGCCGCATCCGCGCTGGGACGAGCGGCCGTTGCTGGTCGCGGCGCTCCACCCCGGCGAAAGCGTCAGCGGGGAGGAGTTGCTCGGCTTCCTCGATGGCAGGATCGCCAGATGGTGGATGCCTGATGCGGTAATGTTCATCGACGAAATGCCGTTCGGCGCGACCGGCAAGATCGACAAGAAAGCTTTGCGGACGCGCTTCATCGCGCCCCTACAGGATATCATAGAAAGGCCCCTGCCCCATGGCGCTTGAGGCGCATGACAACGGCTTTGCCCTACGTCTCCATGAACAGGTGATCCTGTCGCACGACAGCGATATGCCCGGTTTCTTCGTCGGGCGCGGCGAGCCGCATGTCCACGCCAGGCTCGGCCATTTCGATTTGTCGCAGGACGTGATCGAACGGCGCGCACTGACTCATGCCGAAGTCGTAGGAAACTCCATCCGCTTCGCCGAACGCGCGGGCACGCCATGGCTACTGGAAGCGACGGTTTCAGAAGAAGGCGCCGACGCGGTGGTTGCGTTGACCGCGCTTGATCCCACGCTCAACCGGTTATGGCTGCGCGTTCCCGCCGGGGCTGACGAGCATGTCTGGGGCGGCGGCGAGCAATTCTCCTTTTTCGACCTGCGTGGGCGGCATTTTCCCTTATGGTCGAGCGAGCCGGGGGTCGGGCGAGATCCAGCCTCGGCTTTGTTCCAGCAGGTCGAAGCGCAGCGCAAGGGCGGCGGCGGCAGCTATGCGCACACCAATTTCCCGCAGCCGACCTTCGTCAGTTCGCGACGCTACGCGCTGCATGTCGACAGTTTCGCTTATGCCGCGTTCGATTTCCGGAACGATGATTTCCACGAGATCGAGGTGTGGGAGATTCCGGCGCGGATCGAACTATGGACGCGGCCGCATTTCACCGATCTGGTCTCGGCGCTGTCGGAGCGTTTCGGGCGCCAGCCCCCGCTCCCCGAATGGGTGCTCGGTGGCGCGATTATCGGGCTGAAGGACGGTGACAACAGCTTTGCGCGCCTCGAGACCTATGAGGACGCCGGGGTCGCGGTGTCCGGCTTGTGGTGCGAGGATTGGGTGGGGCTGCGCGTCACCAGCTTCGGCAATCGCCTGTTCTGGGACTGGCAATGGAATGCCGAGCGTTATCCCGATCTGCCCGCGCGGATCGCGGAGTTGAAAGCGCGCGGCATCCGTTTCCTTGGCTATGTGAACCCTTATCTGGCGGTCGACGGGCCACTTTATGCCGAAGCGGTCTCGCGGGGTTTCCTGGTGATGCGGCCCGATTGCGATGAACCTTACGTGATCGATTTCGGCGAATTTTGTTGCGGCCATGTCGATTTCACCAATCCGGCAGCTGCGGCATGGTTCGCCGATACGATCATCGGTGAGAAGATGATCGATTTCGGCCTGTCGGGCTGGATGGCGGATTTCGGCGAATATCTGCCGGTCGACGTGCGGCTCGCGAACGGTGAGAGCGGGATGACCGCGCACAATCGCTGGCCGGCGCTGTGGGGCAAGGTGAATGCCAAGGGGATCGCCGGGCGCGGCATGACGGGCGAGATGATGGTGTTCATGCGCTCCGGCGCGGCGGGCGTGCAGCGGCATTGCCCGATGCTATGGGCGGGCGATCAGGCGGTCGATTTCAGCCGGCATGACGGCATCGGCACGGTGATCTGCGCTGCGCTTTCGGCAGGGATGCTGGGCAACACGCATCATCACAGCGATTGCGGCGGCTATACCAGCCTGTTCGACACGACCCGCGACGCCGAACTCGCGATGCGCTGGGCCGAGATGGCGGCGTTCACCTCGATGATGCGGACGCATGAGGGCAATCGACCACGGCAGAATGTGCAATATGACGACGACCCCGAATTGCTTGCGCATTTCGCGCGGATGACGCGAATATATGCCCATCTCGCGCCCTATATCCGGCGGCTGTCGCATGAGGCGGCGCGGTCCGGCTTGCCGGTGCAGCGACCGCTGTTCCTTCATTTCGAGGATGATCCCGCGACCTATGCGATCCAGACCGCCTATCTGCTCGGTCCCGATCTGCTTGTCGCACCGGTGATCGCGGCGGGGAAAGACGAATGGACGACCTATCTGCCGGTGGGCGCGGAGTGGGTGCATGTCTGGTCGGGCGCATCCCATCCGGGCGGCGGGGAGGTGACGGTGGCGGCGCCGTTCGGCCAGCCGCCCGTCTTCTATCGCGCCGGATCGGCCGATGCCGCGCTGTTCGAGTCAATCGCCTCGGCCTGAGACACCGCGCGCAGGACATCGACGAAGGCGGCGACCAATGTGCTGCGGCTGCGGTTGCGGAGGAAGTGTATCGCATCTCGCGTCACCTCCGACGGCGGCAGCGCGATCGCGTGGAGGCCCGATCGCAGCGCGAGCGCGCGCGGCACGACGGTGATCGCCCGGCCGCTGCGCGCCATGTCGAGACAGGCGGCGGTGGAGTCGAGTTCGTAATCGGGGAATTGCCCGGCGGCGAGCCGCGCGCGGATCGCGCGGGGGAAATTGCTGCCGGGCGCGGGACGCGGAAGCGCCCAGGGGAAAGCGGCGCTGTCGCCCTCCCCCCTTGCGAGCGGATGATCGGGGGCGCAGACCAGCATCAGCGGCTCGGGCGGCAGCGGGATCGACATCACCTCGTCGGCATGACCCGACGCGGCGAACTTGGCGCGATTGCACACGACGAGATCGAGACGGCGATCGACAAGCGTTTCGAGCAGTTGCGCGGACGGCCCGCCGGTGACGGTGACACGCACGCCCGGATGCGTCCCGGCGAAGCGCGCGATCGCGTCGGTGAGCAAAGGTTGCAGCGGATAGGGACCGGCGCCGACATGGACGACGCCGCCGCTCGGGTGGGCGAGGCCGCGCGCTTCCTGCTCCAGATTCGCCGATGCCGCGATCACGTCGCGCGCCGAGCGGATCAGGCGATCCGCGTCGCTGGTGGGCCGCACGTAATGCGTGGTGCGATCGAACAACATGGCGCCCAGTTCTTCCTCCAGTTTCTGGATCGAGCGGGTCAGCGCCGATTGGGTGAGGCCGAGTTCGTCGGCGGCGCGCGCGTAGCTCCCGAGCCGGTAGAGCGTATCGAAATGATGAAGGCGGCGGAGGTTCATGCTGCGCAGCATATCATTCCTATTATGCAATACCAACGCAGAGGTCATTCCCATAGCGTGACACGATGAGCAGCACCTCAATCGATGCGCGAATGCGCGCGCGGGTCTTCGCCGAGCTGGAATCGCGCACCTTCGATCTCGCGGTGATCGGCGGCGGGATCACCGGCGCGGGGATCGCTCGTGACGCCGCGATGCGCGGCCTGTCGGTCGCGCTGGTCGAGGCGCGCGACTATGCGAGCGGGACGAGCAGCCGCAGCTCCAAGATGATCCACGGCGGACTGCGCTATCTGAGCCAGGGCGATATCGCGCTGGTGAAGGAAGCGGCATCGGAACGGCAGATCCTGCGACGGATCGCGCCGCATCTGACGCGCCTGTCGCCCTTCCTGATCCCGACGACCAACATGGCGATGACCGCCAAGCTGCGCACGGGCCTGTGGACGTTCGAGAAACTGGGCGGCGTGCCCGAGGGCGAGAGGCATGAGGTGATCTCCCTCGCCGAACTGCAACGCCGCGAGCCGCTGATGCGCACCGACAGGTTGAGCGGCGCGGTGCTCTATCCCGAGTTCCTCACCGACGATGCTCGGCTGGTGCTCGCCAATATCCGCAGCGCCCAAGGTGCCGGCGCGACGGTGATCAACCATGCGGCCGCATCGGAGTTGATCGGCGACGGGCTGGTCGCCACCTCGACGCTTGATGGCGAAAATCTCGCCGCTCGGATCAGGGCGAGGCTGGTCGTCAACGCGGCCGGCGCATGGGTCGATCAGGTGCGGGGGCTGGAGACGGGCGAAGGCGGCGCGCGGCTGTCGCTTAGTCGCGGCATCCATCTCGTGCTGCCGCGCGAGCGATTGCCGATCAACGCCACCCTCATCATCCGCGCGCCCGACAAGCGCAGCATCTTCGCGGTGCCACGCGGCGCGTTCACCTATATCGGGACGACCGACGTGTTCCACGACGGCGCCGATTACTGGCCGGAGCCTACGCGCGAGGACATCGACTATCTGCTGCGCGCCACCGAAGCCGCGCTGACCATCGATCCGATCACCGACGCCGATGTAGTTGCGCTCTGGTCGGGCGTGCGGCCGCTGATCGCGCAGCCGGGGAAGAAGGCGAACGAAGTGTCGCGCAAGGACGAGATATGGACCTCGCCTGGCGGCCTGATATCGATCGCCGGCGGGAAGCTGAGCGCCTATCGCGCAATGGCGGAGCGGGTCGTCGATCTGGTTGTCGACCGGCTGGGGTCAACCGCCCTGCCCTGCGTCACCGCCGACGCGCCCTTGCCCGGCGGGTCGGGCAACGGGCGCGATAGCCTGCGCGGCCTCGACCCGCTCGCGACCGAGCGGCTCATCGGCCTGTACGGCGACGAGGCGGAGGAAATCCTCGGCGCGGGCGGCGATGTCGCGGCGGAAGCATCCCGCGCGGTGACGCATGAGGGCGCCGCGACGCTCGAGGATTATTGGGTCCGCCGCAGCGCGCGCGCCTGGTTCGATCGCGATGCAGGGCTTGATGCCCTCGCCCCCGCAGCCGACGCGATGGGGGCGCTGCTCGGCTGGAACGACAACGCCAGAGCGGCGCAGATCGCGCATTGCCGGCGCATCGACAATGACAGCCGCCGCCTTCTCGCGGCGAAGGGAGAGTGACATGAATGCGATAGCCGAAGCCCTGGCGAACGCCGTCGGCGCCGATCGCGTCGCAAGCGACGCGGATGCGCTGAACGCGCGCCGCTACGACCAATGGGCGGTCAAGCACCTGCGCGACTGGCGGGGCGAGGCCGTGCCAGCCCCCGGCTGCGTCGTGCGGCCGCGATCGGTGGAGGACGTGCAGAAGATCGTCCGCATCGCCGCCGAGCGCCGCGTGCCGCTCATCCCTTATGGCCTCGGCAGCGGGGTCTGCGGCGGGATCGAGCCGACGCCCGACGCGATCCTGCTCGACATGGGCGCGATGAATCGCGTGCGCTATATCGACAGCGACGATCTGCTCGCCAGCTTCGACGCGGGGCTGAACGGCATGGAAGCGGAGGAAGCCGTCGCCGCGCACGGGCTGACGATCGGCCACTGGCCGCAATCGATCGCGATCAGCAGCGTCGGCGGCTGGGTGTCGACGCGCGCGTCGGGCCAGTTCTCCACCGCTTACGGCAATATCGAGGATATCGTCCATTCGATCGAGGCGGTGCTGCCGAACGGCGAGATCGTCACGCTGGGCAAGGCGGCGCGCGCCGCCGCCGGGCCGGACCTGCGCCACCTGCTGATGGGAGCGGAGGGCACGATGGGCGTCATCACCGGCGTCACCTTCTCGTTGCGCGCCAGGGCGCAGCATCGCGATTACAGCATCTTCTACGCCAACGACATGCGCGCCGGTTTCGAGGCGCAGCGGCGGATCGTCCGCGCCGACTGGCGCCCGCCGGTGATGCGGCAATATGACGGCCGCGAGGTGCGGCGGCTGTTCCGCGATCACGAACGGGGCGGCAAGGCGATGCTGCTGTTGGTCCATGAAGGGCCGAAGGCGCGGGTCGAGGCCGAACTGGCGGCGATGCGCGAAATTTGCGCCGACGCGGGACTGGAGGCGGCCGATCCCGCCGCCGCGAGGCAATGGATCGAACGGCGCAACCATGTGCCGGGCTGGCGCGACATGTTCGAGCGCGGCTATATCGCCGACACGGTCGAGATTTCGGGGCGCTGGAGCGAGATCGGCGCGATCTATGACGACAGCATCGCCGCGCTGAACGCGATTCCCGGCGTCATCAACGCGTCGGCGCATAGCAGCCATGTCTATCGATCGGGGATCAACCTCTATTTCAGCTTCGCCGCCACCTTCGAGGACAGCGCGAAGATGGAGCCGGCCTATTTCGCCGGCTGGCGGGCGATCATGGAGGCGACCGCGAAACACGGTGGCGGCGTCGCGCATCACCATGGCGCTGGGCGGCTGAGGAAGCCGTATCTCCACCACGATCTCGGCGAAAATGGCGTCGCCTTGCTGCGGCGGATCAAGCAATGTCTCGATCCGGAGGACATCATGAATCCGGGCAATCTCATTCCCGATGCCTGAGTTGCTGCTCGCGCTCGACGCGGGCACGACGGGCGCCCGCGCGATGCTGGTCGATCCGGCGGGCAAGGTGCTTGGCATGGACAAGCAACCGATCGTCAGCCGCTTCCCCGCCCCCAGTCTTGTCGAGCAGGACGCGGGCGGGGTGTGGGAGATTTGCCGCGCGGTTATCCGTGGAGCGCTGGCGGTGGCCGGGCGAGGCATCACCGATGTCGCGGCGATCGGGGTGACGACGCAGCGCGCCAGCGTCGTCCTGTGGGATCGCGCGACTGGCGAGCCGGTCGCGCCGATGCTGGTGTGGAGCGATCTGCGTGGGATGGACGAATTTCGGGCACTGCGCGCGGCGGGGTTCACCGCCTGGCCGCAAGTGCCTTCGGCCAAGCTGCCGGCGGCGATCGCGCTCTCCGGGCGCGATCCGGGGGACTTGCAATGGGGCACACTCGATAGCTGGCTGACATACAAGCTGAGCGGCGCGCACGTCACGGACGCTTCGGCTGGGTGGCTGACGGGCTATTACGATCAGGCGCGCGGTGCCGGATGGGATGAGGCGCTGCTGGCGCATCAGCGCCTGCCCGCAAGCCTTTTCCCGGCGCAGGTCGAAAGCTGGGGCGCGATCGCGGAAAGCGATCCGGCGGTGCTCGGCGCGCGCGTACCGATCACCGCGCTGATCGCCGATCAGGAGGCGGCGATGGTCGCGCACGGCGCGCTGGGGCCGGGCGACTGGAAAGCGACCTACGGCACCTCCGGCGTGCTGATGGCGGGGACCGGCGATACACCGCGACGGATTCACAAAACCATGCCCCCCGAGGCGCTGGCCCGCGTCGGCGGGAGGCTGCGCTTCTGCATCGAGGGCATGGTGATAACGACAGGTTCGCTGGTGGACTGGCTGTGCAACGGGCTGGGATTGTTTGCCTCGCCTGGCGAGATGGAAGCGGCGGCGGCTTCCGCGAGCGACGCGGCGAACGTCATGGTGCGCCCCTCGTTGGCGGGAATGGGCGCGCCGCACGGGAATTTCGAGGCGCGGGGATTGATCGCGGGGCTGGGTCTCGCCGACGGGCCGGGGCAGATCGCGCGCGCGGCCTTGCAGGGCATCGCTTTCCGCTTTCGCGAGATCGCCGACGTGGTCGCCGCCGCGCTGCCCGTGCCGGAGGCGCTGCCGGTCGCGGGCGGGCTGTCGGCGAGCGACACGCTGATGCAGCTTCAGGCCGATGCGCTCCAGCGGCCGGTGCGCCGCCATGCCGTGCGCGAGGCCAGCGCCTATGGCGCGGCGCTGGCGGCGGGCATGGGCGCGGGATTGTTCGGCGAAGGGGATTTACGGCGACTGGCGCGCTACGATGCCGAATTCCGGCCGAGGATCGGACGCGATCAGGCCGATGCGATGTTCGCGAAGTGGCAGGCGGCGGTCGCCCCCTGACGCGGTCAGCCGCCGACGACTTCGGCCCACAAGCCGCGCACGATGTCGCGCATCCGCCGCGCCTCGTCCCAGCGGTTCGTCAGCTCGCCGCCGTCCGGCGCGGTGATCGCATAGGGCGGTGGCCCCAGTTCGCACATGAAAGTCAGTGCATCGCCGTCGCCCGCCTGTTCGAGCCACAATTCGAACCCGCGCCGCCACCAGGCGACATGCTGGTCGAGCCAGCCCCTGTGCTGCGGCGCATCCAGCGCGACCTGCACCTGATGCGCGGTCGAGACGCGGCCATGGAAGTTGCGCGCGCGCCGCAAGATCGTCTCGATCGCGGCAAGCTGATCGTCGCGGAGCGGCAAGTCCATCTCGCCCGCGACAGGATAATGCGAAAGATCCGCGGTGAGCGGCAGGTCCGGGCGCTCCTCGATCAGCCGCAGCGTGAAAAGCAGGTCGTTGGTGAGCCGTCCGCGATGGGTTTCGAACCAGACCGGAAGCGGCGCATCCTCTGCCGCCGCGACGAGGCTGTCGACGAGATCGAGCGCGGCGGCGAAATCGGCGGTCGGCCCGGCGATCTGGACGTTGAGATGATGTGTGCCGAGCCGGCTTGCCTCGCCGATCCAATGACGAAGCTGGTCGGCGTCGTGGACGAGCACCTGCCCTTCCCATGCGAGGCCGGGCGGGTTCATCGCGCGCGCGACGCCCGCCGTCCGCGCGACGCGCGCGAGATTGACCCCGACGCCGTCGAACCCCGCCGCGACGACCTCGCCAAGCGCTTCGTCGAGGCGATTTTCGATGTCGAAGCCGGGGCATCGATCAAGCCCCCAAACCGATTGTAGAACAAGCAATTGCGCCATGGCACCCCGCTTTAAGACAGCGTTATCATATGAGGCGGCGCGGCTCAATCAAGCGCGATCCGGCGTTGCCGCGTTCACGCCGTACCGGATAGTGTGTGGCCCGACCGGAGAGGAGATGATCCGTTGACTATCGCCAGCATCGCCCTGCCCCGTATCCTCCGCATCGGCGGCGGCGCGTCGAAGCAATTGCCCGACGTGCTCAACACGCTCGGCCTGTCGCGGCCGCTGATCGTCACCGACGCCTTCCTGCGCGATAGCGGGCGCGTGGCGGAGCTGACGGACGGGCTTGCGAAAGCGGGGATCGAGGCGCGCGTCTTTCCCGACACGGTGCCAGACCCGACAGCGGCATCGATCGATGCCGGCGTGGCCTTCCTGCATGAAGGCGAGCATGATTGCGTCGTCGGCTTCGGCGGGGGCAGCCCGCTCGACAGCGCGAAGGCGATCGCCTTGCTCGGAAAGCACGGCGGCGCGATGCGCGACTATAAGGCGCCGCATGTGCAGGACGCGCCGGGCCTGCCGGTCATCGCCATCCCGACGACCGCCGGCACCGGATCGGAAGCGACGCGCTTCACGATCATCACCGACGAGGCGACCGACGAAAAGATGCTCTGCCCCGGCCTCGCCTACCTCCCGGTCGCGGCGCTCGTCGATTATGAGCTGACCTTCACCAAGCCCCGGCGGCTGACCGCCGACACCGGGATCGATTCGCTGACCCATGCGATCGAAGCCTATGTGTCGAAGCGCGCCAACCCGTTCAGCGACGGAATGGCCCTGCTCGCGATGCGCGCGATCGCGCCCAACCTGCGCCGGGTCTGCGCAGACCCCGGCGACGCGGCGGCGCGCGAGGCGATGATGCTCGGCGCGATGCAGGCGGGAATCGCCTTTTCGAACAGTTCGGTCGCGCTCGTCCACGGGATGAGCCGGCCGATCGGCGCGCATTTCCACGTTCCGCACGGGCTGTCGAACGCCATGCTGCTGCCCGCCGTCACCGCCTGGTCGGCGCCCGCCGCGCTCCATCGCTACGCCGATTGCGCGCGGGCGATGGAAGTCGCCGACGCGGCCGAAAGCGACCAAACGGCGGTCGCGCGGCTGCTCGATGAGCTGACGGCGCTCAACCGTGACCTGAAAGTGCCGGGGCCGGCGGCATGGGGCATCGAGGGTGCGCGCTGGGATGCGCTCGTCCCGACCATGTGCGCGCAGGCGGCAGCCTCAGGCTCCCCCGCCAACAACCCGCGCGTGCCCGATGCGGAGGAGATGGCGATGCTCTACGCGCGGGTGTGGGCGGGGTAAGCCCCCGCTCCTTCCTTCGGGATCAAGGCGCCAGCGGCCCATGGTTCATGCGCGGCAGGACGTGCCGGGCGAACAGATCGGCCTCGGCGGCATGCGGATAGCCGGAGAGGATGAAGGCATCGATGCCCATCGCGCGATAGCGATCGAGCTTGGCGAGCACCTGATCCGGATCGCCGACGATCGCCGCGCCGCAACCCGAGCGGGCACGGCCGACGCCGGTCCAGAGATTGTCCTCGACATAGCCGTCGTCCGAAGCCGCCTCGCGCAGGGCGACCTGCGCGTTGACGCCGAATGACTGCGAATCGAGCGACTTGGCCTTGATCGCCGCGCCCTTTTCGGTGTCGAGCCGCGACAGCAGCCTGTCGGCGGCGGCGCGCGCATCGGCCTCGGTCTCGCGCACGACGACATGCGCGCGATAGCCGAACCTGAGCGTGCGTCCGTAACTCGCGGCGCGCGCGGTCATGTCGGCGATGATCTCCTTCACCGCCTCCTCGCGATCCGGCCACATCAGGAAAACGTCGCAGCCGCGCGCGGCGGCGTCGCGCGCCGCGGGGGAGAGGCCCCCGAAATAGAGCGGCGGCGCCTTGCCGGAGACCATGCCGATGCGTGGCGGATCGAGCTTCAGCTTCCAGAATTCGCCGTCATGGTCGAGCGGCTCGCCGTTGAGCAGGACCTTGAGGATATGCATCGCCTCGACCGTGCGGCGGTAGCGCGATTCGGAGTCCAGCATCTCGCCCGGCATGTCCGACGAGATGATGTTGACCGTCAGCCGCCCGCCGAGGATGCGGTCGATCGTCGCGATCTGGCGCGCGAGCTGTGGTGGCCAGCTTTCGCCGATGCGCACCGCCATCAGCAGCCGGATGCGCTTCACCAACGTCGCGACCGCCGCCGCGAAGGCGGTGGTGTCGATGCCGAGCGCATAGCCGGAGGGCAGCAGGATATTGTCGAACCCGAGCGTGTCCGCCTGCATCACGATATCGCGGCAATGCTCCCAGCTCGATTTGAGCAACGGATCATGGACGCCGAGGAATTCGTAATCGTCGTCGCACAACGCCGAAAACCAGCTTACTTCGCACGGAGTCGTCGCGGCATTCATGGCAGTTTCTCCCCCATCGACGTTTGCAGGACGGCATACCATTCGGCGCGCGTCCATCGCGGCGCGAACGCCTGCGGAATCTCGCGGATGCGCGTGACATTCTGCGTGCCGACGATCGGAATCGGGCGCGCCGGATGCGCCATCACCCAGCTATAGGTGGCGGCGGCGCGCGAGACGTCATATTCGCCAGCCTTCGCATCCAGCAGCGAAGCCACGGCGCGCGTGCGCTCATCGGCCGGATCGCCGAGCCGACCGCCGCCCAATGGCGACCAGGCAAGGAACCCCATCCCGCATTCCATGGATTGATCGAGGATGCCGTCGAACAGCGGATCGAGGTGGAGCGGCGAAAATTCGCTCTGGTGGCTGACCAATGGCACGGGAAGAAACCTGGCGAGCGCCGCCGTCTGCGACGGCGTGAAATTCGACACGCCGATCGCGCCGATCTTGCCGGCGCGATGCGCATCCTCAAGCGCGCGCGCGATTTCCTGCGGATGGGTGAGCAGGTCGGGGCGGTGTATCTGCCACAATTCGACATGTTCGGTGCGCAGGCGCCTGAGCGAAATATCGATCGCGGAGGCGAGATAGGCGGCGCTGCTGTCATAGGGAACGCCGAGAATGATCCCGCCCTTGGTCGCGAGCACCATCCTCTCGCGCAATTGGGGGGCCTCCGCGAAGACTTCGCCGAGCAGCGCTTCGGCCGAGCCGAAGCCGCCGGGTGTGTCGCAGCCGTAGATGTCGGCGGTGTCGAACAACGTCACCCCCGCCTCGAAGGCGGCATCGACACGCGCGCGCGCCGTCGCCACGTCGGCGCCAGCGAAGCGCCACATCCCCCAGGCGATCGGCGAGACCTCATGCCCGGCGAGGGACAGGCTGGCGGGAGCGGGAAGGTTTTCTGACATCGCTGTCATATACTCCATGGGATCGAGACTGGGAAGCGGCTTTTCACGGGAGTGGCCGGTCAGTGAGCGAAAACAGGGACGTCGCCGCCGCGATCCTCATCGATCGCGACGATGCGCGGCAGGATGAGATGGATCACCGTCAGCGCGACGAGATAGGTCACGGCGCAGATGAGCATCATCGGCATATAGCCGTGTCCGCTATCCAGCGACCAACCCGCGAACTCGATCATCGCCATGCCGGAAAGGTTGCCGGCGAAGGCGCCGATGCCGATCGCCGAACCGACGATGCGCGCCGGAAACACATCGGTCGTCAGTCCGAACAGATTGGTCGAGAAGCCCTGATGCGCGAACAGCGCGAGGCCGAGGATCAGCGCCGCCAGCCAGGCGCTGCTCACCCCGATCAGCAGAGGCACGGGCAGGATGAACAGCGCATAGACGAGCATCGTCGTCTTGCGCGCGGCGTTGACGCTCCAGCCGCGCGCCATCAAGCCGGCCGGCAGGAAGCCGCTGGTGACGCCGCCGATCGCCGCCATGAGATAGACGAACGCCACCGGCAACCCGAGCGTGCCCTGCGTCAACCCGAAGACGCGATGGAACAGATCGGGCATGAAGAAGAGCAGGAACCACCATACATGATCGGTCAGCGCCTTGCCGGCGATCACCGCCCATTGCCGACGATCCGACAGCAGGCTGCTCCACGGAATCCTCGTTTCGGGCGTATCGGCCGCACCCGGCTGCTCCGGGATCCGCACCGCGAACCAGACGACTACCCAGACCAGCCCCAGCCCGCCCGCGATCAGAAAGGTCGCCTGCCAACCCCACATCAACGCCATCAGCGGGATCAGCAGCGGCGTCAGGATCGCGCCGATATTCGGGGCGATCCCGCCAAGGCCGAGGACGATCGAACGCTCCCTGGTGTCGAAATAGGTCGCGGCGGTCTTCAGCGCGGCGGGAGTGCCGATCGATTCCGCCGCGCCGAGCACCGCGCGCGAGGTGACGAAGCCCGCGACGGTCGTGACGAAGGCATGCGCCATGCCCGCAAGGCTCCATACCCCCACCCCGATCGCGAAACCGACGCGCAGGCCGACCTTGTCGATGAACCAGCCGGTGCCGAGAAAGGCGAGCGCCGCCGCGAACTGGAAGGCAGAGGCCATGTGGCTGTAATCGCGGTCGCTCCAGCCGAACGCGGTTTGCAGGGTCGGCTTCAGCAACGCGAGAATCTGGCGATCGACATAGTTGAGGACGATGGCGACGAACACCAGCCCCACCAGCAGCCAGCGTCGCTTGTCGGCGATATGAGCCACCCCGCTCTCCTCGAATCCCTATGTCTTGCCCGATGAGATAACGCTGTCATATCCGATTGGACAGCGATTTTCTTTTCGTTGCCATCGGAAGTGGCCGGATCAGCGCAGGGGCGCCGTCGAGCCGCGCACGATCAGTTCGTGCGGAAGCTGGCGCCGCTCGATCCGCTCATCGAATGCCAGCAGCAGGTCGGCGGCGGCATAGCCAAGATCGCGGATCGGCTGACGGATCGTCGTGAGCGCCGGCCACACGACCTGCGCGAGATCGGTGTCGTCGAACCCGGCAACCGACAATTGCTCCGGCACCGCAATCCCCATGCGATGCGCGGCGGCGAGCACGCCCGCCGCCATCTCGTCGCTGCTCGCGAAGATCGCGGTCGGCGGCTCTTCGAGCGCCAGCAGCGCCTCCGCCGCCGCCGCGCCGGACTGGAAATCGAAATGGCCGGGGAAGACGAGCGCGGCGTCGAAACCGATGCCCGCGCGCTGCAATGCCTGTCGATAGCCGGTCAGGCGCTGGCCGCTGGCGAAATAATTGGCATGGCCGGTGACGAGCGCGATGCGGCGATGGCCGAGCGAGATCAGATAGGCGGTCATGTCGTCGGCCGCCTGCACATTGTCGATATACACCGCCGACGTCGCCGTCAGATCGGTCCCCGGCTGGACGCGCACGACCGGGATCTTGCGCCGGAACAGCTCGGCCAGAGCGGTGCCGACATCGGTCACCGGCGGGGTCATGATGATGCCGTCGAGTTGCGCCTGGTCGATCAGCGCCCCGATATCGTCGACGAGACCGGGCGAATTGATGTCGCACGGCTGAATGATCATGCGGAAACTGGCCTCGCGGCAGCGCTGCCCCACACCGGCCTGCATGTTGAAGATATAATATGGGCTGGGGTTGTCGTGGATCAGCCCGATCTGGAACGATCGCCGCCCCGCCAGCGTGCGCGCGGCGAGGCTGGGGTGATAGTTGAGCCGCGCCACCGCTTCCTCGACGCGGCGCCGCATGTCGTCGCTGACATACCGCTCCTTGTTGAGCACGCGCGACACCGTCTTGATCGACACCCCCGCCACGCGCGAGACATCCTTGATCGTCGATCGGGTCATGCGCGGTTATGCTCCGTGATGCGAACCTCGAACAGCCGTCCATCGTTGCGGCGCGGCCGACGTATAGATTGCATGACGGGTGTGTCGAGCCGCCATTCCCGCTATCGCGGCGATGGCGCTCCCGGACCGGCGACGCGCGCGCGATCGCCGGGCGGCGGCGCGCCTCACAACCACCCGGCGATCCGATCCGCGCGCGTTCCGCCGGCGCTGACGCTGGACCGACATCATCGCCCGCTCAGATCGTCGTGAATCCTCCGTCGACGACGAATTCCGCGCCCGTCACGTAAGAGGCTTCGTCGCTGGCGAGGAACAGGACGACGTTCGCCACCTCCTCCGGCCGGCCGACGCGGCCCAGCGGGACCTTGGCGAGGATATGCGGCAGCACCGCCTCATCCGACACCAGATAGTCGCTTTGCGGCGTATGGATGATGCCGGGATGCACCGAGTTGACGCGGATGTTGCGGCTCGCGAAATCCGCCGCCGCCGCCTTGGTCAGCAGCCGGTTCGCCCCTTTCGACGGCGAATAGGCCGGGTGCAGGTTGGGGAAGGCGATCAGCCCGGCGATCGATGACATGTTGACGATCGCGCCACCGCCCGCGCGCTCCATATGCGGCGTCACCGCCTTGATGCCGAGGAACTGGCTGTTGAGATTGAGGTTGACGATCGCATTGAAACTTTCGAGCGTCGCCTGTTCCCAGGTGTCGGGCTCGCCGGGCAGGCCGGCGTTGTTCACCAGGATATCGATCCGCCCATGATCGCGGACCACCGCCTCGACGACGCCGGCCCATTGCGCCGCATCGGTGACATCGAGCGTCGCGGACGTCACCGGCCGCCCCTCGGCCTTCAAGGCGCCGGCCAGCGCCGCCACCGCTTCGCCGCGAATGTCGGTGGCGATCACCGTCGCGCCTTCGTGGGCGAAGCGGCGCGCGGCCGCCGCGCCCATGCCGCTCGCCGCGCCGGTGATGATCGCCACTTTTCCCTGAAGCCTGCCCATCCTGCCTTCTCCTTCATGCGCCCTTCTGGCTAGCGGGGGCGTCAGGAGAGGAATGCCCCCATCAATGGGGGCACGATTCCGAGAGATTTCCGGCGTTTCAGCCGCACTTGTCCGCCACCGCCTCACGCCGGTCGGTCAATTCCTCGAAGAAGCAGACGAAACGATCCTCCGCCAGCGCATCGCTGATCGGCATCGCCGCCGTGCCGGCCGTCGCCTTGAGCGCGGCAACCAGCCCTTCCAGATCGTCGGTCTCGCAATCATAGATCGCGAGATATTCCCACGGGAAAGGCCCGTCGCCACGCTGCGCCTCGGTCCGCGCGAAGCGCTGCCCGCCGACGACGCCGGGGAGTTTCAGGACGTCCGGGATATGGACGTCGGTGTACCAGCGGTTGAACTCCTCGCCCCGCCCCTCGACGGCATTGGTCATCACCATCAGCTTGCAGCGCCGCATCGCCCGCCGCCTTACTCGCCGACGGCGAGCGCGTGCTGATCGCGCCCGTCCTCGGTATATGCGGCCCGCCCGGTGAGCTGCCGCATCAGCAACTCGGCGGCGGAGGACAATGGCTTGCCGGCCGGCGTCGCAATCTCGAACTGGCGCACAGCCCATGGCTCGGCGATCGCCACTGTCGCGATCCGCTCGAAATCCTCGATCGAAAGCATGCACTCGGGCTGGATCGTCACGCCGAGGCCGAACTCGACCAGGCTGCGCGCCGCCTCGACGCTGCTGACGTTATAGGCCGGCTCCAGCTCCCGCCCCAATGCGCGGGTCGCCTCGCGCAGCCGCTGCATCAGCGACGTATCGGGATGGATTCCGATCAGCTTCTCCTCCAGCAGATCGTCCAGCGTGACGCTGCTCTTCTCGGAAAAGGCATGGCCGATCGGATAGACCGCGACCAACTTGTCCGATCGATAGGGAATGGTGGTCAGCCCGCTACGATCGACATCATGCAGCGAGATGAATACCGCGATGTCGACCTCCCCGTTGCGCACCGCGCGCAGGTTCGCGGGATTGAAGCCCTCCTGGATATCGACGTCGATGAACGGGAAGTTGCGCTTGAACTCGCCGAGTTCGCGCGCGATGTGCTGGATGATGATCGCCGGCGTCGCGCCCACGCGCACATGGCCGCGCTCGCCGGTGGAGAATTCGCTCAACTCGCGCCGCGCATCCTCCAGGCTGCTGAACATCTGCTTCAGGCGATGCGCCAGCACCTGCCCGGCGTGGCTGGGCACCACGCCCTTCGGATTGCGTTCGAGCAACTTGATGCCGACGGTTTCCTCAAGATCGTGAATGCGCTTGGTCGCGGCGGAGGCGGCGATGTTCTCCAGCGCGGCAGCGCGCCCGATCTGGCGTTCTTCAATGGCCGCGAGGAACAGACGCAGGGTAAGCAAATCCACCTTGCGGATGAGCATGTGGACGCTCACTCCGTTCACGTCGCCGCCTCTCCTTTTGTAATGTTTGAAGTCGACGATCACATTACGTTCTCCCCCCATAGGGGTCAACGGCTCCGCCGGGCCACGCCCGGCGGAAACCGCACGGTCAGAAGGATATTGCGAAGGTCACGCCATAGGTCGCGGGCATGCCGGCGAAGCGCGTGACGGTGTCGTAACCGGAAACAACATTGGTCCAGTAATAACTGTTGAAGATGTTCTTGCCCCAGACGAACGCGCGCCAGCGGTTGTCGGCGCTTTTTATGCCGATCTGCCCATCGACCAGCGCATAGCTGCCGATGCCATAGACATCGGTCACGCCGGGCGCCTTCGCCGTGACGGCCGCCGGGGTGGTGTCGCCGCCGACCACCGAGATCGTATCCGAACGATAGGTGATCGACGCCCCGACGAAGCCGGCCAGGGAATTGCCCAACGGCTGCTCGAAATCCGTCGACACCGCGATCTGGTGCTTGGGCGTGAACGGTATCCGCGTGCCGGCGAAGTTCACGTTGGGCGTGCCGCCCGCATCGACGCCGACGTAGCGATCGATCCTGGAGTCCAGATACGTATAGGCGGCATTGACGCTGAAGTGCCGCGTGGGGTGGATGGACGCCTCCAGCTCGAAACCCGTAATGTGCGACTTGGGAATGTTCTGGATCACGTCGAGCTGGCCGAACACCGGATCGAGGAACTTGGTCCGCAACTGCTTGTCTGAATAATCGTAATAGAATCCGGCGCCGTTGAGTTGCAGCGTGCGATTGAGCAGCGTCGCCTTGAACCCGCCTTCATAGGAAAGCACCGATTCCTGACGCACCGGGTCGTACTGGCCGAACACCGTGCCGTTGACGGTCGGGAAGCTGCCCGCCTTGTAGCCTTTCGACACGTTGGCATAGAGCAGGATGCCGGGCCGGGGCTTGAAGTCGATGCCCGCGCGCCACGAGACGTTGTCCTCATGCAACGTGTTGTTCACCCGGCCCGGCGCGTACAGCGGAAGCGACGGATCGACGGCTGTCGGCGGCTGGGTGGTGCTGACGTTCATCGTGACGCAGGTGCCCGGCTGGTAAGGGCCGGTGAGGTTCGGATTGCCGCTCAGCAGGTTGGAGAAGAAATGGAGCAGGTTGCCCGCATAATAGGGCGCTTCCGTATCCGTTTCGCAGAACGAATATTTGTCCTTCGAATTGGTGTAGCGGACGCCCCCCTTCAGGGTCAGGTTGGGCAGGATGTCATATTCGAGGTTCCCGAACGCGGCATAGTTGGTCAGCGTCTGGTCGCTGGTGCCCACGGTGGTCTCGAACGGCTCGCCGAAGACCGTGCCGAAATACAGGTTCGCCGAGGTGTAGCTATATTGGTTGCCCAGCGCCTGATGAACGATGCTGCGCTCGTAATTGCCCCCGATCACATAGCGTAACGCGCTCGACCCGCCATTCGACAGGCGTAGTTCCTGCGTGAAAGATTTGATCGATCCGTCGTCGAGCGGGATTTCGAAGACGTTGAGCGCGGAGGCGTCGAAGTCCGTCCCGGCATGTTCGCGATAGCGGACGTAATTGCTCAGCGAGGTGAGCGTGCCGATCCCACCGATATCGAACTCGGCGCGAAGGGCGGCCTGGTACATGTAATTGTCCCGGAACGGCACCTTATGGTTGGGATAATACCAGGAACTCTGCGACCAGTCGCTCGCGCGCGGATTCAGCGGCGTGAACGGCGCATTCTCGACCGCGGGGGGCACCCAGCCGATCTGTTGCGGCTGGAGCGCGATATATTGCGCGCCCTGCGTCTCGCCATTGTCCTTCCAGCCGTTGAGGTTGAGCGTGAACCGCGCCGAACTGGAAGGCTCATACGATAGGATCAGGCGCCCCTCGTAATTCTCCGCCTTGCCGTTGCGGTCACCGGGGCGGCTGGTGCTGTATTGCCAGCCGTCGGCGCGCTCGAAACGGCCCGCCAGCCGGGCGCTCAACGTGTCGGTCAACGGGCCGCTGACATAGCCCTCGCCGATCACCTGGTTGAAGCGGCCGTAGCTGAGGCTTGCGCCGGCCTTGAGCGTGTCGGTCGGCTTGGCCGCGATATAGTTGATCGCGCCGCCCGTCGCATTCTCGCCGAACAGGGTGCCCTGCGGCCCCTTGAGCACCTCGATCCGCTCGAGATCGAACGCCGAATGCTGTGTCAGCGCCGGAAAGGCCAGCGGCTGCTCGTCGATATAGACGCTGACCGACGGATAGGCCGCCAGCGAGGTCTCGTAGAAGCCGACGCCGCGCAACGTATAGACCGGCGCGCCGGTGATGCCCTGAGTGAACGACAGGCCCGGCACGCTTTGCGCGACGTCCTGAAGGCTGCTGATCTGCTTCTGTTGCAGGTCCTGCGCGCCGAGCACCGCCACCGACAGGCCGACATCGTTGAGCTTCTGCTCGCGCTTGTTGGCGGTGACGACGATATCGCCGATCGTGCCCTGTTGCACGGCGGGCGCATCGTTCGCCGCGGCCACTCCGGTCTGGGCAAGCGCCATCGAATGCCAACCGATCGCAAGCGCGCTGACGGCGGCATATGCCCCAATCCTGATACCAGACATCTTCCTCTCCTCAGGGATATGTTATGATTTCCATGCGGATGCCTGAGGCGACCAGTTCCGACCCGCCCCAGCCATCGATTGCCCGCCCCTTTGCGGTTTCGTGGAGGAACGGACCCCCGCCGCTCCCCGTGATTGCTTCACCCGAAGCTGACGCGCTCCGCCTGCGATTTGAGCGTCGTGACCGTCTCGTCGATCAGCCGGCGCAGCACGTCCGCCGCGGGCGGCAGGTCGCGGATCAGGCCCGAACCCTGCCCGGCCGGCAGCGGCTGGAGATCCTTGAGGTCCGCCTCCGCCGCCGCGAAGCGCGCCGGCGCGATGACGATGCGCTGCAACGGATAGGGCAGCATCTCGTTCTCCCTGCCCTCCCACACCTCGGTGAAGCGGTTCTGGAGCTGGCGGACGTAAAGCCCGTCAAACAGCAGCGAGCGGATCGTGGTGTCGTTCTTCGCCTCGACCAATGACTGCTTGTAGTTCGGGCCGACGCTCGATTCCTCGCTGCCGATGAAACGGGTGCCGACCCACACGCCCTGCGCGCCCTGCGTCAGCACCGCCGCGATCTGCGCGCCGGTGACGATGCCGCCGGCCGCGACGACGGGAACGGTCGCGAACTCCAGCACCTCCGCCAGCAGGGTGATGAGACCGACATCGCCGGTATGGCCGCCGCCCTCGGTGCCCTGCACCACCACCACGTCCGTGCCGTTGCGGATCGCCGCCGCCGCATGGGAGGCGCGGCCGACGATGCTGATCGTCTTGACGCCACGTTCATGGCAGGCGTCCACCACCCATTTCGGCGTGCCGAGCGCGCAGGCGATCACCTCGACATTGTGCCTGAAGCAGATCTCCAGCTTGGCTTTGGCGTCCTCGATGCCCATCGCCTGATCGTCGGCGGGCTTCACCTCGACGCCCTGCGCGCGGATCTCGGCCTCCAGCTCGGCGATCGGGCCGGGCAGCGACGGCAGTTCCACCTCGCCCTTGTCCTTTGGCGCGCGCAGCGGGAAACCGATATCGACGCAGATCGGCTTCTTCGTGCGGCCGCGAGCGAGGATGATCTCCTGCTCCACCCGCTCCGGCGTGGGCGAGATCGCGGCGATCGTGCCCAGCCCGCCGGCTTCGGACACCGCCGCCGCAAGCGGGCCGAAAGCAACGCCGCCCATGCCCGCCTGGAGAATCGGATATTCGATATTGAGCAGATCGCACAGCGGCGTTTTCAACTTTGGCACGGAAAATCTCCTGTAATCGCGACGACGATCACCACCGCTAAAGGTCAAGCGATCGATTTCTTCGTGGGGATGATTACGCGCGATCCGGGAGCGTCCAATTTTTCATTCGCGAACTGCCGCTTCATCGACGGCGAATTCTGCACGCCATCTTTGCGCGACGGCTGATTACAACGACTCCATCGCCGCCGACCACGTTTGCCGGCGGCGTTCATCCACGCCAGTTTCGGGTTCGGACGAGGGTCGATCAGTCCTGCGTGAACTGGGTGAAACTCTCGTCGAAATAGCTGCCGGTGCCGAGCGGCGCGGCACGCACGAGCGCGGCGAACATCGTCGCCGGCTTGCCGTCCAGCGCGCGCCAGCTATGCGGCACACCGCGATCGACGAGGATATCGCCGGTTCCCAGCTCGACCGTCCCCGCCTCCAGCGACAGTTCGATGCGGCCGCTCAATATGATGAGATAGTCGATCGTGTCGGTCGCATGCCATGCGGCGGCGGTGTCCGGTTCGACCCGGAACATCACGGCGAAGCTGGATTTCCCGAAGGTGGACACGCCGAACGGGCCGGCGGCCTCCTCCCGGCCGCGATTGTCGACCGGGAAATCCCCGGTCTGCCAGATGATCGCCGGCGACGACTGGCATCCCGGAATATCGCCGAGGCTGGTGTCGGATATGACGCAGGACTTGCCGTTCTCGTTGAGCCCGGTGACGATGCGGCGGTTTGTGAAGGTCATGCCGATCCCCCCGCTCAGCCCAGCCTGGGCTCGCCTTCGAGGATGATGGTCTTGGCTTCGAGGAACGGCATCAGCCCCTCGGTGCCGCCCTCGCGGCCGATCCCCGACTGCTTGAAGCCGCCGAACGCGATCGAGAAGTCCGTGCGGAACCAGTTGTGGCCCACCGTGCCCGCCTGAAGCTGGCGCGCGACCTGATAGGCGCGCGTCGCGTCGTTGGTGAACACCGACGAGTTCAGCCCGAACAGCGTGTCGTTGGCGATCTCGACCGCATGCTCCTCGCTATCGGCCGGGATGATGCTGACGACCGGGCCGAAAATCTCCTCGCGCGCGATCGTCATGCGGTTGTCGACGTTCGCGAAGACGGTCGGCTCGACGAAATAGCCGCGATTGAGATGCGCCGGACGGCCGCCGCCGGTCGCGACCGTCGCGCCCTCCTCGCGGCCCTTGGCGATATAGCCCTCGACGCGGTCGCGCTGCCGCGCCATCGCCAGCGGCCCCATGCCGACCGAGGCGTCGGCCGGATCGCCCACCCGGATCGCCTTGAACGCCTCCGCCATCGCCTCGGCGAAGGCGTCGTGGCGGTGCTTCGAGATCACCAGCCGGGTGAGCGAGGAGCAGACCTGCCCGCTCAGCATCGGGGCATAGGCGGCGATATGCGAGGCGGCTTCCTCCACATCGTAATCGTCGAGGATCACCGCCGCCGACTTGCCGCCCAGCTCCAGCGTGCAGCGCGCGATGCGCTCGCCGCAGATCGAGGCGATCTTCTTCCCCGCCACGCTCGATCCGGTGAAGGTGATCTTGTCGATGGCGGGATTGCGCACCAGCAGCTCGGACACCTCGCGATCGGCGGTGACGACGTTGAGCACCCCCGCCGGCAGGCCGATCGCCTTCGCGATCTCGCCGAAGACCAGCGGGCCGCCCGGTGATTCCGGCGACGCCTTGAGCACCACGGTGCAGCCCGCGATCAGCGCCGGCGCGCACTTCCACGCGGCGAGGTTCGCCGCGCCGTTCCACGGCACGATCGCGCCGACCACGCCGACCGGCTCGCGGACGAGGAAGCTCGCCACCGCGCCCGGCGAATGCAGCGCCTCGTGCCGCTCGACCCACTGGAAGGTCTCGGCCAGCCCGGCGTAATAGTCGAAGATCTCCGGCACGCCGCCCATGAACGCATCGGCGACCGGACGCGTCACGCCCACCTCGGACGTCCAGATGCTGCTGATGTCGGCAAGCCGCCGGCGCAGCTCCGCCGCGAAGGCGCGCAGATAGGTGGCGCGCTCGGCATGCGTCATGCGCGGCCACGGCCCCTTGTCGAAGGCATGCCGCGCGGCGGCAACGGCGCGGTTCATGTCGTCCGCCTGCGCTTCCGCCACCCGAAGGAACAGCTCCTCGGTCGCCGGATTGATGACGTCGATCCGGGCGTCGCTCGACGGCGCCACCCAGTCGCCGCCGATGAAGAACTGGTCGGGCCGCTCGAGAAGGTCGGTGACGGAAGCGGTGGACATGATATCTCTCCTCGGACTCGCGAAAGGCACATCGCTCGGCGGTGGTTCTATCACCGCGACTCAACGGCCGATGCCCCCATATCTAGGGACATGATGCGAGAGCCGGGTCTTCTTCACCCGACCGGATCAGATGATGATCGCCCGGATAATATCGACATGGCTTCCGCCGAGGAGACAATCGCGACGCCGGCCCTACCCTCGTCGATCGTCAGTGATCGCTCACTTCGGCGATCACCGCTTTGGCTTTGGCGATGGCATCGGCCGTCTTGAGCTTCCCGGCCTCGATATCGTCGGCATAGCTCATCAGGCGCTCGCCCGAGGCCGAACCCGTGTCCGCGACCTCGGCCACCTTCACCCCCTTGTTTCGGGCGATCGCCTCGTCCCAGAAGCCGCGCACCGCCGCCCAATAATCCCTGGTCGCGGCCCAATAGGCATCCGCCGCCGCCACATCGAACCGATCATCCTTCGAGTAGGTGTTCAGCACCGATTCCTGCACGAAGGGGACCAGCTTGCCGTCGACCAGCCCCATCTTGATATTGTCCTGCCAATGGATCCAGCCGTCAGGCGACGGGGAGTGGCGGTTGATGCCCAGATAGCGGTCGTAAGGCGGATGGCGCACGGCATCGCGGCGCGCCAACGGACGCCACGTCCAGCTCGATCGCCAGCGCCGCACGCCGCCTTCGTCGGTCCACTGGCCCCAGCCGCCGTAGCGCGGGGAATCGTCGGTCTGCCACACGGTCTGCGACCAGCGGCCCTTGCGCATCGCGGCGGGCACGTCCTCCAGCTTCCACGCGCCCTGCCCGGCATAGGTCAGCACCGTGGCGGGCTCATATGCCCAATCCTGCCGCCAATGCTTGATGACGAAGGTCTTGCCCTTGTCGTCGCTGACCACCAGCAGATGCTGGAGCATGATCGCGCGGCCGGTGTCGGCGATCACGCGGACCACCTCATGCCCGCCCGACACCTTGGCCGGGATCGGCGTGTAGTCGGCACGCCACGGCGTGGTCTCGCGCATGTCGAACGTCACCTTGAACGTGCCCGCCATCGCGAGGATCGAGGCGCGATCGGCCTCGAACGCGGCCTTGGCGTCGGCGGCCGAGCGCGCGGCGACAGGGCCGTCCGCCAGCGCGGGCGCGGGTGTCGCGCCGGCAAGGACGGTCGCGGCGAGCAGCAGGATCGGGAGATGCTTTTTCATATAATTACCCCTTAGAATCTTACGCTGATGGAGACGGACGCATTGCGCCCCGGCTGGGTATAGGCGCCGGCCACGGCGGGATCGGTGTAGGTCGCCGGGCTGGTCGGTGGCGTCACGGCGGTCATCGCCAGCCCGCGCACGTCGCTCCACCACGCATATCTGGCGTCGAGCAGGTTGAAGACGCCCGCGCGCACCGTGACCATCTCGCCCAGCTTCAGATAGGCGGTCGCATCGAGGATGGTGAACGCGCCGGGCCGGTAACAGGGCGCGCCGCCGCAGACGCCGACGGCGTCGCTCGCCTCCTTCCGCGCCGAATGGGTCATCACGAGCTGGCCGCCGAACCTCTTGCCGGGATCGTCATAGCCGACGCCCATGACGAGCTTGAGCGGATCGATCGACGCGAGCGGCGACTTCACGCCATCCGGATCGGTGACGGTCCCTTCCGAATAGCTGATCGCCATTCGCCCGGAGAAGCCGCGCGTATCCGCCAGCGTCAGGCTGCCTTCCGCCCCCTTGATGCGGACGCGGTTGAGGTTGATGAATTGATACACCGCCGGATCGCCCGGCGTGAAGCTGCCGCCCACCACCTCCTGGTCGATGAAGCCCTTGTAGCTGCCGGTGAACGCGGTGGCGGCGAAGCGGATCGCATCGCTGCCGATGCGGACGCCGGCTTCCCATGTCTCGCTCGTCTCGGGGCGCAGATCGGGATTCGGCACCGAGGTATAGCCATAGGCCGGGTTGGAGAAGAACTGGTTCACCTGCGTCGGCGACGGCGCCTTGAACCCTTGCGCATAGTTGACGAAGATGTTGGCGCCCGGCGCGATCGACAGCAGCGCGCCCAGCTTGGGCGACACGCGGGAGCCGTCCTGCCTCGCGCTCGGCATCGCCGGGGTAAGCGCGTCGGGCTTGGGCGTCAGCTTGTAATAATCGAACCGCACCGCCGGAAAGAGGCGCAGGGCGCCGCCGAGCAGTTCGACCGTATCGGCGAGATAGACGCCGCCCAGCGTATAGTCGGTCGGCGGGAAGGCGCGGGTCGGGAACACGTCGGGCGGCGAAGGCACGGTGCCATCGCGCATGCCGCTCTGCCGGGTCACGCTTAAATCGCCGCCATAGGCCAGCGTGTTGACCATGCCGCCGGCCGTGAACGCGCTGCGCAATTCGGCACTGACGCCCCAGACCCTGTTGTCGAACGTGTTGATGCGGGTGCGATCGGCGGCGGTGTTGCGATCCTCGGCGCTGAACTGCCGGTTCTTCGCCCATTGATACCAGCCGGTCAGCTGCGCGAAGTCGATGAAGCCGTCGCCTTGCCAGCGCCAGTCGAGCGCCGCGCGGTCGCGGCTGGTGCGGTCGCGCGCGGTCAGGCCGATCACGGCGGTGGCGGGCAGGACGGCGGGCGGCGACGGCGGGACGGCGATGCCGCTCAGCACATCGGTGGCGACGTGATCGTCATAATGGTCGTAGGTCAGGCGAATGCGATTGTGGTTGTCGGGCGCCCAGACGATCTTGCCCAGCACCGCGTTCGATCGCGTGTCCTGCGGATTCGCTGCCGTGCGGCTGGCGTTGGGCGCGTCGTTCGATCCGTCGGTCTTGTATTCATGGCCGTCGCGGCGGGTGTAGGCGATCATCGCCGACCATTGCCCGGACCGGCCGGCCACGATCCCCGTCTCGGCGAACTGGTCGTCCGACGAATCATAAGCGGCACGCGCGAGGCCGCCATAATCCCTGTCCTTCAGGAAATCGGCCGGATCGCTGGTGGTGAAGCTGACCGCGCCGGCAAGGCCGTCCGACCCGTAAAGCGCCGAAGCCGGGCCGCGCAGGATCTCCACCGACTTGACGATGCCGAGATCGACATAATCCCCCCGTCCCGCCGATTGCGCGCCGAATTCGAAACCGTCGGGCACGCGGACGCCATCGACCTGGATCAGCACGCGATTGCCCTCCAGCCCCCGGATGTTGAACCCGGAATTGGCGTCGCGGCCGGTCGCGCCCAACGCCGCGCCGAAGCGGGTTGGCGCGCGGCGGACGCTGACGCCCGGCTCGAAGCGCACGAGGTCCTTGATGTCGCCGGCGAGTTGATCGGCGATCTGGCCGGCGTCGATCACGGTGACGGTGGCGGGCACCTCGCTCGCTGGAGTGGGGATGCGCGTGCCGGTCACGACGATCGGGTCGCGCGCCTGCCCGTCGTCACCGGCGGCCGCCGCCGGTTGCGCATCCTCCAGCGGGCGTGCCGCGGCCGACGTGGCGACCGCGAGTGCCAGCAATGCCACGCCGGACAAGGCCATTCGCACGGCGCCCGCATTGTTGGTACTGCCGTAGATCATGTCTTTTCCCTTTTGGTTATACGCTAATGATAGTTAATCGCGAATCCTGCGCGGCATGGTTCCGTCGCCGAACGGTCAGCCCGACGCCAGATCCCGCTTCAATCGACGAAGGCGCGCTCGATCACGAACTGCCCCGGCCGCGATACGGCGCCCTCGGTGAAGCCGAGGGTGGCGAGGCGCTGGGCGAATTCGCGGATCATCGCGGTCGATCCGCACAACATGACCCGATCCATGCCGGGATCGAGCCGTGGCGGCCCCGCCACGCTCGCGCTGAACAGTCTGCCGCTGTCGAGCAGGTTGCCGATCCGGCCCTGCGTGTGGAACGGCTCGCGCGTGACGGTAGGCAGGTAATGAAGCTGGAGCAGCGCCTGATCGCGCACCAGCGGATCGTCGGCGAGTTGCGCGGTCAGCGTGTCGCGCCATGCTAGGTCGCTCACCCGCCGGACGCTGTGCACCACTACGACCTGCGCGAACCGGTCGTAGATTTCGGGATCGCGGATGATGCTGAGGAACGGCGCGAGGCCGGTGCCGGTCGAGAACAGGAACAGGCGCCGGCCCGGCAGCAGCGCGTCGCTGACCAACGTGCCGGTCGGCTTGCGGCCGAGATAGAGTTGCTCGCCCGGCGCGATCGCCTGAAGCCGCGAGGTGAGCGGGCCGTCCGCGACTTTGATCGACAGGAATTCCAGTTCCTCGGCCCATGACGGGCTGGCGATCGAATAAGCGCGCAGCAGCGGCCGCCCTTCGACCGGCAAGCCGAGCATCACGAACTCGCCAGAGCGGAAGCGGAAGCTGGCCGGGCGCGCCAGCGCGAAGCTGAACAGATGCTCGTTCCAATGGCGCACCCACAGCACGTTCTGGGCATGGAAGCTGGCATGGGGCGGAAGCCGCCCGTCGGTGAAGTGCATGGTCACGGCCGCGCCTCGTCCGATGGGATGATGGCGTCGCGTGGGTCGATCGCGGCGAGGACCGCCGCGACGCGCGATACCGCCGTCGCCAGGGTGCCAGCCGCGTGCGGCTGAACGAACTGGCTGGCGAGTTGCCGGACCTGCGATCCCGTCCCGTCCACGCCGGTCGCGAACAGGGCGAGCAGCCGCGCCTCGTCATCACCGACCGCCCCGGCACAGGGCGGCGCGAACCGTAGCCTGACCAATGCCTCGGCGTTGAGGACCGCCATCGCCATGTTGAAGTCGGGCAAGGCAGGCTCCACGCCCTCGTAGCGGAAAGCGGCGGCCCCGGCGGCGCACGGGCAGCGCCCGGCCGCGACCGCGCGGACCCAGTGCCGCATCGACGCGATCAGCAGGCGGTCATGGCGATGGAGCGTGTCGATCGGGCGATCAAGATAGCGGTACAATGGATGGCTCCCACGGCGATTGGGTTGCCATATCTATAATGATATTGATTCTCAATAACGAATTTAACCGACCTGTTCAGCCCGCTTGGCGCGATGCACGATGCACGCCCGCCATCCGGGACTGGAGGACGCGCCGAAGTTCATTTGTGCTGGCATCGACAAAAAGAACCACCGACTACCGGGGAACGCTTTAGCGATGCTGACGTCGGGGACGCGGCACTCTAGAAGCGGTTTTGCCGACATAGCTGAAGGTCGGTGCAGGCCCAAACCGAAGGCGTCGAAAAATGGGCAGTTCAATCAGATACATCTGATCCGTCGGATCGATCTTTTCACCCTGCGACTCTTCGTATCGGTCGTGGAGGAGGGGCAGATCGGGCGCGCCGCCGCGCGGGAGAACATCGCGCCGTCGACCGCGACTAAGCGCATCCAGGATCTGGAGGCGATCGCCGGAATCGAACTGCTCGATCGCAGCGCGAAAGGCGTCGTGCCAAGCGCCGCGGGCGCCGTGGTGCTGCGCCACGCGCGCGATATCGTCGGCAGCATCGAAGCGCTGCGCGCGGAAATCGCGGCGTTCAACGACGGTCGCGAAGGCAAGGTCACCATCGCATCGGCCCGCTCGATCATCGATCCCTTCCTGACCGGCGAACTCAGCGGCTTCGCCCGCGATTTCCCGCTGGTCGAGCTGGATGTGCACGAAGTCGAGAATGGCGAGATCGTCGAGATGGTCGGGCGGGGCGACGCGGACATCGGCGTGTTCGCCCAGGAAGCACGGCTCGATCTCGAGGGGTTGCACATCCTGCCGTTCCGCGAGGACAGGCTGGTCGTGATCGTTCCGAAATCCCATCCCCTTAGCCGGCGTGGCAGCATCGGGTTCGGCGAATTGATGTCGGAAAATATCGTCGCGCTGAAGGCGCTGACCGGGGCGTTCGCGGCGGCCGCGAAGCGTGCGGGCGTCCGTTTCGATCCCCGCGTCAGCGTCAAGAGTCCCAGCCTGGCCGTCAATCTCGTGTGCGACGGCTTCGGCGTCGCGATCCTGCCCGAAGGGATGCTGAGCCGCGAGCATTCTGAAAATGTTTCCAGCGTCGGCCTGGACGAAACCTGGGCACGACGCGTCATCCAGATCGCCGTCGCGCGCAACCGGCCGCTCAATCCGGTCGCCGATCATTTTCTGAGCAGGTTGACGGCTATATCCTGACGCCCGGCAACCGGCCCTTCACGCCGCATTTCCCGTGACCGCCGCCAGCAATGCGGCGGCGTCGCGAGAATCGTCCCATATCGCGTCGGCAAGCGCGGCGCCTGACGGCAAATCGCCCCGAAGCGCCAGTCCGTCGCCTTTCGCCAGTATCTGCGCGCGGCTCATCGGGTTGCGCGTGGTGCCGACACTGTCGACCACCATCGCCGTCCGCGTCGTGCCGTCGTTGAAACGGATCGTCGCGCTCGTCGCGAACTGCTTGGGATAATATCTGCGCTCCAGCTCCGCGTCGATCTCGAACCGGACCTTGGCGGCAATGTCGAGGATCGCCGGATCGTCCAGGAAATCCTCTCCATAAACATCATAGCGGGTCGGCCCGTAGGCCAGCGTCGCGCCGACGACATAGGGGCAGCTATATTGCGCGGTCATGGTCGACCGGGCAGGCGTCATATGCTGGTCGGCGATCAACCGTGGCCCGGTTATCAGGATATCCGCGATATCATCGGTCGCGACGCTGAAATCGTCGGTGATCCGCGCCAGCGCGTCGATCGTCGAATGAAACAGGCGGCAGCAAGAATAAGGCTTGAGGCTGATGACATGGATCTGAAATTCCTCGCCCGGCGTCACCTGCCTCGGCGCGCCGCCGAACATGCCGGCGACGCCGTAAGTGCCGTCGACCGACCGATGCGGCGCGGTCATGGCCGGCAGCTGCGCGAATTGCGCCGCCAGCACCCCGTTGCGCGCGCCGAGCCCGGCGTGGAGCCGTTTCACCTCGCCGCCGCGCGATTCGACCGAGAATGGCATCGAACCGCACGCTTGCGACAGCGCATGACCCCAGGCGGTCGCCAGCATCTCCTCATCCACCGGCTTGCGCTGCTCGAAGGCATAGAGGCTGAGGCAGGCCGTCGCGGCGCCGAACGAGCCGAACACCGATGTCGGGTGAAAGCCGTTATGGACGGTGTCCATGCCGCCGGCCGCGCATCCGATCAGCGCCATCGCTTCATAGCCGGCGGCAATGGCGCGAAAGAGCTCCGCCTGCGAAGCGCCCGTGGCGGCCCCCACCGCGAGCGCGGCGGGGATCACGACGCAACCGGGATGGCTGGCCGTCTCGTCATGGGTATCGTCCAGTTCATAGCTGTGCCCGGCGGTGCCGAAAACGAGCGCCGCCACGGACGGCTCGGCGCGCCACTTCCCGCCGAGCACCCAGCTGGAGCCAGTGCCGGCGAAGCGCGCCGACCATTGCGCAAGCTCCCGCGCCGCGGGACGGGTGCTGCCCCATAGCGAAACGACGAAACAATCGAGGAGCAGACGCCGAACAGCCTCGATGTCGCGGGGCTGAAGATCGCCGTTGGCGATTTTGGCGACATGGCGCAGCAAATCGACGGTCTGATTGGACGCGCCCGCAATTTCCTCCACGACATCCGCTCCTTCCGCCCCGGATCGGGTTCGCCCATCGGCGCGATATGGCTAGGTCGGATAATGCCAGCCGCCAATTTGCGATTTTCGAAGTGGCGGTTCGAGCAGCTCGAACAGGCCGAGCACGCTCGACCGGCGACCGACAATCCCCGCGCCGCGCCAGGACATCTCAGGCGATCACGAAGACCGGCAATCGCTGCCCTCCGCGCCGGATCATTCGCGCCTCGACGCGCAATCCGATCTTCAGCAATTCCGGCGGCGCGTCGATCTGGGCGAACAGATAATAGCCCTCGTCCATCTCGACGAAACCGACCGAATAGGGCGCGATCGATGCGAAGCTCGGCGTCGGCCCGCGCATCACGGTGCTGAAGGAATAGAGCGCGCCGTGCCCGGCGGACTGTCGCCATTCGAGCCTGATCTCGTTGCAATGCGGGCAGGCCGAATGGGCCGGCCACACCGGCTGGTCGCAGGCGGCGCAATGTTGAAATCGAATCTCGCCCGCTTCCAGCCCCTCCCAATAGGGTTCGGCGTCGAGGAGCCGGTATGGCTGTGGCCAGCCCTCATGCAATTGCGTTCGCGTCATCGCTATCGCTCCGTCATCAACTGCCGGTGGAGAGCAGCAACACGCTACCGGCCGCCAGCATCCCGCCCGCGCCCTGGACCAGCACGGTCTTGGGCCGCCGCGCGGGCGCCAGCCCCAGCGGTTGTCCGCGAAGCTGCCGCACCGCCTCGACGATGCTGTCCATGTTGCAGGAGATTCCCGGCTGACCGAACGAGAGCCAGCCACCGTTGGTGTCGGTGGGCAGATCGCCGTCGATCCCCGTGCGTCCTTCGCGATAGAGATCGATGCCGCGTCCTTTCCTCGCGAAGCCCAAGTCCTCCATGATGATCGGCCCCATGTGAGCGAAATTCACTGAAATCTGCGCCATGTCGACATCCTCCCGCGACAGGCCCGACATGGCGAACGCCTCGTCGGCGGCAACCGCCGTCGCCGTGTGGACCAGATTGGGCATCGGGCCGAGTTGCGGAAACTTGCAGGTCCGCATGTTCATGCGATCGGTCAGATATTCGTGCGTCGTCGCTGACCCGTAACCCAGCAGGTAGATCGGATTTCGGACCTCCCGGGCGCGTTCGACCGACGTCACGATCACCGCGCCGCCGGTGCCGCCGCCCCAGGTCGAGCACATCCAGCGCCGTAGCGGGGTGGCTACATAGGGGGACGAGAGCACCGTGGCGCGGTCGATCTCGCCGAATCTCGCCTTGGCCGCGCGGGGGTGACGCGCCCCCCAGCGCTGGTTGGCGACCGCCACGTCCGCGAGCGCCTCCTCGGTCACGCCGAATTCGTGAAGATAGCGACAGGCCGCCTGCGCATAGAGCGCGGGGATCGGTGCGCCATAAGGAATTTCGACCTGTGGCTCGGCGTCGGCCTCCGCGCCCATCGCGACGGCGTCCACGAACAGCTCGGTTGCGTCGCTTTGCAGGCACAGGACATAATCGGCCTGACCGGCGCCGATCATCTCGGCGGCGACGGCCAGCGTCGCCGTCAGGCCGGCACCGTGCAGGGTGATCTCGCTGTTACGACGGACCGGCATGTGCATGTGCGAGATGAAGATGTTGCTCCACTGCGATCTCTTGTCCGCCCAGGGCGAGCGCCCGGTATAGACCGCATCGATCCGGTCCTTCGTGATCCCCGCATCGGCGAGCGCGTTGCGTGTCGCCTCGACGGCCAGTTGCAGCGGGTCCTTGCGATCGTCGCCGGAGGCATAGGCATCCCCCATCCCGACGATCGCGGCCACGGGTTTCGGCGACATCCGTTCAGTCCTTGAGGTCGGGCAGCGACGCCGCGATCAACGCGTCGAGATCCTCGCGCCTGCGCAGCATCAGCAGGCTCCATTCGGCCTGCTGGACCGTGACGCCATCCTGATTGACCGCCTTCATCAGGAACTTGATGACGCCGTATTTGTCGTCCTTCTCCTTCTTCCCGATCACTTCGCACACCGCGTAGATGGTGTCGCCGATATCGACCGGCGCGAGGAACCGCATGTTGTCGATGCCGTAATTCGCCTGGATGCCAAGGCCGAACTGGATCAGCCCGGTCACGATCGCATAGGTCAGTGACCCCTGCACCAGGCGTCGGCCGAACCGTGTCCTGACGGCATAATGGGTGTTGGAGTGGATCTCGATCCAGTTGCCCGTCAGCGCGCAGAAATTGACCACGTCCGTTTCGGTGACGGTGCGTCCGCCCGAGCGGAATATCTGGCCGACCTCCAGCTCGTCGCAGGTCTGGTCGATACGATTGTTGATGAGGCTCATGGCGATGCCCTTCCCTGAGGTTCCGGCGATCAAAGACGCATCGACCTGGCGATGATGGTCTTCTGGATCTGCGAGGTTCCGCCGCCGATCGTCGACTGGACGCTTTCGCGCAGATAGCGCTCCATGTCCGCCTCGGGCAGGTTGGCGTGGCCGCCCAGCACCTGCATGCCGGTCAACGCGCAATGCTTGAGCGTCTCCGAGCCGTAGAGCTTCGCCATCGACACTTCGCGGCTCGCGGGAAGGCCCGCCGCCAGCATCGCCGCCGCCCGATAGACGAGGAGGCGGGCGGCATCGACCTGCGTCTGGCAGTCGGCCAGCATATGGCGGAGCACCTGGAAGTCCCAGATCGGGCGGCCGAACTGCTCGCGCTCATGGGCATATTGCACGGCCTTTGACACCGCCGTCTGGGCATTGCCGGTATAGGCGCCAGCCACCGAGCAGCGCTCCAGTTCGAGATGCTCGACGATGATCTTCCAGCCTTCACCCTCCTTGCCGAGCAAGGCATCGCCCGGCACCTTGACCTCGTCGAGGAAGATCTCGGTCGTGCCGGTCGCATGGCGCGACAACGTCGGCAGCTTGTTGATGACGAGGCCCGGCGTGTCGTTCGGGATCAACAGGATCGAAAGACCACCGTGCTTGTCATCGGGGTCGGTGCGGACGAGCATCGCGATGACCACGTCGGTCGCGGCGGCGCCCGAACACCATAGTTTCTGGCCGGTGACGATCCAGTCGCCATTTTCGTCGCGCCGCGCCCGCGTCCTGGTGCTCGCCGCGTCGGAACCGGCGCCGAGCTCGGAGATCGACACCGAGAAACGGATCTTCCCGTCGATGAAAGGCCGGATATATTTCGCCTTCTGTTCGGCGGTGCCGAATTTGGCGATGTTCATCGCGGTGAAGGTCGGGACGAGGATAGCCGCAGCGAAGTCGAACCCGAACTTGCCCAGCCCCTCCGCCATCAGCGTATAATCGAAAATATTGCCGCCGGCGCCGCCATCCGCTTCCTTGAAAAGAAGCCCAAGCCATCCCTGTCTGGCGATCTTCTCATACGCCTCATAGGGATAGTTGCGGTGCATGTCGCATTCGCGGACATATTCGACCGTCACCTCGCTATCCATGAAACGATTGACCGTCTCCAGCCATGTCGCCTGCTCATCGCTGAGGAAATTGGATTGCATGCCGAACTCTCCGTTTGTGGTCATCGGCATTGGCGGTTCGCCGCACCGATATTCGATGCCTTGAACAGCTATCCCCGCCTGTTTCGAAACCAAGTGATCATTTCGGAACAGCGGTTTCGAGAGAATCGAATGAGGGCGAAGATGTCGAAGATCGACGAACCAGAGGAAATCAAACACGCGCGGCACAGCGGCGAGCGCCCGAAAAGGGATCGCGCTTGATATGCTCGATCACTCTTCGGACGCTCGCCGCCGTGCCAAAGCCGGCGGAGTCAGTATTTGTCAGCTCAACGCGTCGGCGACCCTCGCGGAGCGCGTCCATTTATCGACCTGCTCCAGCGAATGGCGGACGAGAACCTCGCCTTCGTGGAGATAGACGAACGACTTCGCCCCGGATTCCATCCCGCTTTGCGTGCTCTCGATATTCGCAAGATCCTCAAGGAAGGCGTCGGCGATCGTCGCGGTGAAATGTTCGAGTTGCAACCGTTCACGCACGCTGGACGCCTTGGGCTGATAGAAGCGCGCCTCCCACGACGAGGTGTTGCGGGTGCGCGGCCAGAATTCGTGCGTCCAGAAGCGGCTCGCCGAAATCTGGATGTGCCAGTTGGGGAAGATCCAGTTGACGTCGCTCGACCAGTCCGCGCGTTTCGAGGGATTGACGCGCGGATGCTCGGCGAGCGGGTTCACCTGCCCTTCCTGCTGCGTTCCCGTCACCGTCTGGTTCGCGGGATAGAGCCAGCGCACCACCGTCCAGTTCGCCGGCGGGGCGTAGCCGGTGTTGAGCCACCCGGCGAGCGAGCGATGCGGCCCGAAGGAGCCGGCGTCGATCGGCCGGCTGCACGGATTTTCCTTGCCGGCATAGACCGGCGCCAGCGTTTTCGGATGGATCGACTGGATGTGGTAGAATTCGCTGAAATTGTCGGCGAGGCACTTCCAGTTCGCCTTGATCTCGCCGGTCAGGATCAGGCAATTGTCGGCGTGGGGATAGGGGATATTGGCGAACTGCTCGCCGAACGGGCCGAGGAATTGCTTCAGCGTCACTTCCGGCTGCGGCTGGAGGTTGATGAAGATCCAGCCGTCCCATAAGTCGCACGCCACAGGCGTCAGCCCGCATTTCTTCTTGTCGAAATCGAAGAAGCCACCTTCGTCGGGCACGCCGATCAGTTCGCCGGTGTTCTTGTATGTCCAGCTATGATAGCGGCAGGTGAAGCGGCTCGCCTTGCCCTCCTTGTCCATCACGACATGGTTGCCGCGATGCGAGCAGACATTGTGGAAGGCGCGGATCTTGCCGTCCTTCGCGCGGGTGACGATCACCGATACGTTGAGCACCGGGATTTCCTTGACGAAATACTGGCCCGGTTCGGGAATGCGCTCCTCGCGACCCGCGATCAGCCACGCGCGGCGGAAGATGCGCTCGCGCTCCAGCTCATATTGCTCGGGATCGGTATAGAGGCTGGCCGGCATCGGGCCGCCCGAGACGCCGACAAGGTCCGCGAGCCTCGGGCTGATCTTGCTCAGTTCATTCACGTCAACTCTCCCAATATCCGAAATGTCCTGGCGACCGCTCAACCATAGGGTTGCAGGCCGCTCCCGATCTTCAGCGTGTGCGGCCAGGGCGAGTAAGGCACGCGCGACGCCTGATGCAGCTCGACAGCGATCGCCGCCTGCATCAGCGCGAGCAGCAGGCGGAACAGGCAGGCGACGTCGTCGGGCATGTCGTCGAGCGGATATTGCTCGACATAAGCGGTGGCCTCCTCCATCCGGGCGGTCATCGCCTCGTAGAAGCGGACGATGTCCTTGTATTCGGCGCCCGCGCGACGGTTCCAGCGATCGTTGGAGGTGGGAACGTCCCAATAATCGACGAATATCTCAAGATCTTCAAAGCCAGCGGGTAGTCTGCCCATTTCCGGTCATCCTCAATTGCGGGCCGCGCGAACGGCCTCTGTTTGAGGAAAAGGCTATGGAGCGAGGGGGCCGGCAACAATCCCCACGCTGGGGGACAAGGGCGCGCCGCGCGCCGTCAGGACAGGGCGATGCTGGGGCCGGAGAAGCCGAGCGCCACGTCACCGCAATGCCGCAGATACCATAGCAGCAGTTCATGATGGCAACCGATGCCGAGCCGCCCGTAGAGCCGCTTGCGGTGCGTATTGACCGTCTCCGTGCTGATGCCGAGATCGCTGGCGACGCAGCTCGCGCTCAGCCCGTAGAGCAGGCGCGCGGCCACCTGCATCTCGCGATGCGACAGGCCGACTTCGTTCAGCGAGAGATATTGCTCGATCAGCGGCAGCGTCGTGAGCGATTCGACCAGCCGCCGGCTCTGGCCGACGATCTCGACATGCTTGGCGACGATCGGGAAGAGGCTGGAAAACGCGCGGTCGATGCCCGGCAGATTGTCGACCGCCGTCACGCTGCGCGAGGCGGATCGCATCACGCTGAAGCCGATGACGCCGCCCGCCGTCCGCCCGCATATCATCAGCCGCTCGATCAGCTTCTGGCTGCGGTAGAAATCGCGCAGGTCGCTGGTCGGCGCGTCGCAGGTCGCCATGCGGTAGAAGGTCGGCAGCTCGCATTGCAGCCGGCTGCCCTCCCCCATCTCACGGTCGTCGCGCCATAGGTCGCGCGCCATATAGACCTGCGCCTGCTGCCGCGCGGCGTTGCGATCGTGAAGGCTGAGACCGCAGGAAATATCCGGCCGGCCATCCTCCAGCCGGAAGAAGTGCAGCGAATCCGCCCCGCATATCTGGTCGAGGAAGGCCAGCAACTCACGTTGCAGATCGCTGCGGCCGATCGCGCCGAAAAGCCGATCGTAAGCGCCGCCCATCGCGGGCGTCAGATCGACGACGGGGTTGACCCGCATAGCTGCTCCGATGCCTTGCGCCATCGCATCCTCTCCGCCGCATATTCGTGCCGGCATCCGCATTGTAACCCCTTTCGGGCGAATGTCACGCAGGTCCGGCGAAAAATCGAACGGTTGGCCGATTGATTGTGATGCGAAGGGGCGCCGCTACAGCCGGAACGACAGGCTGACGCCGTAGGTGGCGGGCATCCCGGCGAACCGCGCCACAGCGTCGGACGACGTGATCGCGTTGTTCCAATAATATTGGTTGAAGATATTCTTGCCGAACACCGACACCCGCCACCGGCCGTCCGCGCTGGCGATCCCGGCGCGGGCGTCGACCAGCACATAGCCGTCGATGCCCTGCAACTTAAAGGTCGACGGGATCGCGTTCGCGGCATTCACGTCGCCGCCGACCACCGCGATCGTATCCGAACGCATGTTCGCGCTCGCGCCGACGAACGCCTTCAGCCGGTCGGATATCGGGAATTCATAGTCGAGGTTCGAGGAAAGCTGATATTTCGGCGCGAACGGCATCCGCGTATCGGCGAAGTCGGCTGGAAGCCCGCCGCCGCTGATCCCGGTGAAGCGATCGATCTTCGCGTCGAGCCAGGTGAAGCCGTTGGCGAAAGTCAGCCCATGGGTCGGACGCAACGTGAACTCCAGTTCGAAGCCCTTGATCGACGATTTCGGCACGTTGACCAGCGCATCCTGGATGCCGAAGAAGGACTGCACCTTCGAGCGAAGCTGCTTGTTCAGATAATCATAATAAAAGCCGGCGGCATTCACCTGCAACGCGCCGTCGAGCAGCGACGCCTTGGCGCCCGCTTCATATGCGGTGACCGATTCCTGCTTCACCGCGCGATACTGGACGAAGCTGGTCGCCGACACCGCCGGGAAGCTGCCCGCCTTGTAGCCGCGACTGACGTTGGCATAGAACAGCAGGCCGGGCCGCGGCTTGTAATCCAGGCCCGCCATCCACGAGACGTTATCCTCGGTCAGCGTATCCTTATATTGGCCCGGCGCGCCGGGCGGCACGCCGTTGATCGTCGCGCCAAGATCGTTGCCCGCGAAACAATCCCCGGCATGGAAAGTGCCATAGGCGCCGCCGAACACCACATCGTAGAGGAACGGCCCGGTTCCCTTCGGGTCGCCGGTCAGATCGGTGTTGCAGATCGTCGCGCTGCTCTGCGCCTTGGTGTAGCGCGCGCCGGCCTTGAAGGTCAGCGTGCTGGCAAGATCGTATTCACCGTTCGCGAAAAAGGCGAAGCTCGTGAGCTTCTGGTAATTGCTGTAATGCGCGCGATCGAGGTTGTAACCGAATACGGTGAACACCGTTTCGTTGACCGACGTATAGCGATAATCGAAATCGGCGACCTGATCGACCTTGTTATTGGAATAATTGCCGCCGACCACCCAGCGGAACGGCCTGGACGCGCCGTTGCTCAGCCGCAATTCCTGAAAGAAGCTGCGGATCGAGCCGTCGCTGATGAGGTCGTTCACCGTATAGGGCAGGCCGTCGCGATCCGCACCCTGCCGCTGGTTGAATTGCAGGTAAGAGGTGAGCGAGGTCAGCGTGACGTGATCGGCAAGGTCGATGTCGCCGCGCAGCGACGCCTGCCAGAAATCGCTGTCGCCGAACGGCACGAAGCCCGCCACCGGCCCGCCCCAGTCGGCCGCGCGCGGCGTGGCCGGCGAAAAGGGCACGGTGGGGATGATCGGGTTGGCGATCGGGTTCTGCTGGACATAGCCGATATATTGCGGCGCCTCGGTATCGCTCTTGTCCTTCCAGCCGTTGACGTTGAGGCTGAAGCGCGCGCCGGACGTCGGCTCCCAGTCGATCAGCAGGCGGCCCATGTAATTGCGCACCTTGCCGTTGCGGTCATTCGGGCGACTGTTGCTGATCTGCCAGCCGTCCATCGTCTCGACGCGGCCGGAGACACGGGCCTTGAGCGTGCTGCTGAGCGGGCCGCTGACGAACGCCTCGCCATTGGCCTCGTTGAACCGGCCATAAGTGAGGTTGCCCCCGGCGGAAAGCTCGTCGGTCGGCTTGGCGGCGATGAAGTTGATCGCGCCGCCGGTGGAGTTCTGGCCGAACAACGTGCCCTGCGGTCCTTTCAGCACCTCGACCCGCTCAAGGTCATAGGCCGAATGCACCGCCAGCGCCCCGAACGGCAACGGCGCCTCGTCGACATAGACCGAGACGGTCGGATAGGCCGCCAGCGAGGATTCGATGAACCCGACGCCGCGCAGCGTGAGGATCGGCGTGCCGTTCTCCGAATTGGCGAACGACAGGCCGGGCACGGCCTGCGCGATATCCTTGAGGTCATTGATCTGTCGCGCCGCCAGCGCGTCGCCGCCGAGCACCGCGACGGTCGAACCGACGTCGGAAAGCTTCTGCTCGCGCTTGTTGGCGGTGACGATGATATCGGCGACGGCGGCCGGCGCGGCGTCGGCGGTCTGGGCGACGGCCGGCATCGAGGTGGCGACCGCCGCGAGTCCGGCGCTGATCGACAGGAATGTCGCGGATTTCATAAAACTCTCCCTGGTTCTGTTTTGCGGAATCGCTCAGTAAAGCGTGTAGCCGCCGTCCACCGGCAGGGTGACGCCGGTGACGAACGACGGCTCGTCGGACAGCAGCCACATCGCCGCGCGTGCCTGCTCCACCGGCTCGGCGGCGCGGCGCAGGGCGTGCTTGTCCTCCAGCGTCTTCACATAGTCCGGGTTCGCCGCGACATATTCCATGTAGAGCGGCGTGCGCGTCGCGGACGGGGCGATCGCGTTCACCCGGATGTTCCTCTCGCCATATTCCGCCGCCGCCGCGCGGGTAAGCCCGGTGATGGCGTGCTTGGAGGCGGAATAGGCGGCGAGCTGGCTGTCGTAGATCAGCGCGCTGACCGACGATGTATTGACGATCGCCCCACCGCCGACGCGCAACATCGCCTGGATCTCATATTTCATGCACAGAAACGTGCCGAAGGCATTGACGCCGAACACCCGCTGGAACTCCGCGAACGTCATGTCCGCGAGCAGGCCCGGCGCGTTGGCGATGCCGGCATTGTTGAACGCGCCGTCGAGCCGCCCGTAGCGCCGCTCCGCCGCCTCGACCATCGCCGCGACATCCTCCTCACGCGAGATATCGGCGCGGACGAACTGGACGTTCAGCCCCTGCCGGTCCAGCTCATCGGCCAGCGCCGTGCCGCGCTCCACATTGAAGTCGGCAGCCGTCACCAGCGCGCCATGCGCGGCGAACAGCCGGACGGCGGCCTCGCCGATCCCGCTGGCGCCGCCCGTCACGACGATCGAACGCCCCTCGATACCCGCCATCAATCTCTCCTCAAGTCGCGTCCATCAGGCGCGGGCCGGCCGCGTTGCGCCGTTTTCAGCGCATCGATTCCAACGAGTAGCCGGCCGAAACCTCTGATCAACGCGGTTAACATTGGCCAATAGCGGCCGATGCCCCCAACGTTGGGGACATACCGGCTTGCGGCGCTGTCCCTACCGATGGGGGCAGACCGAAGGGTCTAAACAAGCCATCAATGACAATAATACTAAACGCTTTACAGGTTCGCGCGACTTGAATGGGCCACCCGTCCAACAACCGCCTCGAGAACAATTGGAAGCAGGGAACACCTGATACCCACAATATTATAAAATAATGATATTCCGGAGGGGCATATAGTGCAAATTTCCACACTTCTCTGTGGCACCGCCATATTGATCTGTTCCGATCAGGCGCTCGCCGAATCTCCCGCGGCCGTGGCCGACAAGGCAACGCAGGCGACCAGCGCGCCGGTCAGCGGGGACGATGTCGTCGTCACGGCGCAGCGCCGCTCGGAGCGGCTGGTCGACGTCCCAATCTCGGTGAACGCCGTGAGTACGGACGAGATGGACGTCAAGCAGATCAACTCGGTCTTCGATCTCGGCAAATCGGTGACGAGCCTGCGTTTCGAGGGGCAGGCCCCCGTCTTCATGCCGACGCTGCGCGGCATCGGCACGCTGGTGATCGGCGGCGCGCTCGACGCCAGCGTCCCGGTCTATCTGGACGGGGCCTATCTTCCCAATACGCGCGGCATGAATTTCGATCTGCCCAACGTCAATGGAATGCAGGTGCTGAAAGGGCCACAGGGCACCCTGTTCGGCCGCAATTCGACCGGTGGCGCGATCCTGATCACCACGTCCGGGCCATCGGACACGCTCACCGGGCGTTTCAAGGTCGGTTACGGCGAATTCAATGACCTGAAGCTCTCCGGCTATCTCTCCGGGCCGATCTCGGACAATATCGCAGCGGGCCTCGCTGTCAGCTATCGCCATTCTAACGGCTATACGAAAAACATCGTCACCGGATCGAACAACGATGCTCCAGCCCGGATGTTCGATATCCGCCCGGACATCAGGTTCACCAACAACGACGGGTTCAGCCTGCGCCTGATCTACGAGCATAGCTATGCGTTCGACGCCACCGCGCTCGGGCTGAACAATCCGGACGGCTATGCGCTACTCGTCGCCATGCCGGACCTCGTGCCTGGGACGCATGCGATCGTGGCGCACAAGCCTTGGGAAACCGCCGCTGATCTCAAGCCGGTCAATCGCAACGTCGGCGACAGTGGCCTCGCCATCATCGACTGGGAAATCAGCGATTCGCTCAAGTTGAAAAACACCGTGAACTATCGTCACGACCGCAATGATTTCGCCGCGGACGCTGATCAATCAGACATTGCGCTCGTTCACGTCGGCGGCAGCGAGATCTACAAGACTTTTTCGAACGAGCTGACCGTTAATGGGAAGAACGGCAATCTCGACTGGGTTTCCGGTGTCTATTATTATAACGGCGTGACGCAGGATGCCGATCCGAGGAATCTCATCTTCGGCGTCTCCACGCCCGGCAATCTTCAGCGGATCAAAACGCAAACCTTCGCCGTCTTCGTCGATGGCACTTATGAGGTGACGCCCGGCCTGTTTCTGACCGCCGGTGGCCGATACAGCACCGAGCGCAAGGATATCAGGCTACGCGATGGTGCGACCGGAGATCCGGTGGCGCTGCCGAACGACGAGCCGTCGAACTTTCGCTGGAACAGCTTCACCCCGCGCGCGGCGATCCGTTACCAGATTGACGCCGGGACCAACGTCTATGCCTCGTACAGCCGCGGCTACAAAACCGGAACCTATGCCGGCTCACCGCCGCTGCTGGTCAGGCCGGAACATATCAACGCCTATGAGATCGGCTTCAAGCACAGCTCGCCGATGTTCACCATGAATGCCGCGACATTCTATTACGATTACAAGGATATGCAGGTATCCGCAGTCGACGTGCTCAGCAACCAGACCAAGGCTGTGAACGCCGAAAAGGCGCGAACCTATGGCGCGGAACTGGAAATGACCTTCCATCCGATTCCGGCGTGGCGCCTATCGGTATCCGGCGCCTATCTCAACGCGAAGTTCACTCGCTTCGACAATGCGCCTTATTTCGAGCAGGTTGGCGGCGGAAGCTGGCAAACCGTCGCCAGGAGCGCGAACGACACATGGATGCCGCGCTCCCCGAAATGGACCGCCAATATCGCCACCAGCTACGATATCGATATCGGCTCCGGCATCATCCAGTTCGCCGCCAACGCCAATGCGTCGAGCAAGCTGTATAATGTCGCGAGCGAGGAATTTCCGCTAAATAGTTATGCTGAAGTCGGCGCGAACGTATCGTACACGACCGCCGACAAACATTGGCGCGCCGAATTTTACGTGACCAACCTCACTAACAACGCGCGGCCCGTGCAATTACAGGGCGGCCCGGTCGGCACCTATGCGATCTGGGCGCCGCCGCGCACGGTTGGCGGCTCGCTCTCGTATAATTTCTGAAGCGCACGTTCCTATTTCTTAATCACCCAGGAGAGAAGCCCATGACCGTTCTTTCAAGATATCTTTGCGGCGGCGGCGCGGCGATCGCGCTCGCTGCATGCACCGCAATCCCTGCCTTCGCCCAGACCGTGCCGACACCGCCCAAGGTCGAATTGAAAGGGGTGGAACGATTGCTGGCGATGGAGGAGATGAAAAATCTCCGACTGACTTTCTGCCGCTCGCTCGACAGCCATGACTGGAAGGCGCTCCGCTCGACGATGTCGGACAATTTCGAGCTGTATTTCGCGGACAACAGTGGCCCGAACGGCGCAGCCACGCGCCCACCGCTCGAGAGGAACAGCGCGGATGGCTTCGTCGATCTCGCGAAGCAACTACTCAGCCAGGGCAAATCCATCCATATCTGCACAATGCCGCAGTTCGAATATGTCGGCACCGATCGCGCCCGGGCGCTCTGGTTCATCAACGGTTACGGCCAGATCGGGACACAGAACGGCCTTGGGTTCGAGCGGGTTGTGGAAGATTATGTAAAGGTCAACGGCAAGTGGCTGATCCGCAAGGCCGATGCGCGGATCGAAGCGAATGTGATCTTCTCGAAATAACGCCATCAGGCGGGCGCAATGGGTTTTCCCGATCGGGTCCGCCTCCGGGGGCAAAAGGGGGCGTCACCGCGTGACCTCGACTGGTCACGCGGTGATACGCCGTCTGCTCAATGATATCGTGGCGCCGCCCGCAAATAACAGGTGCCGGAAGACTGCAGCAGATACCAGTTTAACACCTCGCGGAAGCCCGCGAGATGAACCGGCGATAGAAACGCTTCTTGTAACTGATCGGCGTTTCATAAGGCGATCGACAGGTCAAGCGCGGCACCCTCGCAGGCCATGCCGTACGACATCCGCGCCACCACCTGCCCTTCACGCCGCAGTATATCGTGCCCAGACAGCGCGATGCACTCCTCGATCAACGCGAGCGACGACAAAGCCGACGAAACGATATGGCATTCGCTCACCAGCGCATAATGCCACCCCAGCAACGGAAAGGCGATTTCCCCGATCATACCTATCTGTGACCGCTCCGCGCCGCGCGCGTGTGGGTGCGCACGATGCTGAGGTCGAGAAGCCCGTCCGCTCCCCAGCCATAAACCACCACGCGCTCATGAATCGATTTGTCGTCGTAGAAAAGCTTCAGTTTCCCGCGTTTCGGAATGATCGATATCGAGCCTGGTCAATATCGGCGCCGTCGCGTCCCAACGGCCGCCCGCATCAATGGTCGGATCGAACTGTCACATTTGCCGTTGCAGATACACCGCGCTCTACTCCTGCACGCTGCGGCCGCTGTCCTCCGCTACCGACAACAGCATCTGGGGCTGCTCGGCGGGGAAATGGCAGATATGCACGTATTCCAAATGAAACATCTGCGTGAGGTCGCGAAGCAATTCGTGCTCGAAGCTCGGCCCGCCAACCGCACCGAAAAGCCCGCCCAAGGCGGCATAGCGTAGCGCGACATCCATCGAGGGCGACGACGCTCCCCGTGCGATCATATTGTCAGGGTCCATGATCACTTTCCCCTGCCATCCGTTTTTCTCGCGGGTGGTCCGACCAATCGAAGCATCGCCCGATGGGCTTGTTGATGGATTGACCCCTGTCCCGTCTATCCATTGACGCGTAAGTCTATTCTGGGCACGATAAAAATTCAATCGATGGTTAGATTTTGTAGGCGAACGACGGCGGCGCTAACCGTGATAGCGCAGGGTCTCCAGTAGCGCGCCTAGGGCGGGTGGGCGTTGCCGACGGCTCGGATAATAAAGATGATAGCCTTCGAACGTCTTGCGACAATCGGCCAGCATCTCGATCAATTCTCCCGCCTCGATATGCGGCTCGACATAGTCTCGCGGCAGATAGGCCAGGCCAAAGCCGGCGAGACAGGCTTGCCGGACCTGGGCGATACTCGTGAACACCAACCTGCCGGGATTGGTCACCCGCAGATCCTTCCCCGCTTTGGTGAAGGTCCATGGCAGCAGTTCACCATGGGTGGGAAGTCGGAGGTTGATGCACGGATAATCCGACAAGTCGGGCGGCCGCTTCGGACGCGCGCGACCATCGAGGCATGATGGCGCGCCGACCACGGCCATCGGCATGTCCGGGGCGATCCGCACCGCGATCATATCCTTCGACACCAGATTTCCGCGACGCACGCCGACGTCGAAATGCCCACGCGCCAAGTCGGTGCGACCGTAATCGGTGCTCAGTTCGATATTGATCTCCGGGAATGTCGTCAGAAATCGTTCGAGCGCGGGCCAGATGACGGAATGGATGGCATATTCGTCCGCCGATATCCGGATCGTGCCCGATGGCCGGTCGAGCAGGTTGCCGAGTTGCGCGATGCCGAGATCGATCTCCTCCAGCGCCGGAACCACGCGCGCCAGCAGGCGCTGACCGGCTTCGGTCGCCGATACGTTTCGCGTGGTACGGTTGAGCAGGCGAATACCGATCCGCTCCTCCAGATGCCGGACGGTCTGGCTGAGCGCGGATTGCGAAACGCCCAAGCGGGCTGCGGCGCGCGTGAAGCTGCGCTCGCTCGCCACGACGACGAACGCGTTCAGATCACGCAGGCTGCCGCCGATCATTCAGAACTCCTGCTAATGACTGCATTCATATCACCCAATCTAACCATAATGCACGCGGCGCGCTATTTCCCATCGGCACTCACCCGCCCGATTTGCTGGGTATCTGGAGAATGACATGAAGAAGTCCGTGACTTTTCGTAACAAATCCTGGGATGTCGCCGCCGACCTTCATCTGCCCGCCGATTTCGATCCGGCGCGGAAGTATCGCGCGTTGGTAGTCGCGCATCCGATCAGCAGTTGCAAGGAACAGACGGCGGGGATTTATGCCGCCAGACTGGTTGAGGCAGGATTCGTCGCGCTTGCCTTCGATGCTTCAACGCAGGGCGCAAGCGGCGGCGACGGCAAGTATCTGGAGGAACCCGCGACACGCGTGGAGGATTTCCGTTGCGCGGTGGACTATCTCGTCACGCTCGATTTCGTCGACGAGGACCGGATCGGCGTGCTCGGCATCTGCGGCGGCGGCGGCTACGCCGTCAACGCCGCGATGACCGAGCGCCGGTTCAAGGCGGTCGCCACCGTGGTCGGCGCGAACTATGGCCGCGTGATGCGCGAAGCCGATCTTTCGCCCGACGCCGCGATCACGGCGCTAGAGGGAATTGGAAGGCAGCGTACCGCCGAGGCGCGCGGCGGCGCAGTCGCCATCACCAATTATTGCCCGCCGTCGAGATCGGCGCTGGAAGCGGCTGGCATCACGGACATCGATGTGGTCGAGGCAGTGGATTATTATACGACGCCGCGCGGGCAGCATCCAGGCTCGACCAATCAACTGAAGATCACCAGCACCGGCGCAGCATTCGGCTGGGACGCGTTCCATCTCGCGGAGAAGCTGCTAACCCAACCGCTGCAGATCATCATCGGCGGCGGACGACCGGGGGCGTTCGGCTCGTTCCGCGATGGCTACGAACTGTTCGCCAAGGCGCGTTCGGAGACGAAGAATCTCTTTATCGTCCCCGGCGCTACGCACTACGACCTGTACGACCAGCCGGCGTTCGTTGGCCCTGCGGCCGAGAAGCTCATCGCGTTCTATACCACCAATCTGTGACACGGCCATTGCGCATCCGGGGCCGCTCTCCGGATGCGCTGGCCCATCGCGACAGCGCTCCGACTAGTTATGCTGCCGATCGAGCCACGCGACGACACGTCCGATGCCCTCCGCGATCGATACCTTCGATTCCCAGCCGATCAGCCTGCGCGCAGCGTCGCGCGAGAACTCCTGCCTGCGCGAAACCGGCAGCGCGAGCCGGGTTAGATCAGTACGAAACATGGGCTTCAGACCCGAACCCGCTGCCGCGATTACCTGCCCGACGATCTCGCGCTGCGAGGTGTCCGCGCCCGTGTCGCTGGCGGAGCTTTCCATGCCCATCAGGTTGGCGCGCGCGGCGCGGTGCGCCACACCAGTTGGCTGGCGTAATAGTGATAGGCGCCTCCATGGGGCGAGCGCCATGATCGCCGAATCGAGCAAGCCCGCCACCGGCATGCTCCGCGCGTCCGTCCGACTAAGCGGTTAATATCAGATATTTTCAAACGGCTGCAAGGCTGAATTTCTGACACTCATCGATACCCGCTACTTGAGTTTCGAACAAACCGCCGTCAGAAATATGGAAGTTATTGTGAGCGCCCGTCAGACAGGGACAGTCTCCGGAGACAGATCGAAGGAAGAGCATTGGCTGACGCGAATCCGCCGATTAGGGAGAAAAAGCAGCGTAAGGGCGATGTGACGCGCGGTGCGATCCTCGCCGCCGCCGCGCGGCGCTTCACCGAAAAGGGCTATGCCGATTGTTCGCTGCGCGACATCGCGGCGCTGAGCGGTCTCAAGGCGGGAAGCGTCTATTACCATTTCCCATCCAAGGAGGTATTGCTCGACGAAGTGCTAATGGCGGGCATCGAACGACTGACCAAGACGATCGTGGCGCAGATCGAAGCTCTCGGCCCGAAAGCCTCCGCGACGCAGCAATTCCGCGCGATGATCCATGCCCACATCACCTGCTTCCTCGACGTGCGCGACGACGCCAACACCTATCTGCGCATCTATGAATATCTGCCACCGGTGATGAAGCGCCGGACGCGCAGCAACCGACTGGAATATGCGCAAATCTGGTTCGACGCCTTCGACCGCGGCGTGCAGAACGGAGAATTCTCATCGACCGTCGACCGCATCACCTTCATTTCGTTCCTGCTTGATTCTATGAACGGCGTGATCGAGTGGTTCCGCCCATCGCGCGCCACGATCGACGGCGTATGTGATATGATCGAGGCGACGATACTCGAAAGCATCATGACGCGCGACGCGCGCAACACTCCCACACCGGGACGGCGCGCGCCCGCTCGCCAATCTCTGCGCCCACCTTATCGCGTGGGAACTGCCGTCAATTAAATTTCTAACGGTCGGCCGATTAATATTGCAACTTCATTGGCATAGAATACACTCGTGCGATAGGTGGCAAAGTCGCCGCGGCTTTCGGGAGAACGATGCGTGACGGGGCCGCTCACCGGGTTAAAAGTGATCGAGATCGCCGGGCTTGGCCCCACGCCGTCCTGCGGAATGATGCTCGGCGACATGGGCGCGGACATCATTCGCGTCGATCGCGTCGTAAAAGCCGATCTAGCTTTGGAATTGCCGACCAGATTCAACCTTCGCGACCGCAACAAGCGCTCGGTTGCCATCGACCTGAAACAGCGCGCAGGTCTCGCCGCGCTGCTCAAGCTGGTCGAACGAGCGGACGTGCTGATCGAGGGATTCCGACCCGGTGTCGCCGAACGAATGGGATTTGGCCCGGAAGTTTGCCTTGTCCGCCGGCCACAACTCGTCTTCGCACGCGCGACCGGCTGGGGACAGGAAGGCCCGCTCGCGCAGGACGCAGGGCATGACATCAATTATGTCGCGCTAACCGGCGTGCTCGACATGATCGGGCCAGCTGGCGGCGATCCGGTGGTGCCGCTCAACTTGCTCGGTGATTATGCCGGGGGCGCGGCCTATCTTGCGTTCGGCATCATGTGCGCGGTGTTCGAGGCGCAGCAATCCGGGCAAGGACAAGTCGTGGACGGCGCGATCGTCGACGGCGTGACCGGACTATTGACGATGTTCCATGCCATGCGGCAGGCGGGGCATCTGAATGCCAGACGAGGTGCGAACCTGCTCGACGGCGGCGCTCCATTCTACACCACCTATCGGACGAAGGACGGAAAGTCCGTCGCAATCGGTGCGCTAGAGGGACGCTTCTATCGCACGTTGGTCGAAAAACTGGGATTGAACACGGCAATCCTTGCCAACCGCAACGATCGTGCGCAATGGCCGGCGCTCCGCGCGCTGTTCGCCGACATTTTTGCTCGTCGCACGCGCGACGAATGGATTCAGCATTTCGCCGATTGCCCGGACGCATGCTTCTCCCCGGTCCTGTCCCTCGATGAGGCCGGTAGCCATCCCCACAATCGTGCGCGCGGCGCACTCGTTCGTTTCGACGACCTCGACCACCCTCGCCCTGCTCCTCGCCTGTCGCGAACGCCGGGGGGCATATATGGTGCTCCGCCCCGGATCGGCGAGCAAACACGGGAAATCCTTACCGGCTGGGGGTTGGACGAGACCGCAATCCAGCAGGGACTGGAAAGCGGTGCGTTCCTCGACACCGGCAGCCGGCGCGACTAATCGCCGGCGGCGCGATCAGAATCGAAAGAAGCGCGAGGCGTTGCCGTTCTTCATCGCCTCCTGTTCGTTGATCGAATAAGGCGTGATGATCCGGGCATAGGTGTCGAACAATTCTCGAACGTTCCCGGATAAAGCGAATCCACTGACCAGTCTAAACCGAAGAAGCAGCGATACGTGCCACAGAATTCGAGGCAGCTTTCAATCAGCCACCCGAACGAATTGAAGGTCCAGTGATGACCGCGCCAAGGTCGACGCGATCGAAATCGCGCACGTCAACCCTATCTCGAACAAAGAGTTTCAGGGTTAACGGTCGGCTAAAGTGGTTCTCGGCCGATCTCAATCGATAAAGATTTCGCCCGCGAGCCGAGCGCGGCGCGATCGTCGGTATCTCGGCGCTGTGGTGGTTCCACGCCACTACGCGATCACCGTGAGATGCGCAGCAAGGGCGGATGTCTGGGTCCATACCGCGCCGCAAGGCTACTGCGTTCACCGCTCCGCAAAAGGACCGGATTTCGAGCAGCAGCTGGACGACCGGCACCACATCGACAGTTTCCAGACGGACCGCGCCGGTGACTAGACCACCGGTCACGAACACGCGATATCCTTGAACAAGTGAAAGCTCGACGGGCACTTCGATGCTGTCGGCGGCTTCATCTTCCTGCCGGAACACCAGCAACGGAAAATCCAGGTCGAACAGCGCCATCGGACCGTGGCGGACCTCGGCGGCGTTGAACGCCTCCGCATGGAGCGCGCACGTCTCCTTCAACTTAAGCGCCGCTTCCGCCGCGATCGAAAGGCCGCACCGCGCCCGATGACGTACAGGCCACGCATCGGCTAACGCTTCGGCCAGCACGCCCCGGTCCAGCGCCCACGTCGCGCCAGGAAGCCCGGGTACCTCAGCAAGCCAAAGGAAGCCGTCCCGGGGCCAGCAAGCTCGTCAGATAGAGGCCAGCGAACAGGCTACGGATATAGCTTTTCGTCGCCGTCACGCTTCGCTTGGTCCCGGCGTGCGGTGGCACCGGGAAGTCCGCCAACGTGGCCAGCGGAGATTCCATGTCGTTCACCATGGCGACAACACGTACGCCGTTCCACCGGATGGCCTCGATCGCCCAGAGCAGATCGGTGGATCGATCCCGCGCTTGTAGCGGCAGCCGCCACTCCCGAGGATGGCCTGACATCTGGCCTAATGATGGTTGGCGTCGCCCAAACGGCGGCATCCCTGAATCTATTCGTTGCGGATGTGTCAGTAATGAAGAGCTTGACTCACATATATCGAATGGGTGAATAAACGCACCTAATCGTAACAGACCCTATTCGGGGCGCATGGGGAGGACGGCTAAATGAGCAGGTCGAGCAGCGTTTCGCGCATTTGTCTCCTGTATGCGGCAGGCTTCGGCGCGCTGGGTATTGCGTCGGGCGCAAACGCCCAAAGCCAGCCGGCGCAAGCGAGCCAGAGCGGCGCGACGGAGGAGCAGAAGGCCCAGGCCGCGCGGGAAACGGGCGACATCGTCGTCACGGCGCAGCGCCGCGAACAGTCGATACAATCCGTGCCCGCCAGCATCACCGCCTTCGGTCAGGCCGCCATCACCTCGCTGGCGATATCGAACGTCAACGACATCACCCGCCTGACGCCCGGCCTCGTCATAAGCCGCGCGAGCGGGGAAGGCAGTTCGACGTCGATCGCGATCCGCGGCATCGCATCGCTCGTCGGCACCTCGCCCACCGCGATCTATATCGACGACACCCCCATCCAGGTCCGGTTGCTGGGCGCCGGTCAGGCGGCCGGCTCCGCTTATCCGGCCGTGTTCGACCTCGAGCGGATCGAGGTACTCAAGGGGCCGCAGGGTACGCTGTTCGGCGCATCGTCGGAGGGCGGCACGGTGCGATTCATCACGCCGTCCCCGGATCTTAACCAATGGGGCGGCCATGCCCGGGCCGAGGTGTCGGCGGTCCAGTCGGGCGGGATGGGCTATCAGTTCGGCGTCGCCGCCGGCGGCCCGATCGTCGAGGACAGACTGGCCGTCCGGCTCAGCGCCTATGCCCAGCGCGACGGCGGCTGGATCGATCACCAGCCATATGGCGGGGGCGCCAGCGAGAGGAACGTCAACGATGCCGAAACGCAGGCGATCAGCGCCGCCTTGCTATGGCGTCCGGTCGAGGGCCTTTCCATCACCCCCAGCATCTTCTGGCAGCAGCAACAGACGGGAGCGGGCGCGTTCTTCTGGCGCAACCTGTCCGATCCCGATCAGCACCGCTTCGTCAGCGGATATCTCAGCACCGATCCGAGCCACGACAGCTTCGTGCTTCCGGCATTGAAGATGCAATGGGATCAGGGCGACGTCAGCATCATTACCAATACCTCATGGCTGGACCATAGGCTGCGGGGGCATCGTGACTATACGTTCGCGATTCAGGAGGTGTTGACGGGCAACTACACCGGCCCGAACGCGCCCTCCACCACCTATCTGTCCAACCCGCAAAAGCAGTTCGTGCAAGAATTGCGCGTGCAGGGGCGCAGCCTCGACGGACGACTCAACTGGGTAATCGGCGGCTTCTACCAGGTGTCCCGGCAGCGGGCTTACCAGAGCGTCGTCTCGCCGACGCTGGGAGACCTGATCCAGAATCTCTACGGCGTACCGATCGAACTCGCCCTCGGCTCGCCGCTGCTTCCCGGAGGCGTGGCCTATGCCGGCACCGATGAATCGCGGGACACGCAGATCGCGGGCTTCGCCCAGGTCGATTTCAAGGTTCTGCCGAAGCTGACCCTCACCCTCGGCATCCGTCAGGCGCATTCGGGGTTCCGTTTCACCAACGCGCAAAGCGGTCCGTTCAACGGCGGGAACAGCGCGGCGACCGGGAAAGCATCGCAGAATGACACGCTCCCCAAATTCAGCGTGACCTATGAAGCGACCGATAATGTGCGCCTCTACGCTACCGCTGCGAAGGGTTTCCGCCCCGGCGGCGCGAACGCCCCAGTGACCACATTATGCGGCCCGGACCTGCAACTGGTGGGACGCACGAACAGTCCGCGGACCTATTCCTCCGATACCGTATGGAGCTACGAAGCTGGCGCCAAGGGCGAGGTGTTTGACCACCGGCTGGTGTGGGACGTGAGCGCCTATGTGATCCGGTGGCGCAACATCCAGAACCAGGTGGCCCTGCCCCATTGCGGCTTCAGCTACATCGACAATCTCGGCAAGGCCGAGAGCCGCGGCTTCGAGGCGCAGGCACGGGTCCGGCCTGTCGAGGGCCTGACCGCCGCATTTTCCCTGAGCTACACCGACGCGCGATATACCCAGACGATCCCCAGCGTATCGGGGAACCTCGTCACCGACGGCCAGTTGCTCAATGCCGCGCCGTGGCAGCTTTCGTTCGCGCTCGATTACGAGGCGCGGGCGGATTTCGGTGGGTTCCGCCCCTATTTCCACGCCGACAATCAATATAGTTCGACCTTCCTGATGGACGATCCGGCCAATGCGCTGTTCAATTCGGTGACGCGGCGCAACGGCGGCGTGAGCCTGGTCGCGGCTCGCATCGGATTGCGGCGCGACAACCTCGACATATCGGTCTTCGCCAAGAACCTGCTCGATACCCACCCCATCACTTATACGAAGTGGACGGTCGGATCGGGCCTCTATGCCGACACCACGGTCGCCCCGCGCACGCTCGGCGTGACCATCACCAGCAATTTCTGAGCGAGGTCATCGCTCTTTCGACAAGGCGCGGGAACAGATGAGCATGAAAGCGGAAAAGGTGCGCGTGGAATTCGAGCGGCCCGGCGTATCGGCATTCGACGATCCGCTGGCCCAGCTAGATGCGGTGGCGACGGCCGACTATATAAGACGCGGCGATCTCGACACGGCCGAGGTGATGGAAGCGACGATCGCGCGGGCGGAGCGCTTGCAACCGTCGCTCAATTTCCTGGTCAGCACCGATTTCGATCGCGCGCGAAAGGCAGCGGCCGGCGCGAAACGTGCCGGCCCCTTTGCCGGCGTGCCGATGCTGGTGAAGGATCTGTCCGACGCCATCGGCTTCACGACCGGCCACGGCGCGCGGTTCGCGCAAGGCGGGCCGAAGGCGACGAGCCAGCTTCCGTTCGTCGACGCGATGGAGGTGGCCGGCTTCACATTGTTCGGCAAGAGCGGCGCACCCGAATTCGGCATGATGCCCACCACCGAGTCCAATGCGACCGGGCCGGCGCGCAACCCGTGGAACCCGGCCTTCTCGACCGGCGGATCGTCTGGCGGCGCGGCGGCGGCCGTGGCGGCGGGCGTGATTCCAGTCGCCCATGCGACCGATGGCGGCGGTTCGATCCGCATCCCCGCTTCGTGCTGCGGTCTGTTCGGCCTCAAGCCGGCGCGGCAGCGGACCGTGCTGGCCGAAGTCCCCGACGAATCCCCTATCCAGATCGCGGTCGGGCTATGCGTGTCGCGAACGGTGCGCGATACCGCGACCTTCCTCGATGTCGTCGAGCGCAAAGGCAGCGATGCCATGCTGCCCCCGGTCGGGCTGGTGACGGCCCCACTCGGGCGTCGGCTCAAAGTGGGATTGCTGCTGACGGGATTCGGCGGTCAGATACCCCACCCCGAGGTCACGGCGGCGATCGAGCAAACGGCGGCGCTGGTCGAGACCCTGGGCCATGATGTCGAGCCGGCCGTCTGGCCCTTCGGACAGGAGTTCTTCACCGCCTTCATGAAGATGGCGGGATCGGGCCTGGCGCATACGGTCAGGGAGCTTGAAGAAAGCCTCGGGCGGACGCTCGATGAGCAATTGGTCGAACCCTATACGCTGGCGCTTGCCGAGCTGCATGGACGCGATCCCGCAGCGGCTGCGGCGGCGATCGAGGACGTCGCGCGATACAGCCGGGTCTTCACCGAATGGCTGAACGGCTATGACGTCGTCCTCAGCCCCGTGCTGAGCGATCCGCCGACGCCGATCGGTCATTTCGCTCCGGGGCTGCCTTACGAGCTGATGCAGGAACGGCTCGATCGCTACATCGCCTTCACGCCGCCGCACAATGCCGCCGGCGTGGCGAGCATGTCCGTGCCGCTCTCGCTGACTTCCGAGGGCCTGCCGGTGGGGAGCCAGTTCGCCGCCGGAGCGGGCGGCGAACGCCTCCTGCTGGAACTCGCCTATCAACTCGAGGAAGCAAGTCCCTGGACCTGCCGATGACGGAGGCGTGGTGCGAGGCGGCGCCCGCGCCCCGGGCCGAATGGCGCGACGGGTGGCGCGTCCTGCTCGCCTCGGTTCTCGGCATGGGCTCCGGGATCAGCATGTTCGTCGGCGTCATCGGCTTCTTCATGAAGCCGCTTCAGGCGGAGTTCGGCTGGGGGCGCGGCGAGCTGGCGCTCGTCGCCTTCGCGCCGCTGCTGACCTCGATGATGCTCCCGCTGTTCGGGATATTGGTCGATCGCTACGGCGTCGCGCGCTTCGTCGCGCTGGGAACGATGCTGTTCGCTTTGTCCTATGTCGTCCTGTCGGCCATGCCCGACGCGCTGTGGATCTATCTGGGTCTGATTGCCTTCATCGGGTTGATCGCCGGCCCGCTGTCCAGCCCGCTGGTTTTCACCCGGCCGCTGATCGTCAGTTTCGAGCGGTGGCGCGGCACGGCGGTATCGATCGGGATGAGCGGCGGATACGTGCTGTCGGTCGTGGTCTTCCCGATCCTCGCCGCGACGATCGCGGCATGGGGATGGCGCGCCGGCTTCCTGCTCCTCGCACCGCTGACGCTGGTGACCGGCGGAGTCGCCGCGTTCCTGCTCCGCGACGATGGCCGCCCCGCCACGACTGGCGCGATGGAAGCGGCGGAAGGCGCGACCCTGCACGAAGCTATACGATCGCGGCCGTTCTGGCTGCTGCTCGCCGCGATTATCTTGGGCACGGTGTCCGCGGGCGGCATCGTCGGGCATCTGCAACCTTTGCTGTCCGACAAGGGCGTCGGCGCGGCCGAGGTCGGCCTCTATGCCTCATTTTTCTCCGCCAGCGTCATCGGCGGCCGGCTGGCGACGGGGGTGCTGCTCGACCGGCTGTGGCCGGGGCTCGTCGGCTGCGCGTCGCTGATCCTGCCGGTCGCGGGCCTGCTGATCCTCGCCATGCCGGCAAGCAGCGCGCCGGTCCTGATCGGGAGCATGGCCCTGCTCGGGTTCGGACAGGGGGCGGAGGGAAATCTCATCGGCTATTTCACCGCACGGCTGTTCGGGCACCGCGCCTTCGGCGTCATCTACGGCGTGCTGGGGTTTGGCTACGGCGTAGCCTTCTCGATCGGCGGGGTCGCTTTCGGTTACAGCTTCGACCTGATCAACAGCTATTCCGCTGCGCTGCTGGTCAGCGGCGCGATGTCAGTCGCGGGCGCGTTCGCCATGCTCGGCACCGGGCGGCACGGCGATGCGCTTCCGGCGAGGCGTTCGGATGACCGCATCGCCCATTCGGTCCACCGATGCTGAAAGATTCGAGGCAGCACAGCCGAAGGCATATGGCTTACTTATAATTGCCAAATTACACCTGATCGTAATTCAAGCTCATGGGTCAGGCGGGGCCGGGACAGGCGAGCGGTCGGGAAATCGCCGGAAGGCATCGGCGCAACAATTCGGAGAGTGAAACGTCATGGTCACGCAGAAGGATGCGATCGCCGCGGATTTCGATCTCGATGCGCTACGCGAGAAATACCGTCAGGAACGCGACAAGCGGATCCGTCCCGAAGGCAACGCGCAATATCTCGAGGTCGAAGGCGAGTTCAGCCACTATCTCGATGATCCCTATGACAATCCGGATTTCACGCGCGGGCCGAGGAACGACGAAATCGAAATCCTTGTCATCGGCGGCGGCTTCGGCGGGCTGATCGCGGCGTCGCGGCTGCGCCGTGCCGGATTCGAGGATATCCGGATCATCGAGAAGGCCGGCGATTTCGGTGGGACATGGTATTGGAATCGCTATCCCGGCATCCAGTGCGACACGGAATCCTATATCTACCTGCCGTTCCTTGAAGAGACCGGGTATATCCCGACCGAAAAATATATCCGCGGATCAGAAATCCGCGAACATGCCGAGCGGATTGCAAGGCATTTCGACCTTTATCGCGACGCCTGCTTCCGCACGATCGTCACGGAGATGCGCTGGTTGGAGGATGAGGGGAAATGGCTGATCGCCACAAACCGCGACGACCGCATGAAGGCCCGTTTTGTCCTGATGTCCAGCGGCCCGCTGAACCGGCCGAAATTGCCGGGCATTCCGGGAATCGACGGATTCAGCGGCCATATGTTTCACACCTCCCGGTGGGATTATGCCTATACGGGCGGCAATAGCGCCGGCGCTCTTGCGGGGCTGGCCGACAAAAGAGTCGCGATCATCGGCACAGGCGCCACCGCCATCCAGTGCGTGCCCTATGTCGCGCGGGACGCGAAGAGGTTGTTCGTGTTCCAGCGCACACCGTCATCGGTGGATGCTCGCGGCAATCGCCCGACAGACCCGGAGTGGGTGACATCGCTCCAGCCCGGCTGGCAGAAGATACGGATGGAGAATTTCAACGCGCTCGTTTCGGGCGTGCCGCAAGATCAGGATCTGGTGAATGACGGCTGGACCGACATAATGCGGAACCTTGCCGGCATCACGCTCCGGCATGAGGCCGGGGCAACGGACCCCGAGACGCTCGCCGCCCTGACCGAACTCGCCGACTTTCGGAAGATGAACGAGATCCGCGCGCGGGTGGACGCCATCGTCTCGGACGAGCGGACGGCCGAAGCACTCAAGCCCTGGTATCGCCAATTCTGCAAGCGCCCGACGTTCAACGACGATTATCTCGCCGCTTTCAATCGTCCGAACGTGTCGCTCATCGATACGTCGGGGCGTGGCGTGGAGCGGGTCAGCAAGGCGGGGCCGGTGGTCGATGGAATCGAATATCCCGTGGACTGCATCATTTTCGCGACGGGCTTCGAGATCGGCACGGCCTATACGCGGCGGGCCGGACTGGAAGTTCATGGGCGCAGCGGCAAGACGCTGACGAATCATTGGCAAGACGGCGTGAAAACGCTGCACGGCTTCTACAGCTATGGCTTCCCGAACTGCTTTCACCTCGGGATAACCCAAGGAACAATCACCACAAATTTCTGCCACATGCTTCTCGAACAGGCGGATCACGTCACCGCCGTGCTCGATCGCGCGCGCGCTCTCGGGGCGGATATCATTGAACCAACGGAAGCGGCAGAAGCCGAATGGGTGGAAACGATCCGACAGACGAAGCTGCGAAACCTCGATTTCCTGGAAGCCTGCACCCCCGGCTATTATAACAACGAAGGGCACCCGGGCGACGGGAACGGCCCGATCGACGAGCAATATGGCAGAGGATCGATCGCCTTTTTCGACCTCATCCATCAATGGCGGGCGGAAGGAAGCTTCCAGGGGCTCGGTTTTGGCGTGGCCGGTGCCTGACGCTGCCGTCCGACGGGCCTGCCCTTTTCACGGAAATTACCTGCGGTTACCAAGCTGCGCCTGGTAACGGGGGAAATCTGTCTTGGCCCAAAAAAAGCGAAGCGACGGCAATCGTCTTGGGTGGGAGACGCTCGTCGTCGTCGCCTCGAAGCATCTCAACACGATGGGCGTTTCCGTCGAATGGTTCTCGGAAATCGCCAGGGACCTGCGCGTCACCAGACCGGCGCTTTATTCCTATGTCAGCGATCGCGACGACCTGCTCTTCAAATGCTACAAGAGATCGTGCGACGTCCTTGTCGATACGTTAGACGCCGCCGCTGCCGCGACCGACGATCCTCTCCGGATACTCGACAACTTCCTGACGGCCGCCATCTCAGGCGCGCAGCGGGAAGTCGCGGCGCTGAGCGAAATCGATGTCCTTCCGCAAGAGAGGCAGGCGATCATCCGGTCGCAGCATGAAGCCCTGGTCACCGCCGTCGCCGTGATCGTCCGGCGCGGCATCGACAGCGGGCAGTTTCGCGCAGTCGATCCGCAGATCGTCGCGCTGTCGATCATCGGCATGATCACCTATGCCCCGCTGGCGCGCCGTTGGTTGCTGCAAAGCGCCCACCCGCAGCAGGCCAATGGTGCGAGGGAGCTCCTGTTCCACGGGTTGGCGGCTTCTCCGGAACCCGATCTGAGCCAACCCTTTCCGTCGCTGAATACCGGCCCGGCAAGGATCGACCTGTTCGATCGCGCGGCGCTGGAGGAGGCTCGCCGGGAAACGATCCTCGTAGCCGCCTCGCTGCTGTTCAACCGCCGCGGCGTTGGCGGGACGCGTGTCGACGACGTAGCGGCCGCGCTCGGGATCAGCAAGCGCACCATCTATCATTATGTGGGGCAGAAGGACGCGCTGCTGGATGCCTGTATCGAGCGGGCCTATAAATTCTATTTCTCCGGCCTGTATATGGCGCAGCGCTCGCCGGGCTCGCGCCTCACCGCTATCTACGGCGTGATGAAGGAGATGATCCTGGCGATGAGCGACCCCGACATGGCGATGCTGCTTCCCTATGTCGGCTTCGGTCAGTTGAGCGCCAAGGAACGCCGCAGTGTCAACATCCATGCGCAGGAACTGACCGAAGGGTATCGGACGATGCTGGAGAAGGGGCAAAGGGAAGGAAGCATGAGGAATTTCGCGCCCTACGATATCTTATCAGCTTCACTGCCCGGCATCTTTACATGGGTCGTGAACGACCCGGCGCCGTTCAATCGGGATCGGAGTTATATCGTTGAGGAGATCGCCAGCATCATCGTTCGCGGAATTATAGTCCGTCAGTCTCGCTGATTTTTGTCAGTAACGAATTATTTAATCGCGTTGCAAGTCATTATCTGCCATTTATGCCAATCCCCTATGAACTGCGAGCCTTCACAATATCTCGATTGGCTTCTACTAAACCAAACCCACTTGAAAGTTCGGTTCCCGCTACAAATTCTGATGATCTCCGATGAGTCTATCTCAAATATGACAATCCCGAATGCTGCAGCACGATCCGTTCCGTACGAGAAGGGATCAAGCTTCTTTGTTCAACGCGCTAGAGAAGCTTTATAGGCTGGCCAGCTTGGCAATAGGCTATGCGTTGGGGCCGGCCACGCCGATCACCGTTCTTGCAAAAAATATCGGCGCGCCAAAATACGGATAAATAAATTATTAACATTATATAATTATTATCGTATGTTATACAAAGACTCAGAGATCATGACTCATGTGGCTTACCAGCCGTGATGTAGTCTGATCCAACATGGATTTGTTGCATAACGTAACCGCAGTATGACGGTGGTATTATTGACGAATATTATGCGGCGCGGATTGTGGTTGGAGTTCCGATTTGCGAGAATCGATTGAGGATTGCAGCACGGACTTTGAGTTCTGCAATCTGACGATCGAAGGTACGAGATGCGACGCGCTGTCCGAGCAGCTTGAAGCAGTGCATTTTGGTCTTGGCGAGGCTGCGGCGCTGATAGCCACTCCAATTCTCCAGTCGCGCTGTCGTCCGACTGGCTTGTGCCGAAACACAGGCTGATCGAGTGACTCAATCTCGAATGGACACGAGCCAGGGCGATTACGCAGTAAAAAGAGCGGCCCGCAACCGACCTCTTATCCCGCTACAAGCCATTGCTTTCCTAAGGAAAATGTCGCGCCCGGAACGATTCGAACGTCCGACCCTCAGATTCGTAGTCTTGAAATCTGCCGTTCGTCCACTTCGCGGGCATGCGCTCGTGAACGACTGACGTTGGAGATTTGGCTGCCGTTCCCGACGATCAGCGCGAATGGCAGATTTCGCCCAAAGGGGACATCCGATTGCACGATTACCAGCGACGTCAGGCGAGCCCGAGCAACCAGTTGGCCAACGACACCGGGCGGATCGTCGCTCCGGGCATATGCTCGCTGAGTTCGCGCCGATTGGCTATCAGCCATGCAAGGCAATCGGCGCGGCTTTCGAACAGCGCGAAACGCGCCCGCGACGGCACCTTCCCTTCTCCATCGACGAGGAACCGGGCATGGGGGCGGCAGCCCGGGGCGGCGATCCAGTCACGGCTCGGGGCCTCCACCGCGGCCGCCCAATACGGCCTGCGGGGATCGAGCGAATCCACCTGACTTCGATCCATCGAACATCCTCTCCACGGTCGATCGATCCGCAATGCCTCTCATGACGGGGCGGTGTCGGAAGCGATCGGGAACGATCCGTCTCCGGGATCAGGCGCGCCGCGACCGGGAAGTGCCCGGCTGCGGCGCGCCGGTCCCGCTACCCGACCGTCGCCGGCTCGGCGATCCCGATCGGCTCCACGCTGTCGGGATTCTGCGGCAGGTCGAAGCGATCGGCGTTCATCACCTTGGTCCAGGCGCTCACGAAATCGCGGACGAACTTCTCCTCATGCCCCTTCTCGGCATAGACCTCCGCGACCGCGCGCAACTGGCTGTTCGCGCCGAAGATCAGGTCGGTGCGGGTCGCGCGCCACTTCTCCTGCCTGCCGGCGCGGTCATAACCGATGAACTGTTCGTCCGCGCTTTCGTCGATCACTTTCCAGAAGGTGTCGTTGTCCAGCAGGTTGACGAAGAAGTCGTTGGTGAGCTGGCCCTTGCGCTTCGTGAACACGCCTTCCGGCGCGTCCTTGTGATTGGCGCCGAGCACGCGCAGCCCGCCGAGCAGCACCGTCATCTCCGGGACCGACAGGCCGAGCAACGAGGCGCGATCGAGCAGCAGCGCCTCGGTCTTCACCGACTGCCTGGTCTTGAGGTAGTTGCGGAAACCGTCCGCCGCCGGCTCCATTACCGCGAAGCTCTCCTCGTCGGTCCAGTCCTGCGTCGCATCGCCCCGGCCGCCGGTGAACGGCACCGCGATATCGAAGCCGGCGTCCTTCGCCGCCTTTTCCACCGCCGCCGTGCCCGCCAGCACGATCGCATCGGCCATCGACAGGTTGCCGCGCAGCTTGTCGATCCCGGCGAGAATGGCCGCCAGTTCCGCCGGTTCGTTGACCGCCCAGTCCTTCTGCGGCGCGAGGCGGATGCGTGCGCCGTTGGCGCCGCCCCTGTGGTCAGTTCTGCGGTAGGACGATGCCGAAGCCCACGCGGTCCTGACCAACTGGCCGATGGTGAAGCCCGCGCCGAGGATCGCCTGCCGAAACGCGGCGATGTCGCTGTCAGACGCACCGTTCCCCGCCGGCACAGGGTCCTGCCAGATCAGATCCTCCGCCGGAACTTCCGGCCCGAGGTAACGGGCCTTCGGCCCCATGTCGCGATGGGTGAGCTTGAACCAAGCGCGCGCAAAGGCATCCCTGAACGCTTCGTGATCGTTGCGGAACTTCTCCGAGATCACGCGCAATTCGGGGTCCATCTTCAGGGCCATGTCCGCCGTGGTCATCATCGTCGGCACCCGTTTCGACGGGTCGTGCGCCGCCGGCGCCATGTCCTCCGGTTTCTGGTTGATCGGCTGCCATTGCTGGGCGCCGGCCGGGCTGCGCACCAGCTCATATTCGTAGTCCAGCAGGAGGCGGAAGTAATTGTCCGACCATTGGGTCGGCGTGTTGACCCATGAGCCCTCGATGCCGCTGGTGACGGTGTGCGCGCCGAAGCCATTTCCGTTGGCGTTCGCCCAGCCCAGCCCCTGCAGCGCGATATCGGCCCCTTCCGGCGCCGCGCCAACTAGGCCGGGATCGCCCGCGCCATGCGCCTTGCCAAAGGTATGGCCGCCGGCGGTCAGCGCGACCGTCTCCTCATGGTTCATCGCCATGCGCTCGAAGGTGATCTTGATGTCGCGCGCGGATTGCAGCGGGTCGGGAACCCCGCCCGGACCTTCGGGATTGACGTAGATCAGCCCCATCTGGATAGCCGCCAGCGGATTTTCCAGCTCCAGTTCCTCTTCGGGGAGGATGCGGGTCTTGTTTCCCGGTTGGCCGACAAACTGCTCCTCAGAGCCCCAATAGATGTCGCGCTCCGGCTCGAAGACATCGCGACGGCCTCCGCCGAAGCCGAAGATCGGGCCACCCATCGATTCGATCGCGACGTTGCCGGCCAGGATGAACAGATCGGCCCAGCTGATATTCCTGCCGTATTTCCGCTTGATCGGCCACAGAAGTCGCCGCGCCTTGTCGAGGTTGCCGTTATCCGGCCAGGAATTGAGCGGGGCGAAGCGCTGCTGGCCGCTATTGGCGCCCCCGCGCCCGTCCGCCGTGCGATAGGTGCCCGCGGCGTGCCACGCCATGCGGATGAACAGCCCGCCATAATTGCCGTAATCCGCAGGCCACCAGGACTGGCTGTCGGTCATCAGCGCCGTGAGGTCTGCCTTGAGCGCTTGATAGTCCAGCGCGTTGAACGCTTCGGCATAATCGAAATCCTCGCCCATCGGATCGGGCGAGAGGCCGCCCTGATTGAGGATTTCCAGCGGGAGAGCTTCCGGCCACCAGTCGCGATTGGTGCGGCCGAGCAGCGAGCGAACCGGGGCCGGCTGGCCCATCGGACAACCCATTTCGCCTGTCTTCGCATCCATGGCTCAATCTCTCCTGTGCTTGTCGGACCACAGAATAAACCGGACGCGGCACTGACGTTAGCAATTAAACCCAGTCAAAGATAGTCAGGAAATCGATCAGTGCCGATCGAGGGTTGGACCATGATGATGATGCTGCAATAGCGTTATCGATCTGGCGGGCTTGGAGCGACCAACCGGTAGTAGCGCCGGTCGATCGTATCCACGACCTTCCCGTTCCGAAAGTTCCGTTGACCCGACTCGGATGTCCCGCTCAGCGGCCGACGGCCCCCTTGTCGGCGACCGCCGTTTTCCATGTTTTTTTCATGGAACCGACTATACTTCATCGTAAGTCATTGAAAATATGGTGGGCGCGCAGGGATTGAACCTGTGACCAAGGGGCGCTCGAGCCAGGGGATCGGCCGCTCGCGTGGCGGCTGGACGACAAAGATCCACGCACTCGCCGACGTTATCGGACGCCCGTATGCGCTACGCCAGGCAACGTCAGCGATGTCAGCACGGCGCCCGCGCTCCTCGAACGGGCTGGGCCTATGCGATACCTGCTCGGCGACGAGGGCTATGATGCCGACCGGCTCCGGCGCTCGCTACGCGACACGGGCACCATCCCGGTTATCCCCGGCCGGCGCATCCGCTACGACAAGGATCGCTATCGCGGCCGTCACCTCATCGAAAACACCTTCTGCCGCTTGAAGGATTTCCGCCGCGTTGCCACTCGCTACGATAAACTCGCCGCCAACTTCCTCTCAGGCGTCGCTCTCGCCACCGCCATCGCCTTCTGACTGTGAATGAGTCTCAGCCCTAGAATGAAATTGGACAAGCTCCGTCGCCAACACACCGCGAATGGCGGAAACGGCTAGAAGACGCCCCTGCCCTCATCGGTCGACGCAAGCGAGGCGAGAACCTGACTAAGGTTAGGGCGATCTCTACCATCAACCGCGACATCGTTCCGTTTCGAGTGGCCTTGGGGCGCGTCCTGGCTCTTGGCACGCCCAACACAGAAGCGGCATGACAGGAGGCGCTTATTAGGCGCCAATCGGCGTCGCGACCTCTACCTCGAGCGTAGCGAGCGAAGGAAGCTACTCGACGCAGCGGACGAGGAGTGAGCCCCTTTCTTCATCTGCGATTAAATCGAATTCAACCAGCTTCACCCCGGCGCTCACCGCGAAGGCCGCCGGCTACGGGGCCGGCGCGCGGTGGATGGAACGCGCCCTCAGCGGATCGTGATCGGCAGATCGCGTTTGTCGATCGCGACATTTCCCGCGCGATCGGCGGCATAGATGCGGATCGTGTAATCGCCGGGCGGAAGGTCGGCCGGGCTCCAGCCCCCCTCCTCCGCGCGCCCGTGCCGCATGACATTGGTGACGACATAGAGAAAGCGCGTCCGCTGATCGCTGTGGACCGTATCGCCGCTCGCGGGCGCATAAGCGATCTTCGCCGCGCCGGCGGCGTTCGGCATACGATCGAATTCGAGCATGATGCGCGGCTGTTCGAAACCGGGCATCGCGGTGCCATCGGCCTTCAGGATCTGGAACCCCGCCTTGTACAAACCAAGGCGGCGGCGCGCGGCGTTATTGTCCACCTGGTCCCAGGCTTCGACGACGATGCTGACATCGCCGCCAGTCGCCGGGAGGACCAAGCGCCCCTTGTCGGTCGCGGTCAGCCGCTGGCCCGCGCCATCGAGGATATGCACATTCTCGATCCGCGGCGCGACATGATCGCTGAAGCCGGGAAAGCGCAGCAACAGCGCATTGACCTTGGCGCGCGGCGGCCCGAGCTCGAGATGGACATGCGCCATGCGGTTGATCGTGCCGAGCGGATCGCCGACCCGGAAATGCGCACCGCGCCTGATCCGCACCCGAGCGACACGGCCCTGCGCATCGCGAATGACGGCGAAGCGTGCCGGATCGAGCGATACGCCGGCATCCGTGCGGCCGACGCGCATGTGGATATAGGTCAATTCATCGATGCGCAGGCCCTCGTTCAGCCCCTCCAGCCCCCAATTGGGTATCGGATCGCGCACCGTCTCGTCGGCGGATGCGACGACCGTCGTGCCCATCGGCGAGCTGATATCGAGCCCGGCGTGCAGGTGATCGCGGCTTTCGCCCCGATAATTGCCGCGCACCTCCCCGAGATCGCCGACCACTTCATGCCAACTCAGCTGCGGGCGGACCGGCCACGGAACGATCGACGCCCCGACCAGCGTCGGCGGCGCAGGTTGCGGCAGCGCGGCTGGCGCGGCCTCCGCACGGCGTAGCGCAAGCTTGCGGATCGCATAGGCCGAGGCATCGGCGATATAGAGCGCTCCCGCCCGATCGACCGCGAGCCCGGCGGGGCCGATCAGCGCGAGCGCGACATTGCCTTCGATCATCGATCCCGGCCCCGCCAGCACTTGCAACGCTCCCGTGGGCGACATCTGCACGATGCGGCCGCGCTGGAAGGAGGCGATATAGACGAACCCGTCATGCGTCGGCGCCAATCCAGTCACGCCCTTGAGCAGCCCGCCACCATCGCTCGGGTCGCTATGCGCAACCGTCGAAACCTGACCGTCGGGCGTGACCCTGCGCAGCGCGTCATTGCCGGTATCCGCGACGAGCAGCGCGCCTTGCCGATCGAGCGCGATTCCGGTCGGCGTATCGAACGCCGCCGCCGCGCCCTGCCCGTCGGCGAAACCCGGCGCATCCTGCCCCGCCAGCGTCCGCACCTGACCGTCAGGCGCGATCAGGCGGATGCGGTCATTGTAGCTGTCCGCGACATAGATATTTCCCTTGCCGTCGACCGCGACGCCGATCGGGCCGCTGAACCGCGCCTGCGCCGCGGCGCCGTCGCGATAGCCCGAGGTTCCGTCTCCGGCGATCGTCGTAACCGTGCCGTCCGGGCTGATGCGGCGGATCGTGTTGGCGCCGGTATCCGCGACGAAGACATTCCCCGCGCGATCGAGCGCGAGGCCGGACGGCGTGTCGAACGATCCGGGCAAGGTCGTGACATTGCCGTCGGAATCGATCTTGCGGACGCGGCCGGGCGCGCCGGCATCGGCAACATAAAGCGCACCGCGCGGATCGATCGCGATCGCGAACGGGTCGCCGAAACGCGCGTTCGCTGGCTCGCCATCGGCAAAGCCGCGCACGCCGGAACCCGCCATATTCGTCAGCGTCGCGGGCCAGCCGAACCGGGTCGGCGCCGGCGCGAACCAGCCCTGTTTCACCAGCAGCCAGATCCCGCCTCCGGTTATGGCCAGAATGAGCAGGCCAAGGACCAGAGCGAATTTGCGGGGTGATTTACTCAACATCAGGCTCGCGCCTTTGCCGCAACCCACACCGCGATCTCAACAGGAGATTGTCCGAATAATGCGCCGAGCGTCAGGCGCCGGTGGCTGGCGGCGATCGGCGGAGCATGCGCCCGCACGCGCCGATACGTAATTGCCGTCCACCCACGCATCCGGGACCGCCGCGTCCTATCGCCGGGCCGCGGTGAAGGCCAATTCGCCAGCGTTGTCTGGCGAACCGGCACCCCCTATCGCATGCGGATGAGCTACGCCTTTCTCGCCATCGCCATCGTCTCGGAAGTGATCGGCACGTCGTTCCTCAAACAGTCCGAGGGGTTCACCCGCCTCGTGCCGACCCTGATTATGGGGATTTGCTATGTCGTGGCTTTCTACTTCCTCTCGCTGACGCTTCGCCACATCCCGACCGGGGTGGCCTACGCGATCTGGTCGGGCGTGGGGATCGTGCTGATCGCCGCGATCGCCTGGATCGTCCAGGGGCAGAAGCTCGATGCCGCCGCGCTGATCGGCATGGCGCTCATCATCGCCGGGGTCGTGGTGATGAACCTGTTTTCCGCCACCACCGGCCACTGAACATTGCCTCCGGCGGCGGATCGCGTTTACCCATGCGCGATTGCCATCCCGGGGGAGTAAACCGATGAATCGCCGCTCGTTTCTTGGCCACGCCAGTATCGCCGCCCTGGCCGCCGGCCTGCCGGCCGTCGCTCACGCCACAGCCGCCGCCACCGCAACCGGCAGCGGCGATGCGAGGCTCCACGCCCTGCTCGATCGGATTTTCGCCGACCGGCTGGTCAGCAACCCCGAAGGCGCTACCCGGCTCGGGCTCGATACCGGCAAGAACGCCGCGCTGAAGTCGCAGCTCGAGGGGCGCGGCGCGCTCGATGCCGCGCGCAATCTCACCCGCGCCAAGAGCGAGTTCGCCGCGATCCGGGCGATCGATCCGGCGACGCTCGGCGAGGACGCGCGGCTCGATTTCGATGTCGTCACCTGGCAGCTCGAACGCAGCATCGCCGGACAGGAGCGGTTCCACTATGGCTCTAACGGCGGGCGCTTCTCGCCCTATCTGCTGAGCCAGCTGACGGGCGCCTATCAGGATATCCCCGATTTTCTCGATACCCAGCATCGCGTGAAGGATGCGGCCGATGCCGACGCCTATCTGGCGCGGCTCGGCGCCTTTGCCACAGTGCTCGATCAGGAGACCGAGCAGCAGCGCATCGATGCCGGCAAAGGGGTGTTCGCGCCCGATTATATTCTCGACACCACGCTCAAGCAGTTCGCCGCGCTGCGTGACAGGCCCGCGGCGGAAACCGGCCTCGTCACCGGCTTTGCGGAAAAGCTGAAGAAGGCCTGGCTGCCGCCGGAACGCGCGACGCAGGCCGCCAGCCTGGTAGCGGACAAGGTGTTCCCCGCGCTCGATCGGCAGCGCGCGCTGGTCAAGGAATTGCGCGGCAAGGCGGTGCATGACGCCGGCGTGTGGCGCCTGCCGGACGGCGATGCCTATTACGCCGCCGCCGCCGAAGCCGCGACCACCGCGCAACTGACCGGCGACGAGATCCACAAGCTCGGGCTGGAGCAGGTCGCGGAAATCAGCGCGCGGATCGACGGCATCCTGAAAACCCAGGGAATGACGCAGGGCACCGTCGGCGCCCGGCTGGTCGCGCTCAACGAGCGGCCGGATCAGGTCTTTCCCAATACCGACGAGGGCCGCGCCGCGCTGCTCGAACAGCTCAACCAGCAGATCCGCCGGATGGCGCCACGGCTGCCCGAGCAATTCGCCACTCTCCCCAAGGCCCCGGTCGAGGTGCGCCGCGTACCCCCGGCGATCCAGGCCGACGCACCGGGCGGCTATTATCAGAACGCCTCGCTCGATGGCTCGCGTCCGGGCATCTATTACATCAACCTGCGCGACACGTTCGACCGGCCCAAGTTCGGCCTCGCCACACTGACTCACCACGAGGCGATCCCGGGGCACCATCTGCAGGTGATGCTGGCGCTCGAATCCAAGGATATCCCGCTGATCCGCCGGCGCGGTTTCTTCAGCGGCTATTCGGAAGGCTGGGCGCTCTATTCGGAGCAACTGGCGGACGAAATGGGGATGTTCGCGGGCGATCCGCTCGGACAGGTCGGCTATCTCCAGTCGCTGCTGTTCCGTGCGACGCGGCTGGTGGTTGATTCTGGGATGCACGCCAAGCGCTGGAGCCGCGAGAAGGCGACAGACTATCTCATCGCCATCACCGGCATCGCGCGCGGCCGCAGCCAGGGCGAGATCGATCGCTACACGGTCTGGCCGGGCCAGGCGTGCAGCTACAAGATCGGCCACACCGTCTGGACCAAGTTGCGCGACGAGGCCCGTGCCAAGGCCGGCGCGAACTGGGACCCGCGCGCCTTCCATTCGGTGCTGCTGAAGGGCGCGATGCCGCTCACCGTATTGGAAAAACTGGTCCGCGCGCGCATGGCATGACGCGTTCGGGCGGGGGATTTCCCTCCCCCGCCCGGCTACACGTCAAGGCGCGACGTCGCCCGCCTTCGCCGCGATCGGCCGGGCATAATCGACCAGCGAGATCAGCAGCTTGCCCGGCGCCAACGCCTGCGGCATGCCACTATATTACCGATAATTCAGAACATATCGCCGTTTTTGAAACGCGTTTTCGTCCCTCGCCATTCAACTGCGGCGGATACGGGCACGGGCGAGCCGCCGGTCCTCCAGCGAGTAATAAAGCCAGATCTCACGATCGACCATGACGGTCGAGGCGGCGAAGGCTATATCGGGAGCGGAGCGGTCCGGGACGGGCGGCGGCGTGATCAGGGGCTGGATGCCGCGCGCTATCACGCCGCCATAGTCGCGATCGAACGCCACCCAGCCTATTCGCCAGCGCGCATCGTGTGTCGCACCATTGTAGAACATCACGGGCAGAGCCTCCGGGTGCGTCAACAGCGGGCCGGTCGACAAATGCCAGTCGTCCCAATTGTTCTCGCGAGGGAGCAACGGCGGGGGCATTTCGATCCAGGGACCGGCGACGCCCGCGCCGATCGCGAGCCCGATCCGCGAGGATTCCTCCACCGCATATTCGTAGAACAGCCGCCATTGCCCGTCGCTGGCGCGCTCGACCGTCGCCTCCTTGGTATTCCCGCGTGATTTCGAGGAGGCGAGCGCGATCCCGTGCTTTTCCAGCCGGTCTATCGCCGTCCCGCTCGCGTAGCACAGATCGCCATGCGCCATGTCGGCGAGCACCCCCGTATAATAAACGACATAACCGCCATCGAGATCAATCACCACGGTGGGGTCTTCCACCCCGCCCGCATCGCTCACATCGGGACCGGGGACGATGACCGGGCGCGGAAGCATCGCGAAGCTCACGCCATCGTCGCTCCATCCCGCCCAGATCTGGCCGGTATCGGTAAGCGGGGCGCCCGCCGCGACCACCGCGCGCACCATCATGCCGAACCGCCCGTTCGGGTCACGCCAGACGAAAGGGCTCATCAGATCGCGGGCCAGCAGCTCCGGCGGTCCATCGATCGACACGTCCTCGATCTGCTGGACGTTGAAATCGAGGGTGACGCCATTGGGCGCAACGGTGTCGCGAACCGGCGGATCTGGTAACGCAGCGGTTGCCTTGTCTTGGGAAAGCGGCATCCCGGTCACGCACCCAATCCCCGCATCAGCGACAGGCCCCCATCGATCACCATTTGCGCGCCGGTGATATAATTTGCCTTCGTCGAGGCAAGGAACACCGCAAGGTCAGCGACTTCGTCCGCGGTGCCCGCCCGGCCCAGCGGGATGTTCCGTTCCAGCGATCGACGATAGGTCGCGTCTGTTTCGGCGTGCGCATTCATTGGCGTGAGGATCATCCCCGGCGCGATGGCGTTGACCCGCACGCCATTGGGCGCCTCCTCAATCGCCAGGGTCTCCACCAGCCGCGAGAGGCCGCCCTTCGCCGCGCAATAATCGGCGCCACCGGCACGGACGGCATAGGCATGGATCGACGAAATATGGATGATCGCGGCCGGGGCGCTCCCGGCGCCGCGCGCCCTGAGGAAGCGCCGCGATGTGAGAAATGCGCCAGTAAGGTCGGTCGAGAGCAGATTTTCCCACTGGGGCAACGCCATGTCGCGCACGAGCACGCCACTCATGTTTCGCCCAGCCGAATTGACCAGCACGGAAACGGTGCCCCAACGCTCCTCGATCGCGATGAACGCCTGATCGACCGACTGTTCGCTATCAACGTGGCATTGCACGATCATGGCGTCCCCGCCCGCAGCCACGACAGCGGCCGCGCTGACGCGTGCCGCATCCTCATCCGCATAATAACCAATGGCGACACGGTCGCCCTCGGCACCGAAAGCCACCGCGCACGCCGCGCCGATGCCCGATTCAGCCCCCGTCACCAACACCGTTCGCGGCATGATAATTCTATCCCACGCTCATCCTTGCGCACGATAACGCGGCGCGGGCTGTCCGGTTCAGCGTCAACGGAAACAGCGCACGTTTCAAGAACGCCGGCCAAGAATCACATAGGTGATACCAAATATGGTGACGATCACGATATTTGCCATCAGCCTTCTCCGGAAATCGTTCCGAAAGAAGAAAAAGTCGGCGACGATTATGAAGGCAATCATCATCGGAATCAGAAATATCGCGAAGTTACTCACCTTCCAATCTTCCATGGCTAATTGAAGGACGTTAATTTATTTCCATCATCGTTGACCAAGCAATCGTTCCCTCAATCCTCGCCTACTTTCTCCGTGCACATATATCAATATATTATGAAGTACTATTATAAATCGGCAAAAATAACGAAGGAATCAAGAATTTTCGGAGAAAATCTCTATTTCTCTCCTCGTCGTCATGATCGTAGTGAGAATAAAATCTGAGAGATAGCTGAATTCTCGTGATCCACTCGGCATATTCTTTCAGGGTGACATTTTTTCTTATTCTTCCCTCTCGCACGGCCTGCTCGAAAATCAGCGCGCAATAATCCTCACCCAGAAGCTTGAATTCATCCGCATAGAAAGCCAGTCGATTGAGCGATGCGACGTCATGATCGAACAGCATTTGCAATATGCGGATTCTCGGCGCTTCCCTTAGCCAATATATCATGGGCTCGATCGCCTTGTCCTCCAATGAGGAAAATGACGCCGCGACTTCTTTCAACTTCAGAACAAGATCGGCAATTTCCCGCGAAATCAACGCGACTAATATGGCATCAAAATCGTTGAAGTGCCGATAAAGCGTTGCCCTGCCGATCCCGGCTTCAGTCGCAATGTCGCTCATGGCCACGCGCTCGAGTCCGATGCGCGTGCAGCATTGCATCGCGGCGTCGAGAATCGCCGTGCGCGTCTTCCCCCGCCTGCCTCCGTGATCGCCGCCTGACCTGTCGCTCGCCATTTCGACTCCGGCTTATGGCGTGACGCCGCCGGGTCTCGGCTCCGACGGCCTGTCCAGCCGCGCCGACACTAACGACAGGCCGTCGAGCAGGGCATTCCTCAATTCGCGAGGATCGATCACCGCGTCATAGACCATCTTGTCACTCATTGCCCAAGCGCCCGCCGTCTGCTCGGCGATCGCCCTTGCGCGCGCGGCTTCCCCAAGCCCGGCCGCCGCCGCGCCGCTCGCCGCCGGCATCGCCCCAAGACTGATCGCGGGGAAGGCGAGGGTCAGCGTCTGCCCGTCGAACGGGTTCATCCCCATGATCGAGGAGCCGAATCCGAACGCCTTGCGCAAGGTGACATGCAGCTTCGGCGTACGCAGTCGGTGCTGGACGGTGAACATGCGGGCGGCGCTACGCAGCACGCCAGCCCGCTCGGATGCGGTTCCGGGCAACACGCCTGGATTGTCCGCGAGGAAGATGACGGGCAGATGGAAGGCATCCGCCACCTCCAGAAAATGCGCGGCTTTCTGCGCCGCCGCCGAATCGACCGCTCCGGCGCGCACCGCGGGATTGTTGGCGACGATCGCGACACTTCGTCCGCCAAGTCGCGCCAGCGCGGTGACGAGCGTCCCGCCAAAGTCGGGCTGCACCTCCAGCACAGCGCCCTCGTCAGCGAGCATGCGCAGCAACACGCGTGCGTCGAACGGGATGCGCGGATCGGGATGGATAAGATCCAGAATGCCATCGAGCATTCGCGGCTGCATATCCGGCCCTTCCGTTCTGGAAGATCCCTCCCACGCGTTGCGCGGGAAATAGGACAGATAGGATCGCGCCATGGCGATGGCGGCGGAATCGTCGGTGACAAGATTATGCGCGAGCCCGGAAGCCTTCACATGCACCGCCGGCCCGCCCAGTTCCTCCTTCGTCGCGGTTTCGCCGAGCGCGGCCTTCACGATCGGCGGCCCGGCCGCGAACAGCGAGGCGGCTTCGGTCATCACGACGAAATCGCTGAGCGGCGCGGTCAGCGCGCCATGTCCCGCCGAAGGCCCCATCACGAGGCAGACCATCGGCACCAACCCGGACAATTCCACGAGCGCCTGAAGATCACCCGGAGCGGGCGTGGAATGCTCATTCGTCAGGCGGTGTCCGGCGCCCTCAAGCATGAATACGAGCGGCACCCGCTCCTGTCGGGCAAGTTGCGCCAGTCGATAGCGCTTTGCGGAACCCGCGTCGCCAATCGACCCGGCCAACACCGTGAAATCCTCGATCCCCGCCAGTACGGGCCCGCCGTCGATCCGGCCGAATCCGGCAATCAGGCCGTCCGCCGGCGCGGAGGCTTCCCCACCCTCGCTCAGGTTGCCTGCAAAGGCGCCTAGCTCGACGAAATTCCCCTCATCGAACAGCGCCGCCGCGCGCTCCCGGGCGTTCAATTTCCCGGCGCGCCGGTGACGATCAAGGCGTTCCGGTCCACCCATCGCCGTGGCGAAATCGCGCTTGCGCTGGAGTTCGCCGAGAATGGCGTCCCAATTGCCCAATGGCTTCCTTCCCTTCCAGCCCGCTTCGGTCTCTTTATGAGACAACAATGAGACATTCGCAATAAAAATGTCTCATTATCGCGCGATGAAAAGAATTTTTCCTAACGCCGGGGAGTCGGAAGATGCCCCCCATCGACATAGATGGTCTGCCCGGTGATCCATTCGCCCTGATCGCTGCACAGGAACGTCACGAGGTGCGCGATATCCTCACCTGTGCCTGCACGCCCCAGCGAAATATAGGCGGAGACCATGTCATCCCACACCTTGCCGCGCGGCACGTCGTCGAGCCGGCTCGTCTCCACGATGCCGGGCGCGACGACATTCACCCGGATTTTCTTCGGCCCCAGTTCGCGCGCCATGATGGTCGTCAGGCCGTTGATGGCCACCTTGGTGGTTGCGTAAGCGCCGGTATCGGGGGCAAGCAACTGGGCCGCCAGCGACGAGATATTGATGATCGCGCCGCCGTTGCCCTGTTCACTCATTTGCCGAGCAAAGGCGCGGGACATATAGAACGTCCCGTTCAGATTGACATTCATCACCCTTTGCCATGTGTCGATCGACAATTCGGTGACGGGCACACGATCGTTGCCGCGCGTTGCGCCGGCATTGTTCACGAGGAAATCCACGCGGCCGAATTCGTTGACGATGCGCGCGAGCAGCGTCTCGACCGCCTCCGGGTCGCTCACATCCGAAACCACCGGCAGTGCGCGACGCCCGAGCTGGCGGATTTCATCCGCCACCGATTCGATATCGCGCCAGTTCGCTTCGCGTTCGTCCTCGGGATAGGCCTCGGGCGGCCGCCCCGTGCCCGTCAGCACCACGTCGCAACCGGCCTGCGCCAGTACCCTCGCGATCGGTCGTCCAATGCTGCGCATCCGACCGGCGCCGGTGACCACCGCCACCTTTCCCTCAAAGCCGGTCAGTGCATAGGTCATGTCGGTTTCTTCCTTTTCCCGATCATTAGTGGCCACAAGGAATTAAAGATGCTGAGGTCAAGTAAATTTCAATTCGCCTTATAGACTGAGCGTGCGGACGCGGCACCGTTTTTCGAGTCCAAGCAGAAGCGTGAAAGGTCGCGCGCCACCGTTACCGGGCCGACGAATGTCGATCGGGCGCGCGACAACAGGGTCGGCTCTACCGCGGCCGTCGGCCCGACGACGCTCAGGTGGGTTAACACCAGCGCATGTGCGGCGACAGCGGTGGCCATCGCCCCGGCCTGCTCCGGCGACAGGTGGTGGCTCGATCCCGTGGAGGTCGAGATCGGTATCCTGTCCAACAGTATCGCGCGGCGCGCCTGAAACGAGGCTGGCGGTGAAGCGCGAGACATCCGTTATCATCGTCGGCGCGGGACCGACCGGCCTGTGCCTTGCCAACCTGCTGGGCTAGGCCAGCGTCAGCCGGTCGGCCTGATTGTTGTCTTGCTAATCCCCCAAGCCTATATTGCGCGGGCGATCCAGACGGATTCGCGCTGGAAGATTTGACCGATGACGAACGTGGCGACCCAAGTGCTGGCAACTGTGAACGCGCCTTATGGCGCGAACCTGACCGCGCACCAGCTCGCGGCGATGATCGCCGACCCCAAAAGCGTGAAGAGCGCGCCGGTGTTCGCGTTCTTCTCCGAGGTGAGCGCGCCCATCCAGAAGCAGTTCATCGCGGAAATGGACGTGGACGCGGCCAAGGCAGGCGCGCTCGCCACGCGGATCGCCAGGCTTTCGGGCTACAAGTTGCCGCTGGCGGCCTGATGGCGGCCCTTCGGGCGAGCCAATGGCCGCTGCTGTTCGACCGCCATCGACATCCTCGGTCATTTTGAAGCCGCGCAGGGCTTCGCGCCGGATTGGAGCTTCAGCGGCGGAACCGCGCTGATGCTCCAGATCGACCACCGCGAAAGCGACGACATCGACATCTTCCTCGACGACCCACAGGTGCTGCCGTTCCTGAACCCGGAGACGCAGGGCTAGGCCCTGTCGCGGCGGCCGGACGGCTATCAGACCGACGGAGCCGGCGCGCTCAAGCTCGCCTACGCCGATATCGGCGAGATCGACTTCATCTGCTCGCCGAGCATCGTTCAGGATCCAGTCGAACGGCGACAGGTGCGCGGCCGTGATGTGGCGCTGGAGACGCCGGCCGAGATCATCGCCAAGAAGGTCTATTTCCGGGGTGCGAGCTTCCAGCCGCGCGACATGTTCGACCTCGCGGCGGTGGTCTAGCATTCAGGGTCCGGCTACATCGTAGCCGCGCTCAGCCAATGCGGCGTGCAACGCTGCGCGACGGCGCTCGCCACGGTGGACCGGGCCAATCCCGATTATGTGCGCTCCATCATCGGCCAGTTAATGTGTCGCGACCGCAACGCGCATCTCGTTGCCGAGGCGCAGACGATCAGCCGCACCATTCTCGATCAGGCGCGTTCTGCCGCGCAACCGGACTAGGAGGCCCCCGGATCGGCACGGCACGCCCCCTGGGCTGCGCGATGCGGTTCACCGAGGACTTTACCCTCGCTGAGCTGAAGACATTGCGCGTGAACGAACGACTGGGCCACCGAAAGCTCGCCGGATTTCCCGCCGAAGGGGCCTCAGGGCAAGGACTGGCAATACCTTACCTGATCGAACGTCCCTTCCAGACCACGCCGAAGAGCCTCAGGAAATTGCCCCCGACGAACGCGATCGTCTCCTGCTCGCCATATCCCCGCCGCAGCAGCTCCGAAGCCAGCAGGGGAATCTGCCGGTAGCTGGTCAGCACCGGCTTGTAGTTCGCATCCATATCCGTGCCGAGCGCCACGAATTCCGGGCCAACCGCGCGGCGCAGCGGAACGTGGTGCTGCCGCCCGGTGGTCATCCGCTGGAGACGCGGGAAATCGTGCATTGCGCGGAACTCGCCGGGCATAATCTGGTGCTCTACCGTAACACCGGCGCCTATGGCGATCATGGCCCGATCCGCGAGCTTTTCATGAATGCCGGTATCCGCCCGAAGGTGGCGGCGCTGGCCGATACGCGCTCCACGTTGCTGATGCTGACCGCCGCTGGCGTGGGTATAACCTTCGTGCCGTCGTCGCTCGCGATGCTGGGCATGAAAACGAATGTGATGCGCCCGCTGGAGGCGCCGGAGATGTCGGTTCAAGAACTCCCCCTCCGGGATGGCGTTGCAGTTCCTTCGGGTCGTGCGCGAAGTGATCGGAAAATGAACGCGATAGCGTCGGGGCCATGCGTGTTCCTCGACTATACGCAAGAAGAGCTGGACCGTAACTTCGACCAGCGCGCGTGGGTGAGCGACGCGGACGCCTTGCTGCGAAATCACGCGGTGATGAGCGAGCGCGCACGGCAGCAACTGCGCGGCACGTTCGACATACGATAAAGTCCTTATGCAGATGAGACGCTGGATTTCTTCCCGGCCGACGCTCCGGGCGCGCCGCTAGCGATTTTCGTCCATGGCGGCGCCTGCGTGCCTCATCGAAGGAAAGCCATTCCTTCGTTGCCAATGCCTATGTGCCGGCCGGGATCAGCGTGGCGATCCCGGAGTTCGGCAAGCTGCCGGGAACCGCCATGCCGGACGTGGTGGAGCAGATTCGCCGGGTAATCGAATGGGCCGGGCAGAACGCCGGGTCTTTCGGCTACGATGCCGGCAATCTTCATATGGTGGGCCATTCCGCTGGCGCGCATCTCGCTGCCACGACGGCGACGGCCGACCGTTCACCAGGTACGGTGCGGAGCCTTGCCTGTATCAGCGGCATCTATAATCTGATCCCGGTGATGCTCAGCGCGCGGCGGCATTATGTCTACCTGTCGCCGCAAGAAATCTTGCGGCTCAGCCCGTTGCGTCACTTGCAGAACCTGACGTGCAAGACATCGGTGTTTTTCGCCGAAGGCGACAGCATGGAATTCAAGCGTCAATCGCAAGTATTCGTCGATAGCCTGGAGACAGCGGGCAAGCTTTTTTTCAGCCGGCGTTTCGTTGCGAACCATTATGACGTTCTCGACATGCTGGATTCGCCGGAGTCGTTGTTGAGCTGCGCATTGCGCCAAGTGGCACTTGCTACCTGACACTTGGACGACCGCGTCCCTCGCAATCTTAACCGGCGGTCAGAAAGAAGCTCAAGGGACGCCCCTGCATCCGCGACGATGTTCGCCCGGCAGGCTGGAAGATGGAGTCCGGCGATGGGCACCAGCGCCTATGGGTCGGCTCCGGGAAGGTTGGCGACCTCGCTGACTTCGCTCCCGCCCTTGTCCTGGAGCTGGTCGCATTGGGCATTGGCGTGGAATCGGCAGGATGGCTGCTCTCACCCGCGCCTATTAATTATGCCGAAGCAATCTGGATCGCGGCGCTCGGGTTTTGCGCCAACCTCCGTTCTCACAATCATCGCCTTGCTTGCCGGACTTTACCTCGGATCGGGGTGGATAGACCCGATCATGGGCATCATCGGCGCGGTCGTGATCGCCTGCTGGTCATAGGGCGTGCTGCGCGACACCGGACAGGTCCTGCTCGACGCCGCAGCTAACCGTGCGAGGCAGCGGCGGCGTGCCGAATGGAAGACTGTAGCGGATGCAAAGTCGGGGTATCGAGAGGCTGTATTTTTCTGCGATCGCGGCAAAGGTCACCTAGCGTCTACATCGATACTTGCAATCAAAAAATATCGCTACCATCAATTGCCGGGGCGCCACATAACCTCTCAACCATCAGCAGACGGACGAGCAACGACCGCATCAACGCTGGGAGGGAGAGGAATGAAGAAAAATCAACGCACCGTGATGATCTCGAGCATCGCATTTGCGTGCACGATCAGCCTGGGCAACCCTGCGTCCGCACAAACAAGCGACGCCCCCAAGGCGCAGGATGGCAACAGCACCACGGCGCTCCCCGACATCGTCGTGACCGCCCAGAAGCGCTCGGAGTCGATCAACACCGTGCCGATGTCGATCACGGCCGCATCCGGCGACACGCTTCGCAATATGGGAGTAACGTCGCCTGACCAACTGGCCAGCGTCGTGCCGGGCTTCACGTTCACGAAGTCGGCATATGGCGCGCCGGTTTACAGCCTCAGGGGCGTCGGCTTCTACGATTATGCGATCGGCGCGGCGCCCGCGGTCAGCGTATATGTGGATGAGGCCCCCCTGCCCTTTTCCACGATAACCCGCGGCGCATCGTTCGATCTGGAGCGTGTCGAGGTTCTCAAGGGACCGCAGGGAACGCTGTTCGGATCGAATTCAACCGGCGGCGCCGTCAACTACATTGCCGCAAAGCCGACGGAAAAGCCCGAAGCCGGCCTCGACATATCATTTGGCCGCTTCAACGACGCCGACTTTTCCGGCTTCGTCTCGGGGCCGATCACAGACACGTTATCGGCGAGGGTCGCGGTGAGGCACGAGATGTCCGGCGACTGGCAGCGCAGCACCACCCGCAACGACACGCTCGGCGCCAGGAATTTCACCGAGGGCCGCGCCTCGCTCGCGTGGAAGCCGGCGTCGAACGTCCGCGCCAGCCTGACGTTCGGAGCGTTCGCGGATGATTCCGATGCGCAGGCTTCCCAGCTCATCCAGATCAATCCGCTACAGCCGCCGTTCGTCAGCCCGGTTCTGACCGGCCTTCCCCTCGTCTCGGGCGATGCGCGGGCGGCCGACTGGACCCCGGGCTTGAATCCACGCCATCACGATCGTCAATATCAGCTAACCGGCCGGATCGATTTCGACATCTCGGATGCCGTCACGCTCACATCATTGACGACCCACAGTTATTATAAGCAGCGCGCCTCCGTCGATCCGGACGGCACCGCGCTGAAGCTCGCCGACACACAGGATATCGGGAACATCGACTCGACGTTTTCCGAACTGCGCCTTTCCGGCAAGTCGCCCGATGGCGCGTTGCAGTGGATCGTCGGCGGCAATTATGAGAACGACAAGATCAACGAAACACAACTGCTGTCCGCCCCCGATGCGTCGGGCTACCGCTTGTTTCATGCCGTTTTCGGGGTGCCGACGCCTGACGTAACGCCGGTCGAAACCCATCAGAACTTCGAAACCGGCGCGGCTTTCGCGAACCTCACTTATAGTTTCGCCAACAGGCTAACGCTGAACGGCGGAATTCGATACACGCGCACGACGGTCGATTTCTCCGGTTGCACGCGCAACAGCCTGAACGGCGCCTCCGGCCAGGCATTGACGATTATCCTGGGCTCGCTCGGCGTGCCCGTGTCCTACGGCCCCGGCTCATGCACCACCTTGGGCCCCGATCTGCAACCGGGGCTTACTTCACAAAGCCTCACGCAAAACAACGTGTCCTGGCGCGTCGGCGTGGACTATAAGACCGCGAACGGCAGCCTGCTCTACGCCAATATCAGCCAGGGATATAAGTCGGGAAGCTTTCCCACGCTTCCGGCGACTTCCTACGCGCAATATATCCCCGTGAAGCAGGAAGGCATTCTTGCGTATGAAGCCGGCTTCAAGGCGCGACTGATCGACAGATCGTTGCAGCTAAACGGATCGCTCTTCTATTATGACTATACCGACAAGCAGACGCTCGGCAGCGTAGTGCTTACTCCGAACATATTCGGACCGCTCAATCATCTGGTCAACATTCCCAAGTCGCACGTCACCGGAGCCGAGCTGCAACTCAACTGGATGCCTGTCGCCGGGCTCAAGCTATCCGCCGACGCTACGTATCTGGATACGAAAATCGGCGACTTCACCAATTATGATCCATATGGCGTCGTGCGCAATTTCAATGGCGAGAGCTTTCCATTCACGCCAAAATGGCAGGCCCATGCCGACATCCAATATGACTGGTCGGTGGGCGGCAATCACAGGGCATTCGTCGGGGGCGACGCGCTCTATCACTCCCGGACCAATTCCGGTCTGGGCAATTATGATATCCTGACGATCGACCCGTACACTTTACTGGGGCTGCGCGCGGGCTTCGGCGCCGCCGACAATTCCTGGACGCTGACCGTCTGGGGCAGGAACATCACGAACAAATATTATTGGACGAACTCCTACAAGATCGCCGACGTGACCGCGCGCTTCGCCGGGATGCCTGCCACCTACGGCATGAGCGCGTCGATCAGGTTCTGACGAATGGATCTGGTCCGCGCCGTCAGGCGGCGCGCCCCTCGCAAACGCCCTCTATTGATTTGGAAAGCAACATGTCATCCGCGCTACTTCTCCTCGATCTGCAAAACGAGATGGTCGATCCCAACGGCAAGGTCGGTTCGCACGGGCTCGCCGGGATCGTGGAGGAGCGCGGAGTCCTGCGCAACGCGGCCCGCGCGCTCGCCGCCGCACGGGCCGCATCGCTTGCGGTCGTCCACGTCCGGCTCGGGTTCCGGCCCGACTATCTGGATTGCCTGAGCGTTGCCGGGCGCATTGAGGAACTCAAGCGCAATCGCGCGGCGATCGCCGGCGAATGGGGAAGCGAATTTCACCCCGACGTCGCTCCGATCGCTGGGGAACTCGTGATCACCAAGCAATGCGTCAATCCGTTCTTCAATACCGGGCTGATGACGTGGCTGATGCAACGCGGCCACCGCACGCTCTATCTCGGCGGCGTGGCGACCCATCTCGTTGTCGAGAGCACAGCGCGCTTCGCCGACGATGCCGGGTTCGCGCCTGTCGTGATAGAGGATATGTGCGCCGCGCCTGACGCGGCTCTCCACGACCATTTCATCGCGAAAATCGCCCCCGCGATCGGGCGCGTCGTGACTACTTCCGACTTCCTAAACGCGCCCGGAAAGGCGTGACTCCATGGCAAGTCTCAGGGAGATCGTCGCCCGGCGCGAGGCGACATTGGCGCCCGGCGCGGCAAACGCGCTGTTTGCCCGGATCATCGAGGATATCGGCTTCGAATGCTGCTACGTGACCGGAGCGGGCATCGCCAACATGGCACTGGGAGCTCCGGATATCGGCCTCACAACGCTTGATGAGGTCGCGGCAACGGTCTCGCGCATCGCCGACGCGGTTTCCCTGCCTCTCATCGTCGATGCCGACACCGGCTTCGGCAATGCCGTCAACGCATGGCGCACGATGAAGGTGCTGGAGCGGGCCGGGGCAGCGGCGATACAGATCGAGGATCAGAGCTTTCCGAAGCGGTGCGGCCATTTCAGCGGCAAAGGCGTGGTTCCGGTCGCCGAGATGACAGCCAAGATCAAGGCATCGCTCGATGCGCGCAGCAAGGACACACTTGTGATCGCGCGCACCGATGTGCTGGCTGCCGAAGGCCTGGATAGCGCGCTCGATCGGGCGGCGGCTTTCATCGAGGCCGGCGCCGATATGACCTTCGTCGAGGCACCGCGCGACGCACAGCAGATGCGGCGCATCGCCGCCCTGGGCGTGCCGCAGATCGCCAACATCGTCCATGGCGGCAAGACACCGCCGCTGCCCCAGACGGAACTGGCGGCGATGGGGTTCGCGATCGTGCTGTACGCGAACGCCGCGTTGCAGGCGGCGGTACGCGCGTCGCACGAGGTGCTGGACTCCCTCAAGGCCGAAGGATCCCTTGAGGCCGTCACCGGCCGGCTGGCTTCGTTCGAGGAACGCCAGACCGCGGTCGCGAAGGACAAGTGGGACGCGCTCGAACAACGCTACAAGGTGGACTGAGGCGATGCGCTCGATCGTTATCGTGGGAAGCGGGATTGCGGGCCTCAGCGCGGCGCTCACCGCCGCGCAGAAAGGCGCGCGCGTCATCTTGGTCGACCGCGCGCCGGATGGCGAACATGGTGGCAATACGCGATACACCGAGGCTTATCTGCGCATGAAGTCCTTGGACGAAGTCGCGGATGACTTCGTCGATCACTTCATGGCGAACGCGGGTGGGTACACCGACCCCGGCATCGAACAGGAAATGGTTCGCGACCATGACGGCTGGTCCGCTCTTGCACGCAGCCAATCGGCCGTCGATCCGGAATTGCTCGGCAGCTTCGTCGAGAACGCGGGGCTCACGCTGCGATGGCTGGAACAGGCCGGGCTGACCTTTGATTTCCTCCCCACCGCGTTCATCACCACCACCACGACGCGCTTGCTGCCGGTCGGCGGCGGCTTGGCCATGGTCGAGACGCTGACCGAAGCCTGCAAAGCTGCCGGGGTCGAGTTCCGTTTCGAGACGACCGCCCGCGCGCTGATCACTCATGATGGCCGCGTCACGGGAATCCGCACAACGAAAGGCGATCTGGAAGCGGATGCGGTGATCCTGGCGTGCGGCGGCTTCGAAGGCAATCCGGAGATGCTGGCGCGTTATATCGGTGCGGCCGCGATCAATCTGCGTCCGGTCGCGCGCGGCGGTCACTACAACAAGGGCGAAGGCATCCGGATGGCGCTCGATATCGGCGCGGCGCCCAACGGCGACTTCGGCAGCTATCACGCCGAGCCGATCGACCCGCGCTCGGGCTGCGCCGAACCGGCGATCTTCACTTTCCCATATGGCATCCTCGTCAATAAGGATGGCGACCGTTTCACCGACGAGGCGCCTGGAACAGTCGATGCGCATTATGAGTCCGTCACGCGCAGGATATTCCAGCAACGCGACGGCATCGCGTGGCTCATCACGGACGCCGGCCTCGACGACGTTCCCAACTGGAGGAAGGGCAGCCGAACCGATCAACCCGCGCTGGTCGCCGACACCCTCCCCGGCCTTGCCGGGATGATCGGGCTTCCCGCAGGCCGCTTCGCGGAGACGGTGGAACGCTTCAACGCGGCCTGCCGCGCAGGGGACTTCCGGCCGCTCGAAACGGATGGCCTGTCGACCGAGGACCTATGGCCGCCCAAATCGAATTGGGCGCGGCCGCTGACGGTCGCTCCATTTCGCGCATGGCCGATCATTTCGGCGAACGTCTTCACGTTCGGCGGGCTCAAGATCGATCGGCACGCCCGTGTGCTCGATCTGGATGGCAACCCGATACCGGGCCTCTATACCGCTGGCGAGACCGTCGGAATCTACTATCGCACCTATACGGGATCGACGTCCGTCCTCAGGGGCGCCGTGTTCGGGCGCCTTGCGGCCCTTCATTGCGCCGGAGCCGTTGCGTGACCCGCATCGCCCTTGATGGCAAGGTTGCCCTCGTCATCGGCGGCGGCGGGATGATCGGCTCCGCGATCGCCCGGCGAATGCGCCAGGGCGGCGCACTGATCGCTGTCGCCGACCGCACTCTGGGCGCGACGCGGGACAATTCGGACCGGGCATATGCCGTCGATCTGGCGGAGCCCGACGAAATCAGCGCGCTGTTCGATCGGGTGATCGCGGATTTCGGCCGGATCGATTGTCTCATCAATGCGGCGGGCATCACGTCGCAGGGATCTTTCGAAAGCATAACCGTCGAGGAATGGGATCGCGTGCAGGCGATCAATTCACGCGGCGTCTTCCTTGCCTGCCGGGCGGCAATCGCCCCCATGAAGGCGCAGAAGTCCGGCCGCATCGTCAACATCGGCTCGGTTCTGGCGAAGAACGGCGGCAATCCCCGGCCCTGGATCGATCCGGGCGAACAGATCCGCGCGGGAAACGCGGCCTATGGCGCGGCCAAATCGGCCGTGCATGCGCTGACGCTCTATCTCGCCAAGGAGTTGGCGGTGCATGGCATCACCGTCAATGCCGTGGCGCCTGGCCCCGTTGCCAGTGCCATGACAAGCGGGTTTCCCGAGGCGTTGATCAGGCAAATACCGGCATCGCGGCTCGGCCGTGCCGATGAAGTGGCGGCGATGGCGGCATGGCTGTGCGCCGACGAAAACGCATTCGTGACGGGCGAAATCATCGATGTGAACGGCGGACTATGGATGGATTGATGGCGCGCTGATTACGGTCTGCGATTGAAAAGGACGTAGAATGATGTTGCCACGGCACAGGACACATACCGCCCGGCGCGCGCAGGTGCATGACCTGATTGTCCGGACCGGAACGCCATTCTCAAAGCGCTTTCGCCACGGCTTGTGGCTTGCGTTCTTCCCGTTGCTGGCGGTGCAGGCGATCCCGTCGAGCGCCCAATCACCCGCACCGGCGAAGGTCGACACGACGGCGCCCGGCACCAAGCTCATCATCCTCGGCACGGCCGGCGGCCCTCCGCTACGGCGCGAACGATCCGAACCGGCCAACCTCGTCCAGATCGGCGGCCGGAGCTACCTCTTCGACGCGGGTCTCGGCACGGTTCGCAGGCTTCTCGATGCGGGAATCCGGCCCGAGACGATCTCCACCGTTTTCATCACACATCATCATCCCGATCATGACATCGATCTGGCGGCGCTGATCGCCAACGATGTCTTCGCCCATCCCTGGTATCCGGGCCTCGGTCCGTGGCGAATCTATGGTCCGCCGGGCACGCAGGAAATGGTCGCCGCGGCACTCAGCTACATTGCGATCCCGATGGGCGTTTTCCATGCGGAGGGGCTGGACGGTAAGGGGGGCGAGGCCCCAACCAAAGCATCCGGAGCGCCCTGGACCTCCTATCTGGCCGATTCCGGGGCCGCCCAGTGGTTCATCGCCGAGAACCTGGTAGCGGAGGGTCTTGTGTTCTCCGACGACAAGGTGCGCGTCTATGCCGCGCGGAACAACCATTATGCATTGCTTCCGGCGGATCGCGACAACTCGTCGATGATCAGTTATTCCTACCGGATAGAAACGGCTGACAAGACAATCGTATTCACTGGCGACACCGGCGCAAGCCCCGCCGTCGCCAGGCTCGCCAAAGGTGCGGACATCATCGTTTCGGAGGTGATGAATCCGCAGAAAACCATTGCGGGCTTGAAGATGCTTGCACAGCAGAACCACTGGTCGCCCGCGGAGCTCCAGCATGCGATCGACCACATGCTGGCGGAGCACATGACGCCGCAGCAAGTCGGCCGTCTTGCCACCGAGGCCGGCGCGCGATCGGTGGTGCTCAGCCATTTCGTGCCGGGCCTGCCCGACGGGAGCGACAGCGCGGAAGATGTGGCCGGGGTGAAAAAGACCTTCAGCGGCAATGTATCGGCCGCGCACGATCTCGCAATTTATTGAAGTACTGGAGCAGGTTACCGGTATGGCTCGCAAGGTCGTCATCGTCGGCGCGGGAAACGCCGCGTTATGTGCAGCGATTTCCGCTGCCGAAGCGGGCGCCGAAGTCGTCGTTCTGGAGCGTGCGCCGCAACGCGCGCGCGGCGGCAATTCGGCTTTCACGGGCGGTTGCTTTCGGGTCGCCTATGACGGCGCCTCCGACATCCAGCGCATCGTTCCGGACCTGACCGACACCGAACGTGAAATCTCCGATTTCGGGAGCTACCCGGCGGACAAATTCCATGCCGATCTTTGCGAGATGAGCGGCTATCGGGCGGACCCGGCGCTCATCGATATAGTGGTTGAGGAGAGCCTGCCGGCAGTGTTGTGGATGCAGGCCCAAGGGGTCCGGTTCCTTCCTGCCTACGGGCGCCAGTCATTCAAGATCGATGGCCGCAATGTCTTCTGGGGCGGGTTGACCGTGGAAACCGCCGGCGGCGGCCTGGGTCTGGTGGACGCCCTGTTCGCGCGCGCCGAAGCGCTGGGTGTCGAGATCCGTTACGACTGGAAAGTCGATGCACTGATCGGCGATCGACGCATGGTGTCCGGCGTCGTGGCGGACGGCAAGACGCTCCCGGCCGATGCCGTCATTCTCGCGGCGGGCGGCTATCACGCCAATAATGAGTGGCGCGTGCGGACGCTCGGCCCCGGCTGGGATCTGGCGAAGGTGCGTGGCTCTCGTTACAATACCGGCAACGTCATTCAGGCCGCGCTGAACATCGGCGCTCGCAGCCATGGCAATTGGTCGGGGTGCCATAGCGTGTTTTTCGATGCAGGCGCCGACGACTTCGGTACGATCACCGCGCTGAACCAGCAGAAGAACTATTTCACGCTCGGGATCGTGGTGAATCGTCGTGGCGATCGCTTCTTTGACGAGGGCGCGAACTTCCGCAACTACACTTACTCTCGGATGGGCGCCGAAATCCTGAAACAGCCCGGTGGCACCGGCTGGCAGATCTTCGACGCCAGAGGTATCGCGATGCTTCCTGACGAATACCGCACCCCGCGGTCGGCACGGTTCGAGGCAGACACGCTGGAGGCACTGGCCGGCAAGCTGGATGGCCTGGACACGACCGGCTTCCTTCGGACGGTGGCCGAATATAACGCGGCTATCGATGCCGACACGCCGTTCAACCCCGCGGTGCTGGACGGGCGCCGCACGCATGGCCTCGCGATCGACAAGTCCAACTGGGCCCGCGCGATCAGCCAGCCCCCGTTTGTCGCCTATGAAGTGACGTGCGGGATCACGCTGACCTTCGGCGGCCTCGCGATTGACGCGCAAGCGCGCGTGCAGAACGAGGAAGGCTCCCCGATCGGAAATCTCTATGCCGCGGGCGAACTGGTCGGCGGCCTCTATTACGACCGTTATCCTGGCGGCGCGGGCCTGACGAGCGGCGCGGTGTTTGGCCGGATCGCGGGGCGCGAGGCGGCTATCTCCAGTCCGACGTAATGGCCGCGACGGCTTCGCGGAGCCATGTCACGGCGACATCGTCCTCCTGCGCAGGCTTCCACAGCGCGGAGATCGGCAAATCTGGCGTCGGCAGCGGCGGCGTGATGAATTTCAGCCGCTTTTCCTGCGTCATCGGAACAGCGAGCCGCTTCGGCAGGATAGCCACCGCGTTGGTCTGAGCCGCGATGTGGGGAAAGACGAGATAATTCCCCATGGTCAGGCGATAGCCCGTCTCGGCATCCAACTCGTCCCACAGCATGGTCTCGTGATTGACGGTGGTGCGTGGGGTGGCGGAATAACCGATATGAGGCAGCGCGAGGAAAGCGTCCGCAGGCATCCCCTCATATAGCGCCTCGTTGTCCAATGCCCCGACGCACACATAGGTATCGCTATAGAGCAGTCGCCGTTTCAATCCCGCGATCCGCAGCGCATTGCTGGGAATGATGAACATATCGACGTCAGGCCTCGTCGCGCGGGTGAGGGTCTGCGGCTTCATGTCGACGAAATCGAAGGAGAGATTGGGGGCTTCGGCCGCAGCACGCGCAAGAAGCTCGGGCCCGATCAACGCGACCACATAATCCACGGTCGCGATGACCACGCGCCTCTCGACGCTCGCCAGCCGGCCATGGGATTTCTCAAGAACACCGCGCACGTTCGCGAGGAGGCGGACGACATCCGGCATGATCTGTTCCGCAAGCGGCGTCGGCACCATCTCGCTCCCGGTCCAGTTGAACAGATCGTCATCAAGGCTGGCCCGCAATCGGTTGAGCGCCGCGCTGACGGTCGATTGCGCGAGATTGAGCGTCTTCGCCGCGGCGGAAACGTTCCGCGTCATCCAGATGGCCTCAAGCGTCGTCAGCAGGTTGATGTCGAAATCGCGGAGTTGCATCCCTGTGATCCTTATCGTCCTCTGCGATAATGGCTATCGAAACATATCGTTTGTGACAATACCAAAGCGATAATATCCGTGGGCCAACGCCATTCGCGAACATGGCGATCAGGAGACGGATGGATGACCGAGCTGCGCAACCTTGCGTACCTTGTGGTGGCCACGAACGACCTCGACGCATGGCGGACCTATGCATCGGACGTGATCGGCATGGGCATTTGCCAGCCACGCGCGGATACGATCGGCCTGCGCATGGACGATCATCCCTGGCGCATCCTCATCGAGCGAGGCGATGATGACGATCTGACCCACGCGGGCTGGGACGTGGGAACGCCCGACGCGCTTGACGCCTATGTAGAGGGCTTGCGGAAGAAGGGGGCGGATGTGCGCGAGGAGAGCGCCGACCGGGCCAACGCGCGCTCGGTCACGCGCCTGTACAGCCTTGCCGATCCCAATGGATTCACGCACGAATTCTTCTGCAGCCGTACCGGCCGGAACGATGACGGCGGCGACCTGTCGGCGGTGATCCGGGGGCCCGGCTTCCACACCGGAGATCTCGGCATCGGGCATATCCTGCCCGTCGCGCGGGATTATGATGCGTCGGTGCGCTGGTATCAGGACGTGCTCGGCCTGAAATATACCGATCGCATCCGCCAGCAGATGGCTCCGGGTGTCTACGCGGACGCGACGTTCTTCCACTCCGCGACCGGCCGCCATCATTCGCTGGCCACGGGCGCATTTCCGTCGCGCAAGCGCCTCAACCATCTGATGCTGGAATTCTGCGACATGAACGATGTCGGCGCGGCGTTCGATCGGGCGAAGGCCGCGGACGTGCCCATCATTCTCGAGCTGGGCCATCACCCCAACGACCAGATGTTCAGCTTCTACATGGTGACCCCATCCGGCTTCGGCCTCGAACTCGGCTGGGGAGGCATCACCGTCGACGACGCGACCTGGAAGCCGCGCATCCACGACGTGATGTCGGATTGGGGGCACAAGCGCAACATCATCACCATCGCCTGACACCGCATTGAAAGGTAAGGAATAATGTCAATCTGGATCGACTTCCTCGGTGCCGAAATCCGTTACGTGGATACGCCGACCTTCGGGCGCGTGCGCATTGCGGAGGCCGGCAGGGACAATCCCGAAGCGCTGTTCCTGATGCATGGCATCGGCGGGCATATCGAGGCCTATTCGAAGAACGTCGTCACGCTCGGCAAGCATTTCCACGTCATCGCCTTCGACTTCGTGGGGCATGGCCTCTCCGAGAAAAAGACGGACATCGAATATCCGCCGCAGAACTATGCCGAGCAGCTCAAGGAGTTGATGGATGTGCTGGGCATCGGGAAGGCGCACATCTCCGGGGAATCGCTGGGCGGGATGGTCGCCGCGCATTTCGCGATCAAATATCCCGAGCGCACGATGCGGGTCATCCTCAACACGACGGGCGGCATCCCGATCGCGAGCGAAAAGGGCCGGCAGGACCTGATCGACCTCGCCAACCTCACCCAGGCCAACGTCGGCAAGCCGCCGAGCTTCGAGAGCATCCTGGGCCGGATGCGCTGGCTGATCTACGAAGGCAACTGGGATTTGCTGACCGAGGAACTGGTTGAATCGCGCCTAGCGATCTACACCCAGCCGGATTTCCAGAAATCGGCACCGCTCGTGTTCGCACGCCTCAACAAGGCGAAGGATGGCGACACCATGCCCGACATGGTCGATCTCGAACGGATCGAAGCCGAGACCTTGCTGCTCTGGACGACGCACAATCCGATCCATGACGTGGCCGCAGCCGAACTGGCGTTGCCGCGCCTGCGCAAGGGCAAGATGTACGTCATGCGGAAAGATTGCGGTCACTGGCCGCAATACGAGAGCCCCGATGAATTCGACGCGATCGTCGTCAAATACCTCAATACCGGGGACGTATAGGTCATGGCGACGGCCCCCGCCCTCCCCCCGGACAAGGGCCCGGCTCCGGCCACCGCGTCAACGCCGGAGCTGTTCCGGCAGGGCATGCGACGGCTGGCGGGCGCCTGCACGATCATCACCTCGGTCGCGCCCGGCCAGGGACGCGAGGGCTGGGCCGGGCTGACGGCGACGGCGGTCGCGTCGGTGACCGCCGAACCGGCGCGGCTGCTGGTCTGCATCAATCGTTCGACGTGGGCGCACGGCATCATATCCAAATCGCGCGTGCTGGGCGTGAACGTGCTCGGCGAAGACTGTCTCTCGCTCGCGAAGCGGTTCGCTGGGGGCGTCCGGCCGGAAGACAAGTTTGCGGACGGGAGCTGGCTGACCACGACATCCGGCGCGCCACTCCTCGCCAACGCGCTCGCCAGTTTCGACTGCCTGGTCGTCGAAAGCATGGAGGCGAGCACGCACGAGGTCTTCGTGTGCGACGTGCTCGGCGTGCTGCTGCGTGAACCGGGCGGCGAGCCGCTGATCTATTTCGACGGGGCATTTCTGACGGAGCGCCGCCCCGACGACCGGAATTCCCGAAGGAGCGAACAATGACAACTGCCGTTATCGCAACGCCGGCCGGCGATGCAATTCCGACCAGCGAGGAACTCGTTGCGCGCGCCGCCGCGATGGTCCCCGCCCTGCGCGCCCGCGCCGACGAAATCGAACAGGCGCGGAAGGTCCCCGGCGACGTCATCGCGATGTTCAGGGATGCCGGGTTCTTCCGTATCCTCCAGCCGAAGAAATTCGGCGGCTGGGAGATGAACCCGATCGTCTTCATGCGTGTCCTCGGCGAACTGGGCCGCGGATGCTGCGCCAGCGCGTGGAGCATGATGATCCTCGGGGTGCACAATTGGGAATTCGGCCTGATGGACGAGCGCGCCGCCGCGGACGTCTGGGGGGAAGACGACGAGACGATCATCGCCTCCTCATATCCGCCGATGGGCGAACTGACGAAGGTCGCGGGCGGCTGGCAACTCAAGGGGCGCTGGCCCACCTCAAGCGGCAGCGACCACGGCGCCTGGGCGTTCATCGGCGCGCTCGAACGTAACGAGAAGGGCGTTCCGGTCGATCGCCACGCCCTGCTCGTGAAGCGCGACGATTATGAGATCATCGACGACTGGTACACGTTCGGCCTCGCCGGCACGGGCTCGAAGAGCGTGCTGATCAAGGATGCCTTCGTTCCCGACCACCGCGCCCATTCGATGATCGACTACAAGCTCGATCATCGCGGCACCAATTATCTTTTCCCGTTCGCGATGGTCTTCTATTCGTCGGTTTCGTCCGTTATCATCGGGTTCGCGCAAGGCGCGATCGACGTCTTCATCGACCAGATGAAGGTACGCAGCGATAATGGCACCGGCGCGAGGACCGCGCTCAGCCCCTATGTGAAGGATCGGCTCGCCAACGCCGTGACCCGCGTCCGCTCTTGCCGTGCGCGCATGGAGCAGATGATGGCGCATGCGACCAGCATCGTCGAAAAGCGCGAACTGATCTCGATCGACGATCGCATCCACTACATGCTCGATATGGCGCGGATCGGGCGGGAATGCGAGGAAGCCGTCCTGACTCTTTACAAATGCACCGGCGCGCGCGGCGTTTACAGATCAAACCCGATCCAGCGCTATCTGCGCGACACATTGGTCGCGGCCAATCACATCACGCAGGATGCCGACAACAATGCCGGCGCGCTCGGCGGTTACCTGCTGAGCGGCGACCTGCCGCCGATGCTCTACGCCAGGCCGGATCAGGGCTGACTCTCCCATGTCGATCCGTATCTGGCATCAGAGCTTCACCGTCCTCAGCGATCTCGCCGCTTATGACGAGGCGCTGAGGCGGCACTTCCGGCGCGTGTCCCGGCCCGACACGGTGATCGACATGCACGGGATGCGCGCGGGCACCTATCGCACGAACTATCCGGGTAACGACATCAAGCACGTCGGATTCCAGTTCCTGCATTCCATCCAGTTCCTGCAAGGTGCGCTGGCCGCCGAGCGCCAGGGCTATGACGCTTATGCGTTGAGCACGCTGCCCGAACCCGGCTTGCGCGAGATCCGCGCTTTGGTTTCGATCCCCGTGGTCGGTTACGGCGAATGCGCGGCGCGGGCCGCGGTCGATGACGGACGGCGTTTCGGTGCCCTCGTCTTCATCCCCGAACTGGCCGAATTGTACCGCGACAACGTCCGGCGGCACGGGCTGGGTTGTCGGCTGGTCGGGGTCCATGACGTCGGCTTCCGCTTCAACGACGTGCTCAGCGCCTTCGATAGCCCCGGGCCGCTGATCGATCGATTTCGTGCAGCCGCGCGACGCCTGATCGCCGGTGGTGCCGAAGCGATCGTGCCGGGCGAGGCGCCGCTGAACGTGTTGCTGGCCATGAACGGAATTTCATCCGTGGACGGCGTTCCGGTGATCGACTCGCTCGGCGCGTGGGTCCGCGCGGCAGAGTCGGCCGTCGACGAACGCCGCGCGGGAAAAGCGCCGGCCGGAAAGGGCTATTTCGACGCTACGCCCGATCCGGCCCGGCGCGATGAGATCCTCGAATTCTACGGGTTGAACCGGATATGAGCGATCTCATCGTCATCGGCGGCGGAGCAGCCGGCTGGTCCGGCGCGCTCGCGGCAGCCCAACGCGGGCTCGAAGTCACCCTGCTCGAAAAGCTGCCCGATTCGGGCGGCTCGTCGGCGCTGAGCGGCGGTTGCCTCGCCTTTGCCGGAACCGATCTGCAAATCGCGCAGGGCATTGCCGACAGCCCCGACATCCTGTTCGACGACCTGCGCGAGGTCGGCAAGGACGTGAACGACGAATCGCTGGTCCGCGCCTATTGCGATGCCCAACTGGCCACATACGCTTGGCTGAACGACGCGGGGGTGCGTTTCAGCCCCGTTCTGGAGACCGCTTCCGGCCAATCGCTGCCGCGAGTGCATACCGTCGATCCCGCCGACATGGTCCGTCAATTGCGGATGGCCGCCGAAGCGACAGGTCTGGTTGCCTATCGGCCGAATACGTCCGCCACGGCGCTCGTTCGCGACGGCTCGGGATGCGTTACCGGCGTCGCGCTTGCGCACGGCGATATCATCGACGCGCGATCGGGCGTCCTGATTGCCAGCGGCGGCTTCGCCCGGAATGCCGAATTGCTCGAACGTTATGCGCCGCATCTCGCCGAGGCGGTGTTCGTGGCCGGCGCCGGTTCGCAGGGGGATGGCCTGCTTATGGCCCGGAAGCTCGGCGCCGATGTGCGGGACATGGAATTCATCAAGGGCACCTTTGGCAAGCATCCCACAGATGAAACCAACGATCACAGCCTTCAGGCGGTCTACAAGGGCGCCATCGCGGTCAATCAGGACGGCCGGCGATTCGTCGACGAGAGCATCTCGTACAAGCTGCTCGGGGACGCCGTCATGGCGCAGCCCTGGCACACGGCCTATCAGATCATGGATCAGGGGATATTCGACACCGGCGACAATCGCGTTCGCATCCTCGATTTCGGGCGGCGGCTGGAGGAAGGGCTGTTTTACGTCGCCGACAGCCTGGCCGAACTCGCCGCGCAGATCGAGGTCGATCCCGAAACGCTCGAAGCCACCGTGAGCCGCTACAATGCCTCGGTCGATGACGGCCATGATGCCGAATTCGGCCGGAAGCATCTCGTCCACCATTTCGGCGCGCTACGGAAAATCGAGACAGCACCCTTTTACGCCTATCCTTCGACCGCGGTGGTATTCGGCACCTATTGCGGCCTGCGCATCGATCGGGATGCTCGCGTCCTCAACATGGACGGCAAGGTCATTCCGGGTCTCTATGCTGCCGGCGAGGTGACCGGCGGCTTCCACGGCGCCGCATATATGACGGGCTCCGCGCTCGGCAAGGCGGTGGTGTTCGGGCGGCTCGCCGTGCTCGGGATCGCCGCGCGATGAACGTTCTGGTGCTCGTCGCGGGCGTGCTGGACCCCAAATGGCCGATAGCGCCGGAGGGGCGGAATCTGCCGGTGCGCGACGCGGGCAGATTGATCTTGAGCCGGTTCGACGAGGCCGCGCTGGAGATCGCGCTGAAGATCAGGGACGGCTTGCCTGACGCCAATGTCCGCGCGCTCGTCGTCGGCGGCGGCGAGGCGGAAAGGCTGGCGAGATCGATCGTTGCGTTCAACGTCACCGATGTCGCCATCCTCACGGCCGACGCGCTGTGGGATCAGGGAGCGGCGGCCCGGTCGATGGCTGGCGAAATCAGGGATGCCGATCTCATATTGATCGGCCGCGAGTTCGGCGATTGCGACGATGGCCTTGTCCCGCCGATGCTTGCCGCCTTGCTCGGCTTCGCATTCTTCGGATGCGTCCAATCGGTCATGGTGACCGACACCGTCGAACTGCTGCGCGAAACGGGACGATACGAGGAGCGCCTCATCGCCGATCGCCCGATCCTTGCCAGCGTCACCAACGATCGCCGGACCCGTCTGCGCAAGCCGCTGATGAAGAACGTCGTGATCGCCCGCCAGGCGCATATCGCAAGACGCAACCCGCCGTCGTGCCGGCAGGCTGATCTTGAACTGCACGGGGTGTCGGCGTTCTCCAGCGCACGCGAAACCATATCGTGCCGGCTCCTTGCGGGCACGAATACGGAGCAGGCCGAGCAGCTCGCGGACTTGCTGATAGAAGCGCGCAGATGAGCGGCTGGCGGATCGTCAACGTCATGGTCGCGGGCACCGAGGTTGCGTCGGAACCTTCGTTTGCGGAGCGCACGCTGCTCGTCTTTCCGGCGAGCGGAGAGGGAGAGGCGCTGGCGGGTGCCTTCGCCGCCCTGCACGGGGACTATTTGCTCGGCCGCTTATCTGCCTTCGCCATCGAAGACGACAAGCTCGTGGCGACACGAATGGCCTATGGGGGCAGGATCTCCCTTCAGGTCCGGCTGGCGCGTGGCATCGCGGTTGCGACCATGCGCGAACCTTGCGCCGGGACCGAAACGATCTCGCTCGGCCGACCGTCATCCGTTCCGGTCGCGCGTTCGCCACTGGCGGGAAACAGGATCGGACTGGAAGGCGCGCACATCGTCGTAAGCGGCGGCCGCGGCCTAGACGAAACGGGTTTCGCATTGCTGGACCGGATCGCGGCGCAGGTCGATGGCGCGGTCGGCGCAAGCCTGCCCGCGATTGACCTCGGCCTGGCGTCGGTCTCCCGCCAGATTGGCCAGTCGGGAAAATTCGTGACGCCCGCTTTGTATCTCGCGGTCGGCCTTTCGGGAACGCCGCAGCATCTCGCCGGCATTGGCTCCGCTACCCGCATTGTCGCGATCAACGCCGATCGCGACGCACCGATCTTTCGCTTTGCCGAACTGGGCGTCGTCGCCGACGCGAGGACATTGTTGCCGGAATTGACCGCCGCGCTCGGTCGGCGTGTCTCCACATAGAAGGAATAGCCATGACGGGGATGACCCATCACGACCTCGCCACCCGCCTGCGCGACGCCTACACCAGCGGCGCCCTCCCTCCCCTGCGCGACGGCCTGATGCCGACCGACGCGGACGGTGCCTACGCCGTCCAGGCCATCAACACCGCGCACTGGCAAAGTGAAGGTCGCCGGATCGTCGGCCGGAAGGTGGGCCTGACGGCCAGGGCCGTCCAGAACCAGCTGGGCGTCGATCAACCCGACTTCGGCGTGCTCTTCGCCGATATGGCGATCGCCGATGGAGGATCGCTGCTCGCATCCAGGGTCCTGCAACCCAAGGCGGAGGCCGAAGTGGCGATCATGCTGCAGAACGATCTGCCAGAGCCGGACACGACGCCCGAGCAAGTCGCCGAAGCGGTAGGATCGGTGGCCGCCGCGATCGAGATCGTCGACAGCCGGATCGCCGACTGGAAGATAACCTTCGCGGATACCGTCGCGGATAACGGCTCTTCGGCGTTCTACGTATTGAGCGACACGCGCAAGCCGCTGGCCGGCCTCGATCTGTGGACGTGCGGCATGGCGCTGGAGATCAATGGCATTGTGGCCTCGCTGGGCGCCGGCGTGGCGTGTCTGGGGCATCCGCTGAACGCCGCGGCCTGGCTCGCCTCCACGCTCGCCCGGCGCGGCGAGCCGCTGAAGGCCGGCGATATCGTGCTGACGGGCGCGCTCGGGCCGATGGTGACGATCAATCCGGACGACCATGTGAAGGCGAGCATCGGCGGACTCGGATCGTGCAGCTTCACCTTTTCGGATGACCGCGCATGAGCACCAGGACCAAAGTTGCGATCATCGGCTCCGGCAACATCGGAACCGATCTGATGATCAAGATCATGCGCCTTTCCAAGGTGCTTGAGATGGGCGCCTTCGTCGGGATCGATCCGGAAAGCGACGGATTGAAGCGCGCGGCCCGGTTGGGCGTCGCAACCACCGCGGAGGGCATCGAAGGCCTTGCGGCGATGCCCGAATTCGCCGGGATCGAGATCGTGTTCGACGCGACCTCGGCCGGCGCGCATCAACGCAACAATGCGCTTCTCCAAGCGGCGGGAAAACGCGTCGTCGATCTCACGCCGGCGGCGGTCGGCCCCTATGTCGTGCCGCCGGTCAATGGCGGCGCGCATCTCGACGCCCCCAATGTGAACATGGTGACCTGCGGCGGTCAGGCGACCATTCCCATCGTCGCTGCGGTGTCGCGCGTCGCCAAGGTCCATTACGGGGAGATCGTCGCATCCATCGCGTCGAAGTCGGCCGGTCCGGGCACGCGCGCCAATATCGACGAATTCACCGAGACGACGAGCCGCGCGATCGTCGAGGTAGGCGGGGCGGAACGGGGCAAGGCCATCATCGTCCTGAACCCGGCCGAACCGCCGCTCATCATGCGCGATACGGTCTATTGCCTGTGCGACGACGCCGATCAGGAAGCGATCCGCAAGAGCATCGAGGCTATGGTTGTCGAAGTGCAATCCTATGTTCCGGGTTATCGTCTCAAGCAGCCGGTACAGTTCGAGCATATCGGCTCGAACAACCCGTTGCACATTCCCGAAATGAACGATGACAAGGGCGGCTTTTACACCGGAATAAAGGTCAGCGTCTTCCTCGAGGTGGAGGGCGCGGCGCACTATCTCCCTGCTTTCGCTGGCAATCTCGACATCATGACTTCGGCTGCGTTGCGCACGGCCGAGCGAATGGCCTTGAACATGCGCGAGGGAGTGGCCGCCTGATGTCCGATCCATCCGCCACCAAGCTCTATATCCAGGACGTGACGCTTCGCGACGGCATGCACGCCATTCGCCATCAATATGGACTCGACCACGTCAAGACGATCGCCAGGGCATTGGACCGGGCCAGGGTCGATGCAATCGAAGTCGCGCACGGCGACGGACTGCGCGGTTCGAGCTTCAACTATGGTTTCGGCGCCCATACCGATTGGGATTGGATAGGCGCCGTCGCCGAAGTGCTAGAACATGCCGTTCTTACGACACTGCTTCTGCCCGGCATCGGCACCATCCACGATCTGCGGCACGCCTACGAAATGGGCGTGCGATCGGTGCGTATCGCTACTCATTGCACCGAGGCAGACGTCGCGAAACAGCACATAGAGGCGGCGCGCGAACTCGGCATGGATGTCTCCGGCTTCCTGATGATGAGCCACATGGCCGAGCCCGACGCGCTGGCGCAGCAGGCGCTGCTGATGGAGATCTATGGCGCCCATTGCGTCTACATCACGGACAGCGGCGGTGCGATGACCATGGACCAATATGCCACAAGTTTGCAGGCATATGATCGGGTGCTGAAGCCCGAAACGCAACGCGGCGTCCACGCCCACCACAATCTCAGTCTCGGCGTGGCAAATTCAATCGTCGCCGTGCAGGCCGGAGCGATCCGGGTCGATGCCAGCCTCGCCGGCATGGGAGCGGGCGCCGGCAATGCGCCGCTCGAGGTGTTCATCGCCGCGGCCGATCGTATCGGCTGGCACCACGGCTGCGACCTTCATGCCCTGATGGACGCGGCCGAGGAATTGGTTCGCCCGCTGCAGCACCGCCCCGTGCGCGTGGACCGCGAGACGCTGAGCCTTGGTTACGCGGGTGTCTATTCCAGCTTCCTGCTACATGCGGAGAAGGCGGCGGCCGAATATGGCCTGGACACTCGCTCGATCCTTGTCGAACTGGGGCGTCGCAAGATGGTCGGCGGTCAGGAGGATATGATCGTCGACGTCGCGCTTGATCTGGCAAAAGGCCGGGAACGCGCGCTGCCTTCCTGAGCTACTGTTACATCGCTTTTTCGCGTGAAGCACGTAACGTTCGCGGCAGACAGCTATTCCAATGGCCTCAGAGCGGTTTCTTGCTCCTGAAACCAGCATGGATCTGGCCACGCGCGAGGTGGGGCGGGCAATCGAAATTGTATCGCCATGCGAACTGGCCGGTGAATTGTGGCTTCGGCGCATCGAGGAACAGCACCAAACGGGTCTTGGGATCGACCCGATCAGCAGGTTATAGCGCCCGAACGTTCCGTCGCTGAAGCAAACTTCGTAGAGTTCCATGGCCGTGAACGTCACCCCTGGCTCGATCCGGGTGCAGGCATCGCGCGCGCCTTGCAGGAGAGCCTTCCGCAAGATTGGACGGATCATCCCGTTGACCGACGGATATATGGGGTGGCGACGCTGATGATCGGCGTTTCGGTAAGCCATGTGCCATCGGGCCCGAAGACATCCCGGCCGGAATAACCCCGTCTTGCTCACGTGCCCAGATCAGCGCGCCGTTCTCTTCGGTGGTCAGGAGCGATCGAATATCGTCTCCGAACTTCACAGTCCGATAGGGATACGAAGCAGGAAAACCGCCAGCATTTCCGCCATGATTTTTCTTCCGGCCGGCTCACAAGTCGACTAGACTTCTAAATCCGCAGAAATCTTCGGGTCTCGGAAGTGTTGAGGCGCGGCGGATCAATACCGCAACGGCTTTTGGTACCGTCATACGCAAGTTCGAATCCTGCCGCCCCAGCCAACCGAGTCCTCTAGCTTCGGTTCCAGTGCGAACGTTACGGCAGATTCAGGCGCTACGTCAGCTAGACCCGGCTCTTCTCGGTTCGACCTGGCTGGACGGCTATTCCGTCATGATTTCCGTCATGATTTATCCGCACGGAGAGCCGACCCGGAGTTATGGCGAAGAAAGTTGCATCGACGCCCGCGTCGATCGACGCGTTACAGAAGGGATTGCTGGCCGATCTGTTGACCCCCAGCTTGACAATCGAGGTGCTCGGCAGCGGCAGGAAGCGATGGCACTACCGCCGTCAAGTCGCCGGCACGAATACAATGGCCGCGCTGTTCGGTGGCGCATTCCCACGCAGACGATCGCGGCAGCCTATTTGGCCGATGTGCCACTATCGGCCAAGGACCGCCGCCGCTCCGTCACCCACCCCCGCAGTTGCTCGGCGCTGGACGGTTAGCGAAGCGATCGCCGATCCATGCCACCGCCTCACTGGCCGACCGCTTGCCGACGCTGACGTGATCGCCGCCCTCGATCGGCATGAATCGCACAGCCGCGCCGCGCCGGCATAAAGCGTCGACGAAGCCGCGCGTCACATCCGGCGCGACGATCGCGTCCTTCGATCCCTGCGCGATGAACAGCGGCACGGTCAGCCGCGCGGGATCGACCGAATTGCGCGCAATCAACGCCGCCCAACGCGGGGAAGCGGCGAGATCGACGTTGCGCAACTGCCCCGCCAGCCGCAGCATTCCGATCTTCGTCCTCAGCTTGAACCCGTCGAGCGTCACGCAATTGCGCGCGAGGGCATGGATCAGCGAGGCGGTGTGCGGCTTCACCACCGTCATCAGCGGCAGGGCATAGACCTTTTCCCAACTGCTCGCGGTGTAGGCGGTCAGGAACGCGCGCACCGCCGCATTGGTGCCGCCGGTAAGATTCGCCTTGAGGTCGGTCGGCGGCGCGGCGGCGGCTACCCCGACCAGCTGCAACTCAGGGGCATAGGCCGCAGCCTCGGCCCCCGCCCACAGCGCCGAATAGCCGCCCAGCGACTCCCCGAACACGGCATAGCGCCGCCCGGCATGAGCCTGCGGCATCGCCCGCGCCGCGCGAACCGCGTCGATCACATTATGCGCGGCCGCTTTTCCGACCAGGAACGGGTGCGGGCCGGGGCTACCCAGTCCCTGATAGTCCGGGGCGACGACGACATAGCCCGCCGCGAGCAAGGCGTTCAGGCCGGCGATCTGGTCATACAGGCCCGGCTTGTCGGACAGGCCGCAAGTCTCCGCGACGCCCGACGCGCCATGCGCCCAGACGACGACATCGCGCGCGCCTGCCCGCGCCGGACCACGCGGCACGATCACCGCGCCGGTGACGATGACCGGCTTCCCGTTCTGATCGGACGAGCGATAGCGGATGCGATGTGCCGATGCCCCGGACGGCGCGCCGCCAAGCGCGGTCGTGGCGACCACCGCACCCTTGGCGTTGGGCTGCGCCTGTGCGGGTAACGGTGCCAGCATCATCGGCGCGGTCGCAAGCGCGCAGGTTACAGCGCGGAAAAAGGAGATCATGGGCCTCTCCTGCCATCATCCGCCGACAGGATCGCATAGCGCCGCCGGATTGCAAGGCAACGACCGCTCGCGGGAGCGCGCTGATGGCGACGAAGGCTGGCCCTGTGTCGTGAAACGCTCCATCTCGGCATCAGTTGGCACAAACGCGAGTCGAGAATAGCGGCAGCAAGCAAGCAGAGTGCTGGATAGATCGCCCATTGAAGGGGCATCCTGCTTGAAAAGACCGGTGTGGCATTAAACCGTGCCTACGGGCTTTTCACACATCGCCCTCGACTTCACTGCGGGGAAGCGTGAGGACCACCAGCAAGCCACCACCTTCGGCTTCGCGCATTTCCACTGTCGCACCATATAACGCCGCAATTTCCGAGACGATCGAGAGGCCGAAGCCGTGACCATCTCCTCGCTCGTCGAGCCGCGTGCCAGGCTGCGTTGCCCGTAATCGCTCATGCTCCGCTATGCCCGGGCCATCGTCCGCGATCCCGATCGCCACTCGCCGCGTGCCGTCGATACCTGGTCTGGCGAACAGCGAGACACGCGATGTCGCATGTCGGGCTGCATTGTCGAGAAGATTGCCGATCAGTTCGTCCAGGTCTTGAGGATCAACCGCGACGGCCGGATTTCCCGGAATATCCGTCACGATTTCCAGTTCCCGATCCGCGTGGATCCCGCGAATTGCAGTCACAAGGTCGTCGATCGCGGGTGCCAACGGCGTGGAGATACGGCGATTTACGGCCTGGGATCGGGCGCGGGCCAGATGGTGGCGGATCGTCGTGTCGATCCTTGAAACCTGTGCCGCAAGTTCGGGAAAATCGATAAGCTGAATCGCGAGCGCGGAGACCGGCGTCTTGAGCGAATGTGCGAGATTGGCTGCGGACTGCCTCGCAGCGGCAAGCGCCGCGCGATTTTCCTCGGCGAGCTGGTTGAGTTCGATGGCGAGTGGGCGAAGCTCGGTCGGCTGGCCCTCATCGACACGGCTTCTGCCGCCCGACCGGATCGCCGCGACCTGATCGCGCAATTGCCGCACCGGGCGAAGCCCGACCCGCAGTTGCAAGAGCGCGGCTGCACCCAACACCACGCCTAGTACGAGAAGCGTCAGCAGCAAAGGCATGAGCGCTTCGCGGATCGGCCGGCTTACGACGGCGCGGGGCGCCGCGGCCGTCAACGTCACGGGACCCCGCCGGGTCTCGATCGTCAGTTCCCGCGCATGCACTCGAACGCCATCTTCGCTTATCCCTTCGAGCGGCTGGAGTCGTTCGTCATCCACTGCCGGCGGCCGCGGACCACCTGCCCCCGCACTGTCCAGCGGCGCCGGTGGACGTGGTGGTCCTGGGTCAAGGCGCGGAAAGTCGCTGGATTGCAGTGTCTGGCCGGGCGCGACGATGCGCCATCGCCAGCCGCCAGCTCCTTCCAGCGCCCCCAGGTTCTGCTGAAGACGCGTGCGATCGATACTACCGTCTGCGTCCACGGCGGAGGCCAGCAGGGACACCTCGGAATCGAGCCGGCGATCCAGGCCCTCGATCACGAAGCGCTCGAGCACGCCCGCGATCGCCCACCCCGCGACGAGCAACGCGATCAGGGTCGCGACCACGGAAAGCGCCAGCATCCGCGCATGCAGCGATCGAAAGAGCTGGCGCATGGTCAGGTCCGACACGTCAGGCGGTAGCCGCGTCCGCGGATCGTCTCGATCAGTTGCGGACCGACCTTCTTGCGCAGGCGTCCCACGATCACTTCGAGACTATTGGAATCGACGTCGGCATCGCCCTCATAGACGCGCTCGAGCAGCTCCAGTCGCTCGATCACGACGTCCCTGCGCAGCATCAGCTGCGACAGGACGCGCCATTCGAATGCGGTGAGCCTGAGCGGCAGGCCGGCGAGTTCGAACTGGCCGGTCTGCGTATCGAAAGTCAAAGGACCGCAATCCAGAAGCGGCTGGGCATGCCCGGCCGCGCGGCGGATGAGCGCGCGCAGGCGCATGACCAGTTCTTCTACGCGAAACGGCTTGACGAGATAATCGTCAGCGCCTGCCTTGAAGCCCGCGACCTTGTCCGACCACCCCGCGCGCGCGGTCAGGATCAGCACGGGCAAAGGGCGTTCGGCGGCGCGCCAGGCCTTCAGGACCGAGACGCCATCGAGACCGGGAAGACCCAGATCGAGGATGGCGGCATCATAATGCTCGGTCTCGCCACCATGGGCGGCATCGATACCATCAGCGACCAGATCGACGGCGAAATTCTCACCGCGCAAGGCATGCGCGATGGCGGGGCCGAGGTCGCGATCGTCTTCGACAAGGAGAATACGCATCGGCCATCCCTAGATAAGGGGCTTAAACCGAAACTGAACGGGCAGGTTCAGTCTGGGTGGTGCCTCGCTTCTCTAGGATCGCTTCCATCGACTCAAGACGAGAGGAAGCGAGATGAGTATGAATTGGATTCCCCATGTCAGCCGTGGGCAGCGGATCGGCCTCGGCGCCGGAGCACTGCTGGTGCTGGGCGCGGCGGGCGGCGCCGGTGCGATGGCGCTGACGCGGCCCTCCATCGAGATGGCGCCGACCGTGCCGACAGCGATCGCGAGGCTCGCCGACGCTCGGGGTGTGGTGTCGGTGCGCGGTCGCGTCACCGAAATCTATGGCGACCGCTTCATTGTCCAGGATGCCACCGGCCGCGCGCTGGTCGATGCCGGCCCCGCAGCCGCCAGTTCGCTCCACCCGGCCGATCCGATCGTGGTCCAGGGGCGATTCGACGATGGCCAGCTTCACGCCCGCTATCTGGTCGACGCCTCGGGCGGCGTGCAGGACGTCGCCCCTCCACCGCCGCCGGGAGCCGGCGCGCCCCCGCCCCCGCCGCCGCCGCCGGGCGGACCCGGTGCTCCGCCGCCGCCCCCGCCGCCGCCAACGGGAGCCGGTGCGCCACCGCCACCGCCACCGCCTGGGAGTACGACACCAGCGCCGGCTCAAGCGCCCGCCGTCCCTGCCGGGCAGCCCCCGGCTCAGGTGCCTGCACGCGGTTGAGAGACGGGAGAGGCGGGCATCACCCGCCTCTCACCCGTCTGGTTCATTTCGTTGAAGCTGAATCGGACAGTTCAACGCGGACTGCCTCGAACGCAATTTCTTCGTCGGACAGCTTGTCGGCCTGTTCGGGTTCGAGGCAGCGCGCCAGATCGCCTCGGGCAAGCTTGGGGCGATCCCGCCGCCGCCGATCCTCGGCCCGCGGCAGCTCGAATGCACCCTGCTCGCGGGACGCGGCCTCAAGGACCTCGCCATCGCGGGCGAACTCGGCCTGAGCTACAAGACCGTCACCCACTATCTCGCCGACGCGCGCAAACGCTACCGCGTCCCCAATCGCGAACAACTCATCATCCGCGCCGTGGTCGATGGCGCGCTTCACCCAGCTCGACACCGGTCTATGAGGAAATATTCCCGTATCGAGCGAATCCCGCCCGCCTGCTCCCTTCGGATGCACACGCATCCAGCAGGAGAGGGAGCATGATCCGTATCATCAACGGCCGCGACTACCGGACGCACGCACGCGCGCTCGCATCGATGTTCGAGGACCGCAAATTACTGTTCGTCGACCTGCTCGGGTGGGACGTGCCGGTCGTCGAGGATCGCTACGAGATCGACGCCTACGACAACCCCGCGGCGACCTATATCGCGGATGGTTTCCATCAAGGCTCGATGCGGCTGTTGCCCTCGTCGCAGCCGCACCTTCTCGACACCTTGTTCGCCGACCTCCGCGCCCACGGCGTTCCGCGTGGGGACGACATATTCGAGATCACGCGGCTGTGCCTGCCGACCCGCGCGTCTATGAAGGGGCGTTCAACCGGGATGCGCTGACTTGCGTGCGCGACAGGCTCGGCGCCCCCGGCAGGCGGCTGCTAACGCACTGGCAATTCGGCGCCGTGCCGTTCGGCGCCCATGTTCCGGAAGCGGTCGGGGGCCGCGAAGCCGTCATCGTCAATCATCCCACGCGCGGGATAACCGGCCCCATTGGGACGGTCGCGCGCAGCATTTTCGCGACGCCCCGGACCACTACGACGCGATCCATTTCCACTACGACGATCTCGAGGACGCGAGCTGGGAACCGACTTCAATTGGCGCATCCCGGCCGATCTGCCGAGCGGCGTCTATGCCGCCCGGCTCAGGCCTTCCCGTCGCTCGCCAGAGCGAGCCGCAGATCACGCCATCCTGTAATTCTGTTCCCTCGTCATCAAGGCCCAAATGATCAATCCGCCTGGCCGGGACCGCATGGAAAGCGGCCTAAGATGAAATAGCACAACTGCTGTTCACCCAGCTATCATCGCCGGTCTTATCGATTTCATGATCGGCGTAGCGGCTATGATAACATCTCTCTCAGGATCAATCCGGCGCGCCCTGCCCGGCGATGATCCCGCCCTCCGCGCGGATGCAGGCCCGCAGGCCGGCTACACCCGCTCCACGCTTCTTCGGATGATGATGATGGGAGGACTGGCGGCAGCCGGCGCGACAATGTCGGCGGCGCGCTCGTTCGCCGCCCGCCCCGCCGTGGCGCCTGTCGTCGATCTCGATATGCTGTACGACGCCTGGCAGAAGCGGTTCAATGACGCGGACATCGAGGCGATGGTCGATCTTTACATGCCGCGCGTCAGCTACATCAATCCGGACGGCAAGCTGCTCATCGGCAAGGCGGGCGTCCGCGCGGACTTCGAAGGCATGTTCGCGCTCAAGCCCCGGATCGATATCCATGACCGGAAGCATATCGTCTATGGAGATATCTCGCTGACCACCAATCATTGGACGCTTAAATTGGGGAAATCCGTCGACGGGAAATATGAACTGGCCGGTGGCGGCATCGAGGTCGTTCAAAAGCAACCGGATGGCGGATGGCGATTCATCATCGATGACGCCTCGCGCTCGGCATCATGACGAAGCGTCCGGTATCGCGAGCATCTGATCGCGATCCCGGTCCATCGGGACGAATATGACGACAATATCGGCCGCCCGCCCCGAAAACGCGGCGGCAGCCGATCCTTTCGGCAAAATGCCTGGCCGCGCCGCGAACACCCTGGCCCGGTCGCGGTATCAAAGTCCGATTGGAATAAACGCCCGCCATGCCCGAATGCATCGGATCACATCGGCCAGCTAATCAATAGCGACCGCTCAGCAGCGCGCCGGCGTCCGGAACCCGGCGTTCCAGCCCCAGACGGTCGAGCATCTGGTGCGTCGTGCAGACCGCCGCCGAAACCACCGGAATGCCGATGCTGTCCTCAAGGCGCTGGATGACCGGCAGGGAAGGCATCTGGACGCACGCCGAGGCGACGAAGACATCGATCCCGGTTCGATCCACCGATTTATAAATCTCGAGCAGACGCTGCGGATCGTGGCGGCCGACCTCCAGATTGTCCGGTATCTCGAGCGCCGTGAAATCGCGCACCGTTATGCCCTCGTTCTCGATGTAATCGACGACGAGCCGGGTCAGGGGCTTCATATATGGGCAAATGACCGAGACGGTCCTGGCTCCCATGCGCTTCAGCCCGTCGACGAGCGCGCCCGCGCTGGTTACGACGGGAGCGGGAGCACCGTTGTCGACCGTCCGCGCGTGCAGCCGCTTCTCGGACTCGCGATGATATCCCGGCCCCATGCTCATGATGGCCACCAGACATGCATATCCCAGCACATCGACCCGTGCGTCGGAAAGCTCGACAGCGCAGCGATCGCTATCGCGATCCATCGCCTCCAATTCCTCCTTCACCACTTTTTTCATGCGCATCCGGCTGGAGTGAAAGGTGAAGCGATCGGGCAATACGGCTTCCCGCGCGCGCAGCATCGCGGGAATCTCGGTTTCCATGGTCGTGTTCGAAGAAGGGACAATCTGTCCGATGCGATAAGTACGCGCGCTCATTGATATCTCCGGTCGAATATTCGCGGCGGAAGAAACAGGGTCAGGATCGTGAAGGGTCGCGGGCGGGCCCGCCCATGTCCGCATCGTCATCCACCGCCGGATCGGTTTCGATCCGGACCGGCTGGAGCGGCCGCGCGTTGACGCGCAGGTCGAAGACATCGAAGCGATTATAGTGGCCGATGATATCGTGCATCTGCTTGGGCTGGATGCAGCGGGCCAGGTCGATCTCCGCATAGACGATGCCTTCATCGTCGATCAGGGGCGCGCCGACCGTCCGGCCGTCCGGTCCGACAATGCCCGAAAACGCGCTGTTGCGGCGCTCGAGGCGCGCGCGCGCGTCGGGCACGAGCGTTTCCATCGCGCGGATGATTTCGTCCGACACGGTGGAGCAGGATACGATCGTGAACAGCTTGCCTTCAAAGCAATGCGCCGCGGCGCGCACCCTGATCGCGTCGGCCATATCATAGTCCGGGGGCGCGACGGGGAGCGCGATATAGCTCGCCACATGCACCAGCTCGCCCTGCGCGAGAAGCGCGAAGCGCGCCAGCGTGTTGGTGTTTTCGCCGCATGCCAGACCGCCAAGCGGCCCGAGCGGCGTGTCATAGACCTTCAGCGTGGATCCGTCGCCCTGCGCCCAGGTCATCTTCTCGGCCCAGGTCGGCACCAGCTTGCGGTGCTTGCCCAATATCTGTCCGTCAGGCCCGATGAACACGAGCGTATTGTAGAGCGTGCCGAACGACACCGGGCTGCGCTCGTTCACCCCGATCACGACATGCACCCCCGCTTCCCTCGCGGCGGCGCACACCACATCGATTTCGGGGCCGGGCACGAGGATGGAGGCGCGGATCAATTTCTCGAACCACGGGCTGGCGGCGATGGGGTCGGTGATCCAGCTCCAATAGGGATAGCCGGCCACGAACACTTCGGGGAACGCCACCAGCCCGGCGCCATTCCCCGCCGCCTCGCGAATGAGCGACGCCGCCTTGTCGACGGTGGCAACGGGATCGAGGAAGGCCGGAGCCGCCTGCACGGCCGCGGCCTTGAAACGAGGCATGGTCAGCATTTCGGGCGATCCTCCAGACCCGTTCTCCTTGCCCCAGATCCACCGGACCTGACAAGATATTTTAGGCATATAATAAATTGGCACGAGAGAGCCGCGCTCGATCCGGCGAAAGGCGGTCAGGCGGGATGAAAGGTCAGCGCAACGCCGTTCATGCAATATCGCAAGCCGGTCGGCCTGGGTCCGTCGTGGAACACATGCCCCAGATGCCCACCGCATCGCCCGCAATGCACCTCGGTCCGCTCTTCCGGGAGACTCTTGTCCGCGCGCTCCGCTATCGCCCCCGGCAGATGGTCATAGAAGCTCGGCCATCCGGTACCGCTGTCGAATTTCGTCGCGGAGGCGAAAAGCGGCAGATCGCAGCCCGCGCAGGAAAACACGCCCTTGCGATGCTCCTTGTTGAGCGGACTGGAAAAGGGCGCCTCCGTCGCCGCCCGCCGCAACACCGCGTAAGCCCTGGGGCTGAGGCGTTTCCGCCATTCCGCGTCGGACAGTTCCCAGCCCTTCGACGATAGCGCATTCGCGGGGATCGGCGATATCAGCGAGGCAAGGCATATCCCGCCAAGCCAGTTCAGGCCCGATATCGCGAAATTGCGCCGGTTGAGCCAATCACGATTGAGGAGCATTTTCGAATCTCTTCCGAATAAGCTTCGGCCGCGGCTCGGGCGGGTGTAAACAATCGTCCACCCGAAAGTCTCGTGAAACGCAGGCATTATAGGAGATTCGAGATGCCTCGTAAAATGATTCCTTGGCATTTGCTGGCGAGTTTCATGCTTCTGTCCCCGGTCGGCACGGCCGTCTCCGCTTCCGGCGGTGCCGTCGCCGTTCCCGCCGCGCTGCACCGCGAGCCGGTTTCCACCGATCGCGAGACCGCGATTTTCGCCGGAGGGTGCTTCTGGGGGGTTCAGGGGGTGTTCTCGCATGTCCGGGGCGTCCTGTCGGCGACATCCGGCTATGCCGGCGGCAAAGCCGCAACGGCCCGCTATGAAACCGTCTCGACGGGCACCACGGGACATGCGGAGTCGGTTCGGGTCGTGTTCAATCCGCGCCTGGTCAATTATGCCGATCTGCTGCGAATCTACTTTTCCGTCGTGGCGGACCCGACGGAGGTGAATCGCCAGGGGCCGGACAGAGGCCCGCAATATCGCACCGCGCTGTTCCCGCTCACCCCGGCCCAGGCGTCGGTCGCGCGCGACTATATCGCACAGCTCAGCGCGGCGCATGTCTTTGCCCGGCCCATCGCGACGAAGCTCGAAACGCAGCACGGCTTTTTCGCGGCCGAAGCCTATCATCAGGATTTCATGGCGAAAAACCCGGATTTCCCTTATATTGTCATCAATGACCGGCCGAAGGTCGATGCCTTGCGGCGCCTGTTTCCCCATGATTGGAAAGCCTGATGCCGCGCGCGACCCGGCGTCCGCCGGGATGATGAGCGGCAAGCTCACGCGATAGGATCGTCACCCGTATTTTCCGGGATATCGACGTCCGGCTCCCTCGATCTCAGGTGTCGGCGCCGAGCGATCGGCGCGGGCCGGCGCCGGCCGCTTCCTTTGCTCAGCGAAGGCTTGCGGCGATCACGGCAACCAAGCACATATTGTTGCCTTTTCAAAACAATCCATCTTTATATAGATCACTCGTTGCAATTTATCTCCATGCGATGCTAGGTTTTCGGGAAGGAGGATCGAGATTCACCGCCTCCGTGAGCAATGATTACGGGAGGGGATCGTGATGGCGCGCATGACGCAGGAGCAATCCGGACGCCCCGCGCCCATGTGCGACACGGCCGCCATGCCGAACGCAACCGCCCGCCTTCCGCCTCCGCCGGAGGGGCGACCCGCGAGGGGGTTCGCATGATGCCGGCTCTCGGAAAGGCCGGCATGCTGGCCGCCCTCGTCGCCGGCGCCATCCCCGCGACGGTCATGGCCGATCCGGTCGACGATTATGTTCAGGCGGAGATGACACGGCATCATGTGCCGGGGCTGGCGCTCGCGATCATGCGGCACGGGCAACTCGTGCGCGCCCAGGGCTATGGCTACGCCAATATCGAGCATAGCGTCCCCGTCCATCCCGATACCTTGTTCAAGAGCGGCGCGATCGGCATGCAATTCACCGCCGTTGCGGCGATGCTGCTCGTCGAGGACGGCAAGCTCGGTCTCGACACCTCCATCCGCGCCTATCTGCCGCAAGCGCCCCGAAGCTGGGCGCCGATCACGATCCGCAACCTGCTCAATCATACGTCGGGCCTGCCGGCCACGCCCAATGGGGAATTCCGCACCGACTATACCGACGACCAGTTGCTTGCGATCATCTACAAGCAGGATCTGAACTTCCCGGCGGGCGCGCGCTGGCGGTTCAGCTACAGCGACTATATCGTGCTGGGCTTCATCATCCGGCGGGTCAGCGGCGATTTCTACGCGGACCTGCTTCGCAAGCGGGTGTTCGATCCGCTCGGCATGCGCACCGCGCGGGCGATCGACGAACGCGCCATCATCCCCAATCGGGCGGCCGGCTACGAGCTGAGCGGCACGACGCTGCGCAACGCCGACTGGGTCTCGCCCACCGCCAACTCGACCGCCGATGGCTCGCTGTACCTGTCGGTGCTCGATTATGCGCGCTGGGAGGCGGGCATCGTCGGCCAGCGGCTTCTCAAGCCCGAGAGCTGGGCCTTGATCCGCCAACCCGCGACGCTGCCGGACGCCCGGACCTATCCCTATGGTTTCGGCTGGTTCCTGGGAACGAACGCGGGACGGGAGATGTGGTGGCATTCGGGAAGCTGGCAGGGCTTCAAGACCTTCGTCGTGCGCTACCTCGGCGATGACCTGACGGTCGCCATCTTCGAGAATGACGACGGCGGCGATCCGGACGCCATGGCGCGCCATATCGCCGGCCTGGTTGTCCCGGAGCTTGCCGCCGGTCCGGCGACCCCGGTCGCGGGGGCGAATCCGGGCGACACGGATCGCATCCGCGCCCTTCTGCTGAACATCGCGGCGGGCCGCGCGCCCTATGCCGATTTCGCCTTTGTATCGAAACAGGATTTCACCGACATGATGGCGGACTATCGCGCGCAGCTTTCACCGCTCGGCCCACCGCGAGAAATCGCGTTGTTCGGCCAAAGCGAGATCGGCACCGATCAGGTGCGACGCTTCCGCGCCCGCTATGATGATGCCGTCGTCGAGATCAGGATCGGCTACACGCCCACCGGCAAGATCGGAAGCCTGGACGTAAGCCCCGTCGAGGCGTGGACGGCGCCGGCCGTGAACTGAGCGCGAGGTCGCTGGTCGCTGGCGTGCGGATGCAAGTCATACTTCTCGATCTTCCACCCATCCCGCTGGCCATGGGAAAAATCCGGCGGCGGCGCTTACCTTTGGAGGATTATCGGCGCCTGCCCCCGCCCGCCATGCGCAGCAGCTCCCCCGTGCGGGACATCTTTGTTCGTGTTACGTAACATTATGACGAGCGTTACAGAAACCGACCCAGCTTCCGGGGCGCCGTCCGGCGGAGCCGAAAATTCCGGTGGAAGCACTATCCGGATTTTGACGTCCGAAGCGGAGATCGTCCGGGCGGCGCTTGGTTCGAAGCGTTCCGACAAGCTCCTGCGCCTCTTCGAATATCTGCTGGCGCGCACCATCGAGGGGCAATCCCCCTCCGAGATGGACATCGCCGATGAAGTGTTTTCGAGCGGCCGGACGCTCGACGTTTCGCAAGACGCGACCGTGCGGGTCTATATCCATCGACTGCGCAAGACGCTCGACCAGATCTATGCCGACCGACCACCGCCAAGGTTGCAAATTCCGAAGGGCGAGTATCGGATCGTCGTCAATGACGACCAGCCGATATCCCCGGACGCTCCTGAAGCCGAGCCTGACTCTCCCGCGCCCAGGTCTTATCGCCCCCGAGCGCTGATATGGGCGGCTCTTGCATTACTGGTGATGGCCAATCTGGCCGCGTGGTGGCTCATTCGGCCTTTCGCGCCGGAAGGCACGATGCAGACGGTCGCCGGAACGCGCCTCTGGCGCTCGATCGCGCACGACTCGCGTCCGATCGTCATCGTTCTGGGCGATTATTATACGTTCGCGGACTCATCGGGATCGCCGAACGCTCCGGCGGCGGCACCGCGCTTCATCCTGGACCCCGCGATCAACTCGAGACAGGATCTCGACATCTTTCTCATGCGCGCTCCGGGCGAGGTAGGCCGGTACACCGACCGCGATCTCCGCTTCGTTCCATCCAGCACCGTATTCGCCCTGGGCGGATTGTTCGAAACGGTGCGGAGCCTGCGTGGCGGCTCCGGCGGCGCGCGCGCAAGCGTCTTGCCCGTGGCACAGCTTACCCCGGAAATCCTGAAGTCGTCGGACGTGATCTACGTCGGGCTGTTGAGCGGCCTGGGGCCCTTGTTGCGGAATCCCGTGTTTCAGGCATCCGGCTTCAAGGTCGGCAAGACATATGACGAACTGATCGACCGCGCCACGAACCGCCACTATATGTCAGACGGCGTGGTCATGTCGGACGAGCATATACCGCGTCGGGATTTCGGCTATATCGCCAGCATCCCCGGCCCCTCGGGCAATCGCATCGTCGTCATCGCGGGCACGCGCGATTCGGGCCTGCTGCAGATGGCCGAGGTCGCGAGCGACCCCGCGAAGCTTAGGGAGCTCAACCTGCCCGCTCCGATCAGCCTGACCGGCTTCGAAGCTCTCTATCAGGTCCGCACCATGGGCAACCTCAACCTGAGCGGCCGGCTTCTCATCGAACGGCCGGTTCGCTGGCACGGGATCTGGGATACGACCAAGGCCAGCCAGCGCTTCCCCGGCGACGAGTATGAAGGCGCCGGTAACGCGCAGCATTGAGCTGGCGCCCGGGTTTCCACGAACCCGGCAATGGCGCTGTTCCGCCAAACAAGAAAAATCCGGGGGCCATCAAGACCCCCGGACATGGAAACCGGACGATCGGTAGTTGCCGTCCTCAGTGGCGATAGGTCACGGTCAGCCCGATGGTCCGCGGGCGGAACGTCGTCGAGCGGAACACCTGCGATTGCACGGTATCGTGGCCGAGGCTGAGCACGGGCTCCGAATTGGTCACGTTATTAGCGAATATGCTCACATCAACTCCGGAAAGCCGCATGCCCGCACGCAGGTTCAGAAGCGAGGTCGCAGGCGCTCGCGGCAAGTTCGGATCGACCAGCGGCGATGTCAGATCGAGCGGCCGATTGTCGTGGCTGGTATAGCTGAAATCCGACCGGAGATAATATTCCCGCGTATCCACGCTGAAATCATATTCCCCCTCGAGATGGACCGACCAGGGCGGCACGCCGAGCGGCTCTCCCTTGTCGTAGCCGTTAGGCTGGGATTCGGAATATCGCGCATTCGTATAGGATACCGACGCGCCAACCGTGAGGCCCCGGATCGGCTTCACCGATATCGCGGCATCGAAGCCATCGATCTTGGCCTTTCCGAGATTGAAGGTGGTGGGCAGTGTGCAGATCGGCAGGAAGAGGGTCGACTGGATATTGTTCCAGTCGATATGGTACGCCGAGATATCCGTGGTGACCCGCCCGCCGAACAGGCGGTTCTTGGTGCCGATCTCATAGCTCCAGAGCGAATCCGGCTTGATCGCGCGTGGCTGCAACGGATCGAAGCCCAGATTCGCGCCGTCCGCCGCGCATCCATTGCCGACAGGGGGAGCGACCAGCCCCGCGCGCGCTCCCTTGGCGATGTTCGCATAGAAGAGATTGTTGGTATCGGCTTGATAGGCCAGGCCAAATTTGGGCGTGACCTGGTTGCTCTTCGGTTTCGCATGAGCGACCAGAGAGCCGTCGGTGCCGTAAATCGGGCCGGCATAGAAGCTGTCATAGGTCAGATCGGCGGAAGTGTAGCGCACCCCGGCGGTGAGCTTGAGGCGCGGAAGAAGCTTGAAGTCGCCCTGGGCGAAAACCGATTTCTGCACGTCCTTGTAATGGGTTTGCACGAAATTGCTGTATTTCCCCTGGTACAAGGGGAAGCCGAGCACGTCCGTGACAGAGGCGGCCGGCGGCTCGCCGGCCAGTCCCAGGCCGAAATTGAGATTGTCGAGCAGGTCCGGATCGGCCCCGCCATATTCGTCATTGGTCTTTCCGCTCGTGAAAAAGCCGCCCACGACCCAGGTGAACCGGCCGTTCGCATTGAGGCTCTGCAGGCGGATTTCCTGCGTGAAGGTGTTCTGCGAGGTTTTGTTGTCGGTATAGGCGAGATAGTTATTCAACGCGGCCGGGACGTTATAGTTATAGCCGCTGAACGTCGCCAGGCTGAGCGTGCTGTCGTCCGATACCGTCGTTGTTTTCCGCGTGAAATAGGAGGTATTGGAGATCAGCGACACACCGCCGAAATCAAACGACATCTTCAATGCCGGCAGAAAAAACCTGTCCCAATGGGTTTGCGGAAGTCGCGATATGCTGGTCTTGAGATCGCTGCCGTGGGAAGTCGCCAGCTCGTACAGATCGGCGTCGCCGTAGCTGGTCTCCTGATAATAGAGCGACGGTTCGATGGTGACGGTATCGGTCGGCTTCCAGCCCAGCGCGATGCGCGCATTGGTGCTGTCCTGATCGTTGATGTCACGCTTGATCAACTGCTTGGTGACGCGATCGAGCCGGTCGATATAGCCTCCGTCGTGCCGATGCCAGACGCTGATACGGATACCGAGCTTGTCTTCGACGATCGGCACACCCGCGGCGACGCCCGCTTCGTAGCTGGCCGCGCCATGATCGGTCGTGCTGACCTCCGACCGGCCATAAATGCTCACGTCCCTGTAGCTGGGCTCCGGCGTGATGAAGCGGATCGCGCCGCCCATCGAACCGGTCCCGAACAAGGTCCCCTGCGGCCCGCGCAGCACCTCGACACGATCAAGATCGAAGATCTGGGGATAGGGATTCGTCAGGCTGGGGCTGCCGCCATTGCGCGTCTGCACAGGTGTGTCGTCGATATAGACACCGGTCGTCGGCACGCCGCTGACCGTCGTGACGCCGCGAATGGCGATATTCGTCTGGCCGGTGCCATAGGCTAGCGCGCTCTGCCCGAAGGTAACGCTCGGCGTCAGCTTCGCGAGATCGGCGAAGGATTTCACGCCGCGGTCATCGAGCGCCTTCTGATCCGTCGCCACGATGCTGAGCGGAACCTTGCTCAACGTTTCCGCATGTCGCGTCGCGGTGACGACAATCTCTCCTGTCGGGCGCTCGTCGCTCGCCTCCGGCGCCGGCGCGCCGGATGATCCGGCGGCGGCCGACGCAGCCGTCGCGGCGACCTGAGCGTGGGCGGCACAACTCAGCAAAGCGATCGTGCTCACTGCGGCAGTGATCGCCACACGCCGGGCGTTAATCGCCTTATATCCACCTTTCACCATCTCGAACTCCCCAAAATTACCCGGCCATATCACTAGTCATAACAAGCATGATCGTCGGCTTTCGCCGATCTATGTCGCCCATCATGCCACAACGTTACTGTCGGCCGCTTTTCAAAAACGCCGTTACAAATTATCAAAATTTGACCTGCTCTTTTCAGCAGCGAATCGTGGCTGACGGATCACATATTCTCAGCCCACTCTTCCTGCCGAAACTAACGGAGCAATGCAAGATATTTTAAACCTATAATATAACCTCAGCCCAAAGCGTTGCATAACGGCGTTACAAGCCGCCCAAACCGTTACCGGCAGATACCCGACGCCAGTCTCGTCATTACAAACCGAAAGCCCAGCCGCGCGAAAGCGATCGGACCCCGCATCCTGATTATTTTTTGTCGTCGGGCTTCTTGTCGTCCGCCTTCTGGTCCGTTTTCATCGTGACGGTGCCGTCCTTGTTGAAGTTGAGCAGGGGATCTTCGCGATTGCAGTAATATTCCATGATCCTGTAATGATCGTTGCGCTTGTACCCGAAAGTGAAGCGATACGGCGCGAGCAGCATCTTGGGGTCGTCGATTTCGATCGCGTCCTCGAGATAGCCAGGCTTGGGAGATCGGATCCGTTCCTTGATCGTCATCTCATCACTGTGAGGAATCTCGAAAAACTGGACATCCTCCTTCACGCCCTTGGTCGTGACCACGAGCGTGTCGCCCTCCCAATGACCCGTGGAGAAACCATAATAGGACGGGGCATTGTCATCGGGCTTGGGCATCGGAACATTCAGATAGATACGGCGCGTCTGGGTGAGAAATTCAGCCAGGACCGTGACCTGTCCGGGGGTCTGGAGGATCTGGAGCGGAAAGATCGCGCCCATGATCATCGGCATGCCCTCGGGCAGGCATTGCGTACTTGGATCGACCAACGGGGTGCCCGCCTTCAGCTTCGCGTCACGCTCCGCCCGCTTCGCCTTCCATTGCGACGCATAAGGCTCCCGCAGCTTGGGGCCGCCGCCCGGCACCGGCAGTTCCTTGAACGTATTGGCGTCACCCGCGAAAGGGTCCGGATAAATCTCGTAGACACCCATGATGTTCGGCACCTTGGCTCGCACCGCCGTCTTGGCGTTCGAAGCGGGCGCCACGACCGTCGCCAGAGCGACGGCCATGCCGACGTAGATTTTCGTGCTGGTCATTAATAACCTCCTGAGCGGTCTCGGAGATCGCGCCCCGACGGCCTGCCCGATGCCGGGCACGCGTCGAGGATTGCCCGCCTGTCAGGCGAACATGCGATTGTTGATGCTTTCGGCGCCTCGTCCATCATCGCGCGGCATGTCTCCGCACTGCGCAGGACGCCGACGATTACCATGCCTTTAGGGTCTTCCCATTAGAGAGAGTGACCGTTTTGAGCATGCCGCCGGGCTTGCCGCTGCGCAGCGGGTAGAAGTCGACCGTCACCTTGTCGCCGACCTTGATCGTGTTGAATTTCCAGCCCGACTGGCTCATCATGTTGGTGCTGCTGCATTCGAGCGTATAGCTCGTGGTGCCGCTCCCATCCTTGCCCTCGACGACGACGTAGGTGTGCGGGTTCGTCCAGTTGAACTGTTTCACCGTCACGCCGTCCAGATGCGATATCTTCGTTTGATCGAACATTGCGAACGAGTGGTGCGCCGCGGCCGGGGAAACCGCCCCCGCCAAACTGAAAAACGCCACCAACGCCCACTTCCCGAACACTCTCATCATCCAACTCCAATTCCATACCGTCTTCATGGCCGGCGCGGCGGCCACGGCCCCCTTCCCCGTCCCGAACCTCGCCGCCCTCCGCGCAGCAGCATGCGCGCGTGCGCGGCACAGCCGATCGTCACACCCTCCAGCGGCGGTGCGCGATATCGACCATCGCGAGAGCGTCGAGACGTCCCAGGAGCCGTCCAGATTGCGCATGAACTTTAGCAGCGGGCGGGGTGTTACGACGGGGCATTACAGTTGCGAAACCGTTACGGATGTAAATAAAATACTTGTTTTATAGATAATTAAAAGAAATCCAGCGTTGCCCTGCCGCTCCAGCCTGATCGGGAAATACCTGCTCGCCACGGACGCCAATGCCCTTGCGCTGGCCCGCTGGCATGGCCTGACCGGCTCGTTACCCCACGCCCCGCCCCCAGATCGCTTGACATATGAATATATGTATCTGCATGTCGGGAGCGACGATCGGCCGGAGATTCGAGGCCGGGGGCAACTAGCCCGGTCAGGCCATGCCGGAGCGCTGGCGGTCTCGATCGCATGACGCAGGCTATCAATAACATCACGCAAGTAAGATCAGGTGAGGGATTGTGCGCACCGAAACAGTCTATTCCCGGTTCGCGGAGACCGCCGGCCATTCTCCGGGGCACGCATTCCTGAATGTTCTTCCCGAGACCGCCGGCATCTATCAGATCGATGCGGGCGAGATCCCCTATCGCGTCATGCTCGATCGCGTCGAGAACTGGCGACATCGCCTGCGTGAAGCGGGTTTCGGCGTCGGGCACCGGGTCGGGCTGCTGCTTCAGAACCGGCCGATATATTTTGAGATCTGGTTCGCCCTCAATAGTCTGGGCGCCTCCGTCGTGCCGATCAATCCGGACCTTCGGCTCAGCGAACTCGAATATATCATCGGCCATTCCGGGATGGACGCGGCGTTCGTCCTTCCGGACAGGCGCGATGAGCTGCTGCGCGCGGCCCATAATGCCGGCCAGGCCATGCAGGCGATCGTGCCGGGCGAGCGGATCGAGGCGCCCGCCTCACCGGCGAAAGCCGACGCCGTTCCCGATAGCGCGACCGAGGCCGCGTTGCTCTATACCTCCGGCACCACCGGGAATCCCAAGGGGTGTGTGCTCTCGAACGAATATTTCCTGCATTCGGGCAACTGGTATCGCGACGTCGGCGGAGCGGTGCAATTGCAGCCGGGGAGCGAGCGGATGCTGACCCCCCTGCCCGTATTCCATATGAACGCTATGGCCGTATCCGTCCTCGCGATGATTACGGTGGGGGGATGCCTGACGATCCTCGACCGCTTCCATCCGGGCACCTGGTGGGATTCGGTTCGTCGCAGCGAGGCGACCTGCCTCCACTATCTCGGGGTCATGCCGTCCATGTTGATGAAGGCGCCCCCAAGCGACGAGGATCGGAACCATCGGGTGCGCTTCGGCTTCGGCGCGGGCGTGGCGACCGAGTTGCACGAGCCGTTCGAGGCACGATTCGGCTTTCCGCTGATCGAGGCATGGGCGATGACCGAGACGGGGAGCGGCGGTGTGATCTGCGCCAGTCACGAGCCGCGCAAGGTCGGAACCAGCTGTTTCGGGCGACCGGGCCCCGACGTGGAGATCAGGATCGTCGACGATGCGGGCCGGGATGTCGCCCCGACGAACCCCGGCGAGTTGCTGGTCCGGCGGAGCGGCCCCGATCCGCGCTACGGCTTCTTCAGGGAGTATCTGAAGAACGAGGCCGCCACGGCGGAGGCATGGGACGGCGGGTGGTTTCATACCGGTGACATCGTCCGCCAGGACGCGGACGGCGATCTTCATTTCGTGGATCGCAAGAAGAACGTCATCCGCCGTTCCGGTGAAAATATCGCCGCGGTCGAGGTGGAGACGATCCTCGCCAGGCATCCGCTGATCCGACAGGTCGCGGTGGCGGCGACGCCTGACCCGCTGCGCGGCGACGAGGTCGCGGCGCTGATCGTGGCCAGCGGTGACAAGCAGGATCAGGAGGCGGCCGAGCAGATCATGCGGTGGGCGCTCGATCAGATGGCCTATTACAAGGCGCCGGGCTGGATCGCCTTCGTCGACGCGCTTCCCCTGACGGCGACGGCGAAGATCCTGCGTGCCGCGCTGAAGACGCAGGTCGCGGAGATGATGGGCCGGGGCGAGTTCTTCGACCTGCGCGCCTGGAAGAAGCGCCACCTCTGATGCGGAATGCGCTCGCCTATGACGAGGTCGCGATATGCGCCCCGGTGACGGTGCCCTATACGCGCTACTCGTCCGAAACGACACATTGGTGGGCGGGCAAGGCGATGCGCGCGCTCGCGGACGCGACCGGGCTTGGGCCGGCCGATTTCGATGGCTTCTGCTTCGCCAGTTTCTCATCCGCCCCGGACACGGCGGTCGGCATGATCCAGCATCTCGGACTGTCGCCGCGCTGGCTGGATCATATCCCGACCGGCGGGGCCAGCGGCGTGATGGCCTTGCGGCGCGCCGGTCGCGCCGTACAGTGCGGCGATGCCGAGATCGTCGCCTGTGTCGCGGCGGACACCAACCAGCCAGACAGCCACCGGCGATTGCTGGCGGCCTTTTCGCGTTTCTCGCAGGACGCGGTCTATCCTTATGGTTTCGGCGGCCCCAATGCGACATTCGCGCTCATCACCGAGCAATATATGCGAACCTACGGCGTCACGCGGGCCGATTTCGGCAAGCTGTGCGTCGCCCAGCGACACAATGCGCTCAGCAATCCCCTGGCGTTGCAGCGCGCGCCGCTGACGCTCGACGACTATCTTTGCGCGCGGGCGATCTGCGATCCCGTCCATCTCTACGACTGCGTCATGCCGTGCGCGGGCGCGGAGGCCTATATCGTGACGACGCCGGAGATCGCGCGCGACCTCGGGCTTCCCTCGGCGCGGATCATGGCCGCGATAGAGCGCCACAATGCCTATCCCGATGACGAGGCGCAGCTTCGCGGCGGCTGGGCGATGGATGTCGACCGCCTCTGGTCGGGCGCCGGCATCGCGCCGTCGGATGTCGACGCGCTGCAAGTGTATGACGATTATCCGGTGATCGTGGCGATGCAGATGGAGGACCTCGGCTTCTGCCCGAAAGGGCGCGTCGCGGATTTCATCCGCGGCACGACGTTCACGATCGAGGGCGATCTTCCCCTGAACACCAACGGCGGGCAGCTGTCGGCAGGGCAGGCCGGGGCGGCGGGTGGCTTCCAGAATATGACCGAAGGCTTGCGCCAGATTCTCGGCGTGCCGCTCGGCGCCCAGGTTCCGGATGCGCGCATCGCGATGGTTTCGGGCTTCGGCCTGGTCAACTACGATCGCGGGGTATGTTCCGCGGCGGCGCTTCTGGAGTCCTGTCGATGACATTGCCGCCTCGCCGGGAACATCGCGATCCTGTCGCCAGGCGGCGCGAACGCCATGTCCCCCCCACCATCCGCAGCCGCGCCATGGATGCCATGTCCGCGCGCGCCGCCACGGGGCGCTTCGTCCTCCAGAGATGCGCGGACTGCCGGCAGGTGACCTATCCGCCGCGCGACACCTGCCCGCGTTGCTGGGGCACGCTCGTCTGGGAGGATCAGCCGCGCGGCGCGACGATCGTTTCGCAAACCACCATCCGGGTTTCCGCCGACCTTTATTTCCGCGACCATCTGCCCTGGCGGATGGGCAAGATCCGCCTCGACGCCGGCCCGGTGGCGCTGGCGCATTTTCACCACGCGCTCGCGATCGGCGACCGGGCGGATGTGCATCTGGTTCTGGACCGGGCCGGTAACGCCGCCCTCTTCGCTGTTCCTCCCGGGAGTCCGTCGAACATGGCCGATCCGCAATGGCGCGAATTCGTCCCCCCGATCGAAGGCCGGTCCGTTCTCGTGAGCGACGCACGAAGCGCGATCGGGCTTGCGGTCGTGCATGCGCTCAGGAAGGCCGGCGCGGGGATGATCGTCGCCGGCGTGCCGCAGCCCGCGCGGGCCGGGGGACCCGAGGCCGGTCTGGATACGATCGATGACGTGCGGACCGTCCCGCTCGACCTGACCGATGGCCGATCGGTCACCCGATGTCTGGCGAATATCGGGGGGCCGCTCGATATCGTCGTCAACACCGCCCGCTTCGTGCGGGCCTGCGGCGTCTCCACCGGCAACCTCGTCGATCAGAAGCGCGCGCTCGATGTCGGCATGCTTGGCCTGCTTCGTCTCGCCCAGGCTTCGGCGCCGCTGCTGAAGACCCGCCCGTCCGGCGCGTTCGTCGACATCCTTTCCATTTCCGCGCTGGCGGGTGACGCCGGGTTTGCCGGCTTCGCCGCCGGCGAGGCGGCCCGCCTCTCGCTTCTGCAAAGCTTCCGGCGCGAAATGCGTCCTGCCGGCGTGCGGGTGATCAATCTCTTCGTCGGTCCGACCGACGATGAGGACCACCAATCGGTGCCGCTTCCCAAGCTTGCGCCCGCCCGCGTCGCGAGCGGGCTGATCGAGGCCCTCGAAAGGGGGCTGGAGGAGCTTTGCGTCGGCGATGCCGCGCATGAGGCAATGCAGCGCTGGCTCGCCGATCCGGCCCTGTATGTACGGGAGACGAACGCTTGAAGACCGCCGGCCAGACATTGCCCGACCTGCTCGCGGGCATCGCCTCGAACGAAATCGCGGTGGTCGATCTGACCCACACGCTGTCTCCGGATTTCCCCGTCATCGTCCTGCCGGCGGAATTCGGCCAGTGCGAGCCGTTTCGCATGGAAACCGTATCGAAATATGACGGAAACGGGCCTGCCTGGTATTGGAACAACATATCCATGAACGAACATACGGGCACGCATTTCGATGCGCCGGCGCATTGGATCACGGGCAAGGATGTCCCCAACGGAACCGTCGATACCGTCCCGGCGAGCGATTTCATTCACCCGGCGGTGGTGATCGACATCAGCGCGCAGAGCCAGGCCGATGAAGATCATATCGTGACCCGCGCCTTCCTGGAGGATTGGGAAAGACGCCATGCGCCGATCCCGCCGCGCCACTGGGTTCTGCTGCGCACGGATTGGCACAAGCGGGTCGGCACCGAGGCGTATCTCAACCTCAGGAGCGATGGCGCGCACTCTCCGGGGCCGGACGCCGAGGCGATGCGGTTTCTCGTGCATGAGCGGGATTGCATCGGCCTTGGCGTCGAAACCGTCGGCACCGACGCGGGTCAGGCGGCTTATTTCGACGAACCCTTGCCGGCCCACACCATCTTGCACGGCAACGGTCGCTTCGGGCTTCAGTGCCTGACCAATCTCGATCGATTGCCCATATTCGGCGCGGTGATCATCGCGACGCCCCTGAAGATCGAGGGGGGATCGGGAAGCCCGCTCCGCGTGATCGCCCTCGCGCCGACCGGCCATTGACGGACGGAGCAAGCCCTGAAGGCACGGGCCTCGACCAGTCGCCCGGAATCGCGGCCGGCGCCGCGACCGAGATCACCGGATATTGTCAATCATCCGCGCCAGCACGCGGCGGCAGACCTGGAGATCCGCCGGGGCGACATCCCGCATGATCCTCGCATAATGGTCTTCCATCAGGGGCCAGCAGGCGCGCAGCACCTCACGGCCCTTCTCCGTCAACACGATCTCGCGACGCCGCATATCCTTTTCGGATATCCGCCGTTCGACCAGGCCCGCCGTCACCATCGCGTCGATCGCGCGGCTGGCTGTCGACTGCTCGGCGAAAGCCAGCGCGGCGATCTCATTGACGGTCCGCCCATCCTGGATGTGCAACAGCGACAAGGTCCGCAGCGTGACGACATTGACGCCGTTGACCGCCAGTTGCTTGTTCTGCACGGCCTGCCCCAGGCTCGCGAGCCGGTTGACGAGATAGGGCAGGTAATCCTCCAGCGCGTCCTGTGTGGAAGGGGGGCGACCCGCGCGCTTCGCCATAATCTATCTTCCGCCCGGAAGAATGCCGTTCAGTCGATCCAGCGCGTGCAGAACGGCATCGAGTTCGCGCGTCGGGATGGACTTGAAGCAGGCTTCCAGCTCCGCCTGGTGAACGATGCAGGCCTGATCGAAAACGGTCTTGCCCGCGCTGGTCAGATCGACAACGAAAGAGCGCCGGTCGGTGCTCGACATTTCACGGGTTATCAGCCCATCCGCGACAAGGCGCCGGACAAGCCCCGACACGTTGCCGCCCGTGACCTTCAGCCGCTGGGACAATTGCCCGAGGGTCATCCCTCCGGGGCACCGGTCGAGCTGGGCGAGTACGTCGAATTTCGCGATCGACAAGCCACAGGCTGACGACAGGGCACGATTGAGCCGGGTGAAGATCTCCCCGTGCAGGGACAGCATGGACAGCCAGACGCGGAGTTCCCGCCTGCGCGACCGCGACGACCTTCCGAGCAAGGGATGTCGCGTGGGTTCGTCTGCCATCGGCTCTCTCTCGCAATGCCATCCGGCTTCGGGTGTCGAGCTTCGCCAGCTATGGCGGCGGCTGCCGGGCGTCAAGCGAGCAGCGGATGCCGGCGCCCGGCCTGAAGCATATCCCCGATCCGGTTGAACGACCCGGCGACCGCACGCGGCGGGATCACGCGACTGACCGAATGGTTGCGATATGAGCCGCGCGCTCACCCTTCTCACGCCATTGAATGCGAGAAGATCAGTGATTTAGCGATCTGGGCTATTGCGGCTTCCCCCGATGTATTTTATGCATAAACTATATATGGGAATGGGGCGGCGCGCCCAGCATGTCCGGGGAGAGTCCCCGCGATCCGGGATTCCCGGTCGATCGGCAGGCGAAGCCGCCGATCTCGCTGACCGAACTCAAATCCTCTCTATCCGAGACCTGATCGCCATGCCGTTCACGACCCATGCCCAGGTGCGCTTCGCCCACGTCGATCCAGCAGGCATTGTCTTTTATCCCCGCTATTTCGAGATGCTCAACGGCGCCGTCGAAGACTGGTTCGCGGACCATCTCGGCACCGATTTCAAGACCTTGCACCTCGATCATCATCTTGGGATTCCGACGGTCAAGCTCGACGTCCGGTTCATCGCGCCGAGTGAACTCGGCGACCGTCTGACGATCACCATCAAGCCTCGCGCGGTGGGCCGCAGCAGTTGCACGCTCGAAATCGTGTTCAGCGGCGGCGAGCGCGACAGGCTGCGCGCCATTGTGGTGCTGGTGTGCATGGACCTCGGGAGTCAGCGCGCCACCGCCTGGCCCCGCGAAATCGCGGAGCGGATCAGGCATGAACTGGAGGCGCCGGATGCCGGCGATGACCATGATCCCGGCGCGGCAAAACCAGACTCCTGCGGGCCAGGCGATGGCCGTCGCTCGACAAGCTGACTGATCGAGGCGAGGGTGTGCGGCGCGATCACGCGATCACGCCGCGCCCTCGTGTCAGGCCGCCGAGACCACGGGATGCCGCAGCACGCCGATCCCGTCGATCCCGGCCACGATCGTGTCGCCGGGCCAGAGCCATTCCTGTGGATTCCGCCCCGCGCCGACACCCGCCGGGGTGCCGGTCGCGATGATGTCCCCCGGCTCGAGCGTGATGCCCTTGCTGATGTCGGCAATCAGTTCGTCCACCTTGAACAGCATATAGGCGGTATTGCTGCGTTGCTTTTCCACGCCATTGACGGTCAGCCAGAGGTCGAGCGTCTGCGGGTCCGGTATCTCGTCGGCGGTGACAATGACGGGCCCCATCGGGGCGAAGCTGTCCTGCCCCTTCGAATAGATCCACTGGCCCGCCCGGCGGCAGTCGCGCGCGCTCATATCGATCAGCACGGTGTAGCCGAAGACATGGGACAGCGCGCTGTCACGGCTGACACCCTTCGCCTTCGTGCCGATGACGGCGGCCAGTTCGACTTCCCAGTCGAGCTGTTGCGTGATGGCCCGGTCGTGGAGGATCGGCGCATCCGGCCCGATCACGCTCGTCGGCGGCTTGGAAAAGATGACGGGCTGTCGCGGCAGGTCGGGCGAGGTGTCGAGCGATTGCGCGCTTTCGGCGACATGCTCGGTATAGTTGAGCCCGATGCCGAAGATATTCTTCCGGGGACGCGGAATCGGCGCGAGGAGCGTGACATTCGCGAGCGGCAACGCGCTGCCGACGGGCCACCGCCCATCGGCCTGCCGAAGCAGCCCGTCGAGCGCGCGAAGGGCTGTCGGGCCAAGATCTATGAAGTCCAGCATGCGCCGCGGAAGCGCGACATCGAAGTGTTCCCCGAAATATTCGACGTCCACGACGAGATCGCCCGCGAGCACGCCAAGACGACCCTCTGCCTCGATCGAGGCACGGTAGGTAACGAGACGCATCCTTATCCTTTCAGCGGAAAAATCTAAAGCGGCAGAACAGGCTGATGACCGTCGCCGTCGGCAAGCGCTTCGCAGCGATACAAGCCCAGCGCGCGCATGACCGGCAGGTCATGGAAAGAGAAAAGGCAGGCGTCGTCGCTGGACGAGCCGTTGACATGCTCGTGCCACATCCATGACGGCACCACGAAGATATCGCGCTCCTTCCAGTCGAAGCGCCGGCCGCCGATGATCGAAGACCCAAATCCCTTGGCGCATTGATAGACAAAGGAGCCAGTTTCGCGATGCGCCTTCGTATGCTCGCCGGGACGGAGCAGTTGCATCGAGGCGCCCATCGTCAGCATCGGCGATCCGCCGGTGGCGGGATTGATATACTCCATGTGAATGCCGTCGAACGGGGAGCCGTCCGAAACCTTGCTATACTTGACGAGCGCCTCGTAGGTCGGTGCCCATTCATATTTCAGCAGCGGCGAATAGCGCTTCGACCATGTCTCGCCCGCCGGTTTCAGCGCCGCGGCGCCCCAGGCGGCCACCGAATCGTCCACCGGAAAGCCCACGGCCTGCCGCAGATCGGGATGGACCTCGTAGAAATTGGCGTCGAGCGCGTTCATCAAGGGAATGTCGAGGCCGTCCTGCCAGGTGCATATCGTGCCGTCCTCGGCGACCCCATGCTCGTGCCATGTCCCGTTGGGGGTGAGGACGAAGTCGTTTCGGCCAAGGGTCATCTTGTGGCCGTCGACATTGGTGAAGGCGCCCTGGCCCTCCATGATGAAGCGCAGCGCCGACGCCGAATGCCGGTGGCTGGACGCAACTTCTCCCGGCCCCATCACCTGGATGCCGGAATATAGCCAGCCGACCGCGGCGGTCACGTCGCGCCGGCCAGGATTGGCGAGATAGACGACCCGCCGCCCCGCCTGCTCCGGGGTGACAAGCTCAAGCGCCCGCATCACGTAATCGCGAAGGTGATCGTAGCGCCAGATCATCGGAACCGATTCCGACACGGGTTGCCACGGCTCGATCTTGTTCGCCACCGTCCAGAGCGCGCCCGCGCCCTGCGCCTCCAGCTCCCGATAGAAATCGACGAGCTCCGCCGTGTCCGCGACATTGGCGCGGCCCACCATATCTTCGCGATACTGGTCGTAAATCCCGGTCGCCATGACGCGTCCCTCCAAATTTATTATATGCATAAAATAAATCACCGGAGCGGTCGATGCAAGCGTCGGGGCAAAATTCCGTCCCGATGCCGGCGGGTCGCCGCGATGGCTACCCCGCCTCTGCCTCGAAGCCGTCAGCCCGGCGGCTTTCCTTCCAACGAGCGGTCATCCCACATCATCGCGGTATGGAGCGGACGCAAGGCGACTTGCCTGGTGTCCAGAACGGCGCCGCCCATCGCCCGCACCTCGTACAACGCCTCGAACGACGGGCCGGCGCTCGCGACGAGACGGTCCATCACGGCGCGATCCTTGACGAGGGTGGCCATCCGCTGCACCCCCAGATCGCCAAGGCCGGCGATCAGGACGACATGATGACCCGACGGGCCGGCAAAGCTCGCGATATAGCCATAGTCGAGCCGGGACGGCTCGTCCCTGCCCGCACCCACGTCGAGCGCGTAGCCCGTCCCGGTCGAAACGTCGCGCAGCGTGCGTGCGTCCGGCTCCAGCCGGAAGCCCGAGGCACGGGCGAGCGGCGGCGCCAGAAGGCCCAGATTCGCGAGCTGGCCGACATAGACGATATCATCCGCCTCCAGATCCTGCGTCGTCAGCCGCGATGACGAGCGCAGTTGCGGCTCTTCGGGCGAGCCGGGATGCAGATCGCGGACGATCGGGATGATCGTCCACGCGGCCATCGCGGTACCGATCGGCGCGTAATGCAGATCGAGATCATAATAACGGAGGAACGCGGTCGGATGCGTCCTCAGATAGGCGCCCAGGGCATCGCGCGACTGGATCGCCGGGTCGAGGACGAGGCGCCTGATGTCCCGCTGATTGTCCGTCTCGGCCAGGACATATGCGTCGCCGACCACGATGAGCGGCGGCGGGTCCCCTCGCATGGGGCGCCATAATGCCCCCGAATCCGTGGCCGAGGCAGGCGGCGGCTGCGCAGCCGACCGCGCCAGCAGAAACCATGCCGCGCCGTTCAGCAGCAGGATCGCCGCGAACACGCCCAGCCAAAGCCCGACCGCGCGCACGCGCGGGGTGGGCCTCCACGCCCAGCCCGTTTCAGGTTCGGGGGCATCGTCGAGCGGGATGAGCACCAGCCGATATTCGCCCTTGAGGATTTCGAGGCGCGGCCCCGCCCGGCCGGCATAGAAATCATCGAGCCGCTTTCGCAGGCGGTGCATATAGACGCGAACCGCCGAGTCCTGGAGCGCATCGCGCGCGCCGTCCTTGCCGAAGATCGCGAGCGCGACCTCGACTTCCTTCGGCGCCCGCTCATCGCCGGACCTGGCGACAAGGAAATCGAACAGTCGCAGGAAGACGGCGGAACGGCCGGTCGCCAACACCTCCCTGAAGCGCGCGGCCTCCGCCGCAAAGCGCGCTGAGGGGTCGGCGGCGTCGGCGGCGTTGGGATGGTCGGTCGAATTGCGCACGGCCGCTTACCCTCGCCCGCGCGCGACGTCATGTGCGGGCAATGTTTCCGGCGCGAAATCCGGTGCGCCTCCGGGTCGGGGCGCGCCGCCGATATCGAATGTCGGCGCTGCCGCCCCGGCGCCGGGGGAAGCGCGCTCGCCGCCAACGCGGCGGTGCATCGGTGCAGATTCTCTCAAAGGCCAAACACCCTAATTCACCTCGCCATCGTTTCATAAACGCAAATATACGGTTGACCTAGCCCTATTGTTTCAATAACGATCCATTCCCGGCGGGAGGTATGCCCACGCAAGTGGAAAGGCCCGATCCCGCCCGAGGTTCATGGCCTTTGATCCGCGCGGCAGGTTCATCGCGAATGCTTCGTGGATCGGCGCGGCCCCCTCCCCTTCCCGATGAAGTGAGAGCCTCCATGCATACGCGCCGCGATTTCATGACGGGCACATTGGCACTCGGCGCAAGCGGCTTGCAATGGGCTGGCGCCGCGCCGCTCCTCGCCGCCCCGCCGGCCCGCGGTGAATCCGTGCGCGGCATGGTTCGACGCGATGAGACCATCCTGAGACTGGGCGGCATCGGCGACGGTTATCAGCTCACCTGGGGCAAGGACGGCCGGCAATATGTCGTCGTCAACGATGGTCCGGGCTGGCTCGCCAGCCCGACCGCTTTCTATAACAGCCGATTGTGGACGGTCAGCGGTTCGCCGCACGAGGCCGCCTTCCACGATGTCGCCGCCTATCCCGTTCTCGACAGCTCGACCCGCCCCGACGACGCCCCCCAATATTATGGTCACGGCATTCTGTCGGTCGGTGGCCGGATCTACCAGTTCCTGAACACGCTCGACCGCAGCGAGACGCGCCCGCGCCATTGGACGGGATCGAAGCTCATCTACTCGGACGACGGCGGGCTGACCTGGCGGAACCAGGACGGTAGCCAGCCGGTCCGATGGGAGGACTGGGCCGATCAGTCGCGGGCTCGTTTCGCCTTCTTCGACGAGCCGGGCGGTTGTTTCGCCTTGATCTCGATCCTGCAGATGGGTCGCGACTACAGCGCCAATCGCGACGGCTATATCTACGTTTACGGCCTCAATGGCAGTGTCGACGGACGGATGAACGAGGTCGTGATGTTCCGCGCCGCGATCGACGGCATCCTCGATCGGCGGCGATATGAGTATTTCGGCGGCTGGGACGGGCGCGATCCCAAATGGGTCGCGGACATCGATGCGCGGGCGGTGGTGCATCGCTTCCCGCACGGCTGGGTGAACCGCACCAACCTTTTCCCCGGCGATCTGGTCGTCGAATCCTGGCTGCCGAGCGTCGTCTACAACGAGCCGCTCGATCTCTACATGATGGTGAGCGCGGGCATCGGCTGCGGGCCGGACGGCACCGAATTCGGCAAGGCGAGCTATTTCGGCTGCTGGGTCGCGGAGCGTCCTTGGGGGCCGTGGACGCAGGTCCATGAGGAGCCGGCATGGACGCCGGGTGGCGACCGCGCCGCGCGCGCCTACGCGCCACAGATCGCGCCCGGATGGATAGCGCCCGACGGCAAGTCGTTCTGGATGGTATGGGCGGACCTCGCGGGCATGCTCACCTTCGCGCGCGACGAGCCGAAGCTGACCGCGGCATTGGCGAAAGCCAAAAGCCCGGCGGAGCACAGCATGATCCAGGCCGGCTTTCTCGGGAGATATATGCCGCGCTATGCCTTCAACGCGCAGCGTGTCGATCTCGTCCTGCGCTAGGCCGAACGCATGGCTCCGACGCGCCACCATCCATGATCCGTCAGGACTGGCCGCAATTATTAATTTTGGGGCCAGATGCGCAATACCGCGCAGCCGTGGAGCGGTCAAAGTACGGCGTCAGGACAAGTGATCCAACCAAAGACGCGCAAAGGCCGCTTGCAACATTATGACCATCGCTGAATCGCGCGATTCCCGGTCCGGCCTCTTTCCGGGCATGCTGGGAACCGGAGACATCATCTTCATGATCCTGGCCTGCGCCGCGCCGATGGGCGTGCTCGCGGGGCTCATCCCCCTGGCGCTGGCCTTTGGCAACGGCGCGGGAACGCCGGGAACGCTTCTCGGCGTGTGCGTCGTCATGCTGCTGTTCGCGGTCGGCTACGTCCGCATGATACCGCATGTCCGCAACGCCGGGGCCTTCTACGCCTATATCGCCGCGAGCCTGAACAAGGAGGCGGGCATCGCCGCCGCCTATGTCGCGGTCGTCGCCTATATCTGCGCGGCGACTTCGACGCTGGGCGCGCTCTCCTTCTTCGCCGCCGACTTTACGCAGCACATGGCGGGGATCGGCGTTCGCTGGGAAATCTGGGCAGCGGTCGCGATCGCGCTCGTCGCCTATCTCGGCTATCGCAAGATCACGATGGCGGCGAAGCTGCTGACCGTCGCGCTCCTGCTCGAGGTGGGCGTCATCCTCGTCCTCGATATCCTCATCATCGCGGGCAAGGGCTGGAGCGGCCTCGACTTCCGCAGCTTCTCCCCCTCCACGATCCTGGCGCCGGGGCTTGGCATATCCGTGATCTACGCGATCAACGGCTGCGTCGGTTTCGAGGCGACCGCCATCTATCAGGAGGAAGCCAGGGACCGCGAGGTGACCATCCCGCGCGCGACCTTCGGTGCGATCCTGATCCTCGGCAGCTTCTACGTCTTCTCATCGTGGTGCCTCGTCCTCAGCATCACGCCGCATGATGTGAAAGCGGTCGCCGCGGCCGACCCCGGCCGCCTCGTCACGGGCGTCGCGGAGCGGTATCTCGGCGCCGTCGGGCGCGACGTGCTCAATCTCCTGACGATCACCAGCCTGTTCGCGGCGGCGCTTGGCTTCTTCAACAATATCACCCGCTACATCTACGCGCTCGCGCGGGACGGGCTGATCCCCGCCAGCCTCGGGAAGGTCCATCCCGTGCATGGCTCGCCCTATGTGGCGTGCCACGCGCTCACCATCGTTTTCGCGGTGATCGTCGGCCTGTTCGCGCTCGCCGGGCTGGACCCGCTCCTCAACCTCGCGACGAGCCTGTCGTCGATGGGCGCCGTCGGCCTGATGATCCTGCTGACGACCACCTCGTTCGCCGTGCCGATCTTCTTCGGCCGGCGCGGCGAGGTCTCGTTGGGGAAGAGCGCCGCGCCGCTGCTGGGCGGGCTGCTCCTCGCCGTCTCGACCTATCTGTCGCTCGAGAATTACAGCACCCTGACCGGCGTGAAGATCGCGCTCGTCAACAATCTTCCCTTCTTGTTCCTGTTCCTGGCGATCTTCGGATATTCTCACGGCATCTTCCTGCGGACCTTCCGGCCGGACATCTATCACCAGATCGGCTCCACGCGGGTCGACGAGGGCCAGGACGCCGCCGCCGGCTTCGCAGCCGAACCCGCGAGCGCGTGAACCGGATGCGCGGCCTCGCGACATGCCTGTCCGGCGCTGGCGGCGGCAGCGCGCCCGCACGTTTGAATCACCGGAGACTATCATGACGATTTCTGCACAAGATGCCGGCGCCATCCATGAGGCCCCGGTCATCCGCCTTCCGACCGGGCGGCTCCTGATCGACGGGCAACTCGTCGAACCGCTGCGGGCGGATCGGACCATCGATGTCATCAACCCCGCCAACGGCCGCGTCATCACGCAAATCCCCGCGTGCGGGCCGGAGGAGGTGGATCGCGCGGTCCAGGCGGCGCAGCGCTGTTTCGAGAGCCGCGAATGGCGCTCGATGCGGCCGATCGATCGCGGCCGGCTGCTCGAGCGCCTCGCCCTGCTGGTGGAGGAGCACGCCGACGAGCTGGCCGAGTTGGAGGCGCTCGACAGCGGCAAGCTGATCGGCGTAACCCGCGCCATCGATCTCGCCTTCACGATCGACGGCCTGCGCTATTTCGCCGGCTGGAGCTCCAAGATCGTCGGCGATTACGTCACGCTGTCGCCGCTGGTCGAGGAGGCGGCAATCTATCGCGCCTATACCGAAAGGCGGCCGGTCGGCGTCGTCGCCGGTATCACGCCGTGGAATTTTCCCATCGGCCAGGCGATCCAGAAGATCGCCCCGGCGATCGCCTTCGGCTGCACCGTGGTCCTCAAGCCATCGGAGGAGACGTCGCTGACGACACTCCGGCTGGGCGAGCTTATCCTGGAAGCGGGTTTCCCGGCCGGCGCCGTCAATATCGTCACCGGGCTGGGCCAGGATGTCGGCGCCGCGCTCGTCGAACACCCTCTGGTCCGCAAGATCGCCTTCACCGGCTCGACCGCGACGGGCCAGCGCATCCTGGCGGCGGCCGCGTCGAGCATGAAGCGGGTGACCCTGGAGCTTGGCGGCAAATCCCCGACCATCATCCTCGCCGATGCCGATCTCGAGCGGGCCATCCCCGGCGCCGCTGCCGCGATCTTCTCCAATTCGGGGCAGATCTGCACGGCCGGATCGCGGCTCTATGTCGAGGCGGCATTGTTCGACAAGGTTGTCGAGGGTGTGTCCGATATCGCGGCCCGCCTGAAGATCGGGTCGAATTTCGATCCCTCCACCCAGATCGGCCCGCTCGTATCCCGGCGTCAGCGCGATCGCGTCCAGGGTCTGGTCGATACCGGCATCAGGGAGGGCGCGGTCGCCCTCGCCGGCGGCGAGGCGGTGGAGGGTGACGGCTGGTTCTACAAGCCGACGGTGCTGGGCAGCGTCTCACGCCAGATGACCGTCATGCGCGAGGAGATCTTCGGCCCCGTGGTCTGCGCCGCGCGCATCGATGACGGCGACGACATCGCGAAGCTCGCCAACGACACGCCTTTTGGGCTGGGGGCCAGCATCTGGACCCGCAATCTGGATCGCGCCCATCTTCTGGCGGAGCGGATCGACGCGGGCACGGTCTGGCTCAACACCCATAATGTGCTCGACCTCGCGATGCCCTTTGGCGGCAGCCGGCTTTCGGGGTTGGGCCGCGAATTCGGGACCGAGTCGATGCATGCCTTCACCGAGCCGAAGGCTGTCTGCATGCGCCTCGACCCGCGCGCGGCGGCGCGCTGATCGCGGATTACCGGACCGGACGCGGCGATTGCCGCTTCCGGTTCAGAAACGGTCCAGTCGATAGGGCGAAGGCTCGATCAGCGGCTTGGTCCCGCTCAGGATGTCGGCCGCGAGTTGTCCGGCGGCGGGCGATGTTCCAAAGCCATGCCCCGAAAAACCCGAGGCAAGCGTCAGGCCGGGCACCGCTTCGACCGGCGAGATGACGGGCAGCGAATCGGGCGTCACGTCGATCATGCCCGCCCAGGTCTGCTCGATGGTCGCGGCCTTGAAGATCGGCCACGCCTCCGAAAGGTTGTCGATCGCCTCGGCGATCAGGCCGTCGTTGACCGGCGGGTCGATCGTGCGGATTTTCTCGAACGGCGATCTCGACGTCGCGGACCACCGGCGTCCGAGGGATATATCGGAAAGGAAATCGCGACCGAAGGACAGTCGCAGATTCCTCCACTGCGCGCGCAAGGTCGGCAGATAATGCAGCCCGAGGAGAAGGTGATCGAGCGTCAGGGGGGCGAAAAGCGCGCCGCGCTGGGTGATCGTATATCCGCCATCATAGCGCTTTCGAAACGAGAAATCCGATGCCCCGACCGCGATGTCGGTCGGCCCCCGCATCGGCGCGGTGCGCAGCACCGAGGCGACGAGCGGCAAGGTGAGCAGCGAAACGCCGAGATTGCCGAGGAACCTTCGGGACCATAGCCCCGCCGCGAGCAGAACCTGCTCGCACCGTATCTCGCCGCGCTCCGTGACGACCCCGGCGACGCGGCCGGCCGCCATCGACAATGTCCGCACGGCGCAATTCTCGATGATGATCGCGCCCTTCGCCATCGCCGCCCTGGCGATCGCGCCCGCCGCGAGCGTCGGCTCCGCCCTCCCGTCCGAGGGAGTGTGGATGGCCCCTACCCAAGGCGTCGTGCTTCCGGGCGCGAGATCATCGATTTCACGGACGCCAAGAAGCCTCGAATCGAGCGACAGATCGCGCACCGAGGCGAGCCATTGTTCATGGGCTTCCATCTCCGCGTCGGTCCGCGCGACATACATGATGCCGGCCGACCGGTAGCCGACGTCCGCGCCGACCCGTTCCGGCATCGTCGCCCACAGTCGATCGGCGGCCAACGCCAGCGGCACGTCCGGCGCGCTGCGCCCCATCTTGCGGACCCAGCCGAGATTGCGCGAGGATTGCTCTCCCGCGAGCCGGCCCTTCTCCAGCACCGTGACCGGGATGCCGCGTTCAGCAAGAGTCAACGCCGCCATAAGCCCCACGATGCCGCCGCCGATCACCACCACCGTGCTGGCGGCGGGGAGCGTGGTCGAGGTTTGTACCTGGGTTATCGTGGGAGCCATGACCTGATCTTCGACGGAGGAATTTGACGGCGATGCCAAAGCGCCGGCGCGCGGTTCATGCGAGCGAGATGTCGAGCCTGGTGATGTCCGCGCTCGACGCGCCGCGCCAGGCGGTGACCTCGATCTCGACCCGGTACTCGGCCGAGCCGAGCGGCGGGCACGTCATGGTCAGCGTGGGGTCGATCCCGCGCATCCTCTCGCCGTAAGCGGTCATCACCGTATCGACGTCCTCGGGGCGCTGCACGAAAACGCGCGCCGCGACCACATCGGCGAGCGATGCCTCGACCGACGCCAGCGCCGCCTCGATGTTGCGCAGCACCTGCCGCGTCTGCTCCGTCAGGTCGGCGGGGATTTGCCGGGTCTTCGGATCGCGGCCGGCCGTATTGGAAACGAATATCAGGTCGTTGACGGCGACCAGGCGGGAATAGCTGCCGTGCTCCTCGAATTTGTTTCCGGTCTTCACCTTGACGATCTTGGTCATGAATTGAGGGTCTTTCGACGAAAGGTTGGCGGATGGCGGATCATGTCCGCCGGACGGGCCTGACGGCGGCTCAGCGCAGGGCCGGCTCCTCCCACAGGTTGAGCTTGACGCCGATGCCGCGCGCCACGGCATTGCGGTACACGATCGTTCCCCACGCGACGTCCTCGACAGCCATCCCGCCGACCGAGAGGATGATGATCTCGTCGTCGTTTCGTCGTCCGCTCGCCTGTTTCGCGACGATCTTGCCAAGGTCTTCGAGATCGTCGCGCGCGATCCTGCCCTCGTCGACCAGATCGAGGAAACGAACGCCGACGGCGGGGACGAAGCGGTGCGCGGGTTTGGGCAGTTCCTCGTGATAGGCGTCGTAGAGCGACGGATTATCGAGGACCTTGCGGATATCCGGGGCCTCCATGTCGCGATCGATGTCGCAGGGCGCGGGCATCGACAGGAACGTGCCGGGGCGGATCCAATCACGTTTCACGACCGGATAGAGCGATGGATCGCCGGTCGCGACGGAAGCGCAAAAGGTGACGATATCGGAATCGCGGACGACCGCCTCGTCGCTGTCCACCACCTCGACACGGCTGATCTGCGGATAGGTCTCGGCGAGCCAGGCGAGGAAAGCCTCGACGTTCCGGCGCCCCCTGCCCTTCAGCTTGACCGTATCGATATGGGGACACGTCGCGACGAAGGCCGCGAGCGAGGTTCGGGCCATCACGCCCGGCCCGACGATGCCGACCACGCGCGAATCCTTGCGGGCGAGATGCCGGGCGCCGACCCCTGGGACGGCGCCGGTGCGATAGGCCGAGAGCAGATTCGCCGACATGAACGCGAGCGGCGCGCCGGTGTCCGCGTCGTTGAGCACGAAGGTCAGGATCGAGCGCGGCAGGCCCTTGTCGCGATTCTCGATGTTCGAGCCGTACCATTTCATCCCGGCGGTGCGGAAACGGCCGCCCAGATAGGCCGGCATCGCCATGAACCGGCGGTCCGTGGTCGATCTCGGCATATCCGGGAAGGGCGACGAGTCGGGGAACATGACGATCGCGCCATGCGAATTGTTGTTCGCGCCGGCCATCCGGTAATCGCCGTGATAGAGCAGCGCGAACATCTCCTCCATGGCGTCGACGCAGGCCGCCATGTCGGTGACGCCCGCCCGGATCATGTCGGGCTCGGAGAGGTACAGAAAATCGATCCTGGTGGATGCTGTCATGTCAGTCGCGATACCCGCTAGATGATGGCGATCGAGCGCGGCGCGGGATGCGATGCCGCCGGTCCGACCGCCTCCGCCAACCGGCTTTGCCGGGGAAGCCATCCACCGAGCATCACGAAATCCCCACGCCCCGGAACGGGTCTTGCCCGTCACGATCGAACCATTGCACTTTGGCTTGGAAGGTGGTTGGGCGTAGATTGCAGAGTGGGATATTGGCTTTGCAAAGTCGGCCAATGCGAGGACCACGATGGCCGGAGGCTTGGATTCATCATGCAAGACGCCGTGAACGCGGGTGAGCAGGCGAGCATCCGTCTGCTGTTTCTGACGGCCCTGATCGACGCGCTGCCCGAAGCCGGCGCGCGGATCGATCCGCTGCTGCGCGAACACGGCTTCTCGCGCGCGCAACTGGCCAGCCCTTACGAGCGAGCGCCGCTGCACCGCTATGTCGCGCTGCTGGAGCATGCCGCCCTGAAGTTCGATCGGCCGTATCTGGGGCTCGACATGGGGATGGGTTTCGGCCTGGCCGAACTGGGTCCGTTCCATGCGCTGCTGACGGCGGCGGACACGTTGCGGACCGCGCTCGATTCGCTCGCCCGGTTCCAGACCCGCTGGCAAAGCCGGACGCTGCTGGATGCCGAGATCGGCCCCGAGACGACCATTTTCAGCTATCGCATCGAGGATCAGCGGATCTGGCCGCGCCGTCAGGATGCCGAATTCGCCATCATCGGCATGGTGACACTGATCAAGCAGCTTGCCCGCAACACCTGGTTTCCGGTCGAGGTTCGTTTCGAACATTCGATCGCCGGTCGCGAGGATCGCCTTGCCCGCTGTTTTCGCGCCCCGGTGGCCGGCAACCATGTGGCCAACCAGATCGTCGTCAGGAACGACGATCTCGATCGTCCGCTGGCCGGCGCGGCGCGATCGGAGGACCGGAAGCGCAAGGACATCCTCGAATGTCATCTGCTCGATCTTCTGCGGCCGGATCAGGAGCCGGCAAAAAGCCTTGCGGCGCAGGCGCTCGACCTCATCGCGCGCCGCCTCGGCCGCGCGCATGTCGATTGCGATTCCATCGCGGCGGAACTCAACCTGTCCGGCCGGTCGCTGCGCCGCCGGCTGCTCGAGGAAGGAACGTCCTTCCGCAATCTTTTGCAGGAGGCGCGTCAGGGCCGCGCGCGCGCCATGTTGCAGGCGTCCGACGTGCCCCTCTCGGTCGCGGCGGAACGGCTCGGCTATTCGGACAGCGCGACATTCTCCCGCGCGTTCAAGGACTGGACGGGAGTGTCGCCGGGCCGGTTCGCGCGCAAGACTGACTGAGACCGCCTGCCCGGCGCGATCCCGCGGCGATGGGATCGCAGAAAGCGGTTCGCGAAGCTAGAAGATGAAGCTCCGCTTGACGAACCAATAGGTGCCGATCGAGATCAGGAAGGCCGCGCAAAGGTCGACGGTAAGCCGGCGTGGAAGCGTCAAATGGAAGCGGCGCAAGGCCATCACCGTCAGCGTGAGCAGCGTCACCACGCTCAACTGCCCGATCTCGACACCGATGTTGAAGCCCGCCAGCAGCTTGGCCAGCTGCGCCGTGGGGATCGGTTCGCTGAGCAGATCGGCGGCGAATCCGAAACCGTGGATGAGGCCGAACACCAGCGTCACCACCAGACGCAGCCGCGCGGCGTCGCGCACGTGACCGGACACCATCAGGTAGTTTGACGCGAAGAGGCCGGCGCCGAGCAGCAGGAGCGGCGGCAACAGGCCGAATCCCGCGACCCGGAACGCCGCCATCGCCAGCAATGGCGCGGCGGTGCTCAGGGCCAGAAGGCCGGGCCGATGCGTCACCACGGATATGTTCTCGATGCCTATAAGCGCGATGGTGAGCGCGACGAGCGCGTCGATGAATTCCGCATGCGGACGAATGACGCCCGTCACCGCGAGCGCGAGCGTCAGGCTGTGGCCGAGCGTGAAGCCGGTGATGACGAAAGCGAGATCCTTGAACCGCTTCGAGATCAGCACGAGCCCCAGCAGGAACGACATATGGTCGACGCCCGTGAAGATGTGCATGATGCCCATTTCCACGAAGGTGAGGAATCCCGCGCCGGCAACCTTGCCCCGGGATTCGTCCATATCGATCGTGTGATCGTCCGAGTTCAGCACATATTCCGCGAAGTCCCCGCTGGCGGATTGGACCTCGGCAAGATTCACATGGGTGGGCACGACATCGTAGAAGGCGTTCGAACTCAGGACGATCCCGTTCGACGTCGGGCAATTGTAGAGGAACTCGACACGTCGATAGCCGGTTGCGGCGGCGACCGGCTTCGGCTTGTTCGCCAGCGGGCACTGCTTGCCCGCCGCGCTCGCCCCGACGCGCGGCAGCAGATAGGCGACGAGCGCCGGGTCGTTCGGCGGCCGGTGATCCGGCGTCAGCCGCCGCGCCTCGACATCGGATACGGAGAATGTGAGATGGACCGAGCTTCCGTCGACCAGCCAGTTGGAGTGGGACTCGCTGCGCGTATGGGCCAGGCCGGCGCTCGGCAGGCCGGCCAGGAACGCGATCAGCAGCAGTTGGAGCAACCGCCTCATTGGAGCGCCGACGCGATGCGGATGTCGGCCCGCTTGCGCAGGAAGCGCTCGTTGCCGGCCTGGAGCCGCTTCACCTTGTCGTCGAGGAAGTCGTGCAACACCAGATCCTTGGAATGATCGAACGATGCCGGCACCGGCGGCTGATTGTGCACCATGACGAGGATGTGGGTGCCGTCGGGCATCGCCACCGGGTCCGAGACCTGATGATCGCGCATCGACCTGGCGATCGCGAACAGGCGATCGCCCAGATGGACGCGCGCGGCGAAATAGAATTCCTCGCCGTCGTCCGTGCGGCCGCTCGACTTGAGCTTCAGCGAAGCGGGGCTGGCCCCTCCCCGCAGCTTCGCCACCAGCGCGGCCGGGTCGCCTCCGCCGGCGGGCACGATGAACTCCTGGACGGTCATCAGGCCCTGATTGGCGTAATTCGCCAGATGGGCGTCATACCAGGCGCGCAGTTCCTGATCGGTCGGCCGGGAGGTCATCGCATCCTGTGCCACCTGCCCTTCGGTGGAGGTGACCAGCGCCGCGCGGACATCGATGTCGTCGTTGGGCGCTCCCAGCTCCACGCCGCGCTGGACGTACAGCTCCTCCCGGATCATCTGGTCGAGGACCTTGGCTTTCTGCGCGCGCGTCGCGGAGCCTAGCCCGGCGTTGAAGCTGGACTGCAACTGCGCGTTGAAATCGGCCATCAGGATCGGAACACCGTTGACCAGCGCGGCATCTTCCGGCGGCACGCGGGCGGTGCGCGTGCCCTGCGCGGTAAACAATCCGATGCCTGCGATAATCAGCCCGATGAGCGCGCCGGCGCCGCACAATATCAACGATCGCCGGTTGGCGCGTCGTTCTTGCTCCGTCGATACGGGCGGGACGTCATTGGACACGGCTTGCCTCTTCGCAGTCATTGCACGGATGGCGATCGCCGGGCGAGATCGGCGACATAGACGGCTACGTCGCGCAACTCGGCCGGGCTGAGCTTGCGCTCGAATGCCGGGCTGATACCGGCCCGCCCGCGCGAAATGGATCGATAGATGTCATCATGGCTGCCGCCGTACAGCCATGTCGAATCGCTCAGGGTCGGCGAGCCCGTGGAGGAATCGCCCGAGGCATCGAACTGGTGGCAGTCCCAGCATCCGGCGGTCGAACGGAACAGCTTGTCCCCGCGATCGGCGGCCGCCTGATCCGTCTGGCGGCCGGTGAACGACAATAGACGCTGCGTCAGGTCCTCGATCTGCCGCGGCGACTGTGGCGGCAACGGCTCCAGCTTGTACGGGTGCGCGGAGGCATAGGCCGGCATGGATGCGAGGTTTCGCCCACGCCTGTTGCTGGAGCGGATGCCGAACCGCGCGATATCCTCGATCTCCGCGACCTTCCCCGAGCCGTAAAGGAAATCGTCGTCGGTCAGGTCCGGAACGCCAAGGGACTGGTCCGGCTTGCCATCGGGTCCATGGCAGGAGGCGCAGTTGGCGCGATACACCGCCGCTCCACGATCGAGCGCGAATGCCTTCAGGCGTGGATCGCGCATGATCGCCTCGGGATCGCTCCGGACGATTTCCGCCTGGATGCCACTGCGATGCGCTTCCACGGCAACCGTCAGCAGGAGGATGGCGGCCGCCGCCAGCGCCAACAGGGCATAAGGGTGGCGAAGCCGGTTCAGCATGGCGGATGCTTTCCGTCCGACCGTTCATGCGTCCCGTCTCGCGCGGACCGGGGGACGCGGCAGGGCCGGGCGACGATCAGGCCGGGCACCAGGCCGGTCCCGGCATGTCGCCGATGAGGAATGTGAAACGGTCGCACTGCTGCACCACCGGCCTGTCGTGAGTTGCTCAGGAGAAGGCGGAGATCGTGAACCCGATCCAGCGGCCGAAGCAGATCACGAGGATCCAGAAGCCGAGCGAGGCAAAACCGGCGATCTTCGCCGACATCGGCGGAGCCAGGGCGTCATCCCAATCGACGATCCTGCGATACGCCGTGAGATGGAACACCGCCATATTGATCCCGGCGGCCAGCATCGCCAGCATTTTATATTGGAACTGCGTGTTGTGGGAATATTGGACCGCGTTGGACGTGAACAGGAGGCTTCCGGTCACCACCGCGAGCGCGAATGCTCCCCATGTGAACGGCAGCAGGTCGATGATGAGCTGTCGCGCGCCGCGCCGGTGCGCCGGAAGTCCGACCAGGCGCAGGTCGACGATGCTGATCGTTCCGAACACCGTGGTTATGGCGAGGACGTGAAGCGATTCGATCCAGGGGAAGGTCGCATTGTTCTCGCGAATGGCCTGAGCGAGCGGCGAATCGTACAGCAGTTGGAAAACACTATCCAGGGTCACGGGCATCCCCCCTTATGAAGGCTAAGACGTTGGTTCGACGGGAGCGGATCAGGTGTAGGCGATCCAGCGGCCGCAGAAGATGATCGCCACCCAGATTATCAGCGACACCCATGCCAGCGGCTTGACGGCGGCGGACCAGGCGGCGTGCTCCACCCGGAACTCCGGATTGAGGATCGGCCGGCGGAACAGCATGGTCAGGACGAAGGCGGTCAGGACCAGCGTCATCTTGGTCCAGAAGACGGTGTTCGCCAGGGTACGGGCCGGCTCCGCGAGAACGAGGGTGGCGCCGGACGAGAGGAGGACGATAAGGGCGCCCCACATCCAGGGAAGATATCGGCGGACCACCGTGGCCGGCGTCTCGTCGGTCGCAAGAACACCGGCGAGACGAAGATCGGTCACCAGCGCCGAGCCGATGAGAACCCCGATCGCGAGAATGTGGATGCACTGGACCGACGGGATGATCCAGTCGACTTCCCGCAGCGCCGTGCTGACCTGGGTGTCATAGAGCCATTCTCCTACGCCTTGATGGGACATCCTGTTGCTACTCCTGTTGGCTGGCGCGATCGAAATCCACGGCACCGTCGCCGGGGCGACGCTGAAAATGGAAATGGCGCGATCGCCTTGACGTGCGCCTTGCCGTCGGCGCGGTCGTCATCGAGCCATTGAGTAGTCGGGGGACCGCTCCATGAACATTTTGAAACGGTTTGATACGGCAACAAACCCCGTAATGATTGCACGCATCCGGCCTGTCCGATCCGTTGCGCGGGACGGGAGATGGGCGGTCTTGCCGACCGCTCGCCCGTGAGCGTGACGGTCCGCCACGCCCCGGCGGCGGCGCTTCCAAACCGTTCCGAAACCGTAATCGCCTTTCGTTTCGCGACGCTTCGAGATCATCGAGCGCGCTTCCTTCCCGAAATCAGGCGTACCCCATGTGTCACAAGCGACTGCCGTTCGCGATCCTCGCGTCGACCGCCCTGATCGCCCTGCCCGGCCAGGCCCTCGGCCAGGCATCGGCCGACGTGGCGCAGCCTCCCTCGTCTCGACGCGCGCATGTCGATGATACGGCGAAGGAAGGGATGAGCACGAGCCCGGCACGCGAGGGCCAGCGGGACGTCATCGTCACCGCCTCCCGGCTGGACCTTCTCGGTCAGGCGACGACCGCGAGCCAGGGCGTCATCACCCGCAGCGAGGTCGAGCTTCGCCCGATCTACCGGGTCGGCCAGTTGTTCGAGAGCATTCCGGGGCTGGTGGTGACCGTCCATTCGGGCGAGGGCAAGGCCAACCAGTATCTGATCCGTGGCTACAATCTCGACCACGGCACCGATTTCTCCAATTTCATCGACGACATGCCGGTCAACCGGCCGACCAACACGCACGGCCAGGGTTATTCCGACCTGAACTTCCTGATGCCGCAGGTGGTGGCGCGGATCGACTATACCAAAGGCCCCTATTACGCGGCGGTCGGTGATTTCGGCGCGGTCGCCTCGTCGCATGTCTCGATCGCGAACGATATCCCCGATCAGGTGAGCGCCACGATCGGAACCGAAGGCTATCAGGAGGTCTTCGCGGGCGGCACCTACCGGCTGGGCGAATCCCGGCGCGTGATGGCGGCGGCCGACCTCAGCCATTATGACGGCCCCTGGCATCCGAAGCAGGATTTCCGGAAGATCAACATGATCCTGCGGTACAGCGAGGGATCGGCGTCGGACGGCGCATCGCTGACGGCGATGTATTATCAGAGCAGCGGCGGCCTCATCACCGATCAGCCCGAACGCGCGATCGAGCAGGGGCTGATCGGCCGCTTCGGCACGCTCGATCCGACCGACCACAGCCAGTCCCTGCGCTACAGCCTCTCGGGCCATATCGCGAAGCCGCTCGGCGCGGGGCAATGGTCGGCAAGCCTGTACGGCATCCGCAGCACGATGACGCTGTGGAACAACTTCACGCATTACCTCGACGATCCGGTCAACGGCGATCAGGAAGGGCAGAGCGAAGCCCGCACGACGCTGGGCGGGGTCACCGAATATCGCCAGCCCAACGATATCGGGGCGATCCACATCGACACGGTGATCGGGCTGCAAGGCCGGTACGACACCGTCTTCGTGGGACGGCAGCATACGCTTCACCGCACGACGGTGCTCGATTATTGCTCGCTCGATCAGGCCGACGGCTCGGTCACCACCTATCCCGCGGTCGGCTCCTATTGCAACGCGGACCGGGTGCATCTGCTCGATCTCGCGCCATATGCCCAGACGACGATCCGGTGGACGCCTTGGCTGCGCACCGTCGCGGGATTCCGGGAGGAATTCTACCACGCCAGCGACGTGAGCCACGTCACCGGCACATCGGGTCGCGGTCACCAATGGCTGGCCCAGCCGAAAGCCAGCCTGATTCTGGGGCCGTGGTCCAGAACCGAGCTTTATTTCAGCGCGGGACGCGGTTTCCACTCGGACGATGTGCGCGGCGTCTTCGGCACCGTGCCCGAGGAGGGCATCCCCCTCGCCGGCGGCAAGACGCCGCTGCTCGCCGCCACCTCAGGCTATGAGATCGGCTTGCGGACCGACATCATCCCCAGGCTCATGTTGCAGCTCGCGGCTTTCCAGCAGGATTTCCAGTCGGAGCTTACCTACAATGCCGATACCGGGCAGGATGAGGCCGGCGCGCCGAGCCGCCGCAAGGGAATCGAGATTTCGGGCCAGTATCGCCCCCGGACGTGGCTCGAGCTGAACGCGGACCTCGCCTTCTCCCGTCCCCGCTACCGGACCAGCGATCTGGCCGCCTTCGGGTTGACCGAACCCTATATCGCCGACGCGCCGAATTTCATCTATTCCGCCGGTATTCTCGTTGACAAGCTCGGCCCCTGGTCGGGCGGCCTGCAATGGCGGCGGCTCGGAACGCATTCGCTCGTCGACGGAAGCAAATATCCCTTGGATAACGGCTATAGCGAATGGAACCTCGACGTGGGCTACCGGCTGCCCCACGGCTTCAAGTTCCAAATCTCGATCTACAATCTCTTCGATTCCCGCGATGCGGCCGCCGATTATTATTACACCACGCGCCTGCCCGGCGAGCCGGCGGAGGGCATCGCGGGCTTCCAGACGCATCCGCTCGAACCCCGCTCCGCGCGGTTTACGCTGACCAAATATCTGTGACGCCGCGGTTCGTGGCGGGGTCGTCGCGCGGCATCTAGCCGAAGGTGAAGCTGAACGCCTGCACCCCGGAGTCGAGGAACTCGATCGCGAAGGTGCGATCGGCGATCGGCCCTTTCTGCCGCACGAGCTGGTAGAGGCGCTGGGCTGTTACCGTGCCGTTTCCGGCCGCGTCGGTATCCGTGCCATGATCGGCGCCCGGCGCCTTGCCGTCGACGGTGACGCGAAAGCGGATCGGGCGGCCGTCGGCGCCCGGACCCAGCACCAGATGAAGGTCGCGCGCATGGAAGCGGTAAAGGATGCGGCCGCCGGCCCGGTTCAGTGTCGCGTGTTCCTGACCCACCGTCCAGTCGCCGGCCAGCCCCCATTGGTTGAGGCTCACCGGATCGGCGTCATAGCTCGCTGGCGCGTCGCGGACGGTTTCCGGGCGGGAGACCGACCGCTCCGCTCGCCCATAGCCGATATAGGTCTCGGGCGAGCGCACGTTCCGGCCGGAGGCGGCTTCGACGCCGGCGCCGCTCACCGCGACCATCCCGCCCGGCACGGGCAAGCCGCCATGCGCCTCGGCGAGCAGTCGCTGGATCACCCGCTCGGAGCCGGCATAGTCGCCTTCGCCGAAATGGTGGTGGCGGATACGGCCCTGGGCGTCGATGAAATAATGCGCCGGCCAGTAATGGTTGTTGAAAGCCCGCCAGATCGCATAATCGTTGTCGATCGCCACCGGATAGCGGATGCCGAGATCGGCGACGGCCTTGCGGACATTGGCGATGTCCTTCTCGAAGGCGAATTCGGGCGCGTGCACGCCGATCACGACCAGCCCGTCCTTGCCGTATTTGTCGGCCCAGGCCTTCACATAAGGCAAGGCGCGCAGGCAATTGATGCAGCTATAGGTCCAGAAATCGACCACCACGACCTTGCCCCTTAGCGCCTCGCGGGTAAGCGGCGGTGAATTGAGCCAGGCCACGGCGCCGTCGAGCGGGGGCATCGGCCCCTCGTCGGCCAGGCTTTCATTCTCCTGCCGGGCCGGGCCGGCCATGTGGAAGCGATCGAGCAGCGCCTGCTCGACCTTGTTGGTGCCCGCGACCGAGGCGCGTGACAGGAAGCCGGTATCGGCGCCGAGCGCGATCGCGGCGACCGCCAGCAGCACCAGCGCGCCGATCGCGCGCCGCACCCATTCGCCGACGCCCAGCGAGCGCTTCATCGCCTTGAACAGCCCGCCGCCGACCAGCAGCGCCAGCGCCAGCGAGGTGGCGGCCCCCAGGGCATAGGCGAGCAGCAGCAGGCTGGTGCCGACGCTCGCGCCCTGGAGCGCGGCGGCGGTCAGGACAAGGCCGAGGATCGGGCCGGCGCACGGCGCCCAGAGCAGGCCGGTCGCGATGCCGAGCAGCAGCGAGGGCCACAGCCCCGATCCTTGCGCATCCGCTTGCTGCGACAGCCGGGCGCCAAGGCCGACCAGCGGCCGCATCAGCCGATCGGCGAAGGCCGGAAACAGCAGCGTCAGCCCGAACAGCGCGAGCAGCGCCAGCGCCGCGACTCGGCCGTACTGGTTGGCCTCCACCGCCCAGCCGCCGCCGGCCGCCGCCAGCGTCGCGACGATCATGAACATCAGCGCCATGCCCACCAGCATGGGCAGCCCGTTGCTCAGGAACGGGCGATCCGCCCGCGCGAAGACGAAGGGCAGCACGGGCAGGATGCACGGGCTGACGATGGTCAGCGCGCCGCCCAGATAGGTCAGGAGGTAAAGAAGCACGGCATGCGCCCGCTGCAAGGGAAGGTCGCACCGCTTTACGCCAGGATGCCGCCGCGAGTCACAACTTTATGCATCCGGGCGGGCGGCGGGCTACCGCCCATGAGCGCCGGAAGCACGGAAAGCCGCCATTTGCGGGCGGCCGGAGCCGGATGGCGCTACGGACCGGCGGATGACCGGAATCCACTCCAGCCTGGCGCGGGAGGTCCGAACGGTTTCATGCGCGCCGCTCCCCGTCGCGACATAATCGTTCCAGGCGATGAGAAAGCCCGCGCCGCTCGCGCGAATGGCGGGGGTGGACGCGCGGCCCTCGCTGTTTCCGAGCTGCCGTGGAGCGCCGAGCGCGCGGCCGGTCTCGTCGAAAAGCTCCGCGAAGACTTCCCTGCGGCCATATGGGTCGTCGCTCCACGCAAGTCCGAGCGTCGAACCGTTCCAGGCAAGATAGGCGCCGATCGATTCACCCCTGTCATGCGTGATCCGAACGGGCTTCGGGCCATTGGCGGCGCCGAGCGCATCGAGAGGCGCGACCTGGAGATAGACCTCGCGATTGCCATCCTTCTCGTCGAACCAGGTCAGGGCGGCCGTACCGTCCCGGCTCAACTGGAGGTCCGGATAGAGCGAAGCCTTTCCGTCGTCGGTGCTGAGCCGGACGCGGCGGACCGTGTCGCCCGTCACCACCAGCATCCGAAGCTCGTGCGCCTTCGTGCCCAGCGCCGCGTCATAGGTGATGATGAAGCTGTGGCCCGCGGTGGCCGCGTTGAGGTTCCAGGTGTCGCGATTCGCCTCGCCGATCATCCGCGCCGGCGCCACGGCCCCGCCGTCCGGCGAGAAGACTTGATACCAGACCCCGGCGCGATTGTCCGGACCGGGCGGGCCGGCCTGTTCGATCCACGCCACATGGATGGCGCCGCCGATCACCCGGACCACCGGGTTTCGCGACACCGCGCCGGCGGTTCCCAGCCGGACCCGCCACAGCAGGCGGCCGCGCGGATCCATCGCGGCCAGCCGGGCCGACAATGCCCCGGATGCCGGGTCCTTCTCATACCATGCCAGCACGAGCCGGCGGCCGGCAAGGATCAGGTCCGGCTCATAGGCCAGCCGCTTTCCGTCGCTCACGCGCATTGGCGCGCCGGTCAGTTGCGCGTGGCCGCCGACCCGCTGGACAAAGATCGCCGAGCCGGCGCCGGTGCCGCCATGCCACGCCGTGAAGGATTCGGCCGGCGATACGGCGAGGCTCAATTCATAGGCCCGCATCCCCTGCCCCGGCGGCGACGTCGGCGAGCAGCCGCCGAGCGGCAGCAGCAGCAAGGAAATCGCCCGGTGAAGCGCGGCGGCCCTCAAGCCGTCGCCGTCCGCTCGCGCCAACGCCACGCGGCGAGAAGCAGCGCGAGCAGCGCCGCGCTCCACAAGGCATCGACCAGCGACAGGGCCGAGCGGAACGACGCGCGCGCGGCCGGCGTCCTGATCGAGCGATCCTCCTCCTGCATGAGCAGGCCCTTGAGCGCCCCAGGCGTGGTTTCGGCCTTGTCGCCGGTCCGGGATTGCCGGCTCACGGCGGGCACGTCGCGCGGCGCGCTTCCGGTCCGCCGGGCGTCGGGTTTCGAAACCGTCATCCTGCCCGCGGCGCGTTCGGCGTCCTCGCGCGCGTCGTTGCGCCTTGCGAAGCCTTCCAGCTCGGCGGCGGCGGCGGCGATCGAACGTCCCATCGCCTTTTCCATCGACGCCCGGGCCCTGGCGATCACCGGCGCGGGCACGCCGCTCCTCGCCGCCTGCTCCATCACATAGCGAAGCAGCCGGGCATTCCCGCACGAGACATCGGTGCAGTTGACGCCATGCGCCGCGACGCTTTCGAGATATTCCCGCACCAGCGTCGCGCGGGTCCGCGCGTCCGCCTTCCAGTAATCCTTGCGGATCGTCTCGATCATCCGGGCGGTGATGTCCTGATAGGCGAAGGGGGACTTCCGCTCGAAGAACTGCTTCATGCCGAGCCGCTGGCTGTCCTCGACATAGGTCTCGTATGTCTGCTGCCACATCCTGTCGTCGATCGAATCCGGGACGGTCGCCTTCCAGCCCCACAGATATTCGACGAACTCGCGCATCGCCCCGGCGCCGGCATAACCCTCCTTCTGCATGCCCCTGATCCACGTCGGATTGACATAGCGGGATCGGAACTCGCGGCCGATGAACTCGTCGAGCGTCCGCATCGCGGGCTTGCCGGGATCGCGGCTGTCGGCGATCAGCGTCTCGGGGGTCTTCCCGTCGACATTGCGGATCGCGGCGGCGAGGCCGCCCAGGTACATGAACATGTCGTCGTTATCGAGCGCGCCGTAGAGAGCGGTCGAGCTGGAATGGACGGCCGTATCGGTGCCCGACAGCGCCATGCGGAACACGTCGGGCATGGGTTGTCCCCAATAGCCGTTGCCATAGCCGTTGCCCATCTTGCGGATATAGTCGTTCGCGAAGCCCGCCTCGCTGTCCCATGACCCGCTCCGGGCGACGATCGCCGAGGTGTTGAGGTCATAGTGGCCGGGCGGCTCGTCGAAGATGCGGACGCCGGCCATGCGGTCGGCCTCCCGCGCGTCCACCCCTTTCGCGACCAGCGCGGCCTTCGTCGCCAGATAATGCTGGCGCACCTGATTGTCCGCCTCGTCGAGCGCCTTCACCTTCTGCACCGCCTCGTCCATCAGGCGCGTGAGGTTGCTGAAAAGCCCTTCCGCGGCGGAGGCGATCACGATGTCGACGCGCGGCCGCCCCAGCCGTTCGCGCGGGATCACCTCGACACCCGTCACCTTGCCGCGCGCGTCCCAGATCGGTTTGGTGCCGAGCAGGTAGAAGATCTGCGATTCCAGCACGCCTTCGTGGCGCATGGTCTCGTCGCCCCAGATCACGAACGACACCTTTGCGGGATAGCGGCCATGCCTACGCCTGAAATCCCGCAGCATGTCCTCGGCCATGCGGGAGCCCATATCCCATGCCGCCGGCTTGGGGATCTTGTCGGGATCGATGCCGTAGAAATTGGCGCCGGTCGGATAGGCGTCGGGATTGCGGACCGGCTCGCCGCCCATGCCCGCCGGCACGAACCGGCCGCCGAGGGCCTTCATGAGGCCATCCAGCTCGCGCGGGCCGGATGCGACGATGCGCCGGGTCATTTCGTCGCCCAGGATCTTGCGCTGGTCCGGCAGCCGGGAGCGGTCGACGTTCACGATCGCCGAGACCGTGCTGGCGATCGCGTCCGGCTGCGGCACGCGGCCGAAGGCGTGCAGGCCGAAGGGGATGGTCTGGCCCTTCAGCTCGAGCAGATATTCCTCGACCCGGTGCAGTTGCTCGTCGGTCCAGTCGTGGGCGGGGTCGAGGCCGAGGTCCTTGGCGATGCCCATCTTGACGGCCGCCTCGCGCGCCTGCCTGGCATAGATCGCGGCCAGTTCCGGGTTCTTGGTTTCGTTCTGGCCATGGTCGTCGATCAGCTCGCCGATCTTCGCCAGGTCCTCGGTCAGGCCGCCCGCCACGAACGGCGGCACCATATGGTCGATGAGCGTGGCCATGCCGCGCCGCCGCGCGACCAGTCCCTCGCCGACGACATCGACGTTGTAGACATAGGCGTCGGGCAGATCGCCGATCAGGGCGTCCGGGGCGTCCTCCTCGCCGAGGCCGGCGTCGCGCCCGTCCAGCCACTCCAGCGTGCCGTGCGTGCCGAGATGGACCACCGCGTCCGCCTTGTAGCCGTTGCGCAGCCAGGCGTAGCCGGCGACATATTGGTGATGGGGCGCAAGGTCCCTGGCATGGTACAGTTTTTCCAGATCCTCGCCCCAGGCGCGCGCGGGCTGCGGCATCAGGACGATCTTGCCATGGCGCACGACCGGGATGATGTAGCTGACCCGCCCGTCCCTGCGCTCGGTCATGAGCCTGCTGTCCTCGGGCTTGCCCCAGTCCTTGAGGATCTTGTCGCGCAGCGGCGGCGCCAGCGCGTCGAGCCACTTGTGATAATCCTCCACCGGAACGCGCACCGCATCCCCCCGCGCCAGCATCTCCTCCAGCTCGCCCGGCGCGTCGCCGCCGACATTGCGCGCCTTGGTCGTGATCTCGGCGAGCACCTCGTCGGCGGTCGGCAGCCTGTCCCCGACGTCATAGCCGTCCGCCTTCATCCGGGTGAGAATGTTGACGAGCGATTCCGCGACATTGAGGTAGCTGGCGGAGATGCCCGCCTTTCCGGGGGGAAAGTTGTAATAGAGGATCGCGATGCGTTTTTCGCCATTGGGCTTGCGCGCGAGCGCCGCGTAGCGGAGCGCCCGCGCGACCGCCATCGAGACGCGCGACTGGATGGGGCTGGTGATAACCGAATTGAGGCTGGTCGCCGGATCGGCGATCTTCTCCTTCGTGCCGACCACGGTGGGCGCGATCGTCCCGGCGAGTTCAGGCGCGGCCAGGTTGAATGTCCCCTCGAAGGCGGAGAGGCCCTGCGGCGACGACCGCCACTCCTTCTCGCTGCGCCCGTAGAGCGTGATGAGGTTAATGACCGGGATGCCGACCTGTTCAAGAATGCCGGATGATTGCGTGTCGTTGAACTGGAAGAACAGGCCGAGGCCAGCATCGGCGCGGACGTCCTTGCCTTCGCCGAGGAGCTTCCGGAACGCTACCGCGCCCGGATAGCCGAAAACCGGCACGGCCTCCGCACCCTGCCGTTCGACCTCTGCGATCAGGGCATCGAGCAGCTTGGTGTCGCCGGTATAATAAGTGGCCTTGAAGAAGCCGATCGCGATGCGCGGCGCGCCGGGCCTGAGCTTGCCGTGCCGCGCCCGCCACGCCTCGAATGAATCCCAGTTGGGGAAGATTTTGTTGGTGTAGTAATAGCCGAAATCGAGGGATGGTTGCGGGTCCGGCAGCGTGAAGCCGGGGATGCCGGCACGGGCGAGGGCGAGCTCCATGAGCGCGAGCTGGTTCTGCGGCCCGCCATGCTCCCAATAGGCGCGGGCGCGCTTGTCCCAGACGATCCCCTGCGCCGCATAGGCCTCCTCGCCCTGCAACCCCTGGCCGACGCCGAGGACGGTGCCCCGCGCCCTGACCGCCGCGACGAGATCGACCTTCCGTTCGGCCCGGTAGCGGCGCATGAGCTGTTCGTTCATCACGTCGTAGATCAGGACGTCGCTCGCGCCGATCCGCTCCGGCGCCGTCTCGTCGAAGGTGGTTTCGGTCAGCAGCTGAAGGTCGACCAGCCCCTTGAGGTCCGGCCGCTCCGCCATCAGCCGGTGGTAGGCGGCGAGCGTGCCGGGGATGTTCCCATCGGAAAAGACATAGGCGAGGCGAACCCGGTGGAGGCCGGCCGGCACGGGCAAGGGCGCGGCCCCGCCGGCCTGCGCGCAGGCGGCCGACGGCCACAGCGCCAGCGCGAGGAGGAGCGCGCTAACGAGACGGAGCAGCCGCACTGGCCGGTGTTCCGCTTTTGCCGCCGGCCGCGTCCGGCACGTAGATGATCTGGCCGTTGGCGAGCCGGTAGGCCGCCCCGAGCCGCTCGCCGTTGCCCGTGCCGGTCGCGCCCGAGAGCTTGTAGGCCTTGATGGCCTGGCCCTTCTTGATGATGATCTCCTGCCGCCCCCGCGCGTCGGTCTTGACCATCGTGACCTCGCTCTGGCCGTTCATGAGGTCGCCCATGTTATAGACCGAGAACAGGGTTATCATGAGGCCGACGATGAACACGATCGAGGCGTCGAAAAGGTTGGCGACGCCCGCCAGCGGGTCTTCCTCCGCCGGTTCGTCGGGCGGCGCGAGCTTGATGAAGCGGCCCATCAGCGCCCCTCCATCTCGGCCACGACGACTTCGGCGAGATAGCGCTGCTCGCGGATCGACGCGCTGACCCAGCTCTGCCGGAGCGCGACGAGACCATAGGCGACGGTGCCGGTCGCGAGGCCGATGATGGTGCTGGTGAAGGCGACCACCATCTGCCCGGCCATCGCGGCGAGATTGCCGCCGGCCATCGCCGCGAGCGAGCTTCCCATCGGAATGAGCGTGCCGATTAGGCCGAGGCTGGGGCCGAGCTTCACCAGCGCGCGCGGGCCATCGAGGCTGTGGCGGAGCCGCTCCTCCGCCTCGGCGACGACATTCTCCAGGCCGCCGTGACGCAGCGCGCCGGCACGATCCAGCTCGCGGATCGCCGCGAGCAGCCGCGCCAGATTGCCCGGCAGCGCGGCGTCGCGCGCGTCGTCTGCCGCGCCGTCCAGCACGCGGCCCTGCTGGAGCCAGCGCTTCAGATCGAAGCCGGCGCGTTCGCGGCGCCGGGCGACGGCCTCGACGAGATAGCTTCCGACATAGAAAAGCGTCAGCGCGACGCAGATCCACAGCATCAGGATGACGGGCAGCCGCAGCACCTGCCCCAGCGCGAACAGCCCGTTTTCAAGGATATCCATGAACTTCATCGTCTGATCCAAAACCCCTTGATGACGCCGGCCGCGAGCGCGAGGGCGAGAATGGCGAGCGCCCAGAGCGGCGGCGCGAGCGCGTGAGGCGGCCCGGCGGCGCGGTTGAGCATGGTGGCCGATCGCCAGCCATAAGCGGCGTCTCCCGCCAGGCCGAATGCCGGCGCGGCGAGCGCGGCCACCACCAGGACGTGCTCGCGAAAGGCGACGCGTCCTCCCGGCGCGCGCGCCGGCGCCAGCCCCGCGCCGAGGAGCGCGACGAGGCCCAGCGCGCCGGCCACCCGATAATCGAGGCCGCCGGCGACCTGCAACGCGGCGGCAAGCGCCGCGCACGCCCCGGCGATGAGCGGGCCGGCGCGCGGCATCGGCCCCGCGATCAGCCGCCAGAACGCGGCGATGCCGATCAGCACCCCGACCCAATTGGGCTGCGGCGTCACCAAACATGCGGGCCAGAGGAGCAGCATATAGGCGGCCACGGCCAGCGCCGGCCCGGCGGGCGCGGGCCGCGCCGCCGCCATGTGCGCCGCGGCCGCCAGCATGGCGAGCAGCCAGATCAGCGACACCGACAGCGCGGGATTCACCACGCGCCTTCCTGCCCGCCGGGCGATCCCCGCCCCCGCTCGCGCGGCCCCGCGCGCGCATCGGGCCGATGCCGGATCGGGCCGGCGGCGATCAAAAGCGCGCCTTCACGCCGCCCGACACCAGCCGGCCGGGCGCGACATAGGACCAGACCTCCTCGTAGCGCTCGTCGAAGAGGTTGTCGGCGCGGACGAACAGCGTGAACTTCTCGCCGAGCCGGTATTCGGCATTGACGTTGACCACCGTATAGGGCGCCAGCCGCTCGAGCACCTGATAGGGCGGCGCGGGCGGAAAGGCATTGTCGAACTGGGAGCCGTTGTACCGCACGTTCAGGTTGAGGCGCAGCCGGTCGCCGGGCGCGCTCCAGTTGACGTTCGCGCTGGCGATGTTCCGGGCGCGGCGAACGGTTTGCGTGGGCGGCACGCCGTCGGTGCTGTCGAGATAGGTGTAGGCGGCGTCGATGGCCAGCCCGTCCGCCAGATGGATGTTGGCGAAAGCCTCCACGCCTTTCTGGTGCGCCCTGCCGGCGAGGTTGACCGGGGTCGAAACCGGAAAGCCCATTGACGAGATCTTGTCGGTGAGGACATTCGAGAAATAGGTGGCGCCGATCAGGATCGCCTTGCCGAGCAGCTTCTGCTCGATGCCGGCCTCCCAGCCTTCCGACTTTTCCGGTCGCAGGCCCGGATTGGCGAGGAACGTGCCGGAATAGCCGAACAGCTCGAACTGCGTCGGATACTGGATGCCGCTTCCGGCGGCGGCGCGCAGCCGCGTGCCGGTCGGGAAGCTGTGCGTCGCCTGCACCCTGTAGCTCGTGAAGCTCTTGAAGCGGTTGTTGCTGTCGTTGCGCACGGAAGCGCTGAAGGCGGTGTCCTCGTCGACGACGAGATCATAGACGCCGACGAGGCCGATCGTGTCGAGATCATGCCGGGCCGCGTCGTAAACCTGCTCGAACGTCTCGTGCTGGTAATCGACCGATGCCGTCAGCTTGTGCTTTATGTGATCGTCGCCGAACGCGATCGCCGTGACGAAGGCGGTTTTCACGCGCGTGCCCCGCGACGTGTAGGGCGACCCGAAGGAATAGGACGAGCTTCGCGCGTCCAGCCCCTCGACCGAGAGGTTGTTCGACCAGCGTCCGCCCAGCGCGTCGACCTGCAGCGCGAGCCGCCCGACGAGATTTTCGGCGGTGGCGTAATTGCCCGGCGTGTCGATCAGCGCGCCGTCGCTGTCGCTGCCGCTGTTGAAGTCGCTCCGGTTCCTGTTCCAGCGAACCACGCCGAACAGCCGGACGGTGTCGCTGAACGCATAATGCGCCTTGCCCGACAGGGTGTAGTTCCAATAGCCCAGGTCGCGGGTGCCGGTCCTGGTGTCGGTCGTCCCGTCACTGTCGTACGCGGTGAAGCTCGCGATATAGTCCGCCTTTCCGCTCGATCCGCCGGCCTGGAGATTGCCGGAGAAGGTGTTGAACGAGCCATATTCCAGCCGCGCGCGCACGCCCGGCGAGGTCCTGCCGTCCGGGGTGAAATACTGGATCACGCCGCCGATCGCCTGCGATCCGTAAAGCGCGCTCTGCTGGCCGCGCAGCACCTCGACCCGCGCGCCGTCCTCGCCGAGCATCGTGGAGAAATCGGCCTCGCGCGAGACCGGGCTGGCGAGATCGATGCCGTCGACGAGGACCAGCGTGTGATTCGCCTCCGCGCCGCGCAGCCGGACCTGGGTGGTGCAGCCGAGGCAGCCCGAGCGGCTGACCTCGACGCCGGGCACGTCGCGCAGCACGTCGGCGAGCTGGCGCGTCCCGCGCTGCTCGAGATCGTCCGCGCTGAGGGTGGTGATCGAGCCGCCGATCAGGTCGCGCGGCACGCCCTCACCGATGATCGACGCCGTTACGACGACATCGTCCGTGCCTGCCCCCTCGGGAGATTGCGCCAGCGCCGCGGAAGGCGCCATCAGGCCCAATATACAAAGATAACCCGCTCCAGCTCTCGTCATTCCGCCTTCGTCCCCTCGCTATCGCAGCGCGTTTTTCGCGTCGGGGGATGCTGGCGAATCGTTTGAATGCTATCCGGTTATTTACCGTTTCTGTAACCTTCGGGGAGGTTACCGCCCCGCCACGACGCCTGATGACGAGCCGGACCGTCGCGGCCGCGCGATCGGGAGCGAAAGGGGACGGGTGGGTATCGTTCGCAACTGTAACCCGCCTGTCCGCGCGGGCCGCCGCCCGCCAGGCCCCGGCTCATGCTCCGCCCCCATCGCGGGGCGCGTCGCACGGATCAAGCCGCCGGTATCGCCGCGTCCGCTCCCTTTGGGCCGGCGGCGCGGCGCCGTCGTCCGGCCTCCGCCCGGCGCGCGCCAGCCGAGGGCGCGGCGGACCGCTCCACCGCCGCCCGCAACGCCTCGTAGCTTTCGCGCAGCGCCTCGGCATAGGCCTGCGGATCGGGCATCATGTCGCGGTCGCTGGTGAAGCTGATCGCGATCGTGTCGCCGTAGCTGTAGACGGGATTGATCAGCCCCATGCCGTCGAACACCGGGCCGCTGCCGTACATGCCGACCATTCTCGCGCCGCAGAAATAGAGCGGCACGCGGCTGCCCGGCACGTTGGTGACGACGCAATTATACGCCGGCGCATGGGCGTTCGCCGCCCCCAGCCGCGTGTAGAGCCGCGCGCCCAGCCCGGCCAGCGCGCTGGGCATGAGCTGCGAATAATCCGACAGGGTCTTGGCCCCGACGGCGTTGGTCATCGCCTTCGAATTGGCCGCCTCGTCATGCACGAAGCGCAGCCGTTCCAGCGCATCCTTGATCTGCGTGCCGAGGCCGACCGTCATGGCGGAGACGAGGTTGCCCATCGCGGCCTTCTCCCCTTCCTGCCGGATCGAGATCGGGGCCATCGCGGTGAGCGTTTCCTTCGGCAGCTCGCCCTTCGCCTGGAGATAGCGGCGCAGCCCCCCGCCGACGATCGACAGCACCACGTCATTGACGGTCGCGTCGGGCACCGCCTCCTTCATGGCGCGGATCTCCCTGAGCGGGAAAGACACCGCATCCCACACGCGATGCGCGCCGACCTTGCCGTTGAAGCGCGTCCTGGGCGCGGGCCGGGTGCTGCGCAGCGAGACGTCGCCCTTCCCCACCTGCGCCGCGAGCCGCCCCATGCCGGGCAGCGAGCGGCCGATCGTCTCCATCACCCGCATCGGCTGGACGAGGCTGTTGAAATAGCTGCGCGCGAGCAGGTCCGCGACGTGCGGCATGTTCTCCGCCTCCCACGGATCGTCGCCCGGCGGCGGCGCGACGTCCGCCGAGATCGAATGGACGGCGGCCGACATCTCGACGCCGGACATGCCGTCGATCGCCGCGTGATGCACCTTGCAGACCAGCGCGAAGCATCCCGGCGGCAGGCCGGCGATATTGTCCAGCCCCTCGATCACGGTGAATTCCCAGAGCGGCTTGGTCAGGTCCATCGGCCGCGAGTGGAGCCGCGCCGCCTGGATGCAGAGCTGGCGCCAGTCGCCCGGCCTGGGCAGGGCGATGTGGCGGACGTGGAATTCCAGATCGAATTCCGGGTCCTCGATCCAATAGGGATGGTCGAGATCGAACGGCACCCGCACCAGCCGCTGCCGGAACGAGCGCGCGCCGCGCAATCGCGCCTCGATGAAGGCGAGGATATCCTTGAACCGCACGAACCCGCCCGGCGCGGTGGACGGATCATAGATCGCGACCGAGCCGATGTGCATCGGCGTGTGCGGCGTTTCCAGATATACGAACGAGGCGTCCATCGCGGATAGTTGCTGCATCCGTCCCTCTCCCTCGGGCGACGGGCGCTGCGTCGCCACCCCGCGATGCTGGACCGCCCGCCCCGGCGGCGCAAGCGATAAAGCGGGCCGGCACAATGGGCCTGACATGCGGATTCGGCACGCCAGCCGGAAATTTCCGTGCCGGCATGTCACATATCGGCTCGCTGCCTCGTCAAGCCTTCGTAACCCCGACGAAAGGAACGCGACCATGACCGCCCGCCTCGATCCCTATGCCGCCGCGCCTGCGTTGCTGAAGGCATGGCTGGACTTTTCCAATCAGGTCACCGCGAGCGGCTTGGAAAAGCCGCTGCTCGAGCTGGTGAAGATCCGCGCGTCGCAGATCAACGGCTGCGCCAACTGCCTCAACATGCACACCTATGAAGCGCGGCAGGCTGGCGAGACCGAGCAGCGCATCGCGGTGCTGGCGGCATGGCACGAGGCCCCCTGCTACACCGACCGCGAGCGCGCCGCCCTCGCCTGGACCGATCATCTGACGCTGGTTGCCGACCGGCGCGCGCCGCAGCATGTCTATGACGCGCTGGATGCGCAGTTCGGCAAGGAGGAACAGGTCCACCTGACCATGATGATCAACGTCATCAACGGCTGGAACCGGCTGGCGGTCGGCTTCGACCTGTACGCGCCGGAACTGGGCTGGAGGCAATGAGCGACGCCGCCGCCACTTTCGACGCGCTGCGGCCGCCGCTGCTGCGCGTCGCCTATCGCATGCTCGGGTCGATGGCCGATGCGGAGGACGTGGTGCAGGACGCATGGCTGCGCTGGGCGGACGCCGACCGGCAAGCGGTGCGCGTGCCGGAGGCGTTCCTCCGCCGCGTCGTCACCCGATTGTGCCTCGATCAGCTCAAGTCCGCGCGGATGCGGCGCGAGGCATATGTCGGCCCGTGGCTGCCCGATCCGGTGGTGGAGCCGGACGCGGTGGAGGACGTCACCCTGCCGCTGATGCTGGCGCTGGAGCGGCTCTCCCCGCTCGAACGCGCGGCGTTCCTGCTCCACGACGTGTTCGGCGAGAGCTTCGACGATGTCGCGGAAAGCCTCGGGCGCGATTCCGCGGCGTGCCGCCAGCTCGCCGCCCGCGCCCGCGAACATGTCCGCGCCGGAAAGCCGCGCTTCCCGGTCGAGCGCGCGCACGGGCTGGAGATCGCGCGGGCCTTCTTCGCCGCCTCGCGCGGCGGGGTGATCGGCCGGCTGGGCGAGATGCTGGCGGAGGATGTCAGCCTCTATTCGGACGGCGGCGGCAAGCGCCCGGCGGCGGCCCGCGTCATGCTCGGCTGGGGCGAGGTTACGCGCACCTTCGCCGCGATCGCCCGCCTCGCGCGGGGGCGGACGGGCGAGCTGGTCCGCTATGCCTATGTCAACGGCCTGCCCGGCTTCATCACGCGCGAGCCGGACGGCATCCTCCAGACCACCGCGCTGCTGATCGAGAACGACCGGGTCAGGGCGATCTACGTGATGCGCAACCCCGACAAGCTGCGCCATCTGGAAGAGCGGCTGAATTAGGTGCAAGCCATGCCGATGACGACCCACGGATGCGGCTCCCAGTTGAGCGTGGCGCGGCTTCTGCCGGCCGCGCGGCGCGTGGCGACGCCGTGGAAGAACGGCGGCGGCAGCACGTCGGAGGTGATCGCCTGCCCGGCGGGGGCCGACATGGAATCCTTCCTGTGGCGGCTCAGCATCGCCGAGGTCGGGACGAGCGGCCCGTTCTCGCACTTCGCGGGAATCGACCGCACGCTCGCGATCGTCGCGGGCGAGCTGGAGCTGGCGATCGAGGGGAATCCCGCACCGGTCCAGCTGGATCGCCACTCGCCGCCATTCCCCTTTTCCGGCGAGGCGCCCGTCATCGGGACGCCGGTGGCGGGGCCGGTCACGGACCTGAACGCGATGGTGCGGCGCGGTCGATTCCGCGCGGAGATGACGCCCCTGTCCGGCGGCGAATCGCTGGAAGCCGATGGCGGCACGATCGTGATCGTGGCCCTCGCCACCGTGGAATTGTCGCATGACGGGCGGACATGGCGGCTCGACCGGCTCGACGCTTTCTTCGCCTCCGCCGGTACGATCCGGATCGGCCGGGCCGGCGGATCGGAGCGCCTCGGCCATGCGGTCCGCTTCATCGCCACGGATTGAGCCGAAACCGGCACGCCTCACGCGCGTTCCTCGACGATCGACCCGGGCTGCCGTTGCGCGTCAGCCGTCACGCGAGAGGAATGCGGATGAGTCTGACGGATCGTCTCAAGCGGCTCGGCCCCGGTCTGGTCACTGGCGCCGCCGACGACGATCCGAGCGGCATCGCCACCTATTCGCAGGCCGGCGCGCAATTCGGCACCGGGCTGATGTGGACCATGACGCTGGCCTATCCGCTGATGGTCGCGGTCCAGCTCGCCAGCGCGCGGGTCGGGCGCGTCACCGGCGACGGGCTGGCGCGCGGCCTGAAGCAGGTGATGCCGCGCTGGCTGGTGATCGCGCTGATCGCGCTGCTGTTCGTCGCGAACACGATCAACATCGGCGCCGATCTCGCGGCGATGGGCGAGGCCTCCGCGCTGGTCGTCGGCGGCGGCTCGCACGTCTTCACGATCGGCTTCGCGCTGCTCTCGCTGATCCTGCAAATGTATGTACCCTATCATCGCTACTCATCGTGGCTGAAGTGGCTCACGCTGGTGCTGCTCGCCTATGTGGCGCTGCTGCTGATCGTGAAGGTGGACTGGGTTGCCGCCGCGCACGGGATGGTGATCCCCTCGATCACCGGCCGTGGCGCGGTCACCACGATCGTCGCGATCTTCGGCACCACGATCAGCCCGTACCTGTTCTTCTGGCAGGCGGCGCAGGAGGTGGAGGAGTTGGACCAGGTCGAGGAACGCGAGCCGCTGACCGAGAAGCGCGCGCAGGCGGACGACGCGCTCCGGCGCATCCGGTGGGACACGCTGGCGGGGATGGCGGTGTCGAACATCGTCGCGCTCGCCATCATCCTCGGCACGGCGACGACATTGCACGCCGCCGGCAAGACCGACATCCAGAGCGCGTCGGACGCGGCGCAGGCGCTGAAGCCGCTCGCCGGCAGCCTCGCCTTCATCACCTTCAGCCTCGGGATCATCGGCACCGGGCTGCTCGCCGTGCCGGTGCTCGCGGGATCGTCCGGCTATGCGGTGTGCGAGATCGGCGGCTGGCGCGCCAGCCTGGAGCACAAGCCGCGCCGCGCGATCATCTTCTATTCGGTGATCGCGCTCGGCATGGCGCTCGGCGTCGCGATCGACTGGTCGCCGATCAACCCGATGAAGGCGCTGTTCTGGAGCGCGGTCATCAACGGGGTGGCGGCGGTGCCGATCATGGTGGGCCTGATGCTGGTCGTTTCGCGGCGCGACATCATGAAGGAATTCGTCGCTCCGCCATCGCTGCGCTTCTTCGGCTGGCTGGCGACGCTGGTGATGGGCGTGGCGGCGATCGCGATGATCGCCCTGCCGGACTGACACGGGGCGACCGCATGACGTGGCTGCACCAGATCATCGGCCCCGACGACGGCACCGCCTCGATCGCGCAATTCTGCGCCCGCGCCGCGATCCTGTTCGCCTATGGCCTGCTGTGCATCAGGATCGCCGGGCGGCGCACCTTCTCCGACCTCAGCCCGCTCGACATCATCGTGTCGATCGTCGTGGGATCGAACATCAGCCGCACGATGACCGGGCGCGCGCCGTTCGTGCCGACGCTCGCCGCGACGCTCGTGCTGGTGCTGCTGCACCGGCTGGTGGTGATGCGACGGTGCGGTCGAACCTCCTGTCGCTGTTCGCCAAGGGCCGGCCGGCGGTGCTGATTCGCGACGGCAAGGTCTTTCGCAAGGCGATGCTGCGGCACGGGATCAGCGAGCAGGACCTGATGGAGGGGCTGCGCATGGAACAGGTCGACAAGATCGGCGATGTCGCGCTCGCCACGATGGAGCGCGGCGGGAAGATCAGCGTCGTTCCGAAGGAAGGCTGAGCGCTACACTCCGTAGCCCGCGCCGCGCGCGGCGATACGCAAATCCTCCCGGAAACGCGCCTCCGCCTCGTCGCGCCGGTCGTGCAGGCGGAGCAGGTAGCTGGGGTGAATCGTGGCGAGCAGCTTGCGCCCGTTCCACGACAGCAAGGCGCCGCGATCGTTTTTCAGCGAGACACCATCGAGCGCGCGCAGCGCCGTGCGGCCCAATGCGACCACGACCCTCGGCTTCACCAGCCGCACCTCCTCCTTCAGCCACCAGCGATAGCGGGCGATGTCGCCGGCGTTCGGCGTCTGATGGAGGCGGCGCTTGCCGCGCAGGGTGAACTTGAACCTCTTGACCGCATTGGTCACGAAGGTCGTCATCCGGTCGACGCCGATCGCGGCGAGATTCTCGTCCAGCAGATGCCCGGCCGGGCCGACGAAAGGATGCCCCGTCAGATCCTCCTGATTGCCGGGCTGCTCGCCGATCAGCATCAGCGGCGCACCCACCTCCCCCTCGCCGGGGACGAAAATGTCGCTGAAGCCGGGCGCGCGCAGCGCGTCGTCGGCCGCCTCGCTTCGGTAAAGCTCGGGCAGCGTAGAGAAAAGCTCGGGCAGCGTAGAGAAATGTCGTTCGGCCACGCTATCATCCCCGATCGCTGAAACCTCGCCTCGCGGCAGAACGATCAGCGGGGACGGAAGCTCCCTTCAGGCCGCCGTGAGGCGCGGGCCGGCCCTCACGGCCATCAGCCAGCGCACCGCGACGATCGCCACCACCGCCACCACCGCGCCGAGGATCATGTCGATCAGATAGTGCGTCCCCTCCACCGGCGTCGACAGCAGCATCGCCGCGTTCACCGCGACCAGCGGCGCGCGCAGCTCGCGGTGCGGCCAGGCGGCGCGGATGTAGAGCACCGCCGCGACCGTGTGGAAGCTCGGCGCGGACACCAGCCCACGAAGCTGCGCGAGATCGACATAATGCACCTGATGCGCGCGCAGCGCCGGGATCAGCGCCGCCTGCCACTCCTCGCTCTCGGGCAGATATGGCAGCGGACCGCGCCACAGATACGAGAGCGGCCCCACCGCCGTCATCAGCGGATAGAGCGCCAGCGTCAGCACCGCCGCCAGCCAGAAGGTCATCAGGAAGCGGTGCGCCGCCGCCCTGTCGCCCTTCCAGGCATACCAGCCGAGCAGGATCGCCGGGCTCAGATAGATGGTGCGATAGGCTGCCAGCCCGAGCCATTGCAGCGCGCGATGATCCGCGACGAGGCGATACCAGGCGAGCCAGTCGAACCCCAGCGCCTCGTCGATGCGTTGCAGCGCCGCGTCGTGCATCCCGCCGGTTAGCGCGGCGATCGGATAGCTCGCGGTCGCGCCGAGCAGCGAGACCACCGTGAACAGCCCGAAGAACTCCGCGCAATCGGCCAGCGCCCGCCCGTGGCGCGGCATCAGGCGCGGCGCCCACCGCCCCAGCGCCAGCACCACCAGCGCCGCGAGATAATAAGGCGCCGCGCCGCGCGACAGCGGGTCGATGCGCAGCCCCGCCAGGTGCATCAGCACGGAGAGCGTCGCGATACTGGCGAGCAGCCCGGCGAAGATCGTCCAGCCATAGCCGCGCGACCGCGACGCGGCTGGCGCGCCTCCTTCGGGCTGGACGACGGCGATTGTTGCTGCGGCGGAGCGGGATGACGTCAAGAGCGCGACCTTCAAAGAGGCCATTCGCCTCGCTTGTTTTTCCTTACGCGCGCCTGACTGACGCGTCGCGCGCGCGTTGTCATCCACCAAAATCGCGACGAAACGAAATTGCGCGCGGAGTGTGTGAATCGTGCATTAGCGGGCGATCCCGCGCGGCCGGAGCGATTAGCGCGGCCAACCAGCCACTTACAATAATGTCCGGCGACGGCATCGCAGGTGGGTGATGCGATCGTCGCGGTTGACTCCGCCGCGCGACCGTCGCAGGGGCGACACCGTTCCGGCGTATCCCCGCCGGGCGATCGGGAAACAACAGACGAAATGCCGAGCGACAGTAGTCGATTGAACGCGCCATCGGGGGCGCCCGCCCGGGCCTGATCGCATCAGTCTCGCCCGCGGGTGCCGCCGGTGGCGCCCGAACGAGGTGAGACATGGACTTCGTACCACAGACCACGCGCGGCCTGCTGAGCCTGTCGCGTCAATGGCGCGGCCGCGTCGCGCCGAGTTGGGCCGACGCGGTGGCCTTCCTGCTGCTGGCCGGCGCCGCCGTGCTGGTGATCCAGGGCGCCGAGGGGATGGCCGCGCCGCTCGCCCGGCTCGACATCGCGCCGGTCACGCTCGATCCGGCCAACCTGCCGGGCTATGCGCTGCGCACCACGCTACGGATGTTCGCCGCGCTGGCGGCGAGCCTCGTCTTCACCTTCGTCGTCGCGACGCTGGCCGCCAAGAGCCGGCGGGCGGAGATGGTGATCGTCCCCGCGCTCGACATCCTGCAATCGGTGCCGATTCTCGGCTTCCTCACCTTCACCGTCACCTTCTTCATGGGGCTGTTCCCGGCGCGGCAGCTCGGCGTGGAGCTGGCGGCGATCTTCGCGATCTTCACCAGCCAGGCGTGGAACATGGCGTTCAGCTTCTATCAGTCGCTGCGCTCGGTGCCCGGCGACCTAGAGGAGGTGGCACAGGGCTTCGCGCTGTCGCCGTGGCGGCGCTTCATCCGGCTGGAGCTGCCCTTCGCGACCCCCGCTTTGGTGTGGAACGCGATGATGTCGATGTCCGGCGGCTGGTTCTTCGTCGTCGCGTCGGAGGCGATCAGCGTCGGCAATACGCGGATCATGCTGCCGGGGATCGGATCGTATCTCGCGCTCGCGATCGAGCATCAGGATTTCCGCCATGTCGGCTGGGCGGTGGCGGCGATGGCGGTGGTGATCCTGCTCTACGACCAGCTCGTGTTCCGCCCGGTGGTGGTATGGGCGGACCGCTTCCGCTTCGAGCAGACCGCCAGCGCGCACCGCCCGCGCTCATGGGCCTACGACCTGTTCCGCCGCACCCGCCTGCTGCCAGTGATCTTCTCGCCGCTCACCGGCCTCGGCCGCGCGCTGATGGCGCTCGACCGGCGGCCGGCCCCGCGCCTGCGCAAGTCGCCGCGCGCGGCGGGCGGCGGGTGGCTGTGGACGGCGCTGGTCGCGGCGGCGGTCGGCTGGGCGGTGTGGCTGATCGTCACCTATGTCTCGCGCCACCTGGCGTTGGGCGACGTGCTGGGCGCCTTCGGCCTCGGCCTCGTCACGATGCTGCGCGTGCTGGTGCTGATCGCGCTCGCCAGCGTGATCTGGGTGCCGATCGGCGTGTGGATCGGCCTGCGCCCGCGATGGGCGGAGCGGCTCCAGCCGGTCGCGCAATTCCTCGCCGCCTTCCCGGCCAACGTGCTGTTCCCGTTCGCGGTGATCGCGATCGTCCATTGGCGGCTCAGCCCGGACATCTGGCTGTCGCCGCTGATGGTGCTGGGGACGCAATGGTACATCTTGTTCAACGTCATCGCGGGCGCGAGCGCGATCCCCAACGACCTGCGCGAGGCTGCGGGCATGTTCGGCGTGAAGGGCTGGCAATGGTGGCGCAGCCTCGCGATCCCCGGCATCTTCCCTTATTACGTCACCGGCGCGCTCACCGCCTCGGGCGGGTCGTGGAACGCCAGCATCGTCGCGGAGCTGGTGACATGGGGCGATCGCAAGCTGGAGGCGACCGGCCTCGGCGCCTATATCGCGCAGGCGACCGCCGACGGCGATTTTCCGCGCGTGACGCTGGGGATCGCGGTGATGTCAATCTTCGTCATCGGTTTCAACCGGCTGCTGTGGCGGCCGCTCTATGCCTTCGCCGACCGCCGCCTGCGGCTCGGCTGACCTGAGGAGACGCATCCATGGCCACCCTCGCCCGCCTTCCCGCCGCCGCCCCGCTCGTCACCGTCGCGGGCGTGCGCCACCATTACGGCAAGGGCGCCGGCGACCTGCTGGTGCTCGACAACGTGGACCTCGCGCTCAACGAGGGCGAAGTGGTCGGGCTGCTCGGCCGCTCCGGCTCGGGCAAGTCGACGCTGCTACGCTCGATCGCCGGGCTGATCGCGCCGAGCGAGGGCGAGATCCGCTTCGAGCCGCAAGTCGACGGCAGCGAGCCGACCGTCAGCATGGTGTTCCAGACCTTCGCGCTGTTCCCGTGGCTCACCGTGCTCCAGAACGTCGAGCTTGGGCTGGAGGCGCAACGCGTCCCCGCCGAGGAGCGCCGCACCCGCGCGCTGGCGGCGATCGACCTGATCGGCCTCGACGGCTTCGAGAACGCCTTCCCCAAGGAGCTGTCCGGCGGGATGCGCCAGCGCGTCGGACTCGCCCGCGCGATCGTGGTCAATCCCTCACTGCTGCTGATGGACGAGCCGTTCTCAGCGCTCGACGTGCTGACGGCGGAGACGCTGCGCACCGACCTGCTCGACCTGTGGTCGGAAGGGCGGATGCCGATCAAGTCGATCCTGATCGTCACCCACAATATCGAGGAAGCGGTGCTGATGTGCGACCGCATCCTCGTCTTCGCTTCCAATCCGGGACGCATCGCCGCCGAGATCAGGGTGGACCTGCCGCAGCCGCGCGACCGGCTCGATCCGGCATTCCGCGCCCTGGTGGAGGACATCTACGCTCGCATGACCGCGCGCCCGGCCCCCGCGCGCGACGGTCATTTCCCCGGCACGGGCATCTCGATGGCGCTGCCGGTCGTCTCGACCAATGCGCTCGCCGGGCTGATCGAGGAGGTGGACGCCACGCCGTTCGACGGACGCGCGGCGATGGCCGATCTCGCCGACCAGCTCCAGCTGGAGATCGACGACCTGTTCCCGATGGCCGAAACGCTGCAACTGATGCGCTTCGCCGACCTTTCCGGCGGCGACCTTCTGCTCACGCCGTCCGCACGGCGTTACGCGCAGGCCGATGTCGACGGGCGCAAGGCGATCTTCGCGCAGGCGCTGATCCAGCACGTTCCGCTCGCCCAGCATATCCGCCGCGTCCTCGACGAACGGCCGAGCCACACCGCCCCCGCGCGCCGTTTCCGCGACGAGCTGGAGGATCATATGTCCCCCGATTATGCCGACGAGACGCTGCGTTCGGTGACGCACTGGTGCCGCTATGCCGAGCTGTTCGCCTATGACGAGGATGCCGACGAGTTCAGCCTCGACAATCCGATCTGACGCCGCGCGCGATTGGCACCGAATCGGCTATATCGTGTCGTATTCGGGCCGGCGACCACCAGTTATGGTGTTCCCTCTGGAAAAATACGGCGAGCCGAACCATTTTCCGATTGGACGCGGACGCCGCCCGCGTTAAGCTCCATCCGGCCGGCGGAGTCAGGGGAACAGCCTCTGCCGGATCGGGGGACAGGTCATTGGCGAGACGATACAACCGATGACATGGCATGTCGCCATCATGTACGTGGTAGCAACGGTGTTCGCGCTGATCGGCGCGGGCCTGCTGCTCGCGCTGACGCGGCCGAGCGGACCGGCGAAGGTCTATGTCTTTCGCATGGCCGGCATCATGGCGCTCGCGGCGGGCGCGGTGCTGGCGATGAGCGCGACCGCGATATGGCGCGGGGGGCTGGAATGATGGAAGGTTTCATTCTTGGCGCTACGACAGTCATCGCTTGTGCAGGCTCCGGTCTCATCTTCGCACCGGCGCGGGTTTTCCAAAGTATCGGATTGCAGGCTCCAAATAGCCCGCAAGATCGACTCATCTATCGTATCGGCGGCTCCGTCTTACTCGGGCTTGCCGGCATCCTCTTGATTCAGCTTCTCCGGGAGTAAATTCGATGCCCCTTCTCCAGGCCTCCAAGCAATACAAGCCGTTCGAATACCCATGGGCGTTCGAATATTGGAAGCGCCAGCAGCAGCTCCACTGGTTGCCGGAGGAAGTGCCGCTGGGCGAGGATTGCCGTGACTGGGCGCAGAAGCTCACCGATCACGAGCGCAACCTGCTGACGCAGATCTTCCGCTTTTTCACGCAGGCCGATGTCGAGGTGCAGGATTGCTACCACGAGAAATACGGCCGCGTGTTCAAGCCGACCGAGATCAAGATGATGCTGACCGCGTTCAGCAACATGGAGACGGTGCATATCGCCGCCTACAGCCATCTGCTCGACACGATCGGCATGCCGGAAAGCGAATATGGCGCCTTCCTCCAATATGCGGAGATGAAGGACAAGCACGACTATCTCCAGCGGTTCGGCGTCGATAACGACGAGGATATCGCCCGGACGCTGGCGATGTTCGGCGGCTTCACCGAGGGCGTGCAGCTTTTCGCCAGCTTCGCGATGCTGATGAACTTCCCGCGCTTCAACAAGATGAAGGGCATGGGGCAGATCATCACCTGGTCGATCCGTGACGAGAGCCTGCATTGCGAGGGGATCATCAAGCTGTTCCACACCTTCGTGAAGGAGCGCGGCTGCCTCACCAAGGCGGTGAAGGACGATATCGCCGACCAGTGCCAGACGACGATCAGGCTGGAGGACAATTTCATCGACCTCGCGTTCGAGATGGGGCCGGTCAACGGGATGACTGCGAAGGAGATCAAGAAGTATATCCGCTACATCGCCGACTGGCGGCTGGGCCAGTTGGGGATGAAGCCGATCTACATGATCGACGAGCATCCGCTACCGTGGCTCACCCCGCTGCTGAACGGCGTCGAGCACGCCAATTTCTTCGAGACGCGCGCGACGGAATATTCGAAGGCGGCCACGCGCGGCCAATGGTCCGACGTGTGGGATTCGTTCGACAAGCGCCAGAAGGCGCGGGCGGGCACCGCAGCGAACGAGGATGCCGGCGAGAGCGAGCGCGACATGTTCTCGGCCGCCGGCGTCGCGGCGGAATAAACCCGCGCCGATGCGGCCGGTCTTGCCCGGCCGCATCGGTGCCCGCCCTTACAATTCCTTGAACGCAGCATTCCCCTCGAACCCCAGCCGCGTGATCCCGGCGCGTTTCACCACCGCCAGCACCTCTACGAACGGACCGTATCGGGAGTCCGCGTCGCTACGGATCACGAGCGAGGCTTGCGGATCGGCGCGCACCGCCGTCAACCGCGCCGCCAGCGTCTTCGCGTCAACCGCCACCCCATCGAGCAGCGTCGCTCCGTCGCGCAGCAATTCGAGGCGGTGAACCGTCACCGGCCGGCCGCGATCCGGCGCGGGCTGCGGCATTTCCATCGGCACCTGGTTCATCATCGGCGGGATGGTGATGACGAACATAATCAGCAGCACCAGCATCACATCGATCAGCGGGGTCGTGTTGATGCCGCTGATCGGCGCGTCATCGGCAAAGGCGGAGGCGGCAGGACGAAACCGGCGCACGACTCACTCTCCCGTTATGTGATGTAATACCATCACGCATTGAGCATCGCGTCAAGCCGCCTGTCGAAACCGCCCGGTAACCGATATTCTCCACGCACCCTTAACCATGCCGCGCCTATGATGCCGCCATGCTCCCCTCCCCGCGCCTCTTTCGCAGCCGGTGGTTCGCGCTCCTCTGGGCGGGCGGGATCATCTGGTTCGCGATCGATGTCGCCAGTTCGGCGCCGAGCGATACGCCCGCGAACAATACGGCCGCGTCGGCGAACCTGACCGACGCGACCGGCGCTCCGGTCGATCAGCACGATTTGACCTTGCTGGCGAACGTGCTCAGGAACTGACGGAAAGGGAGGAGCGAAACCGTCGCGGCCCCGCTCCTCCCACCATGCCCGCGCGTTACGCTACGTGCGCGGAAACCTGCATGACCTTACAAGCCTCCCCGAACGCGCGCGAGCAGTTTTTGTTGCATCGCAAAATAACATATCGGGCGATTTTCCCGCCGTCCGATTCGGCCTAGCCGCGCGTGCGGGTCGGCGCGTGGAAATCGGGCGGGCGCGATGCGATCCAGCGGAGGAAAGCGGCAAGTTCCGGCGCCTCGCGCAGCGCCGCCATCCCCTCGAACCGGGCCAGATCGGCATTGCTCCAGCGCGCGCGGATCGCGCGGTGGCAGATAGGGTGGAGCGCGGTGACTTCGCGGCCGCCCTCGCTGCGCGGCACAATATGATGCCACTCGACACGGGCGCCGAGCCGACGCCCGCATAACAGGCAGATCGCCGGCGCCACAGGCGTCGATGCGATCGCCACGGCAAGCATCGCCTTGCGCTTCACCCGTCCGGTCATGACCGCGGGCTAGCCCGGCCCGCTCCGGCCTGCACCCGTGAACCGCGACGCCGGGCGGGCGGCACCCTAGCTCGAGACGAACGGCCGCAGCGCCGCCGGCTCGTAGCACCCGCACGCGACGAAGCCGGTGTTGCGGAAGCCCGGCTTGCCATATCGGAAAGGGCGATTGTCGGGATCGAGCGTGATGCCGCCGGCCGCGCGCAGCACCGCGTCCCCGGCGGCCGTGTCCCATTCCATCGTCGGGCCGGTGCGCGGATAGACGTCCGCCTCCCCGCTCGCCACCAGCACGAACTTCAGGCTGGAGCCGACCGACACGCAATCGCAGATGCCCCCCGCGTCGAGCCACGCGGCGGTCGCCGGATCGGCATGGCTGCGCGAGGCGACCGCGCACGGGGGAATGTGCACCGCGCGCACCGCGATCGGCTTCACATCGCCACGCTCCGCGCCCGGCGCGCGATCGGCGCGATATGCCCGTCCCGCCACCGCATCGCCCCAATAGAGCGCCTTCCGCGCCGGGGCATAGACCACGCCCATCGTCGGCGCGCCTTGCTCGATCAGGCCGATGTTGACGGTGAAATCGTCGCCGCGTCGGATGAATTCCTTGGTGCCGTCCAGCGGATCGACGAGGAAGAACGCACCGTCCACGTCGGGCACGCGGCCGGCGGCGGCCTCCTCCTCCGCGACGATCGGAATATGCGGCGCGACCTCGCGCAGGCCGGCGAGGATCGCCGCCTCCGCCGCGTGATCGGCGGCGGTGACGGGGGATTCGTCGGGCTTAATCGTGACGGCGGCGCCCTCAACGAAATGCCGCCATACGATGTCGCCACCCGCCTCGGCCAGCGCGACCAGGGCGTCCATCAGCGTCGCGCGGTGCAGTTCATTCGGCATCTCGACCATCGTTCCCCGCGGCTATCGCCGTCATACATTGGCGGCCGAAGAATCCTTTGAAGATTGCGCGAGCGTTGAAAAGAAAAAAAGGCCACCGCCGGGCCTTCCGGTGGCGGCCTTCGATGACTTGGCATGGGATATCAGGCGAACCGGGCAACCGCCTTTTCGCGGCGACGCAAGCTGGCGCCTACCAGCCCGAAGCCCAGAATCATCATCGCCCAGGTCGCCGGCTCCGGAACTCCCGCGAATGTCGCCGCGCCGAGGAACAGGTTCGGCCCCCAATAACCATCGGTTACGTCATTCACGACCGAAGTATTGAAGGAGGGCATCGCGCCAGAAGTGGTCGAGAACCAGCGATTGTCGTTATACTGGATATTCGGATCGACCGTGAAGCCGGTGTCGTTCCAGGTATAGTTGTTGGTGTCGCTGACGCCCGAGATAAGATAGTCGCCCGGCGCAAGGGTCAGTTCGGGGACGGTGACGAACCGGAAATGCCCCTGAAGCGCATAGGTGTTGTCGACCGTCACCTGCGCGAGCAACGTTCCCGTCGTCAGGCATCCGGCAGTATCGCATTTGTAGAGCGCGACCGGGTTGGCGTCCACATTGCCGGTATTCGGATCAGCGTACCAGCCCAGCCCGCTCACGGTCACGGCATTGAGCACCGTGAAACTGTTGGCGAAATTCCAGCTACCGTTGGTGTAGCTGTTGCTGGCGCTGGTGAATTCCCACGCGGCACTCGCATAAGCTGGTGACGCGGCAACCGCGGCGGTCGCCGCGGCAATAGCAAGAAACCTCTTCATTTCGTTACCCCTGTCTGAATGAACGAAACGCTCGGCTTGCCCGAGTCGCGCAGACCCGAATGAAAATTACCAGAAAATTAATGATGGCAGAACCAACGCGCTTTCAAAGTTTTCGATCGTCCCGGTCCGGGACAAAATGTTCGGCAATCTCTTTGGCTGGACGGCACGCATGTCCGATGGTTTAGTGCGCGGAAGTTGCAGGAGAGGCACCATGTACAGCCATATGATGATCGGCTCGAACGATCTGGATCGTTCGCGCAAATTCTACGACGCGCTGTTCGGCGCGATCGGCGGAAAAGCCGCGATCCAGGACGAGAAAGGCCGCCTGATCTATCTCCACAACGGCGGGATCTTCATGGTCACCAAGCCGATCGACGGCCAGCCGGCGAGCCATGCCAACGGCGGAACGATCGGCTTCGCGATGAGCGACCCGGCGCAGGCCGACGCATGGCACAAGGCGGGCGTGGAGAATGGCGGGACGGCGATCGAGGATGCTCCCGGCGTCCGCAGCGGCAACGGGATGAGCATGTACCTCGCCTATCTGCGCGACCCGGACGGCAACAAGCTGTGCGCGCTGCACCGGATGCCGGCCTGATTCGGGCAAGGCCCCTTCCCGCCGACCGGGAAGGGGCCTTGTTCATGCCGCCCGGACCGCGCGTTCCGGCGTGAACTCCACCTCCAGCCGGCGCACGGCGTGGACGAAATTGTTCGGCGCGATATCCATCTCGCCCGTCCAGCGGATATCGGGGAAACGCGCGAAGAGCTGGCGATAGGCTTCCTCGAGCTGGAGCTGCGCGGTCATCCGCCCGATGCAGATGTGCGGGCCGTAGCCGAAGGCGATGTTCTTCTCGGCATTGGCGCGCGCGATGTCGAAACGGTCGGGATTGGGGAACATCGCCGCATCGCGATTGGCCGCGCCGTAGTACATGATGACCTTCTCGCCCTCCGCGATGCGCTGGCCGCCGACCTCGGTGTCGCGCGTCGCGGTGCGGCGCATGTAGATGACGGGGGAGACGACGCGGGTGATCTCATGCACCGCATTGGTCAGCAGGTTGCCGTCGGCCTGTAGCCGCACCTTCTGGTCCGGGTTCTCGGTGAACAATTTCATCGCGCCGGAGAGCGAGTTGCGCGTCGTGTCGTTGCCGGCGAACACAATCAGCAGCCACGCGCCGTCGAGATACGGATCGGGCAAAGGCTCGCCGTCGACCATCGCGTTGGCGATCGCGCTCATCAGGTCCGGCCGCGGATCGGCGCGGCGCCTGGCGAGCATGTAGCGGCCGTAATCGAACATCTCGGCGACGTTCTTGTTGAACAGTTCGATGAAGGCGGCGATCTCGGGGCTTGGTTCGGACAGTTTGTCGAGCTGGTCGATCTGCTCGACCGCCACCTGCTGCGCCATTTCGAGGAAATGGACCCACGCCATGAAGCGTTCGCGGTCCGCCAGCGGCACGCCGAGCATCTCGCACAGGGTGAAGATCGGCAGCCGCTGGCTGAACTTCTCCACCATGTCGCACTTGCCCAGCGGCGCCATCGCGTCGAGCAGCCGCGTCACCTCCGCCGAGACGCGATCGCGCAGGCCCTTGATGTAGGTGGCGGTGAAATAGGGCATATGCTCCTTGCGGAGCTGGCGATGCGGCAGGGCATCGAGGTTTATCATCGAATTGGTCGAGGCGGAGAACAGCGTCGGATGCCGCGTCTCCTCCGGCCCGAGCGCCATCAGGATGCCGCCCTTTTCGGAGCTGAACGTCTCCGGATCGCCGTTGACGCGCTTCACGTCGTCGAAGCGGGTGACGGCCCAGAAGCCCACGCCGTCGCGGCGCATCGGATGCCACATCACCGGCGCCTCGGCGCGCATCCGGGCATAATCGCCCCACGGCTGCCCCTTGGTGAAGGCCTGGATATCGCCCAGGTCCACGCCCTCCAGCGTGGGATAGACCGGCGGGAAGGTCGGCCCCGGCCGCCCCTCGATGATATGATCGCTGACCAGCCGCATCGTCATGCTCCTTCGTGCGCGAAGCGACGCGCGACCCAATCGAGGATCACGCGGCTCACTTCGTCGGGCTTTTCCTGCTGCGTCCAATGGCCCGATCCGGCGATCATATGCCGGTCGAGATCGGGGACGTATTTCTCCATCCCCTCCGCCATCGACGGCGGGAGGACGTGATCGCATTCGGCGGTTATCATCAGCGCGGGGCAGGTCACGCGGTCGGCGATGCCGGCGGAACGCTTCCAGTTGCGCGTGAAGTTGCGATACCAGTTGATCCCGCCGGTGAAGCCGGTGCGGGCGAAGGTATCGACGAAGGCACGGCGCTCCCCGTCGCTGAGCAATTGATGCTCGTCGCCCGCCGGGTCATATGCCTCCAACATCAGGCCCAGCGGGAAATTCCGCTGCTCCGCCGGCAGCGCGGCGAACTCGGCCGGCGTCATCGTCGGGCGGCGCATGAAGAAGCGAAAGGTCTTGTCGACGTCCCTGGCCAACGCGGCGTCCGCCTCGCCCGGTTTCTGGAACCAGACGATATACATGTCCTCGCCCAGCGCCATGCGCATCAGCGCGATCGGATCGGCGGAGGCGCGCGGGATGAACGGCGTGTTGAGGCCGATCACCCCCGCGACGCGATCCGGGTGACGCAGCGCCATCTGCCACACGACAAGGCCACCCCAATCGTGCCCGCAGAAGATCGCCCGCTCGATCCCCTTGGCGTCGAGCAGCCCGGCGAGATCGGCGCAAAGCTGCTCCATGTCGTAGCTCTCGACCGCCTCCGGCCGATCGGTCAGGCCGTAGCCGCGCTGGTCCGGCGCGAGCGCGCGATGACCGGCCTCCGCGAAGGCGGCGAGCTGGTGCCGCCACGAATAGGCCAGTTCCGGAAAGCCGTGGCAGAACACCACCGGCATCCCCTCCCCCGCCACGTCGTAGCAGGCCATGCGGATGCCGTTGGTCTCGACAAAAGTTAGCGGGGGCATCCCCGGCAACGCCTCGTCGCTCATGGCCGCACCACCACCTTGCATTGCGCCTCCGGATCGCCGAGCGCGCGGAAGGCTTCCGCCACGCCGTCCAGCCCGACCTCCGAGGTGATCGCCGGCAGCACGTCGATCGTCCCCTCGGCGATATGGTGGAGCGTGGCGGCGAATTCCTCCGGCGTGTAGCCGAGCACGAATTTCAGCTCGAGGCTCTTGTTGATGCACAGGAACGGCTCGATCGCGTCGGTCTGCATGCAGACGCCGACGATGAGGATCTGCGCGCCGACCGGGACCGCCTCGATCAGCGACTGGATCACGCCGGGCACGCCGACGCACTCGAACACGATCGCGCGCTTGCCCTGCCGGCCGCTCATCGCCAGCACCGATCGTTCGGTGCGCGAGTGCGGCACGCCCAGCTCGCTCCAGCGGGCATGGGGATTCTCCGCCGCTGGGTCGATCACGATATCCGCGCCGAACCCCTCCGCCACCCTGCGCCGGGCGGGCGAATAGTCCGATGCGATCACAGGCCCCAGCCCGCGCGCCTTGAGCGCCGCGATCACCGCCAGCCCCACGGGTCCGCAACCGACGACGAGGTTCACCGTATCCGGCCCGGCGTCGCTTTCCGCGACGGCGTGTTCGCCGACCGCGAACGGCTCGGTCATCGCCGCCTGCACGTCGCTCAGCCCGTTGGGCACGGGCAGCAGCATCTGCTCGGTCAGCACCATCGCCTCCGCGAAACCGCCGGGGAAGAGATTGGAATAGCCGACCGTCTCGAACCCGGCCGGCGAGGCGATCACCGGCACCGTCACGACGCGGGTGCCGGGCTTCAGCCGCCGATCGGTGCCCGGCCCGTGATCGAGTATCTCGGCGCAGAATTCATGGCCGAACACGATATCGCGCGCGGGGTCGATCAGCGCCGGCTCGCCGGTGCGGCGGCCAAGCTCGACCATCTTCTCCATCGAATGCACCGCGTGCAGGTCGGAACCGCAGATCCCGCAGCACAGGGTACGCGCCAGCACCTGCCCGGCGCCGGGCACCGGCTCAGGCAGATCGTCCAGCACCAGCGCCGGGCCGCGGCGGACGACGGCCTTCATTCCGCCGCGTCCGTCTTCTTGTCGAGGCCCATCGCGGCGAGGATTTCGGGACGGATATTCTCCGTCCCCTTCCGCTGGATATGCTGCGCGACGCGCGCGCCGACCGCCGCCTGCGCCTCGCCGATGAAGCGCGGGCGATTGTCGCGCGCCCAGGCCAGCGAGGCGTCGCGATTCCCGTTGGCGTCCTGGAACTTCGGCATCACGTAGCGGGCGATCAGTTCATAGGATTTCTTCTTCGCGTCCCATTCCGCCCAATTGGTGTCGAGCGTCAGGAACGCGCCGAACCCGCCCGACTGCTGCCGGAGCCGCTCGATCTGCGCGATCGCGTCATCCGGGGTGCCGACCACCGCCATGCCGTTGTTGACCAAGGCGTCGATCGGATCGCCCTCGGTCGGCGCGAGCGGCAGCGCGGCGACCTCGCGAAAATAATAGAGCCAGTCATCGATCCCGAAGCGCACCTGCGCCCGCGCCTCCTCGCGCGTCGCGGCGACGTGCATCGGGCCGACCAGCCGCCAGCCGTCGCGGTTCATGATGCGGCCGCTCTCCTTCGCGACCTCCTCCGCGATCGCCCAATTGGAGGCGAGCGCGTTGAACCCGCCCGCCTGGGTCGCGCCGATCGAGAGGATGCCGACGCCATGCCGCCCCGCCGCCTGCGCGCCGGTCGGCGAGACCTGGCTGGCCACCGCGATCTCCACCGAGGGCCTGCTATAGGGCATCATCTGGAGCCGCGCCTCGGCCAGCTCGAACCAGTCGGTCTTCTTCGTCACCGTCTCGCCGCGCAGCAGCGGGACGAGCGCGTCGAGCGCCTCGTCCATCCGGTCGCGCTGCTTCGCCACCGGGATGCCCATCATGAAGGCGTCGGAGGGCAAGGCGCCCGGCCCGACGCCGAACATCACCCGCCCGCGCGTCATGTGATCGAGCTGGTTGATGCGGTCCGCCAGCATCAGCGGATGGTGGTAGGGCAGCGAGGAGACGCCGGTGCCGAGCCGGATGCGCCTCGTGCGCTCGGCGGCGAAGGCGATGAACAATTCGGGGCTGGCGATCAGTTCATAGCCGGCGGAATGATGCTCGCCGATCCACGCCTCGTCATAGCCGAGCTTGTCGAGATGGACGACCAGATCGAGATCGCGCTCCAGCGCCTGCGTGGGATTTTCGCGCAACGGATGGAACGGCGCGATGAACGTGCCGAATCGCAGCTTCTGGCCCATGAGCCCGTCTCTCCTTGCTACGTAACTTTTGTTTTGCGGCGCAGGCTATGGGAGAGCGGCGGGAGAATCCAGCCCTATTCGGAGCGGCGCTTGCGACGCCGGAAACTGCCCCGCGCCACCCATGCGCCAAGCGCGAGCAGCAGGATCGGGGCGAGCCACAGCGGCAGGGTCGCGCCGGAGAGCGGAGGATCGTAGGTGATATAGTCGCCGTAGCGCGCGATCAGCCATTCGCGGATCGCGCGCGGCTTTTCCCCGGCGGCGATGCGCTGGCGGATCAGCGCGCGCATGTCCCCGGCCATGTCGGCGTCGCTGTCGGCGACCGACTGGCCCTGGCAGACGACGCAGCGGATCGTCTCCATCAGCGCCTTGGCCTCCGCCTCCTGCGCGGGATCGCGTAGCTGGGTATAGGCGAGCGCCGCCGGAGGCAGCCCCGAATCCGCCGCCACCGGCGCGGCGGCGGCGAGCAGCGCGAGGATCGCCGCGCGCTTCATCGCGCGTTCCGCCACGCCCGATAGATCGCATCCACGTCGTCGGCGCGGATGTCGCCGACGTGCTGCTTCACGATCTTACCCGCGCCGTCGACGACGAACGTCTCCGGCACGCCGGACGAGCCGAGCGAAAGCTGCACCACGCTCACCCTGTCGTCGCCGATCGCACGATAGGGGTCGCCGTAGTGCGCGAGGAAGCCGCCGACCGCCGGCCCGGTGTCGCGGATCGCGATGGCGTCGATCGGCACGCCCATCGCCTTCAGCCGCATCAGTTGCGGCGCCTCGGCGATGCACGGGATGCACCAGCTCGCGAAGACATTGAGCAGGCGTGGCTGGCCGGTGCGCAAGTCGGCGGCGGACAGCCCCGGCTTGCCCGGCACCAGCGGGGCGAGATCGAAATCCGGCACCGGCTGCCCGACCATCGCCGAATAGACGGTGCGGTCGGACGGCTTCATCAATTCACGCGCGGCGAAGGCCAGCACCACCAGCAGCAGCGCGAGCGGCAGCCAGAGCAGCCAGCGCCTCACTGGCCGGCGCTCCATTGGCCAGCATCCCACTGGAACGCCGCCTCATGCACGCGCCGCGCCGCGCGCCGCTCGCGCAGGATGTGCCCGAGCATCGACAGCGCCCCGCCCAGCGCGACCAGCGCGCCACCGAACCAGATCAGCGTCACCAGCGGCTTCCACCACAGGCGAAGCTGCCACCGCCCGGCGTCGTCCGGCTGGCCGAGCACGGTGTAGAGTTGGCCGTCGAGCACCGTCTGGATCGCGCTCTCGCTGGTGCTGGTCGGCGGATTGGAGAAGAAGCGCGATTGCGGGCGAAGGTAGAAGGTCTCGCCATCCTCGCCGCGCTTCACCGCCAGCCGCGCCTCCAGCGCCGACCAGTTCGGGCCGATCAGCGGATTCACGCCCTCGAAGGTGACGCTGTACGGCCCGACCCTCACCGGCTCGCCGACGCGGGCCGCGACCAGCCGCTCCTGCGTCCAGGCGGTCGAGGCGGCCATGCCGGCTAGGCTCACCGCGATGCCGAGATGCGCGATGACCATGCCGTAGAGGAACAACGGGGCGCGGCGCAGGTCCCGCTTCCGCAAGGGCGCGACGCTCGCCACCGCCAGCCCGGCCGCGAGCGACAGGCCGGCAAGCTGCATCCAGCCGATCCCGCCGGACAGCACCGCCACGCCGGCGGCGGTGAACAGCGCGGCGGCGATCGGCCACATCAGCCGCTCCAGCACCGCCTGCGCCTCGTCGCGGCGCCAGCGCAGCAGCGGCCCAGCCGCCATCAGCGCCACCAGCACCAGCGCGATTGGCCCGGCGGTCTTGTCGAAGAACGGCGCGCCAACCGAAAGCTGCGTCCCCATCGTCGCCGCGACGATCGGGTAGAAGGTGCCGATCAGCACGATGCCGAGGATCACCGAGAGCAGAAGGTTGTTGGCCACCAGCCCGCCCTCGCGACTCAACAACTCGAAGGTGTTGCCCGCCCGCACCGTGCCGACGCGCGTCGCGAACAGGATGAGCGCGCCGCCGATATAGATCGCCAGCAGCGCGAGGATGAACGCCCCGCGCTCCGGATCGACGGCGAAGGCGTGGACGCTGGTGAGGATGCCCGAGCGGACGAGAAACGTGCCGATCATCGACATCGAGAAGGCGACCACCGCCAGCATCACCGTCCAGGCGCGCAGCCCGTCGCGCGTCGCCAGCACCGTCACCGAATGGAGCAGGGCGGTCGCGGCCAGCCACGGCATCAGCGAGGCGTTCTCCACCGGGTCCCAGAACCACCAGCCGCCCCAGCCCAGCTCGTAATAGGCCCAGTAGCTGCCCGCCGTGATGCCGATCGTCAGGAAAATCCACGCGCCCAGCACCCACGGCCGCATCGCCCGCGCGAAGGCCGGGCCGACGTCACGCGTCACGAGCGCACCGATCGCGAAGGAGAAGGCCACCGACAGGCCGACATAGCCGATGTAGAGCGTCGGCGGGTGGAAGGCGAGGCCGGGGTCCTGCAATAGCGGGTTCAGCCCCTGCCCGTCCGCCGGCGCGGGATCGAGCCGCGCGAACGGATTGGAGACGAACAGCAGGAAGGCATAGAAGCCCAGCGCGATCGCCGCCTGCCCGCCGAGCGTCGCGGTCAGCGTGCGCTCGTCCAGCCGGCGCTCGAGCAGCGCTACCGCGCCGCCGGCCAGCCCGAGGATCGTCACCCACAGCAGCATCGAGCCTTCGTGGTTCCCCCACGCGCCCGCGAACTTGTAGAGCATCGGCTTGGCCGAATGGCTGTTCTCCGCGACCAGCGCGACCGACATGTCGGAGACGCAGAACACGGCGATCAGCGCCGCCATCGCCAGCGCCGCCATCGCTCCCTGCACCACCGCGACGGGGCGCACGGCGGCGAGCAAGGCCGCATCCTTCCGGCGCACCGCCAGCCCCGCCAGCGCCAGTTGCAGCGCGGCGAGCGCGGCGGCGAACCACAAGGCGGCAAGCCCTGCCTCGGCGGTCATTCGGGCCGCCTCCCCGCGGTCGTGTCGAGCGTCACCTGATCTCACTCATCCCGTGGCGGGCGCGCCCGCTTGTCCGCGCCGCTCTTGCGGCACGAACCGGCGCGACACAAGGCCGCGACGATGCGACCGATGCGGAAGGCCGGTCCAGCCCGGCGACGCCCGCGATCAATCCTGCGGCTGCGGGCTGGTGCCTTCCTGCTGGGCGCGCTTGATCGCCTGACGCTCAAGATACCATTGCCGCGCGTTCATCTGCGCGCAGCCGGTCTGCCCGCCGGAGCCGACCGCCGAGCAGGTATCGGGCAGGCCGCCGGCCGTGCGGCCGACCTCGTCCACATTCTGCGCGCGATTGACCCAGCTCTGGTTCTTCGCCGGAACCTCGGGCGGGCGGCGCAATTCCTTCGGCACGCGGAACTGCTCGTTCGGGTCGAGACGGTTGCACACCACCACCTCGTCGGAGGTGGACGGCGGGCATTTCTCGTTCCCCGTCAGCGTCACGCTGCGGATGCGGTGCGGCGGCTTGCCGGTTTCGGCCTGCGTCTCCTGATGCACGGTTTCGGCCGGCGGCGGGGAAGCCTGCTGCGTCGCCTGCGCCGCCAGCGCGGCCGCCGGCAAGGCGGCGAGCGCGACCGTTATCAGGGGGCGGAACATGGCCTTGTCTCCTCGGTATATGGTCAACGTCATCCACGCCGCTTGTATCCCGGCTGAACGCGCGACCCGATTACTTCATGTTTCCGCAGCGCAACAGTCGTTGCGATGCGGACGGAATGGAGTAAGGCGGCCGCGATGATCCTTGTCGTCGACAATTATGACAGCTTCACCTGGAATCTGGTCCATTACTTGATGGAGCTGGGCGCCGGCGTCGAGGTGGTGCGCAACGACGCGCTGACGGTGGCGGAGGCGCTGGCGACGGGCGCGGACGGCTTCCTGATCTCGCCCGGCCCATGCACGCCGAACGAGGCGGGGATCAGCCTCGATCTGGTCGCCGCCTGCGCGGAAGCGGGCCGGCCGCTGCTTGGCGTGTGCCTCGGCCATCAGTCGATCGGCCAGCATTTCGGCGGTCGGGTGGTGCGCGGCGGGCTGATGCACGGCAAGACCTCGCCGGTGACGCATGACGGGACGGGCGTGTTCGCCGGCCTCCCCTCGCCGTTCACCGCGACGCGCTATCATTCGCTGATCGTCGAGGATGTGCCGGAGGTGCTGGCGGTCAACGCCACCGCGCCGGACGGATCGGTGATGGGCGTGCGGCACCGCGCGCTGCCGATCCACGGCGTGCAATTCCACCCCGAGAGCATCGCCACCGAGCATGGCCACGCGCTGCTCGCCAATTTCCTGAAGCTGACGGGCACGGCATGACGGCTTTCTCGCCGCTGCCCGATCCCGCCGCACCGCTCGGCCGCGAGGATGCGGCGCGGGCCTTCGCCGACATCCTCGACGGCCGCGCCGGCGACGAGGCGATCGCGCAATTCCTGATCGCGCTCAGCGATCGCGGCGAGACCGCCACCGAAATCGCCGAGGCCGCCCGCGCGCTGCGCGACCGCATGATCCCGATCCAGGCCCCCGCCGACGCGATCGACGTATGCGGCACGGGGGGCGACGGGCACCATACGCTCAATGTCTCCACCGCCGTCAGCCTCGTGGTGGCGGCGTGCGGCGTGCCGGTCGCCAAGCACGGCAACCGCGCCGCCTCGTCCAAGGCTGGCGCGGCCGACACGCTGGAGGCGCTGGGACTCGACATGGAGCGGGCCGGCGCGATGGCGGAGGAGACGCTGGGCGAGCTGGGCATCTGCTTCCTGTTCGCCGCGACCCATCATCCGGCGGTGAGACGGATCACCCCGATCCGCCGCCGCATCGGCAAGCGCACGATCTTCAACCTGATGGGGCCGCTGGCCAATCCGGCGCGGGTCTCGCGGCAGCTCATCGGCATCGCGCGGCCCGATTATGCGCCGGTCTATGCCGCCGCACTGGCCGAACTGGGCGCGGAGGCGGCGCTGGTCGTCTCCGGCGAGGAAGGGCTGGACGAGGTTTCCGGCGCCGGCCCGACGATCGCGGTGTCCGTGGGCAAGGTCGCGCTGCCCGATCGGATCGCGCCGGAGGACGCGGGGCTGCCGCGCCACCCGATCGCGGCGATCCACGGTGGCGACCCGGCCTATAACGCCGATGCGCTGCGCCGCCTGCTGCGCGGCGAGCATGGCGCCTATCGCGACGCGGTGCTGCTCAATGCCGCCGCCGCGCTGGCGCTGAGCGGGGACGCGCTGCCGGCTGGCGCGGCGCGCGCCGCCGAAGCGATCGATTCGGGCGCGGCCGATGCGTTGCTCGATCGCTGGATCGCGTGGAAATGACCAATATTCTCGACCGGATCCTCGCCACCAAGCGCGAGGAAGTGCGCGAGCGAAGCGCCCGCGCCTCGCTCGCCGATCTCGATGCGCGCGCGCGCGAGCAGACGCCGCCGCGCGGCTTCCGCACGGCGCTGGATCGCGCGCCGGGCTATGGCCTCGTCGCGGAGATCAAGAAGGCCAGCCCGTCCAAGGGCCTGATCCGCGCCGATTTCGATCCGCCGGCCCATGCCCGCGCCTATCAGGCGGGCGGCGCGTCGTGCCTGTCGGTGCTTACCGACGCGCAATATTTCCAGGGGTCGGAGGATTATCTGGTCGCCGCGCGCGCCGCCTGCGACCTGCCGGTGCTGCGCAAGGACTTCATGGTCGATCCGTGGCAGGCGGCGGAGGCGCGGGCGATCGGCGCGGATGCGATCCTGCTCATCATGGCGGCGCTCGACGACGTGGCGCTGGCCGAGATCGAGGCGGCCGCGATCGAGCGCGGGATGGACGTGCTGGTCGAGGTCCACGATGCCGACGAGCTGGAGCGCGCGCTGAAGCTCAAGTCGCGACTGATCGGGGTGAACAACCGCGATCTCAGGGACTTCACGGTCGATTTTGCGCGCACTTATGAACTGGTCGGCCGCGCGCCGGCGGGCTGCACCTTCGTCGCCGAGAGCGGACTGAACAGCCGCGCCGATCTCGACGAGATGGCGGCGCGCGGCGTGCGCTGCTTCCTGATCGGCGAATCGCTGATGCGCCAGCCCGACATGGAGGCGGCGACGCGGGCGCTGATCGGATGACGCGCCTCACCCATATCGACGAAGCGGGCGCGGCGCGCATGGTCGACGTGGGCGACAAGGCGGTGACGCGGCGCGAGGCGATCGCGACCGGACGGATCGCGATGCAGCCGGAGACGGCGGCCGCGATCCGCGACGGCGCGGTGGCGAAGGGAGACGTGCTGGCGGTGGCGCGCGTCGCCGGGATCATGGCGGCGAAACGGACGAGCGAGTTGATCCCGCTCTGCCACCCCCTGCCCCTCACCCGCGTAACGCTCGACCTGTCGGTCGGCGAGGATCACGTCGAGGCGAGCGCCACCGTCGCGACGGACGGCAAGACCGGCGTGGAGATGGAGGCGCTGACCGCCGTTTCGGTGGCGCTGCTGACGATCTACGACATGACGAAGGCGCTCGATCGCGCGATGCGGATCGAGGGGGTGCGGCTGCTGGAGAAACGCGGCGGCCGGTCGGGAGAATGGCGGGCTGGCGACGGCGCCGCTTCCTGAGCGCTCCTCATCACCCCGGCGCAAGCCGGATCTCGTGCCTCAAGCGTGCCGCTCGTCGATAGCGATGCCAGCTTTCGCTGGCATGACGGTTTCCCTCAGCCCTCTCGCGCCGCCTCCAGCACCGCCGCCGCATGGCCGGGCACCTTCACCTTGCGCCATGCGCGGACCAGCTTCCCGTCCTTCCCGAACAGGAAGGTCGCGCGCTCGATGCCCATGTATTTGCGGCCGTAGAGCGATTTCTCCACCCACACGCCGAACGCCTCGCAGGCCGCGCCATCCTCGTCGCTCGCCAGTGGCACCTTCAGGTCGTATTTGGCGATGAAGTTGGCGTGCCGCTTCGGGCTGTCCTTCGACACGCCCAGCACCGTCACGCCGGCCCCGGCGAAATCGCCGGCGAGCGCGGAGAAGTCCTGCGCCTCGCGCGTGCAGCCGCTCGTATCGTCCTTCGGATAGAAATAGACCACCAGCGGACGCGGCAGCGCGGTGAGCTTCACCGGCGCGCCGTTCGGGTCAACCAGCGTCAGGTCGGGAATCGTGTCCATCAATCACTCCTAGCCACGCGGCGCGCACCTCCTGCCGCGCCGCGTCCAGCCCGGCAAGCACCGCCGCCCAATCCTTCACGCCGAGCGCCCGCGCCACCAAGGCGCGCGTCGCCGCCGCTTCCGGCTCCCGCGCGTCGGGCGCAACCAGCCGCAGCGTGACGAGCAGGCGCGTCAGCAATTCATAAGCCGCGCCGATACCCGCCGGCAGCAGCGGCCCGAGCAGGGCGATGGCGCGCGCCAATCCCGGATCGAAGCCGGTGCGATGTTCGAGCTGGAGCGTATGCACCGCGAACTCCAGATCGACGAGGCCGCCCGGCAGCAGCTTCGCGTCGAGCGGGCCGGCGGGCTGCTTGTGCGCGGCCATCTCGGCCCGCATCTTCGCGGCATCGGCCACGATATCGTGCCGCTTGCGCGCGCCGGCGAGCACCGCGTCGATCTCCGCGCGGAGCGCGGCGCGGGCGGGGGGAGAGCCGAACACCGGCCGGGCGCGGGTCAGCGCCATATGCTCCCACGTCCAGGCGTCCTCGCGCTGATAGCGGGCGAAGGAATCCATGCTCACCACCAGCGGCCCCTGCGCGCCGGACGGCCTCAGCCGGGTGTCGACCGAATAGAGCGGCCCGGCGGCGGTGGCGACCGACAGCGCCGCCGTCACCCGCTGCGCCAGCCGGTTATAGTAGAGCGTCGCGCCGAGCGGCTTCGGCCCGTCCGATTCCGCCGCGAAATCGCCGGTGAACAGATAGATCAGGTCGAGGTCCGAGGCATGGGTCAGCGCCCCGCCACCGAGCCGGCCGAGCGCGAGGATGACGAACTCGCTGTCCGGCACGCGGCCGTGGGCGCGGACGAACTCGTCGATCGTGGCATGGGTGAGCGCCTCGATCGCCGCCTCCGCGACGCGGGCATAACCGGCGGAGACGTCCAGCGGATCGGCCGAACCGGCGACGATCTGCGTGCCCAGTGCGAACCTTTTGTCGCCGACCACGCGGCGGACGTGATCGAGCTGCGCCTGATAGTCCGCGCCGCGCTCCCATGCCTCCATCTCCGCGACCAGCTCGGCGAGATCGCCGACCGGCGCCAGCGCGGTGGCATCGATCAGCCCGTCGAGCAGATCGGGGCGGCGCGCCAGTTCGTCGGCCAGCGTCGGCGCGTGGCTGAGCACCGCCGCGAGCAGGCTGGCGAGCGCCGGCCGCGCCTCCAGCAGACGAAAGACGTTGATCGCGCTGGGCAGTCGTTCGAGCAGCAGGTCGAGTCGTTGCAGCGCGGCCCGCGGCACCGGCGCGTCGGCGAAGGCGGCGACGATGCCGGGCAGCACCGCCTCCAGCGCGGCCTTCGCCGCCGGGCTGCGCAGCGCGGGATAGCGACCAGAGCGCCACAATGCGATCCGTGTCGCCGCGCCATCCGCATCGGCAAAGCCGGCGGCGGCGAGTTGCTCGACCAGCCGCTCGTGGTCGATGGAAAGCGCGGTGTCGGGCGGCGCGGCGAGCCGGTCGAACACCGTCGCGACGCGCTCGACATGCGGGCGCAGGTGATCGAGCAGCGCCGCGCCATCCGCCCGTCCGTCGAGCCGCGCGACGCGATCGAGCGCCTCGCCCGCCGGGAGATGATGCGTCTGCCGGTCGTCGATCATCTGCACGCGATGCTCGATCGTCCGCAGCGCGACATAGGCGTCGGTCAGCGCGCGCGCGTCGTCCGGGTCGACGCGCCCCGCCGCCGCGAGCGCGGCAAGCGCCGCGCGGGTATCGCCGACGCGTAGCGCCGGATCGCGGCCGCCGTGGATGAGCTGGTGAATCTGCGCGAAGAACTCCACCTCACGGATGCCGCCGCGCCCGCGCTTCAGGTCATAGCCGGCGCCGAACGCCTGACCCTGCGAATGATGGTCGCGGATGCGACGCGTGATGTCGACGATCTCCCCGATCGCGCCGAAATCGAGGCTGCGCCGCCATACGAACGGCCGGATCGCCTCCAGGAAACGCGCGCCGAGCGCCATATCGCCGGCACAGACGCGCGCGCGGATGAAGGCGGCGCGCTCCCACGGCAGCGCCTGCGATTCGTAATAGCCGATCGCCGCCTCGACCGGGATGACGATCGGGGTCACTTCCGGCGACGGGCGCAGCCGCAGGTCGATGCGCAGGACATAGCCGTCGCCGTCGAGCGCCTGGAGCAGTTCCACCACCCGGCGCCCGATCCGCACCGCCGCCTCGGCGGGGTCCTCGCGCGGCTTGGTCGGCAGGGTGAGCGGGTCGAACAACAGGATCGGGTCGATATCCGACGAATAATTCAGCTCCCGGCTGCCCTGCTTGCCGAGCGCGATCGCGGTGAAGCCGGCAGGCTCCGCGCCGGGAGTGCGCTCCTCGATCGCCGCGCGGATCGCGCGATCGAGCGCGGCGTCGGCGAAGTCGGAGAGCGCGTGGGTGACGCCGGTCAGATCCAGCGCGCCGGAAAGGTCACCGATCGCCGCCGCCAGCGCCAGCCGTCGCCGCGCGAGCCGCAATTCGCGCGCCGCCGGCCCGTCGCCGATCGTCGCCGCTTTGGCCAACGGCAGCGCGCCGCCTTCCAGCGCGGCGGCAAGGCCCGGCTCGCGATCGAGCAGCATCGACAGGAACGGCGCGTTGGCGCGCGCGCGCGCGACGGCGTCATGCGCGGTGGACTGTGAGGTGTCTGCGTCGGAACGGGCAAGGTCGGTCATGGCGGCGCCTACCTGCCGAGAAACTTCATCCGCGTTCAACCGTTTTCGTCGCTATGGAATATCCAGGTTCGTTTCGTGACGCCGACAATCCCGCTATCCAGATGGTGGCGAGGCCGCGCGCGAGCGATCCGATCGGCGAATCCCTGCGCGAGGCGTTCCGCGTTGTGGGCAAGGATGACGCGATAGGCGACCTGCTCATGCAACTGGAGCGAATCGCCTGACCGCGATCAGCGGTCGCGGCTGAGTTCGTCCACCTCGTGCATGATGGCGTCCAGCGTCGATCCGCCACTTTCGCCCTTGTGCCCGGTGCGCGAGGTCATCTCGTTGCCGCTCATAAGCGCCTCAAGCGCGACCCGGCCGCGCGCGACGCGGCTCTTGATCGTGCCGACCGCCACGCCGCAGATTTCCGCCGCCTCCTCATAGGCGAAGCCGCCGGCGCCGACGAGGATCAGCGCCTCGCGCTGCGGCTGCGGCAGGTGCATCAGGGCGCGCTGCATGTCGGCCAGTTCGACGTGCTTGTCCTGTCCGGCGGGCGCGGCGAGCAGCCGGTCGGCGACCAGATCGTCCCACTCGCCCTTGAAGCGCGCGCGGCGCATCTGGGAGAGATAGAGGTTGCGCAGGATGATGAACGTCCAGGCGCGCATGTTCGTGCCCGCCTGGAACCGCTTGCGCGCGGCCCACGCCTTCAGCAGCGTCTCCTGCACCAGATCGTCGGCGAGGTCGCGATTGCCGGAAAGCGAGCGCCCGAAGGCGCGGAGGTGCGGAATCACCTGCGCAAGCTGCGCCTTGAACTCGGGATCGGGGAGCGCCGTGTGCCCGGCCGGCAATTCGGCGCCCGCACCATCTTTACGCGATGGATCATGCGTCATGCTGTCGCGATCATTCCCCGGCCTCGGCCGGATAGCAGCCCGGCCAGTTTCAACAAGATACGGCTTATGAACGGGTTTTTCCACCCGCGTCGAAGCTGCGCTTCCGGTGCCGCCTAGAGTCGCGCAAGCACGAGGATCGCGAAGATCGCCACCACGAGGATGAGCGAAAAACCGAGGATATACCGCGTCATATGCGGTGTGGCCCCGGCCCTTGCCTCCTCCGTGCTGCGATGAATCTGTTCATGTTCGTCTGTCATTCCACCCCAACGAACAAGAACCGTTTTGGCTCCGTATCAACCGTTCAGCCCGCCGGCACGGTCGCCTGATCGAAGAACAGGGCCTGGCTGATCGCCGCCTTCACCGTCGAGCGCTGGAACGGCTTGGTGATGAGGAAGGTCGGCTCGGGACGCTCGCCGGTGAGCAGCCGTTCCGGGAAGGCGGTGATGAAGATCACCGGCACGCGGAACTCGGCGAGGATATCCTTCACCGCGTCGATGCCGGAGCTGTCGTCGGCAAGCTGGATGTCGGCCAGCACCAGTCCGGGGCGATCCTCCATCGCCAGCGCCACCGCCTCGTCGCGCGTCACCGCCACGCCGGTCACGTCATGGCCGAGGTCGCGGACGATCGTCTCGACGTCCATCGCGATGATCGGCTCATCCTCGATGATCAGCACGCGCGCGCGCGTCTGCTTCTCGATCTCGGCCATCGCCTCTTCGACCAGTTCCTCCACCTTGTCGGCGGAAACCCCGATCAGATAGGCCGTGTCCTCCGGCGTGAAGCCCTCCATCGCGGTGAGCAGCAGCGCCTGCCGCGACAGCGGCGTCATCCGCGCCAGCCGCGCGCGCGCCACCATCTCCTGCTCGTCAGCGTCGCCCGGATCGCGCGAATCATCGATATTCGACGACGACCAGATCACCTGGAACGTGCGGTACAGCCCGAGTCGCGGATCGACGTCGCGCGGGAATTCCTCCGGCGCCGCGACGATCGCCTCCAGCGTGGCACGGACATATTTATCGCCCTGCGACTGGCTGCCCGTGAGCGCGCGGCCATAGCGCCGGAGAAAGGGAAGATGCGGCGCGAGCTGTTGACCGAGCGACATGGGCAATGAATTCTCCGTACCAGACGAGGAAGGTTCAGGCGCCTCCCCCAACGATTTCAAACGCTTTAACCCGGCAACGCATTTCCGGCACGGCAACTTTGCACCCGCCCGACGATTTTGTCGCCGGTGGTGGAACCAACGAGCGTCTCTTTGGTTTCATTGATCTCCCCGGTTGCCATGAGCGACGGGGGCCTTGCGGTTTTTGCCAACCGCGTCTTTTAGGTATCCCGTGCGGTCGGGCGTTTCCGGGGGCAGGTGTTGAATTCGGGCGATCAGGCAACGAAACCGGATCGGAAGAAAGGCGCGACGAGGCCGGCGAAGGATCGCGACATGGGGTCTGCGTTGCGTTCGATCTATCAGAAGACGATAGAGGAAGACATTCCCGACGAGATGCTGACGCTGCTCGGGAAGCTGGATTAGGCGCGCCTGGCGAAATGGCTGGGAAAGTCGAACGTCCCGGCTCCGCATCCGCGCTGGCGGCGAGCTTCATCGTGCGCTGGCCGACCGGAGCCAAGCTGCTCCTGATCCTCAGCATCGCGCTGCTGCCGCTGGCGATCATCGCCGTGTTCGCGACGCTACAGACCACCCGCAACGCCGATACCGAGGCGCGCGCCGACCTGCGCCTCGCCTCCACCGAGAGCAGCCGGGCGATGACGATCGAACTGATCGGCGACATGACGGCGTTGCGCAGCACCGTCAACGCGCTGGCGGGCGACGCGCAGGATGCGCCGAGCTGCGCACGCGCCAAGGGCGTGTTCGCGCAGCAATCGGCCAGCGGCACGCTATTCGTGATCTTCAACCGACAGGGCAAGGTGTTGTGCGGCACGCCGTTTCCCGGCGCCCGGCGCGTCGCGATGCTGGCGAAGGGCGCGGCGGTGAACGCCCGTATCCAGCCGGCGCATGGGTTGTCGCTGGGCGTGGCGGCGGATCGGCGCGGCATGTTCGGCGCCGCTTTCTTCCCCACCGGCTTCCTCGCCGGCATCAGCCACCCCAGCGCCTTCGCGCACCGCTATGAGCTGACGCTGATCCAGGACAAGCGGCGCCTGACCATCGACGGCCTGCCGCGCGAATCGGCGCTGGAGCGGCGCACCACCAACCGCACCGATCTCGGCATCGCCGATCTCGCGCTGGAAATGCAGGTGCGCAGCACGCCGATCACCTCGTCGCTGGTGATCGCGCTGTTGCTGCCGCTGCTGATGTGGGCGGCGGCGGCGATCGTGTCGTGGTTCGTCGTCGATCGGCTGCTGGTGCGGCCGTTGCGGGAACTGCGCGCCAACATGGCCGCGCTGACGCCGGGCGAGGAGCCAGACCCGGCGCTGCTTCGCGCGCTGCCGGCGCAGGAGATCCGCGAGCTGGGCGACACCTTCCGCGCGCTCACCCGCACCGTTGCGCTGCACGAGGCGGGGCTGGCCGAAGGGCTGGTGCGCCAGACGCGGCTGACGCGCGAGGTGCATCATCGCGTCAAGAACAACCTTCAGGTCATCTCCAGCCTCATTAACCTGCATGCCCGCAGCGCGCGGACGCCGGACGCGTCGCAGGCCTATGCCTCGATCCAGCGCCGCGTCGATGCGCTGGCGGTGGTCCACCGCAACCATTTCGCGGAAATGGAGGAGAATCGCGGCCTCGGTCTGCGTCCCGTCATCAGCGAGCTTGCCACCAACATCCGCGCGACCGCGCCGGAGGGCAGCAAGCTCGGTATCGCGCTGGACCTCGATCCCTATTTCGTCAGCCAGGATATCGCCGTTCCCGTCGCCTTCCTGGTGACGGAACTGGTGGAACTGGCTCTGTCCTGCGACCCGCAGGCGCAGCTTCGCATCTCGCTCAAGCCGGCGCCGGGGCTGGAGGATCGCGCGATCCTGCGCGTCTCGTCATCCGCGCTGGGCGAAAGCGAGGCGCTCGGCACGCGCCTCCGCGAGCGTTACGGGCGGGTGATCGAGGACCTGTCCCGCCAGCTCCGTGCGCCGATGGACTATGATCCGGCCAAGGGCAGCTACGCGATCTCGATCGCGGTGGTGGGGCGGGAATGACAAAATGCGTTGCGGCACCGAACGCATTTTTTTCGCGACGAACGGAACCCGCCCCGTGGCGGATCGTTGAAAGACCCGGATAGCGAATTTTTGCCCCCCCGCTCTCGCTATCCAAGTCACAGGCCCGAAAGTGTCGTCCCCTCCCCCCCGGTGACGCTTTCGGGCCTTAACCTTTTTCAGCGCCGGCGGGTTTGCACTTCGCGATGAAATCGACCATTCCGGCCGGAGGAGGCCGCACCATGCGCAAGATTCTGGGAATGACGACGATCGCCGCCGCACTGCTGGTCGCGGGCTGCAACACGATCTCCGGGGTGGGCCGGGACGTTTCGTCCGTCGGCAAGACCGTTTCGAAGACGGCCGACAGCGCGAAGTAGCCGTCCGGCGATCACTCGCCGGCCACCACCTCCGTATCGGTTTCCCGCGCGCGGGCGCGCTCGGTGAACCAGATGCCGATCAGCGCCAGTTCGTAGAGCAGGCACAAGGGAATCGCGAGCAGGAGTTGCGAGCCGACGTCGGGCGGCGTCAGCACGGCGGCGATGGCGAAGGCCGCGACGATCGCATATCGGCGTGCGCCCTTGAGCTGCTGGCGCGTCACGATGCCGGCGCGTTCCAGCAGCATCAGCAGCACCGGCAGCAGGAAGGCGATGCCGAAGCCGAACAGGAATTGCATGACGAAGGACAGATAATTGCCGATCGCCGGCAATGCCTCCTGCGTCACCCCGCCGATATTGCCCTGAAAGCTCAGCAGGAAGTGAAGCGCCATCGGCACGGCGATGAAATAGGCCATCGACGCCCCGATCGCGAACAGCACCGGCGTCGCCAGCAGGAACGGCAGCAGCGCGCGCTTCTCCTTGCGATACAGCCCCGGCGCGATGAACTGCCATAACTGATTGGCGATCACCGGGAAGGAGACCATCGCCGCCGCGAAAAAGGCGACCTTCACCTTGACGAAGAACGCCTCGAATATCTGCGTGTAGATCAGCCGGGTCTGCCCCGCCTGCAACAGCGGGCGGACGAGGACCGCGAAAATGTCTTCCGCGAAATAATAGCAGACGAAGAAGGCGACGATCAGCGCCGCGATGCAATAGAGCAGCCGTCGGCGCAGCTCGAGCAGATGCTCGAGCAACGGAGCCTTGGTGTCGTCGATATCCTTCATGGCGCCGGCTTTTCCACAGCCGCCGTATCGGCATCGGTCGGAGAGGTTTCCGGCGCCGGCGCGACGACCGGCTTCTCGACCATTACCGGCGGGCCATCCTCGTCATCGGCGGGCGTGGGCGCATGCTCGATCGTTTCGGGAGGCGTGGGCGGGTGCATGCGCATGATCCGCTCATTCTCCTCCTTCCACTTCTTTTCCATCTCGGCGAGTTCGGCCTCGCGGATCATCTCGTCGAAGCCGGCGCGGAACTGGCGCGCGACCGAGCGTGCGCGGCCGACCCAATAGCCGAGCACGCGCATGGCCTTGGGCAAGTCCTTCGGCCCGATGACGACCAGCGCCACCAGGGCGACGACCGCCCATTCGGAGAAGTTGAAATCAAGCATGATCGGGCCGGCAGCGCGGGCGGGTCAGCGAGCGCGGCAGGCGATCAGTGCGCCTTCTCGTCCTGGATGATCGTCTCCGCCGGGCGCACCGGCTGCTGCGCCTCGATGCGCGGCGCCGGCTTGGCGGGAACGTCTTCGTCCTCCTCCGCCATGCCCTTCTTGAAGTTCTTCACGCCCTTGGCGACGTCCCCCATCAGGTTCGAGAAGCGCCCGCCTCCCAACAGAAGGATGGCTATGATGGCGACGACGATCCAATGCAGCGGGCCAAACGTGCCCATGACAACTCTCCTGAGAAGCGAACCGCCTATCTAGTCGTCCTCGTCGTCCTTTTCCACCGCGAGTTGATCGAACGCCAAATCAACCGGATCGAGCAGGCCGGCCGCCCTCAGATCGTCGATGCCGGGCAGGTCTCGGCGGCTCTCGAGGCCGAAATGATCGAGGAAGCCCGGCGTGGTCGCGAACATCAGCGGCCGCCCAGGCACCTCGCGCCGCCCGGCGGGGCGCACCCAACCCGCTTCCATCAGCACGTCGAGCGTGCCCTTGGATATCTGCACGCCGCGGATCGCCTCGATCTCCGCGCGCGTCACCGGCTCATGATAGGCGATGATCGCCAGCGTCTCGATCCCCGCGCGGGAGAGCTTGCGCGCCTCCTCGCGATCACGGCGCAAGAGGTGGGCGAGATCGGGCGCGGTCTCGAAATGCCAGCGATCGGCGCGCTGGACGAGGTTGATCCCGCGCCCGGCATAATCCGCCGCCAGCGCGGCGAGCGCGCTTTTCACGTCGCCCTCGCCGACATGCGCGCGGATCGCCTCCGCCGTCATCGGCTCGGTCGCGGCGAACAGCACCGCCTCGACCGCCCGGACGAGATCATCGGGCGGGTTCATGCCGGCGCCCGCAGATAGAGCGGTGCGAACGGCGATTTCTGGGCCAGTTCCACCCGCCCCTGCCGCGCCAGTTCCAGCGCGGCGAGGAAGCTCGACGCCAGCGCCGACTTGCGGAACGTGCCCGACGCGCCCTCCGGCAGGAAGCGCTCGATCGCGGCCCATTCGATCGCCGTGCCGATCAGCGCCGAGACGCGCTCGATGGCGGATTCGAGCGTCATCACCTGCCGGTCATGGACGACGTGCATCACCGGGCGGGTGCGCGCGGAGATGCGGCCGTATGCGGCGATCAGGTCGTAGATCTCGGCCGTCCAGCGCGCCTTGCGCACGGTGCGCAACCCCTCCGGCGCGGCGCGGAGGAACACGTCGCGGCCGAGCCGGTCCCGCGCCATCAGCCGCGCGCCCGCCTCGCGCATCGCATTGAGCCGTTCGAGGCGGAGTTGCAGCCGCAGCGCCAGTTCCTCGGGGCTGGGCTCCACCTCGGGATCGCGCGGCAGCAGTAGGCCGGATTTGAGATAGGCGAGCCACGCCGCCATCACGAGATAATCCGCCGCCAGCTCCAGCCGCAGCGAGCGGGCCTGATCGATGAAGGCGAGATATTGCTCGACCAGCGCGAGGATCGAAATCTGCTTCAGATCGACCTTCTGCGACCGCGCGAGCGCGAGCAGCAGGTCGAGCGGCCCCTCCCATCCGTCGAGATCGAGCGTCAGCGTGTCGGCGTCGTCGGTCAACGCGGGGCTTCGGGGCGAAGGGACAAGGCCATCGCCTTATGCTGGCAGAACCATGGGGCCTTAGACAAGCACGGTCCGGGAACGATTTTCATACGGCGAGATTCTCAGCCCTCGGCCACCGCCAGCAAGGCGTCGCGCTTCGCGATCAACGCGGCGAGGTCGCCTTTCGCCGGGGCGGCGCTCGGCATCGCGCGATCGAGGCGTGCGCGAGAGATGGCGGAAATATCCTCCAGCCGCCCGGCGATCTCGACCATCTCGTCCATCCGCGCCCAGCAATCGAGCACCAGATCGCATCCGGCCGCGATCGCCCCGGCGGCTTTCTCCCCGGCGGTGCCGGATAGCGCCTTCATGTCGACATCGTCGGTCATCAGCAGGCCGTCGAAGCCGATGCGGCGGCGAATCACGTCCCCGATCACGACCGGCGAGAGCGTCGCGGGGCGTTCGCGGTCCCATGCCTCGAACACGATATGGCTGGTCATCCCCATCGGCGCGCCGGCCAGCGCGCGGAACGGCGCCAGGTCTTCCTCCAACTCGGCGTCGGATGCGGTGACGGTGGGAAGATGATGATGCGAATCGACGATCGCCCGGCCGTGCCCCGGCATGTGCTTGACCACGCCTACCACTCCCGCCGCCGCCAGCCCCTCCAGCGTCGCCCGCCCCATCGCCGCGACGCGCTTCGGCTCATGGCCATAGGCGCGCGAGGCTATCGCCTCGGTCGTCCCTTCACGCGCGATGTCGAGCAGCGGGAGGCAATCGACCGTGATTCCGACCTCCGCCAGCACCAACCCGATCGCCTGGGCATTGGCGCGCGCCGCTTCGATCGCGGACATCGGCGCGCGCTCATATAGTGCGTCGAACGCGGGGCCGGCGGGAAAGGCGGGCCATTCCGGCGGCCCGAGCCGCGCGACCCGCCCGCCCTCCTGATCGACGAGGATCGCGACGTCATCGCGCCCCTCCAGTTCACGCAGCGAATCGGTCAGCGCACGAAGCTGGGCGCGATCGGCGACGTTGCGCTTGAAGAGGATGTAGCCGGCCGGGCGCGCCTCGCGGAAGAAAGCACGCTCGTCATCGCTGAGAACCGGGCCGGCGAGGCCGAAGATCACTGGCTTCATGCCGCCGCGATACCGCCCCCGCCCGCGCCGGGAAAGCGCCGATCAGCCGCCCGTGACGAAGCAGCGCTCGCCCGCCACCTTGAGCCGGCCGCAGATATCCGCCGCCGCGTCCGCGCTGCCCGCGTTGACGCGCAGGCGATAGACCTTCCTGCCGTTGACCTCGGCGGCCTGCACCGATTTGCCCAGGGTCGCGAGATAGCTGAACCTCTTGGCCAGCGCGCTCCACGCCGCATTCGCCACCGCCTCGCTCGGGAAGGCGCCGAGCTGGACGAGCGCGCCGCCCGATCCCGCGCCCGGCACCGGCGCGCGCGGCGCGGAAACCGGCTCGGCGGCTGTCAGCTTCGGCGCGGAACGGGGCACCTCGGCCGCGACGGTGCGGCCGCCGGCGGTCGGCGCGGAGGTCGGCTTGCCGGCGGTGCGGCGGCCGTCGATCGGCGCTTCGGGCACGGCGGTGAGGTCGATCGCGGCGGACGAATTGGCGCCCGCGCTGGCGGCGATGGCCGAATCGCCCTCTCCGCTTACCTTCAGCCCGCCCGGCTCCTCCGGCTTGACCTTGTAGTCGCCAGCCGGCGCCTTGATCAGCGCGCCGTTGCCGTCCGTGGAAGCCGGGTGGCGCTGCATCTTGTAGACGCCGAAGATCACCCCCGCGAGGAGCAGCAGCCCCAGGATCACCCAGGCGACGGTGCGCAGCAGGCCGGGCTCTTCCTCTTCCTCCGGCTCCGCCGATTCCAGCCAGGGCAATCGATCGAGGTTGCCCAGATCAATCTCGTCCAAGCCCGTCATGGCTCACATCTCCGTGACCGCTTCCACCCCCATGATGGATAACCCGTTCCGGATAATTTGCGCGCACCCGTCCGCCAAGAGCAGACGCGCCGCGCTCGACGCCGAATCTTCAGGGACGAGGAAGCGGCGATCCGTGCGATCGTTGCCGACATTCCATAGCGAGTGAAAAGCAGCCGCCAAATCATATAGATAAAAGGCAATACGGTGCGGCTCACGCGCGGCGGCGGCGGTTTCCACGACGCGCGGGAATTGCGCGGCGAGCTTCACCAGCGCCAGTTCCTCCGTATCAAGACGGGACAGATCGGGGCTGGTCGCGTCAATTCCCGCCTCCGCCGCGCGGCGATGCAGCGAGGCGGTGCGGGCATGGGCGTACTGGACGTAGAAGACGGGATTGTCCTTCGACGCCTCGACCACCCTGGCGAAGTCGAAATCCATCTGGGCATCGGCGCGGCGGGTGAGCATGGTGAAGCGCACCACGTCCTTGCCCACCTCGCGCACCACGTCCGCCAGCGTGACGAAATTGCCGGCGCGCTTCGACATCTTCACCGGCTCGCCGCCACGCATCAGGCGAACCATCTGGACGAGCTTCACGTCGAAACGGGTACGCCCCTCGGTCAGCGCGGCCACGGCGGCGGTGATGCGCTTCACCGTGCCGGCATGGTCCGCGCCCCAGATGTCGATCAGCTCGTCGGCGCTCTCCGCCTTCTGGAAATGATAGGCGAGGTCGGCGCCGAAATAGGTCCAGCTTCCGTTCGACTTCCTGATCGGGCGATCCTGATCGTCACCGAACTTCGTGGAGCGGAACAGCGGCAGCTCCACCGGCTCCCAATCGTCCGGCACCTCGCCCTTGGGCGCGTCGAGCACACCGTCATAGACGAGATCGCGCGCGCGCAGCCATTTCTCGGCCGCCTCGGGCTTGCCCGCCGCCTGCAACTCCGCCTCCGAGGCGAACACCGCATGGTGGATGCCGAGCAATGCGAGATCGGCCTTGATCAGCGCCATCATCGCCGCAACCGCGCGGGTGCGGAACAGCACCAGCCATTCGCTTTCCGGCGCCTTCGCGTAGCGGTCGCCAAACTCGTCCGCCAGCGAGCGGCCCACCGGAACAAGATAGTCGCCGGGATAGAGGCCCTCGGGAATCCCGCCCACATCCTCGCCCAGCGCCTCGCGGTAGCGCAGATGCGCCGAGCGGGCGAGCACATCGACCTGCCCGCCGGCGTCGTTGACATAATATTCGCGCGTCACGTCATAGCCGGCGAACTCCAGCAGCGCGGCGAGCGCATCGCCCACCACCGCGCCACGGCAATGCCCCATGTGCATCGGCCCGGTCGGATTGGCGGAGACATATTCGACATTGACGCGCACGCCACGCCCGCGACTCGACCGGCCGTAATCGCCGCCGGCGTCGCGGATCGCGGAAAGCTCGGCGCGCCAGGTATCGTCGGTGAGGCGCATGTTGATGAAGCCGGGGCCGGCGATCTCGACCGCCGCCACCTCGTCCAGCCGGCGCAACTCCTCGGCGATCTGCTCGGCGAGCGCGCGCGGATTGGCCCTGGCGGCCTTGGCGAGCACCATCGCGGCATTGGTGGCGAGATCGCCGTGGCTCGCGTCGCGCGGCGGCTCGACCGTCACATTGCGGCGATCGAGATCGGCCGGCAGCGAGCCGGCGGCGGCCAAGGCGTCGAGCGCCGCATCGACATGCGCGGCAAAGCGGGAATAAAGTGTCATGGTTTCCGTTCAGGTGCCGGGAATGGGCGCGCGATAGACCAAGGCGGCGCGCGCTTCAAATCCGGGGCATGGAAAGGGCTTGAACCCGCCTCACGCCGTCAGCGCGTCGACCAGCGCCTGCACCTTCTTCTGCCGCCATTGCGGCAGCGGGGCGACCAGCCAATAGCCGAGCCGCGAGAGCCTTGCCTCGCCGACGCGCACGACGCGGCCCGCCGCCAGATCGCGCGCGGCGAGCAACTCCGGCACGGTCGCGCGGCCCAGCCCCTCGGCGGCGGCATCGATCGCGAGGCCGGCATCGGCCACGCGGACGGGCGACGACGCATCCTCCGCGCCGCAGCCGGGCCAGCCGATCCGCACGTCGCTCGCCGCGCCGCCCGGCCGCGCGACGGTGATCATCCCCTCGCTCTCCAGCGCCTCGCCCTCGTGCGTGCCCGGCCCCTCGCCCCAGCGGATCGCGAGATCGAGGTTGGCTTCGGTGAAATCGACCACATCGTCCGCCGCGACGAGGATGAAGCGCATTTCGCCATCCGCCCGCGCGATCTCGGCGAGGCGCGGCATCAGCCATTTCTGCGTCACATCGCGCGGCGCGGCGATGGTGAGCGACTTGGAGGACTGGCCCGCCTGCATCGCGCGCACCGAATCCTCGAAATGGAGGAAGCCGTCGCGCAGCGCCGCCAGCCCGGCCTCGCCCTCCGGCGTCAGCTCAAGCCCCTTGGTGGTGCGGCGGAACAGCACGACGCCGAGCGTATCCTCCAGCGCGCGGATCTGCTGGCCGACCGCCGCCGGCGTCACCGCCAGCTCGTCCGCCGCGCGGGTGAAGGACAGGTGCCGCGCCGCCGCATCGAGCACGCGCAGGCCATTGAGCGGCAGATGCGTGCGCTTCATGCCCCCACCGCCGGCGCGAGCAGCGCGAATTTGGGGATCGTGACATCGAACGTCGCGCCATCCTCCCCCACCATGCGATAGCTGCCCCGCATCGAGCCGGACGAGGTGGCGAGCGGGCAGCCGGAGACGTAGTCGTAGCTGCCGCCCGGCGCGATCACCGGCTTCTCGCCGACCACGCCCTCGCCCTCCACGGAATGCTGCGCGCCGCGCGCGTCGGTGATGATCCAGTGGCGCGTGAGAAGCTGGACAATCCGCTCGCCGCCGTTCTCGATGCGGATGTGATAGGCCCAGAACCAGCGCCCGCGCGCCGGCTCCGACTGCTCCGGCAGATAGCTGACGGCGACGCGCACCGTCACGCCGCGCGTGGTTTCGTCGTAGGGGAAGAGCGCCTTCACAACCCCGCCACGCGAAGCGCCTGATCGAGATCCTCGATCAGGTCGTCCGCGTCCTCCAGCCCGACATTGAAACGCAGCATCCCGTCGGTGACGCCCATCTCCAGCCTTTTGTCCTCGGCGACCGAATGATGCGTCGTGGTGGCGGGATGGGTCATCAACGACCGCGAATCGCCGATATTGTTCGAGATGTCGATCAGTTGCAGCGCGTCGAGCAGCGCATGGGCCTGCCTGCGCCCGCCATCCACCTCGAACGCGAAGATCGGGCCGGCGGCATCCATCTGCGACATGGCGAGATTGTGCTGCGGGTGGCTCGGCAGGCCGGGATGCAGCACCTGCGGCACGCGGCCTTCCATGAAGCGCGCGACCTTCATCGCATTCTCCGACTGCTGGCGCGCGCGCAGGTCCAGCGTCTCCAGCCCCTTCAGCACCACCCAGGCGTTGAATGGCGACAACGTCGGCCCGGTGTTGCGGGTGAAGGCGAGCAAGGTGTTCTCGACGAAATCCTTCGTCCCGCACACCGCGCCGGCGAGGACGCGGCCCTGCCCGTCCATCAGCTTGGTCGCGGAATAGGCCGTCACGTCCGCGCCGAACTCCAGCGGGCGCTGGAGCGCGGGGGTGGCGAAGGCATTGTCGACCACCGAGGTGATCCCCCGCTCCCGCGCGATGCCGCACACGGCGCGCAGATCGACGATATCCATCGTCGGATTGGCCGGCGTCTCGAAGAAGAACACCTTGGTTTCGGGCCGCGCCGCGTCGGCGAATGCCTGCGGGTCACGCGCGTCGATCACCGTCGTCGCGATGCCGAACTTCGGCAACAGGGTATCGACCAGCCAGCGGCACGAGCCGAACGCCGCGCGGCCGGCGACGACGTGATCGCCCGCCTGGAGCTGGCACAACAGTACCGCCGTCATCGCCGCCATGCCGGATGCCATGGTGCGGCACGCCTCCGCCCCTTCGAGCAGCGCGATCCGCTCCTCCAGCATCTGCACCGTGGGGTTCTGGAGCCGGGAATAGGTCATCCCCTGCTGCTCGCCGGCAAAGCGCGCGGCGGCGTCGCCCGCGCAATCGTAAGTATAGCCGGAGGTGAGGAACAGCGCCTCGGACGTCTCGCCGAATTCCGATCGCATGGTGCCGCCACGGATCGCGCGGGTGGCAGGGCGCCAGTTGGTGGTGATCGAGCGGTCTTGTCCGGTGCGGCGTTTCATGGCTTGCCCTTTGCCCGCAAACCGCCATCCACCGCAAGCGCCGTGGGCTTGTCGGCGCGACGCGCGCGGCGCTACAGCGCGAGGGATGAGCGAGAGCATCCGGCGGACGGTCGACCCGTGGCTTCCCCGCAAGCCGCTGCCGGTGGCGATCCTGCTCGGCGCGGTGGCGGAGGCGCTGTTCCTCATCCGCGTCGGCATGCCGCACAAGATGGTGTTCGACGAAATCTATTACGTCCCGGCGGCACGCACCTTCCTTGCCCGGTCGCGCCTGCTCAACGTCGAGCATCCCCCGCTCGCCAAGGAATTGATCGCGCTGGGCATCCGTTTGCTGGGCGATTCGCCGCTTGGCTGGCGCTTCATGTCGACGCTGGCGGGCACGGCGACGGTGGTCGCGGTGTTCGCGATCGTCCAGTTGATGACCGGGCGGCTGCGCGCGGCGCTGATCGCGGGCGTGCTGGCGATCCTCAACTTCACCATCTTCGTGCAGGCGCGGATCGCCACGCTCGACGTGTTCATGGCCGCCTTCCTCACGGTCGCGATCGCGATGATCGCCTGGGCGATGAAAAGCGGCGGCTGGGGGAAGTGGATCGCGGCGAGCGTGCTGCTCGGCGCGGCGACGGCGTGCAAATGGGCGGCGGCGCCCTATGTCGCCTTCGCCGCGCTGGCGTTCGTGCTGCTGAAGCGCGGCGACCCGCGCCGCTGGCCGGGGCTGCGCCCGCTGCCGGCACTGGCGCTGCTCGGCATCGTCTCGATCGCGACCTATTTCGCGACCTTCCTGCCGATCTTCCATTTCTCCGCCGACCCGCTGACCTGGCAAGGGCTGCTGCCACTCCAGAAATACATGTACGAGCAGCAGGTGCAGGTGCTGCCGTCGCACATCTATCAATCGAGCTGGTGGTCGTGGCCGCTGCTGATCCGGCCGATCTGGTATCTCTACGAGCCAATCGAGGGCGCCCAGCGCGGCATATTGATGATCGGCAATCCGCTCATCATGTGGAGCGGGCTGGTCGCGGTGGCGGCGTGCCTGTGGGGCTGGCTCAAGTCGCGCAGCCCGCGCCTGCTCGCCGCCTTCGCCCTGTGGACGGCGAGCGTGGCGATCTTCGCGATCATCCCCAAGTCACTGGGATTCTATTATTATTACTACCCGTCCAGCATCTTCCTGGTGATCGCCATCGCCGCCGCCTTCGATCACTGGCGCGATCGGCTCGGGCGGTGGGACACGGGCTTCACGCTCGCGGCTTTGGTGCTGGCGCTGTATTTCTTCCCCGCGCTGTCGGCCCTGCCGCTCGACGGGCCGAAGGCGTTCCATCACTGGACCTGGCTGCCCTCGTGGGTGTGAGGCGACGGGGTCAGAGCGCCGCCAGCACCGCCTCGCCCATCTCGCGCGTCGAGCAGGCACCGCCGAGATCGCCCGTCCGCTTGCCCGAGGCGAGCGCCGCCGCCACCGCCGCCTCGACGCGATCGGCCGCGTCCGCCTGCCCGAGCGAGTGGCGCAGCATCATCGCGGCTGAGAGGATCGCGGCGCACGGATTCGCCTTCCCCTGCCCGGCGATATCGGGCGCGGAGCCGTGGATCGGCTCATACAATCCCTTGCCCGCCGCATCGAGCGAGGCCGACGGCAGCAGCCCGATCGAACCGACGCACATGCTCGCCTGATCGGACAGGATATCCCCGAACAGATTGCCGGTCACGATCACGTCGAACTGCCCCGGCGAACGCACGAGTTGCATGGCGGCATTGTCGACATACATATGGGTCAGCTCGACATCGGCATAGTCCGCCGCCGTCTCGATCACCACGTCGCGCCAGAGCTGCGAGGTTTCCAGCACATTGGCCTTGTCTACCGAGCACAATTTGCCGCGCCGCCGCCGCGCCGCCTCGAAACCGGCGACGGCGATGCGGCGCACCTCCGCCTCGTCATAGCTCATCACGTCATAGCCCTGGCGCAGGCCGGCGGGGGTGGTGCGCATCCCCTTCTCGCCGAAATAGACATCACCGTTCAGTTCGCGGACGATCAGCAGGTCGATCGCGCGCGCCACTTCGGGGCGAAGCGCGGAGGCGTCCTCCAGCCCGGCGAACAATTTCGCAGGACGAAGGTTGGCGAACAGGGTGAGTTCCTTGCGCAGCCCGAGGATCGCCTGCTCCGGGCGCAAATGTCGCTCCAGCGAGTCGCAGGCCGGATCGCCGACCGCGCCGAACAGGATCGCATCCGCGCGCCGCGCCACGTCGAGCGTCTCCGGCGGCAGCGGGTGCCCGGTCGTGTGATAGGCCGCGCCGCCGACCAGCGCCTCCTCGAACGACAGGTCCAGCCCGAGCGCCTCCAGCACGCGCCGCGCCTCGGTGGTTACTTCGGGGCCGATGCCGTCGCCGGCGAGGATCGCGATCGTTGCCATGAGAGTCCCTTTCGTTCGGGCAGCGCTCTTACGGCGTAATCGGGGTCACGCAACCGCCCTTTTCAGCCGGTCGAGCAGCCGCGCGCGGGCAACCAGCGGCTCGGCGCGGCGGTCGGTCAGCACATCGCGGGCGAGGAAATGGCCGGTGAGATCGAGCGCGGCGAGCACATCGTCCCACCCCGCCTCGCCGCCTTCGCGCATGAAGGAGGGCAGCGCGAACAGCCGCGATTCATATCCCGCCGCCGCCGCGCGACTCACCGCCGCGCCGCTTTTCGGGCTGACGAAGGCGAGATCGTCCGCCCCGCCCGTCGCCACGCAGCGATCGAGATCAAGGCCGAAGCCGAGTTCGGCGAGCAGCAGCAATTCGTAGCGCGCGATGCTCCCCGCCCAGCCGCGCGCGGCCGGCGCGGCCTCGATCGCGTCGAGCACCCCGGCCAGCGCGGCGTGGAGGCGCGGAAAGGGCTGCGCCTCGGGCAAGGCGACGGCGGTGAGCGCGGCTAGCCACTCGATCGCGGCGGCGGGCAGCGGCGCGGCGAACAGGGCTGCGCGGCTGTGGAGCAACTCGACCGTCAGCACGGGTAGCTGCTCGTCGCTGCGCGCGCGCCACTCGCCCCGGATCAGGTTCGCCGGCTGGAGGATCGGCCCGATGCGGCGCGAGCGGCCGCCGCGCACATAACCCGCCCGCACCCCGTCCGCCGGGGTCAGCGCGCGCGCCACCGCGCCATGTTCGCCATGCGCGCGAACCGCGAGGACGATGGCATCGGCGATCAGGTGCATGACGGCGAATGTAGGCGGGCGCGGCGGCGCGCGCTATCGCCGTATGCGTCGGGCGAGGCCAGCCAGCGCGGGCGTCCGCGCGGCGCGTGAGGCGACCCGCATCGCCGCGTCGAACCCGCCGACCGCCGCCACCGCCGCGCGGTTGGCGAGCGTCGGACGGAGCAGCAGCAGGTCGCGGCAGGCCACGCCACCGCTCGCCAGCGCGCGCTTGTGCTGTCCCTCACCCTCGGTGAAGTCGAAGCGGTGGAAGCGATCGTCGAACAAGCCCATCAGCGCCTCGCCCAGAAGCACGCTCCCCGGCGACAGCGCATTGTGCGCCGGATCGTGGCCGACGTGCTCATAGCGCAGGGTATCGCCATCCGCGCCGCACCACAGATAGGCGATCGGCCGGTCGTGGAGGAACATCAGCCACGCGCGCACCTCGTCCCGCGCCGCCGCCTCCGTGCCGTGCGCGGGATCGTCCGGCAGCCCCGCGCCCATCAACCGCTCCTGATAGGTGGTGGCGGAAACGGCGCGGGCGAGCGGATGGAACACCGCCAGCTCCGCCGGCGTGCGATAGCGGCGCACGTCGAGCCGTCCACCGTTCGCCGCCGCCAGCTTCCGCGCCTTGCGCTTCAGCGTCGCGCGCGCCTGCCCCGAAAGCCCGGCGCGCCACGCATCCGCGCCTGCCGCGAGATCGACATGATAGCGGACGTAGCGCTGGCGGACGAAGGAGATGCCCGGCCATTGGAGCGCGACTGACTCCGGCAGCGAGGTAACGAGGAAGCCGTCCGCCCGCCCGTCGAGCGGCGGCAGTGCGGGCGCCGCGCCGGCCAGCGCCTGATCGAGCGACAACGCCACGCGGACGAGCCGGCGCGGTATCTCGCCGAGAGTGCGCGCGCCGATCTGGAACCTGAGCGCGCTGGCGCTCACACCGCGCGTTCCTCGACGATGTTCGACCATGCCTGCTCCACCTGCCGAAGGCGACGGCGGCTATAGTGCGGCGGCAGCGGCAGGTCGTCGCGGTCGAGCGGCAGCGTCGGGCGATCGATGAAATGCGCGGTCGGTGCCTCGGCGCGGCGCGCGTCGAGCAGCGCGCACAATTGCGCGAAGCGGCGCGTGTGGATCATGTTCGGGCGCGTCCCGCCACGCACCGCCAGCTCGAAGCTGTGACCGACGATGGTGGTCGCGACATGGCCGGCGGCGATCGCATGATCGAGCGCGGCGGCCTGTTCACGAATAGACAGCGCACAGACCTGGAACGGGCGGCGCTGATCCGGTTGATCCTCGATCACCGTCACCGGCACCTCGACCACGCCGTGCCGCGCGACCGGCGCGATCCGCGCCGGCGACAGGCCGATCGCGCTGGGCCACGGGTGTTCAGCGCCGTTGTGACTGCTGTCGTAGGCGAAACCGAGCGACGCCAGCGTGAGGAGCGTATCGTCGTTCGCGGCGTAACTGCCGCCGCGGAAGGCGATCGGCAACGGCGCGCCGGCTTCGGCCAGCAATTCCATGCCGCAGACGATCAGGTCGCGCTGCACGTTGCGCGGAAAGGCGCTCAGCTCGAACGCATCGTGCAGCCCGCGATCCTCCAGCGAAGCGCCGCGCCAATTGGGGTGGAGATGAAGCTGCACCTCCTGCCCCGCCGCCAGCACCGCCGAGACGACCGCGCGAAGCTGCGCGATGCCATAGACCAGCGCGGGCATCGGATCGACGAAGAAGGTCGCCTTCAGCCGATGCCGCGCGAGCAGATCGAGCTGATGCGCGATTCCCACCCCCGCCGGCTCGAGCGACCGCGCGACCACCTCCTCCGGCGGCAGGCCGGCGGCATGGTGCCTCCAGCTCAGCTCGGTGTCGATCGTCAGAAAAACGTGCATCCCGCCAAAGGTATATGATGCGGGGATGAACAAACCGGAAAGGCCGGACGGCCCGGAATCCAATGAATTGCGACGATCAGGGCACGATCCCGTAGCGGCTGTAGTCCCGATCGATCCGTGGCGACAGGAGTCGCGCCGCCGCGAGATCGGCCTCGCCTTCCTTCGTCTTTCCGGCCCGCCGACGGACCACCCCGCGCATGTAGAGGCTGGCCGCCAGATCGGGATCAATCGCCAGCGCCGCGTCAAGATCGGCGAGCGCGTCATCCAGCCGCCCCATGCGGAAATAGACCATCGCCCGGCTGTCCAGAGCCTGCGACGCGCCGTCGGCCAACTCGATCGCGCGGGTGCAGTCCTTGAGCGCGCTGTCCATCCCGACATTGCCGACGCCCTTCAGCCAGCACCGGCTGTTGAGCAGATCGGCATCGCCCGGTTTCAGCGCGATCGCGCTGTCCATCGTCTCGATCGCGCCGTCCTTGTCGCCAAGGCGCATCTGGAGATCAGCCTTCACCGCCATATAGGCGGCGCGGTTCTTGCCGCCCTGATCGATCCGCTCCTGCACCAGATCGAACGCCGCATCCTTCTCGCCATGCTCGGCGCGGGCGTCGGCGAGCCGCATGAGCGCATTGTCGTCCGACGGATCGAGCCTGTTCGCCTCCACCGCGTCGGCCAGCGCCTTGTCGTCGTTGCCTAGGCCCGCATAGAGGCTGGCGCGCTTCAGATAGGTCTGGGCGTCCGGCTCGAGCGCCAACGCCTTGTCGAGATCGGCAATCGCCGCCTTTCGGTCGTAGATTTTCTCAAGGAACCAGGCGCGGTTGAGGTAGCCCTCCCGCTCGTCCGGCCGCGCCGCGATATCGCGTGCGTAGATCGCGAGGATCGGCTCCAGCCGCCGCTCGCGCCGCGCGGCGGCGATCTCTTCCCACGAACTGGGGTAGTCCGCAGGCGCCACCGCGCGCGGCAGGTTCGCCTTGGCCGCGCTCAGCCGCCGCTTCTCGGCCGGGATATCGGCGGCGGCGATCTCCGCACCAGTGTTGATCGCCGCGTCATTGACGGTGATCCACTCGCCGTCCTGACTGACGGAGCGATCGATCGCGTTGCCGCCCAGCGTCGCCTTGTCCGCCTTCGTCCCGTCGATGACGAAACCCGCCGCCCCGCGCGGCAACCGCAGTCGCGCGCGGATGGCGATATAGGATGGCCCGTCGGTCCTGACCGGAATGTCCTTCCACGCGGTGCGTGCGCGATCCGGGCTGAAATCGATCGCCCCCACCACGCGATCGAGCGAGAGCCGCCAGCGTTCGTTCTCGCGCTCCCAGTTCGGGTAGGCCAGTCCGGTAATCGCGACGCGCGCGGTGCCGGCGGCATCGTCGAAGGAGATGTCCTGCGACACGACCTTCACATTCTTGTCGTATGAGCCGATCAGGGAACGCGCGAGCTTGTCGATATCGTCCTTGCTGCCCTGCGCCCTGGCCAACCGCGTCATCTCCGCCAGAGCGCCCTTCAGCGTCACCGTCGCGTCGAACGGCGCGGGCAGGCCGATGCCGGCGCTCTGGTCGTAATTCATGGCGACCGCGATATCTGGGCGAGCAGGCGCGCGCAGGTCGATCCGCATCGGCTCGGCGCCGCCCGCCCGCACCGGCAGGACATAGCCAAGCCCCGGCGTGTCATGGATATCGGCCAGCCGCGCGCCGGCGCCGGTCCCGTCGAGCCACAACGTCTCGCCGTTCACCGTCGCGCGGACGAACACATGGTCGAACGCCGCCGCGCCGGGCAACCGCGTCGGCACCATGTCGCCAAGCTTGGAATTGGCGAGCACCGGCTCCGCCTCGATCCCCAGCTCGTGGAGCAGGACGAGCAGCAACAGCGTCTTCGCCTTGCAGTCGCCGTAGCGCCCCTCCCAAGTCTTGGCCGGCGACTGGGGCACGTAATTGCCGGTGTCCATGCCCATGAGCAAATAGCGGATCTTCTCCTGCACCAGTTGCAGCGCGAGCGCGGCGCGCTTGAGCGGATCGCTCTCGGCCGCCTTGATCCGCGCGACCTCCGCCGCGAGCGGGCTGCCGGGCGCGATCAGCCCCTCCGTCGCGTAGAGCGGCGCCATCACCTTCGACACCGCCGCCCAGTCGGCGAAGCTGCTCGCCTCGATGATCGGCAGCTTGGCGAAACGGGCCGGCGCGTCGGTCGGCATGTCCGGCTGCTTGGGCAGCGGGAGGGTCACGTCGAGCGTATCGTAGCCGTTCTCCACCACCGGCCGCGCTGACAGCCCGTCGACATAGGATTTCCACCGCACGTCGCTTTTCGCCGGCCACGACAGGCGGACGCGTGCGAACCCCACCCGCGTCGGGGCGAACATCAGGGGCGCGAACGCCTGCATGTCGCCCTTCAGCGTCGGATCGCGGCGCGTGACGGAGAAGGCGAGATGCAGCACGTCGCCGACGCGCAGGCCCTCGACCGGCATGGTCGCGGTCAGCCGGCCATCGAGGATGCGCTGCTCCATGCCCTGCTCGCGGCGCAGCACGGTCAACGGATTGCCGCCCTTGATGAGGTCGATGTGCTCGGCGCCGCGGATGATCTCGGCGCGGTGGACGATCAGGTCGCCCTGCGACGGCTGCCATTGAAGCTGGATCGTGCCGATGCTGCCCAGTGCCTCGGTCGAGGCGGCGCGGGCGGCGGATTCGACATAGGACCAGACGCGCCCGTCCTCCAGCCGCTGCTGGTTGTCGAACAGCAGCAACACCGGCGCGTCGCCGGTCAGCTTCGCGGCGTCGACGGCAGGCGCCGGCTTCACCCATGCCGGCGCCGGCTGATACAACGGCTTTTCCCCCGCCTGTGCCATCGCGCTGGTGACAAGCAAGGCAACGAACAACGGCAAGCGCCGCATATATCCACTATCCCCCGGTTCTTACGCGCGGATGCTAGGCGGCGGGGCGGCCCGCCCGCAACTCATTTCGCGTGGTAGAAATCGTACACCTGCCGCGCCACCGCCGCCGACACGCCGGGCGCTTTCTGGAGATCGGCGAGGCTGGCGTCGCGCACCGCGCGCGCGGTGCCGAAGTGCATCAGCAGCGCTTTCTTGCGCGCCGGGCCGATGCCGGGCACCTCGTCGAGCGGGCTGGCCCCGATCGCTTTCGCGCGCTTCTCGCGATGCGCGCCGATCGCGAAGCGATGCACCTCGTCGCGCAGCCGCTGGAGATAGAACAGCACCGGCGCATTCACCGGCAGCGTGAATTCACGCCCGTCCATCAGGTGGAACACTTCGCGCCCCTCGCGGCCGTGGTGCGGCCCCTTGGCGATGCCGACCACGCAGATATCCTCGATACCGAGATCCTCCAGCACCGCTTTCGCCGCGTTGAGCTGCCCGCGCCCGCCGTCGAGCAGCACCAGATCGGGCCAGCTATCCGAATCGCGATCCGGGTCCTCCTCCAGCGCGCGGGCGAAGCGGCGCGTCAGCACCTCGCGCATCATCGCGAAATCGTCGCCGGGGACGGTATCCTTGTTGCGGATGTTGAACTTGCGATACTGGCCCTTGCGGAACCCCTCCGGCCCCGCGACGACCATCGCGCCGAGCGCGTTCGTCCCCTGGATGTGGCTGTTGTCGTAGATCTCGATCCGCTGCGGCGGCTCGGCCAGCCCGAACAGCTCGGCGACCTCGCGGTTGAGCTTCGCCTGCGTCGTGCTTTCGGCCAGCCGGCGCTCCAGCGCCTCCTCCGCGTTGCGGCGCGCCTGCTCCATCAGCCGGCGCCGCGTGCCGCGCTGCGGCACCTCGATCGCCACCTTGCGGCCGGCGGAGCCGGTCAGCGCCTCCGCGAGCAAGGGCGCTTCGGGCAGCGCGCGATCGACCAGCACGCAGCGCGCCGGCGGCACCTCCTCATAGAATTGCATCAGGAATTGCTGGAGCACCTCATCCTCCGGCACATCGGCGGTGTGCGCGGGGAAGAAACTGCGGTGACCCCAATTCTGCCCGCCGCGGATGAAGAACGCCTGGATGCCGATCACCCCCTCGTGCCGGGCGAGCGCGAAGATGTCCGCGTCCCCCACCCCCTCGGCGTTGATGAACTGGCTGCCCTGGATGAAGGTGAGCGCCTTCAGCCGGTCGCGCAGCACAGCGGCCAGCTCGAAGTCCATCGCCTCCGCCGCCGCCGTCATCTGCGCGCCGAGCTTGGCCTGCACGTCGGTCGCCTTGCCGGAGAGGAATTTCTTCGCGTCTCCCACCAGCTCGGCATAGCCCGCCGCGTCGATCCGCCCGACGCACGGCGCCGAGCAACGCCTGATCTGGTAGAGCAGGCACGGCCGGTCGCGCGTCTTGAAGAAGCCGTCGGTGCAGCTTCTGAGCAGGAACAGCTTCTGGAGCGCGTTCAACGTGTTGTTGACGCTGCCGGCGCTGGCGAACGGCCCGTAGTAATCACCCTTCGCGCGCCGCGCGCCGCGATGCTTCTGGATGCGCGGGAATTCATGGTCGGCGCGCAGCAGGATGAACGGGAAGGACTTATCGTCGCGCAGCAGCACGTTGTAGGCGGGACGGTAGCGCTTGATGAGCTGCGCTTCCAGCAGCAGCGCCTCCGCCTCGTTGTTGGTCGTGACGATCGTCATCGATCGCGTCAGCGCGACCATGCGCTGGAGCCGGCGCGGCAGCCGCTCGACCTGCGTGTAATTGGTCACGCGGTTCTTCAACGCGCGCGCCTTGCCGACATAGAGCACGTCGCCGCGCGCGTCGTGCATCCGATAGACGCCGGGCTTCAGCGGCAGCGTCTGCACCACGTTGCGGATCGCCGCGACGCCGCCCGTCAGATCGGGCGCGTCGGCGCCGCGCACGGCGTAGGTCGCCTTTTCCTCGTTGAAGCGATCGGGGGGGCCGTAACCAGACATCCGGTTGAATCTAGGGGCGCTCGCCGACGGCAGCAATGTGGTAGAGCAACCTCATACACATGGGAGGATGACCCGATGCGATTCGCAGCCATCACCGCTACCGCTCTATTGCTCGCCGTGCCGGTGGCCGCGCAGCAGCAGCCGATGCACGACATGAAGAACATGGGCGCGGGCGAACATGCGATCCACATGGCGCTCGCCGATCCGGCACGGCCGGAGGCGGACAAGGCGCGCGACGCCGCGCGTCACCCGGCCGAGCTGCTCACCTTCATGGGCGTGAAGCGGGGCGACAAGGTGGCCGATTTCATCATGGGCGGCGGTTACTGGACGCGCATCCTGGCCCCGCTCGTCGGCGCCAGCGGCAAGGTCTATGCCTATCAGCCCGGCGAGTCCGTCGCGCGCAACCCGGATGCCGCCGCGAAGCAGGATGCGGTGGTGAAGCCCTATGCCAATGCCGTCGCCGTCCGCGATCCGCTGACCAGCTTTGCCTTCCCCGAGAAGCTCGACGCGATCATCACGGTGGAGAACTGGCACGACCTGCACCTCGCCCGCGATCCGGCGGGCACGGGCGCGGCGGTCGCCAGGCGGCTCTACGATTCGCTGAAGCCGGGCGGCGTGCTGCTGGTGGTCGATCATGCCGGGCCGGCGGGCGAGGCGCCGTTCGCCTCCGCCGACACGCTCCATCGCGGCGACGCCGACGCGACGAAGAAGGAGATCGAGGCGGCCGGGTTCAGGCTCGCCGCGACCAGCCCGATCTACGCCAATCCGGCCGATCCGCACACCAACAAGGTGTTCGATCCCGCGATCCGGGGAAAGACCGATCAGTTCACGTTCAAGTTCGTGAAGCCCTGATCAGCCGTCGAGCATCAGGCGTTCGTAGAAGCCGCCGAACGCCCCGGCCGGGTCGACCAGATGGATTTCGAGGATCCAGAAGCGCTCCTCGCCATTCGCATCTGGGTCACGCAACCGGTCGGGGTTTTCGGGGCTGATGTGGTTGGCCTGCTTCGGCCCCGGCAGGCGGGCGTGGGGAAACTCCGCGACGATATGTCCCGCGATCTTCCCGCCGAAGCGCCAGCCCGCCGTCTCCGCCGATTCGCAGGCGAAGGCGTAGAGCGCATCGCCGGTGATGTCGCGATCGCGGAGGAAGCGTTCGCGCACCCGATCGAACTGTACCGCCAGCTCGCGGCATAACGCTTGCTTGCGCGCGTCCGGACCGAGCGCATAGCTGCGCCCGACATCGGCCTCCCACTCGCCCAGCACCGGGCCGAGATCGAGGAAGACGATGTCGTCCGGCGCGATCATGCGCACCGGCGGATTGTCCGACGCGGTGGCGAGCGTGTTCGCGCCGGCACGAACGATCCGCTTGTGCCAATGCTTCTCCACGCCGAACTCGCGCCCGGCGAGGGCGTAGATATCCTTCTCCACCTCGCGCTCGGTGCGACCGGGGGCGATCAAGCCGAGCGCCTCGATCCGGTCGAGCAGCGCCAGCGCGCGCTGTTCCGCCGCGACCAGCGCCGCGCGGCGGCCGGTCATCCCGCCCATTCGGTCAACAGGGTATGGGCGATCGCAAAGCGCGGCGGCGCCCCGAACGGCGCGGAGGGGTCGCCGGCCAGCGCCGCGTGCACCTCGTCGCGGGTGAACCAGCCGGCGGTTTCCAATTCGTTGGTGTCGATCGTCAGCGCGTCGCCATCCGCCACGCCGATACAGGCGACCATCAGCTGCGACGGGAACGGCCACGGCTGGCTCGCGACATAGCGCACCGCGCCGACCTTCACCCCCGCTTCCTCGTCGATCTCGCGGCGCACCGCTTCCTCCAGCGATTCGCCCGGCTCGACGAACCCGGCCAGCGCCGAATAGCGCCCGGCGGGCCAGCTCGGCTGGCGGCCGAGCAGCGCGCGCCCGTCATGCTCGGCGATCATGATGACGACCGGATCGACGCGCGGGAAATGCTCGGTGTCGCACGCCCCGCACTTGCGCCCCCAGCCCGCACGGAACATCGCGGTCGGCGCGCCGCAATTGGCGCAGAAGCGATGCCGGGCATGCCAGTCGAGCACCGAGCGCGCGGCGGCGAAGGTCGCGGCCTCGCCCTCGCGCAACTGATCGAGCATCCCGAACAGATTGGGCGAGCGGAACCCCGGCGCCGCCCCCTGCGACGGCTCGAAGGCGGCGAAGCGCGGGCGGCCCTGATCCAGCCCGAGGAACACGAATTCCGCCTCGTCCGACGCCTCGGTCAGCATCGTCCAGCCGAGCTGGCCGTCGTCGGTCACCTCCGGCTCCCACGCATGGAGCTTGAGCAGGCGCGCCTGCCAGTTGCCCATCGCGGCGGCGAGCGCCTCCTCGTCATGGCGCAACAGATCGGAGCGATCGAGCGTGCCGCCGGTGAAGCCGGGCGCGATCATCGGCGGAACCTCGCGACATCCTTCACCAACGCGGCGACGACTTCCTGCCGCAGCGGCCATTTCTCGGACGGGAAATATTGCACCATCACCGTGCCGCGCACCTTCTTCGCCGGATCGACCCAGGCGATCGTGCCGGCCGCGCCGCCCCAGCCATAGGTGCCCTTCGACGGCAAATCGCCCGGCCCGTCCTCCAGATAGACCGAGCCGCCCGCGCCGAACCCCATCCTGGCGGACATGTCGCCGCCCGTGCCGTCACCCAGCCCGGCGAAGGTGACGCCCGGCGGCATCAGGTTCGACATCGCGAGCGCCGCCGTCTCCGGCTTCATCACCCGCACCCCGTCGAGCGTGCCGCCGTCCTGCAACATGTGGAGGAAACGGTCATAATCGCGCGCCGACGACACCAGCCCCGCGCCGCCATAAGGGAAGCTCGGCGGCTGGAGCCAGGCGGAGGTCGCGCCCGGATCGACCGGCACGCGCTTGTCGCCGACGAACATGTAATTGGTCGACAGCCGCCCCGCGTCTCCGGCCGGGACGGTCCAGAAAGTCGAGGTCATCTTCAGCGGGTCGAGCAGCTTCACCTGCACGAAGCGGTCGAACGGCATCCCGCTGGCCTTCTCGATCACCGCCCCCATCACGTCGAGGCCGATCGAATAGCTCCATTTCGTCCCCGGCTGGGCGATCAGCGGCGCCTCGGCGACGCGGTTGGCGAACTCGGCCAGCGTGGCGGGGCGGGCCTTGCGCGCCTGCACCTCCATCTGCGCGTTGACCGCGCCGGGCAGGATGCCGAGCCGCTCATATTCCTTGAGCAACGGTCCCTTGGCGATGATGTTGTAGCTGAGACCGGCGGTGTGGGTCAGCAGCTCGCGGATCGTGATCGGGTTCTTCGCCGGCACGCTGTCCAGCGAGGTGTCCGGGCTGGTCAGCACGCGCATCTTCGCGAAGGCGGGGAAATATTTGGAGAGCGGGTCGTCGAGGCCGATCTTGCCTTCCTCGACGAGGATCATCGCCGCCATGCCGGTGATCGGCTTGGTCATCGAATAGACGCGCCACAGGCTGTCCGGCCCCGCCTGCGCGGCATCGGCGTCGTCGCTGATCCTGCCGGCGGAGACGAACAGGGTCGGGCGGTCGCCGAAGCCGAACGCGCCGACCACGCCCGGCATCTTGCCGTCCGCGACATAGCCGTCGAACAGCGCCTGCATGTTGGGCAGCAGCGAGTTCGCCCGCGCGGCGACCGTGGGCAGCGTCGGAACCGGCGCGGGCGCGGGCTGCGCCTGCCGCGCGAGACTCGCCCCCGCCGCGATCGTCGCCAGCGCCCCGCCGATGCCGGCCAGATGGATCAACCGCATAGCTCTCCCCTTATCGCCCGCGCGGCCTTGGCGAAGACGGTCGGCAGGCCCGCCGAATCGATCCTAGCCACCGGCCAATATTCTCCCGATGCGGGCCGTGTGTGCGCGTCCGCGTCGGCCACGGCAAGCGCCAGTTCGAGCGCGAAGTGCGTGAAAACATGGGATACGGCGATGTTCAGCATCCGCCATCCCGCCGCGACGGGCGCGTCCTCCAGGCCGGGCCGATCCTCCGCCCAAGGCCCGGTCGGCAGCGCGCGCATCCCGCCGAGCAGCCCGCGCGCCGGGCGGCGGACGAGCAGCACCTCGCCGCCGCGCTCCAGCCAGAAGATCGTGCCGTAGCGTTGCGGCCGCGCCTTCTTCGCCGGCTTGACCGGATAGCTTTCCTGCACGCCCTCCCTCCGCGCCGCGCAGCCCGCCGTCAGCGGGCAGAGCATGCAGCGCGGATTGCGCGGAGTGCAGACGGTCGCGCCGAGGTCCATCATCGCCTGCGCGAAATCGCCGGCGCGCTCATCGGGCGTGATCGTTTCCGCCGCGGCGCGGACGGCAGGCTTGCCGGCGGCTATGAACAGCCGCGCGACCACCCGCTCGACATTGGCGTCCACCACCACCGCGCGCCGCCCGAAGGCGATCGCCGCGACCGCCGCCGCCGTATAGTCGCCAAGGCCGGGAAGCGTGCGCAGCGCCGCCTCCGTATCGGGCAGCCGGCCACCGTGCTCGTCCGCCACCGCGCGCGCCGCCTTCACCAGATTGCGCGCGCGGGCATAATAGCCGAGGCCGGCCCAGGCCGCCATCACCTCCGCCTCGTCGGCGGCGGCGAGGCTGGCGATATCGGGCCAGCGCGCCACCCATGAGGTGAAGCGCGGGCCGACCGTGGCGACGGTGGTCTGCTGGAGCATCACCTCCGACAGCCAGACGCGATACGGGTCCGCCCGCTGGCCGGGACGCGCCCGCCACGGCAGGTCGCGCCGATGCGCGTCATACCATCGGAGCAGATCGGCGGCGATCGAATGCTTGGCGTCCACGCCCCGGCTATGGCATGAGCCGCCGAATGAGCAAGCGCCCGCGCGCCCCGTCCCCCGAACCCGTGCGCCAGAACCGGGCGCGCCAGGTCGCCGAGTTGCTGCCGGCGGTGGGCGGCGCGGCATTCCGCAAGTTCGGCTTCGTCCAGTCCGCCGTGGTGACGCGCTGGCCGGAGATCGTCGGCGAGAAACTGGCGCGCGCCAGCACCCCCGACTCGATCCGCTTCCCGCAGGGCAAGAAGCAGGACGGCGTGCTCACCCTCACCGTGCGCGGCGCCCATGCCGCGATGATGAGCCATATCACGCCGGAGATCATCGAGCGGGTGAACCGCTTCTTCGGCTATGCCGCCGTCGCGCGCGTCACCATCCGGCAGGGCGACGTCGCGCCGCGCGCCGTCCCCCGCCCGCGCGCCGAGCCGCGCCCCGTGCCGGTCGAGCTGGGCAACAGCCTGCGCGCGATCGGCGATCCCGAACTCAAGGCGGTGCTGGAGGCGCTCGCCGTCGGCGTCGCGACACCGAGGTTGCCGACCGTCCGATGACGAAACGCCTGCTCCCGATCCTCGCGCTCGCCTTCGCCGCCCCGCTCGTCGCGGCGCCCCGGTTGTGGACCAGCGTCGCCGCGCCCGCCGCGCAGGGCAGCTATGTCATCGGCAACCCCGCCGCGAGGGTGAAGCTGGTCGAATATGCCAGCTACACCTGCCCGCATTGCGGCCATTTCGCGCGCGATTCGGCCGCAGTGCTGAAGGGGAAGATGATCGCCTCCGGATCGCTGAGCCTGGAGATCCGCAGCTCGATCCACGATCGCTACGATCTGGTCGCGGCGATGCTGGCGCATTGTTCCGGCGCGGCGGTGTTCCCGAAGCTGCACGAGGCACTGTTCGCGCGACAGGAGCAATGGCTGCAACGCGCGATCGACTATGACGCCGCCAACAACGAGCGGCTCGGCCTCTACAGCGCGGCGGCGCAATATCGCGCGATGGCGGAAGGCGCCGGGCTGGACGCGATCGCGCGCGACGCCGGCATGACGCAGGCCGCGATCGACCAGTGCCTCGCCGATCCCAAGGTGGCGGAAACCGTGATCCAGCGCGCCGAGGCGATCGGCGGGAAGATTCGCGGCACCCCCGCGTTCGAGATCAACGGCAAGTTGATCGAAGGCGTCGACTGGGCGAAGCTGGAGCCGATGCTGCGCGCCGCCGGGGCAAAATGATCCTCTTTCGGAGTAAACCACCAATGACGCTTCGTTTCGCCGTTTCCGTCGCCGCGATCGCGCTGCTTTCCGCCTGCGGGAGCAAGGGCGGCGATTCCTCCGCCCCCGCCGCGCCGGTCGCCGCCGTCGCCGCGCCCGCCGGGCAGGACTGGACGCAGGTCATCTCGAAGACGCCGGACGGCGGCTATGTGATGGGCAACCCCAATGCCGCGATCAAGCTGGTCGAATATGGCTCGCGCACCTGCCCCACCTGCGGCGCGTTCGGGCAGACGGGGATGAAGCCGCTGGAGGAGAAATACGTCAAGTCCGGCAAGGTCTCGTATGAATTCCGCGACTTCCTCGTCCACGCGCCGGACCTTGGCGTCGCCGCGCTGGGCGAGTGCGTCGGCGAGGCGCCGTTCTTCCCGATCCTCGAGCAGATGTACATGGAGCAGCCCGCCTTCCTCGATAAGCTGGAGAAGGTGCCGGCGGACTTCCAGCAGAAGCTCCAGGCGATGACCCCGGCGCAGCAGGCGACCGCGTGGGTCGAGTTCCTCGGCTATATCGACTTCGTCAAGCAGCGCGGCGTCACCGAGCAGCAGGCCCGCGCCTGCCTCGCCGACGGCAAGAAGCTGGAGGCGATCGCCAAGATCACCGAGGCGGGGATGCAGCAGCACAACATCACCGGCACGCCGACCTTCATCCTCAACGGAAAGATGCTGGAAGGCGCGGTGACGTGGCCGCAGATCGAGGCCGCGCTGAAGAACGCCGGGGCCTGACGGCGGCGCGGCGGCGTCCGAGGGGGAGGCGCGCGCGATGCAGATCAAGCGGCTGAGGCTGTCCGGCTTCAAGAGCTTTGTCGACCCGGCCGATCTGCGCATCGAGCCGGGGCTGACCGGCGTGGTCGGCCCGAACGGCTGCGGCAAGTCCAACCTGCTGGAGGCGCTGCGCTGGACGATGGGCGAGAACTCGCCCAAGTCGATGCGCGGCGCCGGCATGGAGGACGTGATCTTCGCCGGCACCGCGACCCGCCCGGCGCGCGACTTCGCGGAGGTGTCGATCCTCGCCGAGCTAGACGGCGAGGAGAAGGAAGTCGTCCGCCGCATCGAGCGCGGCGCCGGCTCCGCCTATCGCATCGACGGGCGCGACGTGCGCGCGAAGGACGTGGCGCTGCTGTTCGCCGACGCGGCGACGGGCGCGCACTCCCCCGCGTTGGTGAGTCAGGGCCGGATCAGCGCGGTGATCGCCGCCAAGCCGGCCGAACGCCGCGCGATGCTGGAGGAAGCGGCGGGGATCGCCGGCCTCCACGTCCGCCGCAAGGACGCCGAGCAGAAATTGCGCGCGACCGAGGCGAACCTCCAGCGGCTCGACGAGGTGATCGCCGATCAGGAAGCGCGTGCTGCGGCGCTGCGGCGGCAGGCGCGGCAGGCGGAGCGCTATCGCGCGCTGTCGGACCAGATCCGCATTGCCGAGGCGCGACTGATCTTCAGCCGCTGGCGCGAGGCGGCGCAGGCCGCCGATGCCGCCAAGGCGGAAGCGGCGGAAGCCGAAACCCGCGTCGCGGCGGCGGCGGAAGCACAGCGCGCCGCCGCGGCCTATCAGGCGCGGGCGACGGAGACGCTGGCCGAGGCACGCGCCGCCGCGCTCGCCGCCCGCGACCGCGCGACCGATGCCGCGCACCGGCTCGCCGCGCTCAATGCCGAGAAGGCCGGGATCGAGCGCCGCCTCGCCGAACTGGCCGACGCGGCGACCCGCATCGTCGCCGACCGCGAGCGCGAGGGGCAGCTCGCCCATGACGCGGCCGAGGCGTTGGCGCGACTCGCGGCGGAGGGCAAGGCGCTGGAGACGGAGATCGCCACCGTCGCCGCCGACCTCCCCGCGCTCGATCGGGCGCAGGCCGAGGCGGAACGCGAGGTGCGCGACGCGGAAGTGGCGCTGGCGCAGGCGCTCGCGCATCAGGCGAGCGAGGCGGCGGAGACGCGCGTCGCCCATGCCGCGCTCGCCGCCGCCCGCGCCCGCGCCGAGCGCGCCGATCGCGAGGCGCGAACCGCCGCCGACGCGCTCGCCGCCCTGCCGGATGCCGCACCGCTGGAAGCCGGCCGGGCGGCGGCGGAGCAGGCGTTGACCGCCGCGCAAGGCGAGACGGCGCAGGCGCGCGACGATCTCGCCCGCGCCGACGAGGAGGAGAAAACCGCTCTCGCCGCGCGCGACGAGGCGCAAAGCCGCCGCGCCGCCGTTCGCGCCGAACTCGCCGCGCTGGAGAGCGAAGCGGCGACGCTCACCCGCGCGACGCAGCGATCGGGACGCGACCGCCTGCTCGATCACGTCCGCGCCGCGCCAGGCTACGAACGCGCGCTGGCGGCGGCGCTGGGCGACGATCTGGAGATCGGGCTGGATGCCAGCGCCGAGGCGCATTGGGCTGGCGCGGAGGCGCTGGCGGGTGACCCGGTCGTTGCGGAGACGCTCGCTGCGCAGGTCACCGCCCCGCCCCAACTCGGCCGCCGGCTCGCACAGGTCGTCGTCGGCCCGGAGGATGACGGACGCCCGCTCGCGGTGGGCCAGCGGCTCGTCACGCTCGCCGGCAAGCTTCGCCGCTGGGATGGCTTCGTCGCGCGCAGCGGCGGCGCGGCAGCGGCGGAGCGGCTGGAACGGCTCAACCGGCTCGCCGCGATCGAGGCGGCGTTGCCCGACGCGCGCGCGGCGACCGAGGCCGCCGACGCCGCGCTTGCCGCGATCGAGCAGCGCATCGCCGCCGCGCGCGCCGCCGCCGGCAACGCCCGCGCTTCCCTGTCGCGCGGCGATGCCACAGCACGAGACGCCCAGCAGCGCATCGACCGCGCCGTCACGCAGATCGAGCGGCTGTCGGGGCAGCGCACCGATCTCACCGCGCGCGCCGCGCAGACCGCCGCCGAACGCGACGCGGCTGCCGGCGAGGTGGCGCAGGCCGAGGCGGCAATCGTCGCGCTCCCCGATACCAGCGCCACCGCCGGCGCGGTCGCGTCGCTCCAGCGCGAAGCGGAAACGCGCCGCGCCGCCGTCGCGCAGACCCGTGCCGACCGGGCCGATCGCGAGCGCACCGGCGCGGCGGCACGCGAACGACTCGCCGCGTCGCTGGCCGAGACGAAAAGCTGGAAGAGCCGCGCCGGCGACGCCGCGCGCCGCATCGCCGACATGGCGAAGCGCGAGGCGGAGATCGCACAGGATCGCGAGGCGCTCGCCCCGCGCCCGGCGGCGCTCGCGGCGGAAATCGCCACTCTCACCGCCGAGCATGACACCGCGCGCGCCTCCGCCGAAACCCTCGCCGCCGCCGAGCGCGAGGCCGAAGCCGCCCTGCGCCGCTGCGAGGAAGCCGCGCGTGTCGCCGGGGAAGCGCTTGCCGCGATGCGTGAGGCGCGCGCGGGCGCACAGGCGCGGGCGGAGAATCAGGAATTGCGCCGCATCGAGCTGGGGCGCCTCTCCGGCGAGCGCTTCGAATGCCCCGCCCCCGTCCTCCCCGCCAAGGCCGGGTTCGACAGCGCGACGGTGCGCGCGCCACAGCAGGAATCGGCCGCCCACGACAAATTGACGCTCGATCGCGAGCGGATCGGCCCGGTCAACCTCGTCGCCGAGCAGGAGCTGGCCGAGCTGGAGGCTGGCGCGATCGGCAACGCGGCGGAGCGGGAGGAGCTTGGGCTGGCGGTCAACCAGCTACGCGGCTCGATCGGCACGCTCAATCGCGAGGGCCGGCAGCGGCTGCTCGCCGCGTTCGAGGCGGTGAACGGCCATTTCAAGCGGCTGTTCACCACGCTTTTCAACGGCGGGCAGGCGCATCTGGAACTGATCGATTCGGACGATCCGCTGGAGGCCGGGCTGGAGATCATGGCCCAGCCGCCCGGCAAAAGGCTTCAGTCGCTCACCCTGCTTTCGGGCGGGGAGCAGGCACTGACGGCGGTGGCGCTGATCTTCGGCCTCTTCCTCACCAACCCCGCGCCGATCTGCGTGCTCGACGAGGTCGACGCGCCGCTCGACGACGCCAATATCGAGCGTTTCTGCGACCTGCTCGACCGGATGACGCAGGAGACGCGGACACGCTACCTGATCGTCACCCACAATGCGGTGACGATGAGCCGGATGCACCGCCTGTTCGGCGTGACGATGATCGAGCGCGGGGTCAGCCGGCTAGTCTCGGTCGATCTTCAGGCGGCGGAGACCCTGCTCGCGGCGGAGTGAACCAGCGCCGGCCCGATCCCTTCCGCGCCGACCGTGCGGGCAGTGTGGCTGATGCGGTTCCTGCCGCCGTGCTTCGCGCCGTACATCGCGAAATCCGCCTTGCGCAGACTCTCCTTGATCGAGACGCCCCGCCCCGCCTCCGCCAGCCCGATGCTGACCGTCAGCGCGATGCCCAGCGCCGCGAACTCGGCCGCTGTCTCGATATTGCAGCGCATCCGCTCCGCGATCTGCGTCGCCGTTTCGGAGCCGGCGCCCGGCAGATAGACGCCGAACTCCTCGCCGCCGAGCCGGCCCACGACATCGCCCGAGCGAAGCGATTCCCGCAACACCCGCGCGACATGCTGCAACGCGCGGTCGCCCACGTCATGGCCGAATCGGTCGTTGATCGCCTTGAAATGATCGATGTCGAGCAGCAGCATCCAGCCGCCCATGTCGACGTTATGCGCCTCCGCCCGCTTCAGGAAGGCGGTGCGGTTGAGCACATCGGTGAGCTGATCGGATTCGGCGGCCTGACGCAATCGCACCTGCGCCGCCCGCAACTCGTCGTTGACGCGGCGAAGCTGCTCGCTCTGCGCCACCAGCCGCCATGCGACGAGGAACGACACCCCACCCGAGGTGAGCACCGCGAAAATCCAATAGGGCAGCGGCACCTCCAGCCCCGGCACATACGACAGCGCGTACATCGGACCCAAAGTCACCGCGAGCGACAATGCCGCCCAGAACAACGCCTTGCGAACAGCCCCCATGGCTTCCCCGCTCACTTCGACAATATCGTCACTCGCCTATAACGAACCGCTGCATATTCGGTCGCATCGGTTTGATGCACCATTGTCAAAATTCAGCGACAGGCCAGCCATTTCGGGACAAATGGGCCACAAATGACGATATACCGAGCCGAAACCTGTCCCTTGGGCTCACATTTTCGTTTGTAACCGTTGGTTTCCGTGCCCGACCGGCGATTGACCGCCGCGCGCCCTTCGCCCATGCACCGCGCCCATGATCGAAAAGCTGCTGGCCGCGCTCGCGACTTTTGCCGTTACCGTCATTTCCGCCGGAGGCTATTGGGGGATCGCTCTCCTGATGGCGATCGAAAGCGCCTGTATCCCGCTGCCGTCGGAGATCATCATGCCGTTCGCGGGCTATCTCGTCTCGACCGGGCGGTTCGATCTGGTCCTCGCCGCGACGGCGGGGGCGATCGGCTGCAACCTGGGATCGATCGTCGCCTATGAGATCGGCAAACGCGGCGGGCGGCCGATGGTGGAGAAATTCGGCAGATACGTGCTGATCGGGCCGGGCGAGCTGGATCTCGCCGACCGTTTCTTCAACCGCTGGGGCGGCGCGGCGATCCTGATCGGGCGGATGCTGCCGATCATCCGCACCTTCATCGCCTTCCCCGCCGGGGTGGCGCGGATGAAGCTGATCCCGTTCCACCTCTACACCTTCATCGGTTCGTGGCCGTTCTGCTTCCTGCTCGCCTGGGTGGGGATGAAGCTGGGCACGGCATGGAACAGCGACCCGCGGCTGAAGGCGTTCTTCCACCAAGCCGACCTCGCGATCGGGCTGGTGATCGTCGCGGCCGGCGGCTTCTACCTGTGGCACCGCCTGCACGGGCTGAAGAAGCGCCGTCAGGAATAACCGCGCAGCGCCGCCAGCCGGCGCAATTCATCGTCCCGGCCCGGCGCCAGCGCCGCGACGCGCCGTTCGTAGGCGGTGACGAGCGCCGTATCGGCGCGTTCCGGCGAGCCGGAATCGAACTGCGGATCGGGATCATATTCGAGGCTGAGCTGCACGAAGCGCGCATGCGCCTCGCCCCGGATCAGCGCCGTCAGGTGAAAGGCGAAATCGATCCCGGCGGTGACGCCGCCGCCAGTCACGCGGTTGCGGTCGATCACCACCCGCGCATCGACCGGCGTCGCGCCGAACAGCGGCAGCATGTGGCGCTGCCCCCAATGGCAGGTCGCGCGATAGCCTTCGAGCAGCCCGGCCGCGCCGAGCACCAGCGATCCGGTGCACACGCTCGTCACCCATCGCGCCTGCCCGCCGATCGCGCGCACCCAGTCGATCGTCCGGTCGTCGGCGATCGCGCCGTTTGTGCCGAAGCCGCCCGGCACGCACAATATATCCGCCGCCGTCACCTCTTCGAAGGTCGCGGTGGGCAGGATCGCGAAGCCGGCATCGGTCGGCACCGGATCGGGCGTCGCGGCGACAAGGTCGAGTCGCGTCCCCTCCCCCAGCCGCGACAGCACCTGCGCGGGGCCGGTCAGGTCAAGCTGGGTGACATTGGGGAACAGCAGGAAGGCGATGCGCATGGCGTGAGGCTCCTCTCGTCTCGCGAAGGGTGCCCAGGCGCGCGGCATCGAACCTGTCGCGCTTCCTCGTGGTGCCCCACCATTGCGCCAGTCACGCGACGGCGCGCTGCGTACCGCAAACCGCCGCGCGGCGCCAGCCGGTCAATATTTCGGCAGGTCCGGATTGGCTTCCTTCTCGCGTGCCCTCGCCTCGGCCTTGGCGCGCGTGGCCTGCTGAACGAAGCAGCCGGTCGCGCCGGCCGCGCCGACGGTCGAGCAGCTCCCGACACCGACCGCGCCGACATCGGCATTGCCCTTCTCGCGCACCGCCCAGGAGGCATTTTGAGGCGTCACCTCGAAATTGCGCAATTCCTTGGGAATGCGGAACTGCTCCTCGGCCGAGCGGCGGACGCACACCACCACTTCCGCGCCTTCCTTGTTGGTCGGGCAACGCTCGTTGCCGTAGAGCGTCAGCACGCCATTCACCGGCGCGTTGCGCGAGACTTCCGTGGAGACGCTCTGGCGGCTGACGTGCGGCGTGCCGGGCAGCGCCACCTCCTTCGCGGACGGCGGCGGGATGATCAGCGGCGGCGGCGCTTCCCTGGCGGAAGCGGCGGGAGCCGGCGCGGTCTGCGCGGCGAGCGCCGTGGGGGCCAGCGCGAGCGCGGCGATGATGAGGGTACGCACAGGCATCCTTCTCTCCCGTCAGATGCGTTTCGCCGTGGCGATGGCGACGCGGCAACCGAGCCGGATCGCCGCCGACAACAAGGGATAGGCCGGCGCATCCTCCGCCCCGCTGGCAAGCGCCGTCTCGCGATGCTCGACCTCCTCCGCCTGAAACTCGCGGACGGCGGTGGCCAGCTCGGGATCGTCGTCGCCCAGCGCGGCGAGCTGCTCGTCATAATGGCGATCGATCTCGGTTTCGACCGCCGCCGTGCAGGCCATCGCGGCTTCGGGTCCGATCGCCGCCGTCACCGCCCCCAGCGCGAAGCCGGCGACGTTCCAGAACGGCTGGAGCAAGGTCGGGCGCACGCCGCGCTCGGCGATCAGCCGGTCGAAGAAGGCGCGATGGCGCTCCTCCTGCATCGCCATGCCGCTGATCTTGCGGGCGGCTGGCGAGCGATGCCCCATGATCGCGAGCTGCCCGGCATAGATGCGCGTCGCGCCATATTCGCCCGCCTGGTCGACGCGGATCATCGAATCCGCCGCCTTGCGGCGATCGCCCGGCTTCCAGCTCATCCGCGCCTCCGCAGCAGCCACGCGATCACGCCGGCCCCGCCGAGCGAGAAGATCGCGTTGAACCCGGCGAGCGAGATACCGAACAGCCTCCATTGCGCCGCGTCGCAACGCACCACCGGCGCCGCGAGGATGCGGCGGAGCATCTCGTCGGTGCTGATCCCCTCGCCGGTCACGCTGGTCGAGCAGGCGGTGATCCCCTGCCACCAATGATATTCGACGCCGGCGTGGAATATCCCGATCATGCCGGAGACAGCGATCAGCGCCGCCGCGCCCGCGACCAGGGTCAGCCGCACCGACCGCCCCGGCACGACGAAGGCGAGCGCCGCCGCGACCACCGCCGCATAATGCGGCCAGCGCTGCCAGTGGCACATCTCGCACGGGTGGAGGCCGCCGATCAGCTGCGAGCCCCACGCCCCCGCCAGCAGCGCGGCGGGCAGCAGCAGCGCGATGGCGCGCGCGAGCCTTTGCGAACGGTTCACTTCGGCGCCACGTCCTTGTTGTCCTTCGCGTCCTTCTGCATCGCCGCGGTGACGGCGGCGACCTGCACCGGGCCACCGAGCCGCGCGACCGTTTTCAACGCATACCAGAGCTGGAAGTCGTCGATGCCTTCCTTCTTGAGCTGGTCCGGCGTGGCGGAGAAGCGCGGGTCTTCCTTGGTGTCCTCCTCCAGCACCTTGTTGTCGCTCTTCACCTCGTTGATGAGATGGCGGCGCAGGTCGGCCTCGCGGAACACCGGGCGCGCCTTGTAATCGGGGTCGGAAAGCTGCGGCACGGCGATATCCGGCTCGATCCCGCCCTCCTGCACCGAGCGGCCCGAGGGCGTGAAGTAACGCGCGGTGGTGAGGCGCAGCGCGGTGGTCGGGCCGAGCGGCAGCAGCGTCTGCACCGATCCCTTGCCGAAGGTGCGCTCGCCCATGATGAGCGCGCGGTGATGATCCTGGAGCGCGCCGGCGACGATCTCGCTGGCGCTGGCCGTACCCGAATCGGTGAGGACGATCACCGGCAGGCCGTGCGCGTCATCACCCGGCTTGGCGAAATAGCGCTGGTTCTCGCGCGGGTCGCGGCCGCGCTGCGAGACGATCTCGCCGTGATCGAGGAAGGCGTCGGACACCTCGATCGCCTGCGTCAGCAGCCCGCCGCCGTTCGAGCGCAGATCGATGACATAGCCGAGCGGGCGATGCCCCAGCGACTTGTCGATCGCCATCAGCGCGGCGCGGGTGTCGGCGCCGGTCGTCTCGGAGAAGGTGTTGATGTCGATATAGCCGACGTCGCCCTTCACCTGCCATTTCACCGGGCGGGTGACGATCACCTCGCGGGTCAGCGCCACGTCGAGCGGCTTGTCGCGGCCGGGGCGGACGATCGTCAGCGTCAGCTTCGTGCCCGGCTTGCCGCGCATCTGCGCAACCGCCTCGTCCAGCGTGCTGCCGTAGAGCAACTTGCCGTCGATATGGGTGATATAGTCGCCCGGCTTGATCCCGGCCTTCTGCGCCGGCGTATCCTCCTGCGGCGCGATCACCTTGACCGCGCCGTCCTCCATCGTGACGGAGAGGCCGAGGCCGCCGTAATTGCCCTCGGTCTGGATCTTCAGATTGTCGAAATCGCGGCCGTCGACATAGGAGGAATGCGGATCGAGCGAGGCCAGCATCCCGTCGATCGCGCCGCGGATGAGTTGCTCGTCGGTCACCTTGTCGACGTAATCCGCCTTCACGCGGTTATAGACGTCGAGGAACTTGTCCATCTGCCGATAGGTGTCGGTATCCACCGCCGCCATCGCGCCGGTCGCGACGGGCACGAGCGCGATCGTCGCGACAAGGGCAGTGGCCTGGAGCAGCTTGAACTTCATCTGGACGTCCTGACGAGAGGGGCGTTTCGGTCTTAGCCCCATATCGCCCCGCCAGCAAAGCGCCAGCACGACTGAACGGAGGCTGAGCGACACCGGATCAACCGATCAGCGCCGTGATATCGACCGGCTGGTCGCGGCGGCGCAGCTCGATCGTGATGCGCGGCTCATCGCCGCCGGGCGCGCTGCCGAGCAACTGGCCCGCCGCGACCGCCTGACCGCGCTTCACCGATATCGCGCCCAGCCCCGTGACGAGCGTGCTCCAGCCCGCGCCGTGATCGATGATCACCGTGCCGCCCCACACGCGGAACGGCCGCGCGAAGACCACCGTTCCGCCGGCCGGCGCCGCGACCGCCGCGCCCGGCGCGACCGCCAGCGTCAGGCCGCGCGCGCGCACGCCATTGTCGGAAACCTCGCCCAGCCCCGTCACCAGCCGCCCCGCGACCGGCAGGCGATAGGCGGCCAGCGCTCCGACGGCCCCGGAATCGACCGCCGGCGGGCCGGGGAGCCGTTCGAGCGCGGCGAGCGTCTGCCGCTCGTCGCCGATCGCCGACATCCGGTCGACCAGATCGCGCGCCTCCTCGCCCATCGCGATCGCGCGGTCGGCGGCGGTGCGCGCGTCCCGATCGAGGCGCGCGGCGGCGCTGTCGTGGCGGTCGCGGAGCGCGGCCAGCCGCCCGCGCTCCGCGACGAGATTGGCGCGGCCGTCGCGCAGCTCCTTCGCCGCCTGTGCCGAGGCCTCCGCCAGCCGACGCGATTCGGCCAGTTCGGCGCGGACATCGGCGGTGCGCGCGTCGATCGCCGGGCGGGTGGCGGCGAGCGCGGCGCGGAGGTGAACCATGTCGGTGATCGACCCCCGCTGCGCCACCGCGACGATCGCCGGCCGACCTGCGAGCGAGGCCAGCCCAGCGAGCAGCCGCGCGATCGGCTCCTGCCGCCGGGCAAGCTCCTCGCGCTGGCGTTCCTGCAAGCCGGCGACGATCGCGACGCGCGCCTCGGCGGCGGCGAGATCGGCCTCGGCGCGGCGGATGCGCGCGGCGACCGCCTGCTCCTCGACACGGAAGCGGGCGGAGGCGTCGCGTTCAGCCCCCGCCCGCCGCTCCAGTTCGGCGGCGTTGCGCGAGGCCTCGTCGGCGGCGGCGCGGGCCTGCTTCAGGCGAACGCGTGCCGCCGCCAGCGGATCGATCTCCGCCGGCGCCGGCGCGGCGAGCAGCATCGCCGCCAGCCCGACCAGCATCGCCCCCTTGCCCCTCATCGGCTCAACCTTCGCGATGATAGGGGTGGTTGGCAAGGATCGCGGTGGCGCGGAACAATTGCTCGGCCAGCATCGCGCGGGCGAGCAGGTGCGGCCAGGTCGCGCGGCCGAAGGAGAGCAACAGGTCCGCCTCCGCCCGCGCGGCATCGTCGAACCCATCCGCCGCGCCGAGCATGAAGCGCGCCTCGCGCACGCCGTCGTCGCGCCAGCGGCCGACGAGTTGCGCGAAGGCGAGCGAGCCCATCACCTCGCCACGCTCGTCGAGCAGCACGCGGCGGGTCTGCGGCGGCGCATCGGGGATGCGGCCGCCGCTGTCGGGCAGTTCGGTGACCTTCGTCGGCCACGCGATCCGCTTCAGATAGCGGTCGACCAGCTCGGCTTCCGGCGAGCGGCCGATCCGGCCGCGCGCGACGACGTGCAGCAGCAGCTCAGGCGTTCCCGGCCGGCGGCGCGTCCCCGAACGACCACATCCGCTCGAGATTGTAGAAGGTGCGCACCTCCGGGCGGAAAAGATGGACGATCACGTCGCCCGCGTCGATCAGCACCCAGTCGGCGGTAGGCAGGCCCTCGATCCGGGGCGTCTGCCCGGTCTTCCCCTTGATCTTCTCGGCGAGCTTCGACGCCATCGAGGCGACCTGCCGGGTCGAGCGGCCCGACGCGATCACCATGTGATCGGCGATCGAGGATTTCCCGGCGAGCGGGATCGAGATCATATCGACGGCCTGATCGTCATCGAGGCTGTCGAGCACGAGCTTATGGAGCGCCGCGACGCTGTCGGCGTCGGGCGATCGATAGGCGTTGGCGGATGCGGGCAAGGTTACTCCTGGGCAAAGGGTTTGGCGGCGGCGCCTGAACTTCGGTTTCCCGAGAATCGGCGATACCAGGACGGGTCGGCGGCGCGAAGCCGCGTCGCGGAAGTCGGGTCGGGTCGGAAACGCAACAGCACCAGTGCCGGCACACTCCACTCGGTCCAGTTCCTCGCCTGGCGCGCGGGCCTCTGGAAGCGCCGCAGCCAGCCCATCGCGGGTGCCGCGTGGGCGGCGCCATCATATCCCGGCCGCGCGATCACCGCAATCGGAACCGTGCGCGCGATCCTCCGCCAGTCGCGCCATTGGTGGAACTGGGCGAGATTGTCCTCCCCCATCACCCAGATGAAGCGCCGCCGCGGATAGCGACGCACCAGCGCGGCCAGCGTATCGACGGTGTAGCGCGTGCCGAGCCGAGCCTCGATATCGGTGGGCCGGATCGGCGCGTGGCGCGCCATCGCCCGCGCCGAGGCGAGCCGCGCCGGCAGCGGCGCCATGCCCTCCACCGGCTTCAACGGATTGCCCGGCGAGACGAGCCACCACATCTCGTCCAGCCCCAGCGCGCGGATCGCCGCCAGGCTGATCCCGCGATGCCCGCGATGCGCCGGGTTGAACGACCCGCCAAGAAGGCCGGTGCGGATCAGTTGCCGCACCGCGACCGGCCATCCCTCATATCACAGCGGCTCGCCGACGATCGGCGGAGCAGGCGGCGGATCACCCGCGAGCAGGCGATAGCCCAGACCGGCCAGCACGCCCCCGAGAATCGGGGCGACCCAGAACAGCCAGAGCTGCTGCAACGCCAACCCACCGACCATCAGCGCCGGGCCGGTGCTGCGCGCCGGGTTCACCGAAGTGTTCGTCACCGGGATGCTGATGAGGTGGATCAGCGTCAGCCCCAGCCCGATCGCGATCGGCGCGAAGCCGCTCGGCGCGCGCGTGTCGGTCGCGCCCATGATGATGGTGAGGAAGCCGAAGGTCATCACCACTTCCATGATGAACCCGGCATAGAGGCTGTAGCCGCCCGGCGACTGCTCGCCATAGCCGTTCACCGCCAGCCCGTTCGGTGCGAGCGTGAAGCCCGCCCTGCCGCTGGCGACGCAATAGAGCAGCGCCGCCGCAACGATCGCGCCGACGAGTTGGGCGATGACATATGGGATGATGTCCTTCGCCGGGAAACGCTTGCCCGCCCACAGGCCGATGGTGATCGCCGGGTTGAGATGGCAGCCGGAGATATGGCCGATCGAATAGGCCATGGTGAGGACGGTCAGGCCGAAAGCGAGCGCGACGCCCGCCAGACCGATGCCGACTTCGGGGAATTTGGCGGCGAGGACGGCGCTGCCGCATCCCCCGAGCACCAGCCAGAAGGTTCCGAATGCCTCCGCGACGCAACGCTTGTGAATTGGCACCATATCCCCGCTCCTCCGTGCGATAGCAAAATCCCGTATTTCTATTTCTATGACGTAACGGAGGATAATGCGGGAATGCGCCGGCTGGCAAGCAGATGTTAACGCTGCTTTATCGCACGGTCAGGACAACGGGACAGGGCGTCTCAGCCGCGCACCTGCCCCGTGCCCAGCCCGATCCATTTGTAGGTGGTCAGCCCCTCCAGCGCGACCGGGCCGCGCGCGTGGAGCCGGCCAGTGGCGATGCCGATCTCCGCGCCCAGCCCGAACTCGCCGCCGTCGGCGAACTGGGTGGAGGCGTTCCACAGCACGATCGCCGAATCGACCTCCGCCAGGAAGCGCCGCGCGGCATCCTCGTCGGCCGCGACGATCGCGTCGGTATGGTGCGAGCCGTGGCGCGCGATATGCGCCAGCGCGCCGTCCAGCCCGTCGACCATCGCCACCGAGGCGATCGCGTCGAGATATTCGGTGTCCCAATCCTCGTCGCGCGCCGCCGCTATCCCCGGCGCGATGGCCGAGGCGCGGCCGTCCCCGCGCACCTCGCAGCCGGTGCCGGCCAGCGCGGCGATCAGCGCGGAGGCGGCGGGATAGCCCGTATCGATCAGCAAGGTCTCCATCGCGCCGCAGATGCCGGTGCGCCGCATCTTGGCGTCGAGCACGATCCGCTCCGCCATCGCCGGATCGGCCGACGCGTGGACGACGACGTGGTTGATCCCGTCGAGATGCGCGAGCACCGGCACCCGCGCCTCCGCCTGCACGCGCGCGACGAGGCTCTTGCCGCCGCGCGGCACGATCAGGTCGATCAGGCCGTCGGCTGCCAGCATCGCGCCGACCGCCGCGCGATCCGTGGTCGCGACGCGCTGCACCGCGCCGGCCGGCACCCCGGCCTCGGCCAGCCCGGCGACGAAGGCGCGATGGATCGCCGCATTGCTCTCCACCGCTTCCGATCCGCCGCGCAACACCACCGCGTTGCCCGACATGACGCACAGCGCCGCCGCGTCGGCCGTCACGTTCGGGCGGCTTTCGTAGATGATGCCGATCACCCCGATCGGCACGCGCACGCGGCGCAGCACGAGGCCGTTGGGCCGCGTCGCCTCATCGATCACCGCGCCGACCGGATCGGCCAGCGCCGCCACCGTCGCCACGCCGTCCGCCATCGCCGCGACACGCGCCTCGTCCAGCCGCAGCCGGTCGAGCATCGCCGGGGTCAGGCCGTTGGCCGCGCCGCGCGCCATGTCGATCGCATTGGCGGCGAGGATTTCCGCCGTCGCCGCGCGCAGCGCCCCGGCGGCGGCAACGAGGCCGGCGCGCCGTCGCTCGGTGGGAAGCAGCGCCAGCGCGCGGGCGGCGGCGCGCGCCTCTACCGCCATGGTCGCGATCATCGCGGAGGGGGATTGGCTGTCCAGCATGATGAAGCGCGCCTATCACGCCCGTGCGCCGCTGCCGAGTCGGTTCCCATTGCCGATCGCCGCCCCGCCCCGTAAAGGCCGCCTCATGTCCGACAAGCCCGTGCTCGACCTGCTGATCGCCGCCCCGCGCGGCTTCTGCGCCGGCGTGGATCGCGCCATTCGCATCGTCGAGCTGGCGATCGAGAAACACGGCGCCCCGGTCTATGTCCGCCACGAGATCGTCCACAACAAATTCGTGGTGGACCGCCTGAAGGCGCGCGGCGCGATCTTCGTCGAGGAACTGGACGAGGTGCCGGACGGCGCGCCGGTGGTCTTTTCCGCGCACGGCGTGCCCAAATCGGTGCCGGCCAACGCGGTCGAGCGCGGCCTCGACTATCTCGACGCCACCTGCCCGCTGGTCAGCAAGGTCCACCGGCAGGCTGAGCGACTGGTCGAGGCGGGTCGCCACATCGTCTTCATCGGCCACGCCGGCCACCCGGAAGTGATCGGCACGTTCGGACAGGTGCCCGAAGGCGCGATGTCGCTGGTGGAGAATGTGCGGGACGTCGAGGCGCTGCAACCCGCCGATCCCGCCAACCTCGCCTTCCTCACCCAGACCACCTTGTCGGTGGACGACACGGCGGAGATAGTGCGCGCGCTACAGCGCCGCTTCCCGGCGATCCAGGCGCCGCGCGGCGAGGACATCTGCTATGCCACGTCGAACCGACAGGCGGCGGTGAAGGCGATCGCGGCGGCGTGCGACGCGATGCTGGTGATCGGCGCGCCCAATTCGTCCAATTCGATGCGGCTGGTCGAGGTGGCGGAACGCGAAGGCGTCCGCGCCGCGCTAGTGCAGCGCGCCGCCGATCTCGACTGGGCGTTCCTCGACGGGGTACGGACGCTGGGCATCACCGCCGGCGCCTCCGCGCCGGAGCTGCTGGTGCGCGAACTGGTCGATCGCCTCGCCACCCGCTTCACGATCAACGAGCGCGAGGAGGAGACGACGCGCGAATCGATCGCCTTCAAGCTTCCGCGCGGACTGGAAGCGGCCTGAGGGGCGGAAGATGGCGGTTTACACGCAGGTGTCGGCCGAGGCGCTGGCGGCGTTCCTGACGCGCTACGACGTCGGCGAGCTGGTCTCCGCCAAGGGCATCGCCGAGGGGGTGGAGAATTCCAATTTCCTCATCGAGACGACGCGCGACCGCTTCATCCTGACGCTCTACGAAAAGCGCGTCGCGGCGGCCGACCTGCCGTTCTTCATGGCGCTGCTCGATCATCTCGATGCCAGGGGGCTGCCGGTGCCACCCGCGATCAAGGATCGCGAGGGCATCGAGATTCAGGAGCTTGAGGGCCGCCCCGCCTGCCTGATCCGTTTCATGCCCGGCGTGTCGCTGTCGCACCCCACGCCGGTTCAGGCGCTCGCCGCCGGCGAGGCGATGGGCGAGATGCACCGCGCGGTCGCCGATTTCGCCCCGACGCGCGACAATTCGATGGGGGTCGATACGTGGCGCCCGCTGTTCGAGCGTTGCGGCCGCAGCCTCGACGGGATCGCCGCCGGCCTGCACGACGATCTCGCCGAGGCGCTCGAGAAGGTGGAGGCGGCATGGCCGCGCGACGGGTTCGATCGCATCGCGATCCACGCCGACCTGTTCCCGGACAATGTGCTGATGCTGGGCGACAAGGTTACCAGCCTGATCGACTTCTATTTCGCCTGCACCGATATCCGCGTCTATGATCTGGCGGTCATGCACAGCGCCTGGTCGTTCGACGGCGCGGGCCGCAATTATGACGCGGCGGTGGGCGATGCGCTGCTCGCGGGCTACGAGCGGCATTTCCCGCTGTCCGGGATGGAGCGCGCGCAATTCGCCACACTCGCCAGCGGCGCGTGCATCCGCTTCGCGCTGTCGCGCGCGTGGGACTGGCTCAACACGCCGCCCGACGCGCTGGTGATGCGCAAGGACCCGCTCGCCTATATGCGCCGCCTCCGCCATTACGACCCCGCGCTGGCGGCCCGCGTCGCATGAGCGAGTTGCCGAGGGTCGAGGCCTTCACCGATGGCGCGTGCAAGGGCAATCCCGGCCCCGGCGGCTGGGGCGTGGTACTGCGCATGGGCGCGCGCGAGAAGGAATTGTCTGGCGGTGATCCCGCGACCACCAACAACCGCATGGAGCTGACCGCCGCGATCGAAGCGCTCAACGCGCTCACGCGGCCGTGCCATGTCCAGCTCTCCACGGACAGCCGCTACGTGATGGACGGCCTCACCAAATGGATCCACGGCTGGCAGCGCAACGGCTGGCGCACCGCCGACAAGAAACCGGTGAAGAACGCCGAGCTTTGGCAGGCGCTGCTCGCCGCGACGAAACGCCACCGCATCGACTGGGAATGGGTGAAGGGCCACGCCGGCCACTCGGAAAACGAGCGCGCCGACAAGCTGGCGAGCGACGCCGCGCTGGCCGCCGCCGGCCGGGCGGGCGGCTAGGGATTGGCCCAGCCCTGAACCGCGTCATCCCGGCTCTCGCCGGGCCGACCGGCGGGCGAGTTCCCTTCAGCCCCGCCCGATCAGCCGCTGCGCGATACGATCGGCGACGACCGAGGCGGGATCGCCGCTTGCTTCGCTCTCGTTCCACACCTGATCGAGCCGCTCCGGGATACGGGCGATGCGCGCGCGCACCTCCGCCTCGTCGCCCTGCCCGAGATATTCCAGCCCGACGTTGATGATACCGCCGGCGTTGGCGACATAATCGGGCGTGTAGAGGATGCCGCGTTCGTGGATGCGCCGGCCGTCCTCGCTCGTCGCGAGCTGGTTGTTCGCACCGCCCGCGACCACCCTGGCCTTCAGCGCGGCGATCGACCGCTCGTCCAGCACCGCCCCCAGCGCATTGGGACTGACCAGATCGACGTCGAGCGAGAGGATATCCCCGGTCGCGGCGACGCGCGCGCCGATCTCCGCCGCCAGCGCCTCCGCGCGGCCACGATCGACGTCGGCGATCGTCAGCACCGCGCCGTCCTTCGCCAGCAATCGCGCGACGCCGCCGCCGACCGAGCCGACGCCCTGCACCGCGATTCGCACGCCCTTCATGTCGCTCGCGCCCAGCCCGCGCTTCGCCGCCGCCTTGACGCTGAGATAGACGCCCAGCGCGGTGAAAGGCCCCGGATCGCCACCCGCCGCGCCGCTCGCGACCGGCAGGCCCGAGACGTAGCGCGTTTCGTCCGCGATCACCTTCATCCGCTCGACGGACATGCCGACATCCTCGGCGGTGACGTAGCGGCCGCCGAGCGACTCGACAGCACGGCCGAACGCCTTGAGCTGTTCTTCGCTGATCGTCGCGCCGGGCGCGGGGGCGAGCACCACGCCCTTGCCGCCGCCCAGTGCCAGCCCGGCCATCGCATTCTTGTAGCTCATGCCGCGCGACAGGCGCAGCGCATCGGTGATCGCGTCGCGGCCATCGGCATAATGCCAGAAGCGCGCGCCGCCCATCGCCGGGCCGAGCGCGGTGGAGTGGATCGCGATGACCGCATGAAGCCCCGACGCCCGATCGGTGAACAGATGAACGCCCTCATGGGCGTCGAAATCGGGGAAGCCCCAGTCCATCGTCATCGCAGCTTCGCCTCCTGCGCAATAAAAACACTCGGAGACGTAATAAAGTTATAGCCAGCCGAACGCCAGCCAATTCGCCGATGGTGGAGGAAGATGGGGCGATCGACGGGACTTGAACCCGCGACCCTCGGTACCACAAACCGATGCTCTAACCAACTGAGCTACGATCGCCGCATGGGATGCGCGCCCCTAGCGGGGGTGCGGGCATCTGGTCAAGCTGTCAGAATCTCCCCTCGATCGCCAATTGCATCCCCCGATCGGTCTGGACGAAGCCGAACCCCTGCAAACGCGCCGCCTGCGCCGGATCGGCGGCGGCCAGCGTGAGGTCCGCGCGATAGCGGCCGTCCGGCCAGATGCGGATCGTCGAGCCTTCGCCCGCCGGGCTGGTGAGCGGCAGCAGCAGCGCGCCGGAATCGCAGCGCGGCGTGCCGCTCATCGAGGTGGGGATCGCCTGCCCCGCGACGTCGCCGGTCAACACCGCGCGCACCCGGCCCGCCGCGCGGTCGCAACGATCGTCGGCGAAGCGGACATCGACGTCCTCCAGTTCCAGCGTCGTCACCGGCACGGGATTGAAGGCGCTGCCCACCGGCAGGCCGGCGGTGACGCCACGCAGGCCGATCGTGTGGCGCGTCATCTCCACCGCGCCGGCCACGCGCGGACCCGCCGTTCCCTCCGGCGCGGCGAGCGCGACACGGGCGTGGCCGAGCAGCAATTGCAGGGGCGAGACGCGCGCCGAAAGGTCGCCCAGCGCGATATCACCGAACCGCGCCTCCGCCAGCGAGCCGGACCAGATGCTGCCGCGCACCTCGCGCGCGGTCATCCCCGCCTCGGCCAGCCCGAACCACCCCAGCGCCAGCCGCATCGGCAGGAACAGGACCAGCGCGGCGACCAGCATCGCCACGAACAAGGTGCCGCGACCGGTCGCCAGGCGGATCACGGGCGCCGCGCCTTGAGCGTCAGTTGCGCGGCGACCGTGCCGTCGCCGTTGCGGGTGATCGTGCCGGCATCGACCAGCACGCCATCGCCCTCCAGCCCCGCGAGCCAGCCGAGCAGCGGCGCGCCCTTGGCGCTGGCGATCGAGACGCGCACGCGGTCGCCGTCGGGATCGAGGCCGGCGAGCGGGAAGCCGGCGGCATCGGCGCGCTCGCGCACCGCGTCCGGCAGCGGCGCCTCAAGCGGCGCGGGGCGCCCGCGCAGGATCGCATGGACGGCATTGGCGCGCGTCCGCGTCTCGCCGAGCCGGATCACCGCGTCATTATAGCGTTCGCGGGTGGCGGACAGCCCATCGCGCACCGGGCGGATCACCCCGGCCCACACCAACGTCACCGCGAGCAGCGCGAGCATCACCAGGATCAGCCGCCGTTCCCGCAATGAGCGCGAGTCGAACCATGTACGGAGCGCGCTCATCGCGAACTCACCGTAAGCTGCCCCTTCAATCGCCCGCCGGTCGACTCGAACGCGCCGCCGCTCACCGCGAAGCCGGCGTCGCGCAGGCGGGCCTGGAGCGCATTGGCCACGGCGTCGCCGTCCACCGTCACCGTGATGCCGAGATCGCCGTTGGGCTGGAAATCGAGCGCCTCCACCTCCGCGCCCTGCACCGGGCGGATCGCGGACAGCGCGGCGGCGACCGTCCGCGTGAAGCCCTGCCCCGGCCCGCGCAACCGCGAGAGCCGCTCGTCGAGCGCGCGGCTCGCGTCCGCCACCGCGCCGGCGTCGCGGGGCAGCGCCCGACGCGCGATCGCATCCGCCTGCGCCTCCAGTCGATCGGCGGCGAGCGCATAGCGGGCGATCGTCGCCAGATCGATCGCCAGCGTCGCCAGCAGTATCAGCGCGAGCAACAGCGCAAGCCGCCGCGCCAGCGCCCAGTCGATCGCGCGGCGACGACGGCGCATGAACGCCCCCTGCCGCAGGTTGAGCGGCGGCGCGGCGGCCGCGCTCGCCAGCGCCCGCTCCAGCGCCGCGCGGTCCAAAGTCTCGGGCGCGACGCCACCGGTGATGAATTCGGTGAGGCCCTGCTCGTCGGCGAATCCGCTCGCCGGCCCGCGCACCACTGCCTGCCCGCCGAGATCGGCGCGGACGAAGCCGTCCTCCGTCGCCGGCAGCAGCAACGGGGCGGGGATCATCGTCGCGGGATCAACGCCGATCGCCAGCAGCGAATCGAGCCACTCCCGCATCCGGGCGGCGGAGACCACGCCGATCGGACGGTCCTCGCCCTCCGCCTCGCCGACCGCGACGTGGAGCTGCTCCTGCGGCGTCGCGCTGGCGTCGCTCACCACGATCCGCGCGGCGGCAGCGGCCTGCGCGATCGAGCGCGCGGGCAAGGCGGCCCAGTGCAACGTCACCGCGTCGGCGGGCGCCACCGCCACGACGGGCGCGCCGTCAGCCTCCGGCACGCCCTCGCCGCGCGCGGCCACGGCATCGCCATCGATCCGCAGCCAGCGCCACGGATCGCCGATGCGCGGCGGGAGAAAGAGCAACGTCGCGGTCGTCACAATTCCCCCCATTGCCGCGAGACGAGCCGCGCGGGAAGTGTGCTCGCGTCGATCAGCCCGCGTTCCTCCATCGTTATGCCGCGCACCGTAACCTCCACGCGCAGCGCGAACCAGCGCGAGGTGACATCCACCTGACCGGCCGCGAGCGGATCGGCGCTGATCCCGGACTGGCCGGCCGGTTTCCAGATGGCGTCGCGATTGGCATAGCCGTCGGGCGGCCGGCGCATGAGGATCGCGCGCGCGCCGGCCATGCCGCTACCGTCCGGCAGCAGCATCGCGAGCAGCGGGGCCTGTTCGGGCGTGAGCGTGTTGACGTTGATCCGCGATCGCTCGGCGCGCGGCAGGGCGCAGATCCACGGCCGCAGCTTCGCGTAGCTTTCGGCCGTCACGCCGGCGACGGCGCGCAATTCACTGGGATCGGCCATCAGCGTGCCGGAAGTGCGATAGCCGGGCTGGCCACCGAGATAGGCCGCGTCCTCAGCGCCGCCCGGCAGCGGCGTGTCGTCGCTGTCGATCCAGTCGGCGGCGGCGGCGGCGATGCCCTCGCCATTGCTGACGCCGATCAGCCGCATCAGCCGCGCGAACTGGTCGACCGCGGGCGTGTAGGCGGCGTAGCGCCCGTCCGGTCCATGCGTGACGAGGCTGTTGAGGTTGAAGCAATTCCCGCCGTCCGTGACGCGCGCGATCGCCGTCCCCTCCGGCAGCGGCAGCGCGATGGGGCGGCCGCTCCATCCGCCGGCCAGCGTGACGCGGCTGGCGTCCTGCCGCAGCAACGCGGTGATGCGGGTCGTCGCCAGCGTCTCCGCCGCCTGCGCATAGGCGCGCGCCTGTTCGAGCGCGATGGCATTGCCGCCGAGCCGCGTCGCCAGCCGCAGCTTCTCCAGCCCGGCCGCCGCCATCACCGCGATCACCGCGACGAGCAGCAGCACGGTGAGCAGCGCCGCGCCACGCTCGCGCTCAGAGGACATTGTTCCTGCCCGTCCCGAGCGGCGCGTAGCCGGTGCCGGCGAGGAACATTTCGCGCAGCGTCGTGCCATCCCGGCGCGTGATCGTCAGCTCCACCGCCTCCGGCAGCGGCGCACCCTGCGTCCCGTCCCAATGGTCGCTCCACGCGCCTTGAAAGCGGTAGCGCAGCGCGATCGCCTTGACCCCTTCCAGCATCGCGCCGGGGGGATAAGGTTCGACGCCGTCGAGCATCGGATAGCCGACGCGCTCGATCGCCTCTCCGGCGAGCCGGTATTCGACCTTCTGCAAGGAGGCGCGCGGCGCATCGTCGATATTGCCCCAGCCGCCGCGCACCAGCCGCAGCGTCGTCGCGGTGCCGACGAAGGCCGGCAGCAGCACGCCACGCTCGTCGCGTGCCGGCCGATCGACCGCCTGCGCCAGATCGGCGCCGAGGATCGACGCGAGCCGCTGCACCGCGCCGATATCGTCGAGCCGCGCGCCCGCCGTGCCCTGCGCCCGGATGCTGAACGACAGCATCGCCACGCCGGCCGCCGCGATCATCCCGAAGATCAGCAGCGCGATCATCACCTCGACCAGCGTGAAACCGGCTGTACGATGCGCGCTCATTGCGTCTGCTCCGCCGGCGGGCGGACCATCGTCATCCGGGCGGCCTCGCGACCGTCCTGGCCCGAAACGGTGACGTCGATCCGCATCACCTGCCCGTCGCCGATCGTGCGCGCCTCGCGCGTCCAATGCCAGTCGCGGCCGCCGTTACGCTCGCTGCCCTCGATCCTGCCCGCGGTGGGCGGACGGGCATCGGTGACCGCCTCGATCGCGATATTGCGCGCGACGGTCTGGGCGAGGAGCGTCGTATCCAGCACGCCGGTCGAGCGGATCGTCGCGCCCTCCAGCCGGATCAGCGCCAGCGCCGCGAGGCTGAACACCGCCAGCGCGACCATGATCTCGATCAGCGTGAAGCCGCGTTCGGACAGGCGCCGCTCAGCCATCGACGCGCACCGCGCCGGTCGGGTCGATCGTCACCGTCGCCCGCGCGCGCTCGCGCAGCAGCGGAATCGCCGCCGGACGATCCGCCATGCCGGTCGCGTCGAAGGTGACGCGCAGCCGGTCGCCGATCGTCGCGGTAGTGCCCCGCCCCCATTGCGCAACCGTCAACGGCTTCTCATCCATCGCCACCCAGCGTCCGCCCTCCCAGCGATCGAAGCCATAGCCGCCGGGCGTCACCCACACGCTCACCGGCCGCGCGTCGACGATCGCGCCGTCACGCGCGGCGCGGACGCGCAAGGCGAAGCGCGCCGCCTCATCGATCACGCGCCCGCGCGGATCGGGCATCGCCAGCACCGCCGCCGCCGTCGCCAGCGCGATCACCAGCATGACGACCATCAACTCGATCAGCGTGAAGCCCGCCGATCGGCCCGGATAGCTATTGCCAGGAGCCGATATCGCCATCGACGCCCTCGCCGCCTTCCTTGCCGTCCGCGCCGAGGCTCCATACGTCGGCGGCGGAATGCTTCCCCGGCGCGGCATAGAGATACGGTCGGCCCCACGGATCGTCCGGTAGCTTCTTGAGATAGCCGCCCGCCTGATAGCGCGCCGCGTCCACGCCCTGCGGCGCCGTCACCAGCGCGCCCAGCCCCTGCGTCGTCGTGGGGTAGCTGCCGATCTGGAGCTTGTAGAGTTCCAGCGCCTGCTCGATGTTGGCGATATCCGCCTTCGCCTTCTGGATGCGCGCGGAGTCGCCGGACGGCAGCACGTTCAGTGCGACGATCGTGGCGAGCAGGCCGATGATGACGATCACCACCATCAGCTCGACAAGGGTGAACCCCTCCTCGCGGCGGCGGCGGCGGCGGCGCTTCTGTTCCTCGGTACGCATCATCATCCTCTACTGGCCGGCAAGCGTGTTGAGCTGGAGAATCGGGAGCAGGATCGACAGCACGATCGTCGCCACCACGCCGCCCATCACGACGATGATCGCCGGCTCCAGCAGCGAGAGCGCGGTGGCCGTGAAGCGATCGAACTCGCGCTCCAGGTAATCGGCGGCGCGCTCCAGCATCTCGTCGAGCCGCCCCGCCGCCTCGCCCGACGCGGCGAGATAAGTGAGCAAGGGCGGGAATACCCCCGTCCGCCGCATCGCACCGGACAGGCTGCCGCCGCCGCGAATCGATTCGGTGATCTCGTCGGAGGCAAGGCGCAGGCGGCGATTGTGGATCGTGCCGGCGGTCAGCGCCAGGCCCTCCAGCAGCGGCAGCCGGCTCGCCACCATCGTCGCCAGTGTCCGCGCCATCCGCGCGGCATGGAGATCGCGGATCAGCCGACCGAGGAACGGCACGCGCAGCAGCCAGCTATCGAAGCGCAGCCGGATCGGCGGCTGGCGCAGCGCCAGCCACGCCGCGCACGCGCAGGCGGCGAGCAGCAGCAGGATCGCCCACCACCAACGGACCAGCAGGTGCGACAGGCCGATCACGATCCGCGTCAGCAGCGGCAGTTGCTGCCCGACCGTATCGAACTGCTCCACCACCTGCGGCACGACGAACGCCATCAGCGCGAGCACCACGCCCATCGCCACCACCGCCAGGATCGCGGGATAGGTGAGCGCGGTCAGCATCTTGCCGCGAATCTCCGCTTGCCGCTCGAGCAGCACCGCCAGTCGGTCGAGGATCGTCGGCAAGGTGCCGGAGCTTTCGCCGGCCGACACCATCGCGCGGTAGAGCGTCGGGAAGCTGCGCGGCTCCCGCCCCATCGCGTCGGCCAGCCGCCGCCCCTCGACCACGCCGGCATGAACGGTGGCGACGATCGCGCGCGTCCCCTCCTGCTCGGCCTGCCGCGTGATCGTGCGCAGCGATTCCTCCAGCGGCGAGACGCGGTTGAGCGTGGCGAGCTGGCGGGTGAACAGGGTGAGCTGCTTCGTCGACATCCGCCCGGCGAGCAATTGCAGCCCGAACAACGGCTTGCCCCGCGCCGGCCGTGCCGCGCCCGGCTCGATCTTCACGACATAAAGCCGCCGCCGGTCGAGCATCGCCCGCGCCGCATCCGCATCGGCCGCCGCGACATGGCCGCGCGTCTCGTTGCCGCGCGTGTCGATCGCGAGAAAGTCGAAGTCAGCCATCGGCCGGTTCGGCTTCCATCGCGTCGTGGCGGGAGACGCGCACCGCTTCCCCGGCTGTGGTAACGCCCTGCTCCACCAGCCGGCGCGCGGCGGCGGCAAGCGTGTCGCCGGCGGCGAAGGCGCGGCGGGCGATCGCCGCCTCGTCGCCACCCTCGTTGATCAGGCGGCGGACCGTCTCGTCCACGCGCACCGCCTCGAACACGCCGACGCGGCCCTTGTAGCCGCTGTGCGAGCATTCCGCGCAGCCGCCCGGCTCGTAAACCGGCGCATCGGGCGCGATGCCCAGCAAGGTGGCGACCGTCTCACCCGCCGTCACCGGCCGACGGCACGACGGGCACAGCCGCCGCACCAGCCGCTGCGCCACCACCGCGCGCAGGGTGGAAGCGAGCAGGAACGGCTCGACCTTCATGTCGCGCATCCGCGTGATCGCGCCCACCGCGTCGTTGGTGTGGACGGTGGACAGCACGAGATGCCCGGTCAGCGACGCCTGCACCGCGATCTCCGCCGTCTCGCGATCGCGGATCTCGCCGACCATCACCACGTCCGGGTCCTGCCGCAGGATCGCGCGCAGCCCGGCGGCGAAGGTCAGCCCGACCTTGGGGTTGACCTGCGTCTGCCCCACCCCGTCGACGGCATATTCGACCGGGTCCTCCACCGTCAGGATGTTGCGGCTGCCGTCGTTGAGCAGGCGCAGCGCTGCATAGAGCGTGGTGGTCTTGCCGCTGCCGGTCGGACCGGTGACGAGGACGATGCCGTTCGGCTCGTGGATCGCGCTGTCGATCAGCGCGTGCATCCGCCGCGTCATGCCGAGCGCGTCGAGGTCGATCCCGGCATTGTCCTTGTCGAGGATGCGCAGCACCACCCGCTCGCCCGCGCGGCTCGGCAGCGTGGAGACGCGCACGTCGAGTAATTTCCCGCCCAGTGTCAGCCCCATGCGACCGTCCTGCGGCACGCGCCGCTCGGCGATATCGAGCCGCGCCATCACCTTGATGCGGCTCACCACCACCGGCGCGACATGCGGCGGCATCCGCAATGTCTCGCGCAGCACCCCGTCGATCCGCATGCGGACGACGAGGCCCGTCTCGTAAGGCTCGATATGGATGTCGCTCACGCCGTGCCGCGCGGCATCGGCGATCACGCCATTGATGAGGCGGATCGCGGGCGCGTCGTCGGCGGTGTCGAGCAGATCCTCCGCCGTGGGTATGCCGTCGGCCAGCAGGTCGAGCTCATCGCCCATGCCGACCGCCGCCAGCGCGGTCGCCTGCCCGTCCATCGCGTAATTGTCGCTCAGCAGCCGATCGAACGCGGCCGGCTCGACCAGCTCGACGGGGAACGGATGGCCGACGACGCGCCGCACCTCGATCAGCGCCCTGGGATCGGCCCCCGCACGCAACGCGACCCGCTCGCCATCGAAGATCACGCCGAAACGCCGCGCGAAGGCATAGGGAAGCTGCGCCGCCACCGCGACTGCGGCGGGCCCCTCCCCGTCCTCCACCGGCGCGTTCATTTTGCCTTCCCGCGCTTGATCGTCACCGTCGAATTGCGCTGCACCGGCACGTTGACGCGCGGGTCCTCGATATTACCCGGCACCGGCGCGGAGGGGATCGGCGGCGCGGCGCCCATGTAATCGCGCACCAGCTCGTCGATCGACGGCTCGCGCGTCCGGTCCTGTGTGCCCTGCTGGAGTCGCAGATAGCCGTAGCGCTGCTCGGTGACGCGGCGATTGTCCTCCGGCGTGCGCAGGATCGTCGGGCGGATGAACACCATCAGGTTGGTCTTGGTCCGCGTCTTCGCCTTGGAGCGGAACAGGTGCCCCAGCGCCGGAATGTCGCCGAGCAGCGGAATCTTCTCGATCGTGCGCCGCTCATTGTCGTCGAGCAGGCCGCCGATGATCGCGATCTGTCCGTCGTCGACGGTCAGCGTCGTCTCCACCTCGCGCTTGTTGAGGATCAGGTCCGAATTGTCGCTGGAGACCGGCCCGGCGATCGAGCTGACCTGCTGGTGCAGGAACAATTTGATCGAGCCGGAGGAATTGACCTGCGGCCTGACCTCGAGCTGGATGCCGACATTCTCGCGCTGCACCGTGCGGAAGGCATTGTCGAAATTCTGGCTCAACGCCTGACCGGTGGTGATCGGGATCTCCTGCCCGACGAGGATGCGCGCTTCCTGATTGTCGAGCGTGATGAGGCTCGGCGCCTGCAACAGGTTCGACGTCGTGTCCGATTTCACCGCATTGATGATCGAGCCGAAGATCGTGTCGCCGATCTGGCCGCCATAGCCCGCCAGCGCGCCGCTCGACCCGAGGATCGAGTTCACCGCCTGCTGCGCCAGGGCGTCGCTGATGCTGCTGTCGGTGCTGGTGACGGTGGTGGTGCCGTTGACGGTGGTGGTGGTGGTCGCCAGCTTCCGCGCGCCGATCGCGCCGGCGATGGTCAGCAGATTGGGCGCGGAACTGGCAAAGCTGGTCGCGCCGAACGCCCCGCCCTTCAGGCTGCCGAGCAGGAACTGGAAGCCGAGCTTGTTGGCGGTCGCGTCGGAAACCTCCGCGACGATCGCCTCGACCAGCACCTGCTCGCGCCGCGTGTCGAGCTGGCGGACGACCTCCGAAAGCTGGCGCTGGATGTCGGCGGGCGCGGCGATGACGATCGCGTTCGCGCCGACGAAGCGCGTCACCACCGCCGGGGCGCGGCCGCCCTGCGTCGTGATCGCCGCCTGCCCGGCGTTGCCGCTGCCAGGCGCGGCCTGCGCCTGCGTCTGGGAGGCGACCATCGCCGACAGCGAGTTGCCGCCCGTGCGCGCCGTGCCGCTACCGCCGGAGGAGGAGGAAGCGCCGAAATTCGATTGCGTCAGCGTGGTCTGCGGAATCTGGTCCGGCGTCTGTCCGACGAGTTGTTGCAGCACCGGCAGCAATTGCGCGGCGTCGGCGTGCTCGAGGAAGACGACGCGGATTTCGGTGCCGCTCTTGGCCTTCTGGTCCAGATCGACCGCGACCTGCGCCAGTCGCGCCACGGTCGTCGGATCGCCGCGCAGCGCGACCGAATTGGCCCCCTCCACCGCGACCACGCTGGTCGTCTGGCCGCCACCCTGCGCCGAGGTGCCGATCAGCCCTTGCAGCGCGGTGGCGATGTCGCGCGCGCCCGCGTTCTTGAGCGCGATCACGCGAGTCGAGGCGCTGTCCGTGTCGATCCGTTGCAGCACCTCGCGCACGCGGCGGATATTGTCGGCGAAATCCGCGACGACGATCGAATTGCCGCCGCGATTCGCCGTCACCGATCCCTGCGGACTGACCAGCGGGCGCACCGTATCGACCGCGCTCTGCGCGTCGATCGAGCGCAAGCGGACGATCTCGGTCACGAACTGGTTGCGCGCCGCCCCCGCCAGCCCGACGCGGCCGGGCTGGGCGGCGGCATTGTCGATCGGCTGGACGCGCAGCGCGCCGTCGCTCGTCGGCACCGCGACGAGGCCGTTCGCGCGAAGCGTCGAGAGGAACACCTCGAAATATTCGGATTTGCTGAGCGGCCGGTCGGTGACGACCGTCACCTTGCCTTGCACCCGCCCGTCGATGATGAAGACGCGCCCCGTCACCTTCGCCGCGTCGGCGATGAAGGCGCGGATATCGGCGTCGCGCACGTTGAGCGTCGTCTGCGCGAATGCTGGCGCGGCCAGCGCCAGCGCGATTCCGGTCGCGAGCGGAAGCAGCCTCATCGCGGCGCCACCGGCACGGACAGCGGCAGCGGCTGCCCGCCGCGCAGCACCGTCAGCGACAGGGTGCCGCCGTTCTTCAACCCACCGAGGATAGCGTCGAAATCGGCCGGGCTGTTCACTGGCCGGCCTCCAATCGCGGTAATGATGTCACCCTCCATCAGCCCGGCGGCACGGAACGCCGCCGCCGAGCCTTGCGGCCGCACGACGAGGCCGATGATCCGCCCGCCGTCGATTCGCGGCACGAAGCCGATATCGGCCTGAAACCTGTCGACCGCGATCGGCTCGCCGGCGGCAAGCGATTGCGGCCCTGCCGCGGCGGCCGGAACGGATGCCGGCGCCATGCTCGCGCCCGCACCGCCGCCGCTCGACTGGTCGAGGAAAAGATCCTCCCGCGCGCCGCCGCGATCGAGCGTCACATGATCGAACGCCACCTCCCTCAGCACCACGCCGGGCGCGACCTCCTCGCCCACCGCGACGCTTTTCTGCACGCCGTCCGGCCCGGCGATGATCGCCGAGCCACGCCCGGTCGCCTCATTGATCCGCGTGCCGTATAAAATGAGGTGCAGCGAGGTGACCACCGCCGACGCGCCGCCGTCCGGTGCGCCGCCGCGATAAAAGGGATCGGCGCCGCGCAACACGTCGGCCGGCGCCATCGGGATCGTCGGGCCGGCGGGCCGCCACTCACCCAGCGGCGCGACCGGCGTCACCACCGTCCAGGCGAGCCGCGCCACCTGCGCCGCCAGGCCGGCGAGCAACAGGATTTCGAGCACCGAATAAGGATTCACGGCCGGCAATCGTTTCAGGATCGCCCGCGCGCGAGCGTCGAACGTCAATTTCATGTAGCGTAACCATACCCCGCGACCGCGCGGAGCGACCCTAACCCGAGATCGCGCGCTTGTGTAATTTTTCTCGCGCTCTCGCGCCGCATCCGGCGACGGCGCGCCACCGTTCGCCGCCATCGGGCACTGTGCCTGGGGCGACGTATCTGGTGATGGGCGCGATTTCACGCTTCACCGCCGCGATCTCGCCGTCAGCAAGCGTCACGCGACCGGATAGGGAACGGAGGTCGCGAGGTTCTCGTCAATGGTCAAGGCGCGGCCGATCGGCGGGAACGCGCGCTGCGGACATGCGGGGCGATCGCATACCTTGCACCCCGCGCCGATCGGCGTAGCGGCGCTCGGATCGGCGAGATCGAGCCCGCGCGAATAGATCAGTTGGCCGGCGTGGCGGATGTCGCAGCCCAGCCCGACCGCGAAGGTCTTGCCGGGCTGGCCGAAGGCGCCGCCGCCGCTCGTCACCGTCCGCGCGATCCACAGATAGGTGCGGCCATCGGGCATCCGCGCGATCTGGCGGAGCACGCGGCCCGGTTGCGCGAACGCCTCATAGACCTTCCATAATGGGCAGGTGCCGCCGACGCGCGAGAAGTGGAAATCGGTCGCCGACTGGCGCTTCGAGATATTGCCGGCGCGATCCACCCGCACGAAGAAGAACGGCACCCCGCGCGCGCCGGGGCGCTGCAAGGTCGAGAGGCGATGGCAGATCGTCTCGAACCCGACGCCGTAGCGCCGGCCGAGGCGCTCGATATCATAATGCTCGGCCTCCGCCGCCGCGAGGAAATCGCCATAAGGCAGCACCAGCGCGCCCGCGAAATAATTGGCGAGGCCGATACGGGCGAGCCGCCGCGCCTCCTGATCGGCGAGGATCGCGTTCTCCGCCAGCCGCCCGATCTCCTCGTCGAGTTCGAGGAAGGCGAGCTGCGTCGCCATCTGGAACACCTGCTGGCCCGGCGAGAGATCGGCGGAGAGGTGCAGCAGATGGCGCGGCGCGTCAAAGCGGCGCGGGGCAGTACCTGCCTCCTCGATCGCCACCTCCACTCCATGCCGCCGCCTGAGCCAAGCGATCAGCCCGGCATGGGTCGTGCGCGGTGACAGCGCGGCATCGCGATAGATGCGCTCGGCGGCTTCATCGAGCGGCGCGACATGGTTGTGGCGCGCGTAGAAGAAATCGCGGACCTGCTCGAACGGCTGGCGCGCGCGGCCGCCGGCGGTCCATTCGTCGCCCAGCTCGGCCGCCATGGCGTCGCCCCGCTCGATCGCCTCGCGATAGCGCCGGTGCAGCGCGACGAGCGTGCGCCCCACCGCCGGCATGTTCGCGGCCAGCTCGCGCAGCTCGGCGATCGACACGCTCTCGCCGCCATCGGCGATCGCGTCGCGCACGTCGGTGATGAGCCGCGCCTCCTCGTCCTCGGAGAATAGCTGGACGTCGATCCCGAACACCGCGTTGAGCTTGAGCAGGATCGGCACCGTCAGCGGGCGCTGGTTCTGCTCGAGCTGGTTCAGGTAGCTCGGCGAGATGCCGAGCGCCTGCGCCAGCTCGACCTGCTTGAGGCTCCGCTCCTCGCGCAACCGTCGCAGCCGCACGCCCATATATGCCTTGCGCATCGTCATCCGATCTTCGCAAAATTCGCTAATTCGCAACCTGGCATTTGCAGCCCTTCGCTCTTTCAGCCCTTCCAGCTACCAGCCGCATTGCGGATTATGCGAATATGCCTGACCGCATCCATCCGCAAGGGACCGACCTGTTCCAGCGCATCATCGATGCCGCTGCCGCGCGGGCGCGGATCGCGCTGGGCGACCGGCCGATGCTCCGCCGCTGCGAGGATGTGACGATCGGATGCGGGCACGGCGAATTGCGATTCGAGGCGTGGTGCGTCCGCGAAGGCGACGGGCTGGCGACGATCACCGCACTGGCCACCAGCCGCGACGGGCAAGGACAGGAGCGGATGGCCGCCGCCGGGCGCTTCACCTTCGGCGTCGATCGGGAAGGATTGGAATGAACAGCACCTATCGCAAGCCGTTGCCCGGCACCGCGCTCGATTATTTCGACGCCCGCGCGGCGATCGAGACGATCCGGCCGGGCGCCTATGACGGCCTGCCCTATGTTTCGCGCGTGCTGGCCGAGCAGCTCGTGCGGCGCTGCGATCCGGCGCTGCTGGACGATGCGCTGCGGCAGATCGTGGAGCGTCGGCGCGACATGGATTTCCCCTGGTATCCCGCCCGCGTCGTCTGCCACGACATCCTCGGCCAGACGGCCTTGGTCGATCTCGCCGGGCTGCGTGATGCGATCGCGGATCAGGGTGGCGATCCGGCCAAGGTCAACCCCGTGGTGCCGACGCAGCTCATCGTCGATCACAGCCTCGCGGTGGAATATGCCGGGTTCGATCCCGAAGCCTTCGCGAAGAACCGCGCGGTGGAGGATCGCCGCAACGAGGATCGCTTCGACTTCATCGAATGGACCAGGAAGGCGTTCGAGAATGTCGACGTGATCCCCGCCGGCAACGGCATCATGCACCAGATCAACCTGGAGAAGATGTCCCCGGTGGTGCAGGCGCGCGACGGGGTGGCCTTCCCGGACACCTGCGTCGGCACGGACAGCCACACCCCGCATGTCGATGCCTTGGGCGTGATCGCGGTCGGCGTCGGCGGGCTGGAGGCGGAGACGGTGATGCTCGGCCGCCCGTCGATGATGCGGCTGCCCGATATCGTCGGCGTCAAGCTCACCGGCAGGCGCCGGCCTGGCATCACCGCCACCGACATCGTGCTGGCGCTCACCGAGTTCCTGCGCCGGGAGCGCGTGGTCGGCGCGTGGGTGGAGTTCTTCGGCGAGGGCGCGGACAGCCTGACGATCGGCGACCGCGCGACCATCTCGAACATGTGCCCCGAATATGGCGCGACCGCCGCGATGTTCCACATCGACCGGCAGACGATCGACTATCTGAAGCTGACCGGCCGCGCGCCGGAGCAGGTCGCATTGGTCGAGACCTATGCCAAGGTCACCGGCCTGTGGGCGGAGGCGCTGAGGAGCGCCGAATATGAGCGCGTGCTGACGTTCGACCTCTCCACGGTCGTCCGCAACATGGCCGGCCCGTCCAACCCGCACCGCCGCCTGCCGACCTCGGCGCTGGAGGAACGCGGCATCGCCGTCAATCTCGACGCCGCGATGGCAGAAGAGCGCGAGGGGCTGCTGCCGGACGGCGCGGTCATCATCGCCGCGATCACGAGCTGCACCAACACCTCCAACCCGCGCAACGTGGTCGCCGCCGGGCTGGTCGCGAAGAAGGCCAATGCGTTGGGCCTGACGCGCAAGCCGTGGGTCAAGACCAGCTTCGCGCCGGGGTCGAAGGTGGCGCGGCTCTATCTCAAGGAAGCTGGTCTGCTGCCGGAGCTGGAGACGCTCGGCTTCGGCATCGTCGCCTACGCCTGCACCACCTGCAACGGCATGTCCGGCGCGCTCGATCCGGCGATCCAGCGGGAGATCATCGAGCGCGATCTCTATGCCACCGCCGTCCTCTCCGGGAACCGCAATTTCGACGGGCGCATCCATCCTTATGCCAAGCAGGCGTTCCTCGCCTCGCCGCCTCTGGTGGTCGCCTATGCGATCGCGGGAACGGTGCGCTTCGATATCGAGCGCGACGTGCTGGGCGTGGCGGACGGCAAGGAAATCCGCCTGAAGGATCTGTGGCCGAGCGATGAGGAGATCGACGCGATCGTCGAATCCTCGGTGAAGCCGGAGCAGTTCCATCAGGTCTATGACCCGATGTTCGCCCGCACCGGCGCGACGGAGAAGGCCAGCCCGCTCTACGACTGGCGACCGCGATCCACCTATATCCGCTGCCCGCCTTATTGGGATACCGAAGGCGTCGGCGCGCTCGCGGCCAGCCCGCGCACGCTGACGGGGATGCGCCCGCTGGCGATCCTGCCGGACAATATCACCACCGACCACCTCTCGCCCTCGAACGCGATCCTCGCGAGCTCGGCGGCGGGCGAATATCTGACGCGGATGGGCGTGCCTGAGGAGGACTTCAACTCCTATGCCACCCATCGCGGCGATCACCTGACCGCGATGCGCGCCACCTTCGCCAACCCGCAGCTCGTCAACGAGATGGCGGTGGTGGACGGCGCGGTGCGGAAAGGCTCGCTCGCCCGCGTCGAGCCGGACGGCAAGGTGATGCGGATGTGGGAGGCGATCGAGATCTATCTCGATCGCCGCCAGCCGCTCATCATCATCGCCGGGGCCGATTACGGCCAAGGCTCGTCGCGCGACTGGGCGGCGAAGGGCGTGCGGCTCGCGGGCGTGGAGGCGATCGTGGCGGAGGGCTTCGAGCGCATCCACCGCACCAACCTGATCGGCATGGGCGTGCTGCCGCTGGAGTTCAAGCCGGGCACCACGCGGCTCAACCTCGCGCTCGACGGCACCGAGACCTATGACGTGACCGGCGCGCGCGAGCCGGGGGCGGACCTGACGCTCATCATCCACCGCGCCAACGGCGTCGTCACGCGGGTGCCGGTGACGTGCCGGCTCGATACGGCCGAGGAAGTCTCGATCTACGAGGCGGGCGGCGTGCTGCAACGCTTCGCGCAGGATTTCCTCGCCTCCGAGTTGGAGGCGGCGTGATAGGACAGGCGCAGGTCCGCATCCCCGCCACCTTTATGCGCGGCGGCACGAGCAAGGGCGTGTTCTTCCGGCTGGAGGATTTGCCGGAGCGCTGCCGCGTGCCGGGCCGCGCGCGCGACCGGCTGTTCCAGCGCGTGATCGGCAGCCCCGATCCCTATGGCGCGCAGATCGACGGCATGGGCGGGGCGACCTCCAGCACCAGCAAATGCGTGATCGTCTCGCCCAGTGCGCGGGCCGATCATGACGTCGACTATCTCTACGGACAGATCGCGATCGACAGCGATTTCGTCGACTCGTCGAGCAATTGCGGCAACCTTTCCACCGCCGCCGGCGCGTTCGCGATCCACGCGGGTTACGTCGATCCGGCCCGCGCGACGGACGGCATCTGCACCGTGCGCATCTGGCAGGCGAATATCGGCAAGACGATCATCGCGCATGTGCCGGTGGCGGATGGCGCGGCGCAGGAAACTGGCGATTTCATGCTGGACGGTGTGACCTTCCCGGCGGCCGAGATCGTGCTCGAATTCCTCGATCCGGCCGATGACGGAGGGGCGATGTTCCCAACCGGCAACCTCATCGACGAACTCGACGTGCCGGAGGATATCGTCCCCGGCGGCAAGCTCCGCGCCACGCTTATCAACGCGGGCATTCCCGCCATCTTCGTCAACGCGGCCGACATTGGCTATACGGGCGCGGAACTACGCGAGGCGATCAATAGCGATCCAGCGGC